>NZ_JBHMBS010000058.1:0-19835 GCF_042428775.1 Streptosporangium vulgare | reverse complement strand
CGGCGATCGCGACCAGAATCTCCTCGTGCTCGGCCATGGCCAGGTGGGTGACCTGGGTGTCGTGGAGAAGACGGAACAGGTGCACGTGCGTGTGCAGGCGGGCGAGCGCTTCGCGGATGACCTGGTTCTCCGCGCTCAGGGCGATGAGATCGTGAAAAGCGGCATCGCGTAGCCCGAAGGCGCCATAGGCCATGGCCCCGTCGCCCTCCTCCAGCTCCGCCATCTCCTCCAGCATTCGTCGCAGACCGTCCACCTGTTTGGAGGATGCGCGTTCGGCGGATCTGCGCGCCGCCGCCGGCTCGAGGAGCAGGCGGACCTCAACCATGTCCTCGAATCGGTCACGGGTGATCTGGGGGGGAATGCGATAGCCGGCATGGGGCACCCGCACGACCAGGCCCTCGGCCTCCATGCGGTTCAGAGCGTCTCGGATCGGCGTCTGCGAGACCCCCAGCTCTCGCGCCAGGGCATCGATCGTGACGCGGGAGCCAGGCTCGATCCGTAGCGACATCAGCTGTCCGAGCAGCGTGTCGTACACCTCGTCGGCAAGCCGGCCGCGAGATCTCCCCGGCGGCGTTCCGCCCCTCACGGCTCCACGGCGCCGCGCGATCATCGCTTCGTCGTCCATCGTGACACGAGGTCCTTTCTTGCGTCTTCTGGAACCTGTTGACATCGGTCGCAACGCTTCGGGATATTGACGCCCCCACCCAGATCGTATAGGAAAGGTGGCGGATGCCACCCATCCTTCACTCATCGCGGAACCGCCCGCCATCGCTCCGCTTCGATCAGTTGGAGCTCCCATGAGCATGCTCGACGTCCTACTCGATTCACCACCGGGCCGCACAAGGACCGAAGGACCTCTCGACTGCCTGAAGCCCCATCACGTCGCGGCGTACTCGTGACGCCGGTCCGCGGGGCAGCCCCTGCGACAGCCGGCAACACACCTGAACAACCCAGCAACTGCTCGGCGAAGCACGCAGCACGGCTCCAGAAGTCGTCCCCACCCCCCCAGAAAGCAGGCAAGAGGATGCGGTATCCGAAGCGAATAGGACGACTGTCCGTGCCCGGTCGAAAGGTGCAGCTTGCGACGATGGCCATGTTGGTGGCCACGACCATGGCGGCTTGCGGTGGCCAGGACGACGGCGCGGCGAGCGCCCCCAAGGCGCCGGCGGACATCCCGGAGCTCACCAAGGACCCACTGACCCTCAGCTTCATCTGGTTCGAGTGGCCCCCCGCCAAAGCTCTGGAAGACTTCGCGAACGCGGAGTACACCAAGGAGCGGTCGAACGTGACCATCAAGGTCAACACCGTGCCGAACGCGAACTGGCACGACGCGATGTTCACCCAGTTCGCAGCGCGCAAGACCGACTTCGACATCCCGATCCTGGACTCGCAGCACATCGGCGAGGCCGTGACGAACGGCAACATCCTCGACATCACCGACTTCGTCAAGAAGAACATCGACGTCAACGCCTACAATCCGTACCTCCTGGCGGCCTACGGCCAGTACCCCCAGGCGGAGACCGGGCAGCGCGACGAGAACGCCAGCATGTACGGCCTGCCACTGCTCGGCGACACCTGGACGATGATTTACCGCAAGGACCTGATCGGCGACAAGCCGCCGCAGACCTGGGACGAGATGATCGCAGCCGCCGAGAAGTGCCAGACGGACAACCCCGGCGTCAGCGGGCTGGCTTTCCACCAGGCCAACGGCTCCGACGCCGCGGCCGTGACCTACAACACGGTCAACGGCGTCTACGGCGGCAAACTCTGGGACTCCAAGGCGCGCAAGATCGAGGGCGTCATCAACGACGCCGCGGGCCAGGAGGCGATGGACGTCCTGGTCAACAAGATGAAGCCGCTGACCGCCGCGGGCTCCGGCAACTGGTTCATCGACGAGGTGAACGCGGCGGTCGCCCAGGGCAAGGCATGCATCGCGTTCAACTGGATCGCCGCGAGCGGCGGCCTGCTCGACCCGAAGGAGTCGACGCTCGGCACCACGCGGGAGGAGATTCTCGAGAAGCTGGGCTTTGCCACCCTGCCGAAGCAGAAGACGGACCTGGTGCCGCTCGGCGGCATGGGGATGCACGTGTCGGCCTACTCCTCCGCGGAGAAGCAGGCTGAGGCCCTGAACTTCATGAAGTGGTTCGAGCAGGCCGACATCCAGAAGAAGTGGGCGGCCGCCGGTGGTGTGCCCTCGCGTACGGACGCCCTGGCCTCGCCCGAGTTCCTCAATGCCGGGCCGTTCAACCAGGTGTACGCCGACTCGGTTACCCGGATGCGGGACATGTGGAACGTGCCCGAGTACGCGCGTCTCATCGACATCGAGAACACCAACGTGAACGCGGCTCTCAACGGCGCGAAGAACCCGAAGGACGCGCTCAACGACATCGCCAAGGAGCAGCAGGGCGTGCTCGACTCCGCCGGCCGCAAGGGCGGCGGCGGACTGTGAGTGACCCCGTCTCTCTGACGACGGACCACCCGGTGCAGGAGGCGTCCGCGACGCCTCCTGCACCGGGGCGGTCCCGCCACCTGAGCGACCGCCGGCTCACGGTGGCCTTCATCTCCCCCGCGTTGCTGCTGTTGCTCGCGATGTCGGTGTTCCCGCTGCTGTGGGCGTTGTACCTGTCGTTCACCGACTACTCGGCCACC
This sequence comes from Streptosporangium vulgare, assembly GCF_042428775.1. NCBI lineage: Bacteria > Bacillati > Actinomycetota > Actinomycetes > Streptosporangiales > Streptosporangiaceae > Streptosporangium > Streptosporangium vulgare. Next base: position 17,186 of record NZ_JBHMBS010000058.1, on the reverse strand, counting down.
CGCGGGGGGGCCGCCACTTTCGTGTGGTTCGAGAACTACGCCGCCATCCTGACGTCGGCGCAGGTCCACCTGAGGGCCTTCACGACGTTGATCTACGTGGTCGGCGCGGTCACCCTGCAGACCGTGCTCGGTTTCTCCATCGCCTACCTGATCTCACGGCGCACGCACGGGCGAGGACTGCTGACCACGCTGTTCCTGGTTCCGATGATGCTGTCGCCGGTCGTGGTCGGGCTGTTCTGGCGATTCATGCTCGACGCGCAGTTCGGCGTGATCAACAGCATGCTCGGCTCGCTCGGCCTGGGGCAGGTGGAGTGGCTCACCCGGCAGAACACGGCATTGATCTCCCTGATCATGGTCGACACCTGGCAGTGGACGCCGTTCATCATGCTCATCGCACTCGCGGGCCTCACCGCGGTCCCCAAGTACCTGTACGAGGCCGCCTCGATCGACCGGGCGTCCGAGTGGTTCCGGTTCCGCACCATCACTCTTCCGCTGGTGTGGCCGCTGCTCCTCATCGCCGTGTTGTTCAGGGCCATCGAGGCCTTCCGGCTGTTCGACCTCGTCTACATCCTCACCAGCGGAGGTCCGGGGGTCTCCACCGAGACGTTGTCGTTCCACGTCTACAAGGTCGCGTTCCTGGGCTTCAACACCGGAACCGCCTCGGCGTACGGGATTCTCATGGTCCTCATCGTCATCGTCCTCGCGCAGCTCTACATGCGCTACCTGAACAAGCTCAAGGAGGACTGATGGCCGTCTCCGTCGACGAGGCCGTGTCCCCAGGTCCTGTCCGGGATCATCGGCCCCCAGGGCGCCGCTTCGGCGGCCGGGGGCGCGCCGTGCTGGAGGTCGCGCTGCTGGCCGTGCTGGCCGCCGTGATGCTCTTCCCGGTGCTGTGGATGATCGAGACGTCCATCAAGGAGAACCGGGACGTCTACGCCATCCCGGCCAAGTTCTTCGACTTCACGGTCACGTTGGACCATTTCAAGGACGTGTTCGTCGCCTCCGGTGGCGGTCCCTCGACCTTGTCCGGCGCGTTCCTCAACTCCATCGTGGTCGCCGGGATCTCCACGGTGCTGGCCACCGTGCTGGGGGTCCCGGCGGCCTGGGCCTACTCACGCTTCTCCGTGAAGGCCAAGAAGGACCAGCTGTTCTTCATCCTGTCCACCCGGTTCATGCCGCCCGTGGTGGTCGTGATCCCGATCTTCCTCATGTACCGCCAAGTCGGACTCTTCGACACCAAGCTCGGCCTGATCCTCATCTACACCGCGTTCAACGTCCCGTTCACGATCTGGATGATGAAGGGGTTCGTCGACGAGGTGCCCGCGGAGTACGAGGACGCCGCCATGCTCGACGGTTACACCCGCCTGCAGGCGTTCTGGAAATTCACCCTTCCCCTGCTCCTGCCCGGCATCGCCGCGACGGCGGTCTTCGCCCTCATCTTCTCGTGGAACGAGTTCGTGTTCGCTATTTTCCTCACCTCCAGCGACGCCGTGCGGACGGCCCCACCCGCCATCGCCGGCCTCATCGGCGGAACCACTGTGGACTGGGGTCTCGTGGCCGCCGCCTCCATAGTGTTCGCCCTACCGGTGCTCGTCTTCGCCTACCTGGTGCGCAAGCACCTCGTCGCCGGTGTGACGCTCGGGGCGGTGCGACGCTGATGGCGGGCATCGAGGTGACCGCGCTGCACAAGCGCTACCCGGACGGGACGGTCGCGGTCGAGCACGTGGACCTGTCCATCGCCGACGGCGAGCTGTTCGTGATGCTCGGCCCTTCGGGCTGCGGCAAGACGACCACGCTGCGGGCCGTCGCCGGCCTGGAGAGGCAGACGACGGGCGACATCCGCATCGGCGACACGCTGGTCAACGACCTGCCGCCCGCCGAGCGCGACATCGCCATGGTGTTCCAGTTCTACGCTCTCTACCCCCATCTGAGAACCCGCGACAACCTGGCGTTCCCGCTGCGGGCCGAGGGACTGCCCAAGCAGGAGGTGCAGGAGCGGGTCGACGAGGCCGCCCGGCTGATGCGGCTCGGTCCGCTCCTGGACCGGCGACCGCACCGGCTGTCCGGCGGGGAGCAGCAGCGCGTCGCGCTCGCTCGCGCCCTGGTGCGACGACCGCGCGCGTTCCTCATGGACGAACCCCTCACCAATCTGGACGCGGAGCTGAGGGCGGACATGCGCACGGAGATCAAGCACCTCCAAGGGGAGCTGGGGACGACGATGGTCTACGTCACCCACGACCAGGTCGAGGCGATGTCGCTCGGTCACAGAATCGCCATCCTCAACAAGGGCCGCGTCGAGCAGATCGGCACGCCGCTGGAGGTCTACGACCGTCCGGCGAGTCTCTTCTGCGCCGCGTTCATCGGCTCCCCGCCGATGAACCTGATCGAGGTGGAGCTGGCCGACGGGCAACTGCGCAGTAAGAGCGGACTGGCCCTCACGCCACCGCCGAACCTGCCGCGCGACCGTTCCCTGGTCGCGGGCGTCCGGCCGGAGGCGCTGGAAGTCACGGAACCAGGGGCGGAACGTTCGGTCCCGGCCCGCGTGGTCTCGGCGGAGTGGCTGGGCGACGAGATCATCTACGTGGTCGATCACGGCGACCGGCGCGACGTACGGGTTCGGATGCCACTGACTGTCCGTTTCGCTGCCGACGCGCCGGTCGGGCTGCGGCACACCGGCGGGCCCCCGCCCGTCTACGACGCGAGCACGGAAGAGCTGGTGGCCTGATGGGAACCGTGGCAGTGCACGGGCTGTCCAAGTCCTTCGGTAAGGTCCAGGCCCTCGACGGGGTGACGCTGGACGTACCGGACGGCTCGTTCTTCGTCGTGCTGGGGCCCTCCGGGGCAGGCAAGACGACGACTCTGCGAGCGATCGCCGGCCTTGAGAAGCTCGACGCCGGGTCGGTGCACCTGGACGGGAGAGACGCGACCGGTGACACCCCGGCCGCGCGCGACCTGGCCATGGTCTTCCAGAGCTACGCCCTCTACCCGCGACTCACGGCGTACGAGAACATCGCCTCGCCACTGCGGGCACGCCGCTGCTCTTCCAGCGAGATCGCCGCCGCCGTCGAGAAGATGTCGAGCCTGCTGCACATCGAACGCCTGCTGCAGCGTCGTCCCGCGCAGATGTCGGGCGGTGAGATGCAGCGTGTCGCCCTGGCCCGGGCACTGGTCCGGCGCCCGCGCGCGTTCCTCATGGACGAGCCGCTGACCAACCTCGACCTCAAGCTCCGCGTCGAGATGCGCACCGAGCTCACCCGCATCCACCGGAGTCTCGGGGGAACCTTCGTCTACGTGACCAACGACCAGGTCGAGGCCCTGTCCATGGCCGACCAGGTCGCGGTCATCAAGGAGGGGAAGGTGCAACAGGTCGGCACGCCGACCGAGGTGTACGAGCGTCCGGCCAACCAGTGGGTCGCTGGCTTCGTCGGGAGCCCGGCGATCAGCCTGCTCGCCTGCCACGCCGAGGGAGATCGTCTGGTCGGAGCGGCAGGCTGGACGCTGCCGCGGCCCCGCTGGACCACGGCTGAGGACGGTCGTCCGCTGCTGCTGGGCCTGCGCGCGGAGGACCTGTCCGTCGAGCAGCGTGGGAGCGCGTCGTTGTCGGGTGAGCTCTACGGCCTTGAGCCGCTCGGTGACCGAACGGTGGTCGACGTCCAAGTGGGGACGGAGATGCTCAAGGTCAAGGCACGACCCACCGTCACCGGTACGCCGGGCGAGCGGCTGCTTGTCACGGTCGACCTGGACCGTGCGCACCTGTTCGACGCGGGCACCGGGCTGGCGCTGTCCGAGGCCGGGAGGTAACCGGGCGCGACGTCGACATGCGCCCGCACGTGGCGATCGAGCCTCGGCGGACCGTCACCGGTGAGCGCGGCCTGACGCTGAGGCGGCCATGGCCAGAGAAGGCGATCGGCGGCGCGGGGCGTCGCCCTGCGGCCAGGGCGAAGGCCACGTTCGACCCGCTCGGCGACCTCGACCCCGACGAGGCCGTGTGACCCGTTCGTCAACGCGCGTGGCGCGATCGCCGAGGTCACGCCGGACATCACCAAGAACATCACAGGAGGCGACGCAATGAGTGACCCGATGAACGTCCTGGCCCCCGAGCACCGGCGGCTCCGGATTGGCGACGCCTGGCGCGACGCCGCCGGCGGAGCCACCTTCGTCGTCGAGGACCCGGCCACCGGCAAGACCATCGCCGAGGTGGCGGACGCCGGCGTCGTTGACGGGCTCGCCGCTCTGGACGTGGCGAGCAAGGCGATGGCGGAGTGGGCGGCGACCCCGCCGCGAAAACGGTCGGAGTTGTTGACCGCGACGTACCGGGCACTGACCGAGCGATCCGAGGAGGTCGCCCGGCTGATAACGCTCGAGATGGGCAAGCCGCTCGCCGAGGCCCGGGGAGAGGTGGCCTACGGCGCCGAGTTCTTCCGATGGTTCGCCGAGGAGGCGGTGCGCGTCGAGGGGCGCTACAACACCGCTCCCGCTGGTGGATATCGCATCCTCACCGTGCCGAAGCCGGTCGGACCGTGCGTCTTCGTGACGCCCTGGAACTTTCCGTTGGCCATGGGGGCCCGCAAGATCGCTCCTGCGCTGGCGGCGGGCTGCACGACGATCACCAAGCCGGCGGCCCAGACGCCGCTCACCATGCTGTTCCTGGCCCGCATCATGGAGGAGGTCGGCGTTCCCCCGGGCGTCGTCAACGTCGTGACGACCAAGCGTGCCGGCGAGGTGGTCTCAGCACTGCTGGCCGACCGTCGGACCCGCAAGCTTTCGTTCACCGGGTCGACCGAGGTCGGGCGCGTGCTGCTACGACAGGCGGCGGACAACGTGCTGCGCACCTCCATGGAACTGGGCGGCAACGCGGCCTTGATCGTGTGTGCCGACGCGGACCTGGACGTCGCGCTCGACGGTGCCATGGTGGCCAAGATGCGCAACATCGGGGAGTCCTGCATCGCGGCCAACCGAATCTACGTCGAGGAGCCGGTGCGCGAGGAGTTCACGGCGCGCTTCGCCGAGCGGATGGGCGCGCTCTCGGTGGGCCATGGTCTCGACGACGGCGTGGACGTCGGGGCGTTGATCGACGAGGCCTCGGTCACCAAGATCGACGAGCTCGTCGCCGACGCGGTCAATCGCGGCGCCCGTGTCTTGGTGGGCGGCGAGCGTCCGGATGGGCCGGGCCACTTCTACCCGCCCACGGTCCTCGTCGACGTGCCCGAAGACGCGCGGATACTGGAGGCGGAAATCTTCGGCCCGGTGGCGCCGATCATCTCGTTCACGTCCGACGACGAGGTGATGGCGAAGGCCAACGACACCGAGCACGGCCTGGTCGGATACGTCTTCACCCGTGACCTCCAGCGGGCGCTCCGGTTCACCGAGGGGCTGGAGACGGGGATGGTCGGCGTCAACCGCGGTCTGATCTCGGACCCGTCAGCTCCGTTCGGAGGCGTGAAGCAGTCCGGGATCGGCAAGGAGGGGTCGCACGAGGGCATCCTTGAGTACCTCGACGTCACCTACGCGGCGATCGACCTACCGTGACCGGCCCGCTGCTCCGGGTGCCCGCCGAGGATCACCGCGCCCGGTGCGCACACGACCGAGTCCGGGAGCCCGGCGCGCGCCTGCGCCACCCGGCAGCCAACCTTGCCGACGACGGCCCGGTCTCGCGGGTGACCTGGACGTCCGCCCAGCAAATCACCGCCGACGTTCCAGAGAGGCACTGACATGCTTGAGACCGTCCGCGGACCGCGCCAGCTGATAGTGGGCGAAGGGGTCGCGCAGAACATCCCACGAGTGGTGGCCGAGTGCGGCTCGCGAGTCCTCATCGTGACCGACCGGGTTCTTCTGGGGCAGCCGGGCGTGGCCGAGATCGTGGCCGCCGTGCGGGAGAAGGCCGAAGTCGTCGGGGTGTTCGCCGACGCGACTCCGGACGTGCCACTCACCGACGTCGCCCTGGCCGTCTCGGTCGCCGCAGAGGTGGACGCCGACGTGATCCTCGCCATCGGGGGTGGCACGGTGATCGACCTCGCCAAAATCGTCGGCGTCATCCGGCGCCACGGTGGGACGCCGCGCGACTTCTACGGCGAGTCGAAGGTGCCGGGGCCGACGATTCCTCTCGTCGCGGTCCCGACGACGTCAGGCACCGGCTCCGAGCTCACGCCCGTCTCGGTGTTGACCGACCCGGACCGCGCGCTGAAGGTGGGGGTCTCCAGCGTCCACATCGTGCCCGACTTCGCCATCGTCGACCCCGAGCTCACCTACACCTGCCCTGCGACCGTCACCGCCCACTCCGGCATCGACGCGTTTTGTCACGCGGTGGAGAGCTACACCGCGCGACCCCGGCCCCACGGACCCCGCGACCCGGTGGAGCAGGTCTTCCTCGGCCGCAACCCGATCACCGATCACTACGCGCTCCTGGCCGCGGAGCGGATCGCCCGCAGCCTGCCCCGTGTCGTCAGGGACGGAGGCGACAAGGAAGCGCGCGCGGACATGTCCTATGGATCCATGCTGGCCGGGCTCGCGTTTTCCCACGCGGGCAACGCGGCTCCGCACGCCCTCCAGTACCCCATCGGCGCGGCCACCCACACGCCGCACGGCCTGGGCGTCGGGCTGCTGCTGCCCTACGCGCTGGACGCGGCCAGGGATGCCATCGGCGACCGGTTGGCCATCCTCGCCGGGGTGTGCGGGCTCGACGTGACCGACGCCTCGGACGCCGAGGCCGCAGATACGTTCCTCACCTGGCTCGACGGGCTCCTTGCCGACATCGGCATCCCTGCCACCCTGGCGGACATCGGCGTGGCACGCGCCGACCTCCCGCGCTTCGCGGAGATGGCCAGTGGCGTCACCCGCTTGATCCAGAACCATCCAGGCCCGACCGACACCGCCAGCCTGACCGCGATCCTCGAAGCGGCCTGGACCGGGGACCGGACCCGACACGTCCTGACTCCGAGGCAGAGATAGTGACGGGCCTTTCACATGACGACGAGTTCCCTGCCCCACCCTGGGTATCGGGATTGTCGGCTACGCCTCAATGGGAGCCGCCCATTCCCAGGCCTGGCGCACGGCTGCGCGCCCACCGGGCCGGCCACGGCCACAACAGCCACAACCCCACCGGCCCACCTCGCTCCACGCGGTGACATAGCGTCATCATTCCGCTGCGGATAGATCAGCGCGAGTCCGTCTCGGCGATCTCACCACCCGTTACGCGCGGAACTTCTGGATGGGCGCTCAGAACCGGTCTTCGCGAAGAGATCAGGTTCAAGCGGGAGGCTTCACCTGTCGTCCGGTATCACCTGTGGTGCAGGCTCAAGCGCGATGACGAGGTCGCGGTGCCCTGCGGCGCGAACCCGGCCACCTGCCTGACACGCCCCCCGAGCCCTTGACCGCCGCTCCACCCCGCCCCGGCCGTGTACGGCGGGGGCGGGGCGGAGCGGGGTGCCTCAGGAGCGCTTCACGCTCACTTCAGGATCACGGGGAGCTCGGCCAGCCCGCGTACCACCATGCCCTCGTTGCGCGCCGGGTTCTCCTCGGCCAGCCGCATGTCGAGCCGCGCCAGCGCGCCCACCGCCACCTGGGCGGTCACCCTCGCCAGCGGCGCGCCGATGCAGTAGTGGATGCCGTGGCCGAAGCCGAGGTTGCGCACCCCGGAGCGCCGGGTCAGGTTCAGCTCGTCCGGGTTCTCGTAGACCCTGGGGTCGCGGGAGGCCCCGCCGAGCACGAGCAGCAGGGTCTCCCCCGCCTTGACCGGGGTCTCTCCGACCTGGGTGTCCTCCAGCACCAGCCGGGAGATCATCTGGGTCGGCCCGTCGAAGCGGAGCAGCTCCTCCACCGCCCCGGCGACCTCCCCGGGGTTGGCGCGCAGCCAGGCGAGCTGGCCGGGGTTGCGCAGCAGGGCGAGCACGCCGTTGCCGATGAGGTGCACGGTGAGCGCGTACCCCGCGCTGATCAGCAGGGTGCAGGTGGTGACCAGCTCGCTCTCGGTGAGCTTGTCGCCCTCCTGCTCCGCGGCCACCAGCGCGCTGATCAGGTCGTCCGCGGGCTCGGCGCGCCGCTGGGCGGCCAGTTCCGCGAAGTAGCGGTTGAACCGCTCCCGCCCGCCCTGGCGCTGGCCCACCTGGTCGCGGGTGAGCACGAAGTCCGGGTCGAGACCGCGCCCGATGGCGGTGGACCAGGCGCGGAACTCCGCCAGGTTGTCGGCCGGGACGCCCATCAGCTCGGCGAGCAGGATGCTGGGCAGCGGGTGGGCGACGGCCTTCATGAGGTCGACGGGGCCCGTCGTCCCGGCCGCGCGGGCCTCGGCGACCAGCTCGGCGACCAGCTGCTCGGCCCTGGGCCGCAGCCCCTCCACCACCTTGGCGGTGAACGCCTTGCTCACCAGGCCCCGGAGCCGGGTGTGGTCGGGCGGGTCCATGAAGGCGAACTGCCGTACCGGGTTGCCCTCGGCGTCCTTGGCGAAGTGGTCGGCCACGAGGTGGCCGTCACCCCAGCCGTTGCGGGGGTCGGCGAGCGCCTCGGTGACCTCGGCGTGCCCGGTCACGACCACGGTGCCCGCGGGGGTGCGCACCACGGGCCCCTTCTCGGCGATCCGCCGGTAGATCGGGTACGGGTCGTCGCGGAAGGCCGGGTCGAACGGGTTGAACGGCAGCATCTGCGAGATGATGTACTGCCCTGCCTGCTGCGGCAGGGACGAGGGCGGCAGCTCCGGCGCGGCGGGCGCGGGCACCGCGCTGACGCCGTCGTAGGCCACCGGCATCCGCAGGATCACGGTGTGTTTGTTGTCCTTGGCCCACTCGACGGGGCCGGTGAGCCGGATCCGCTCCACCCGGTCGAGCAGCGCCTCCAGGATGAGCCGGATGTCGAGCCGTCCCATCTGCTCGCCCATGCAGCTGTGCCCGCCGAAGCCGAAGGCCAGGTGCGGGTTGTGCGCGCGGCGGATGTCGAAGGTGAACGGGTCGTCGAACACGGTCTCGTCCCGGTTGGCCGACGCCCACCAGAAGGTCACCTTGTCCCCCGCCTTGATCTTCGCGCCGCGGAACTCCACGTCCCGGGTGGCCGTCCGCCGGTTGTACGGCGTGGGCGAGGCCCACCGCAGGATCTCCTCGATGGCCCCGGGCAGCAGGGAGCGGTCGGCGCGGAGCGCCTCCCACTGGTCGGGGTGCTCGGCGAGGGCGAGCAGGCCCAGCGCGATCGCGTTGCGCGGCGGCTCGGTGCCGGCGCCGAGCGTCAGGTTGAAGAACACCTCCCGCTCGTACTGGCCCAGCGGCGGCTGGCCGGAATCGGCCGGGATCTCCGCCCGGCCCACGGCCGACATCAGGTCGGCCTCCGGGGCCGCCTGCTTGCCCTTCAGCACGCCCGTGCCGTACTGGTAGAGCGCCAGCCGGGCCATCTGCGAGCGCTCGTTGTCCTCGCCCGCCTCCCGGTCGTCGAAGCCGGTGCTGACGTCCACCCAGCCCAGCAACGCGTCCCAGTCCTGGCGGGGCGCGCCGAGCAGCCGCAGCGCCGACTTGATCGCGAACTGCCCGGCGATGTCGCCGATCAGCTCGCCCTCGCCCTTGGCCACCGCGTCGGCCACCACGGAGTCGGCCAGGGCGCGCAGGTCGGGCTCGACGGCCGCCAGCGTGTCGCCCGTCGCGCCCGGCTGGACCTGGTCCTTGATCAGCTGGTGCCGTGGGTCGTCCATCATGTTGAGCAGCGTCCCGGCGTGCACCCCGGGGGCGAGGTCGTCGATGTGCGTGCCGCCGCCGGTGCGGCCGCCGCCTCCCTGGGAGGAGAAGACCGGGTCGTGCGCGGCGGCGACCATGTCCTCGTAGCGGCTCAGCACCCAGAACCCCTCGCCGTCGGCGGTCTTGCCGGGCGGGTGGAACAGGATGCCCTCCTCCTGACGCAACCTCGTGAAGACGTCGTGCGGGAAGCCCTCGGCGTATCTGCTCCGGTCCGACAGGTCGAAGCCGCCGAGGACCGGGGGAAACTCTTCGGATGACATGACTATCGCTCCAGGGTGGGGGTGGGGAGGATCTGCCTCAGTGCGCGGACGAGCGGGGGGAAGTCGGTCTCCCGGCCGGCCGCGGCGACGTAGCCGTCGGGCCGCAGCAGGACGAACCCGCTGCCGGCGGTGGTGCGGTGGCGGTGCGTGACCAGGGCGGGCTCCTGCTCGGCGAGCTCGCGCCCGCGGCGGCTCATCGTGCCCTCCGCCGGGCCCATGCTGACGAGCTGGAAGCGCCCGATCGAGTCGGGGTCGGGTTCGAGGGGCCACGCGGGGCTGCGGGAACCCGGCGCGGGCAGGCCCTTGGGCGTCTTCTGGCCTCCCAGTCCGAGAGCGTCGGGATAACGCACCTGCCACCCGGCGAGCATGGGGACCAGCTGCTTGGCCAGCACGCCGGTGCGGTGGGCCAGGCTCATGAGCGTGTTGCGCACCACGAGGGCCATGGGCCCGAGCACCGCGTTGCGGGTCATCCTGCCGGTGGCCGCGACGGTCTGCTCGGCCGCCGCGCGCCGCTCGGCGTCGTAGCTGTCCAGGATCGCCGGGGCGTACCTGCCCTCGATCACGCCGGCCAGCTTCCACACCAGGTTGCGCACGTCGGCGAAGCCGAGGTTGAGCCCCTGCCCGCCGGTCGGGGTGTGCACGTGCGCGGCGTCGCCCACCAGGAAGCAGCGGCCGGCGCGGAAGGTGTTGGCGACGCGTTCGCTGCTGGTGAAGACGGAGGTCAGCGTCACCTCCGTGAAGCGCAGCCCGCCGGGCCCGCGCTCGTCCAGCATGCGCTGCGCCATCTCGGGCGTGACGTCGGTGTCGCCGCCGTGCAGGGTGCCGGAGATGCGGGCCTTGCCGCCGGGCAGCGGCGCGATGAGCATCACGCCCGTCCGGCCCAGGTAGTAGTTGACCGAATCGGTGTCGAAGGCGCCCTCCAGCGGGCCCTCGGCGATCAGGAACGAGGTGGGGACCTGCTCCCCGGGGAACACGACGCCGAGTTTCTCGCGGACCGTGCTGTGGTGGCCGTCGGCACCGACGAGCCAGTCCGCCGTCAGGACGACCTCGGTGCCGTCGGCCCGGCGCGCGGTGGCCGTGACGGAGTCGGGGCCGGTGACCAGGCCGGTCACCCGCAGGCCGCGTTCCACCGTGCCGCCGAGTCTGCGTAGCTCCTCCTCCAGCAACTCGCCGGTGTCCTGCTGGGGCAGCACCAGCGGCGCGTGGTGCGAATCCAGCGGCAGCCGCAGCACGGTGCCCGGCGCGGTGTGGTAGCTGAGCGCCTGGACGGCCAGGCCCCGCTTGTCCGCCTCGGCACGCAGCCCCAGCCCGTCGAAGAGCTCCAGGGAGTACGGCCACAGCAGCACCGCCCGCGACCCCCTGGCCCCCTCCTCCTCGACGTCCACCACCGTCACCGCGACTCCGCGGCGCGTCAGCTCGACCGCCGTCATGAGACCGCAGGGCCCGGCCCCGACGATCAGCACCTTGCTCGTGTTCATCTCTCTCGCACCTCTGGCACCGTGGGAAGGCCCGCCAGCAGATGCCGGGCGAGCGCTCTGGGGGTCGGATGTTCGAAAACCAGGGCCACCCGCAACGGCAGCCCGGTGGCCCGGCTCAGCCGGTTCCTGAGCTCCATCGCCGTCAGCGAGTCGAGCCCGAGGTCGGGAAGGGGATGGTCCGCGCCGATCGTGCCGGGAGTGTCCAGCCGGAACACGGCGGCGGCGTGAGCGCGTACCAGCTCCAGCAGGACCTCCTCCCGCCCGTCGCGGTCGAGCCCGGCGAGCCGCTCGGCCAGGGCGGCCTCCTCCTCGGCCTCCTCCGCCGGGTCCGCGCCCGGCGGGTCCGTCCCGAGCGCGCGGGCGGTGTATCCGGCCGACAGCCAGTAGCGCCGCGACTCGAAGGGGTAGGTCGGCAGGTCCACCCGGCGGGCCGGGGTCAGCACCCGCGTCCAGTCGACCCGCGCGCCGTGGACGTGGGCCCGCGCGGCGGAACGCAGGAAGTCGTCCGGTCCCGCCTGGTCGCGCCGCAGGGTGGGCACCACCGCCACCTCCGCGCCCGCCGCCTCGGCGCTCTCCTGGACGCCGACGGCCAGCACCGGGTGGGGGCCGCACTCCACGAACAGGGTGTGCCCGTCGCCGAGCAGCGCCCCGACCGCGTCGGCGAAACGGACCTGCTCGCGCAGGTTGCGGTACCAGTACGCGGCGTCCAGGCCGGTGGTGTCGGCGGGCCGCCCGGTGACGGTCGAGTAGAACGGCACCTCGGACGCCTTGGGCACGATCGGCGCCAGGTCGGCCAGCAGCCGGGAGCGGACGGCCTCGACCTGCGGCGAGTGCGAGGCGTAGGCGACCCGGACCGTCCTGGCGCGCACCCCGTCGGCCTCGCACCCGGCCAGCAGCCCGGCCAGCGCGTCCGTGTCCCCGGCGACGACGACGGAGGCGGGGCCGTTCACCGCGGCGAGCGAGAGCCGGCCGTCCCAGCGGGCCAGCCGTCCGGTCACCTCTTCGGCGGGGAGCGCGACGGACAGCATGCCGTACCCGCCGGTCAGCCCGGCCAGCGCCGCGGACCGCAGCGCGACGACCCTGGCCGCGTCGTCGAGGGACAGCGCGCCCGCGACGGTGGCGGCGGCGATCTCGCCCTGCGAGTGGCCGGCCACCGCGGCCGGGCGTACGCCCAGCGACCGCCACAGGCCCGCCAGCGAGACCATCACGGCCCACAGCGCGGGCTGGACGACGTCGTCCCGGTCCAGGCCGGGCGCGCCCTCGTCACCCCGGAGCACACCGGTCAGGGACCAGTCCACGTACGGGGCGAGCGCCTCGGCGCAGCGGGCGATCTCCTCGGCGAACACCGGGGACGCGCGCAGCAGCTCGGCGCCCATGCCCGGCCACTGCGCGCCCTGCCCGGAGAAGACGAACGCCACCCGGGCGCCGTCCGGTGGCGCCACGCCCTCGACGACGTCGGCGGAGGGCCGCCGCCCGGCCAGCGCGTCCAGCGCCCGGCCGAACCGCTCCCGTCCCGTGCCGATGAGGACGGCCCGGTGCTCGAAGGAGGCGCGGGTGGTGGCCAGCGACCAGGCCACGTCCGCCACCGTCGCGTCCATTGCGTCCACCGCGGCTACCGTGTCCACCGTGTTCGCTGTGTTCGTCGTATCCGCTGTGCTCGCTGGGTCCGCTGCACCCGCTGGGTCCACCGCGTCCGGCTCGTCCACCGCGTCCGGCTCGTCCGGTCCGCTCCGGCCGGGGTGCTCCGCCAGGCGCGCGCGGAGGCGGGCGGCCTGCGCGCGCAGCGCGGTGGCGCTGCGCGCCGACAGCACCCAGGGCACCGGGCCGCCGTACGCCTGCTCCGTCACGGGCGCGGTGCCGGCGGGAGACGCCGGGGCGACCGGGCGCGGGACGGCGGCGGGGGGCGCGGTGAACAGCGGGTCGGCGGGGTGCGGTGCGGTGGTGGCGGGTGTGTCCGCCGGGGGTTCTTCGAGGATGGTGTGGGCGTTGGTGCCGCTCACGCCGAAGGAGGAGATCCCGGCGCGGCGCGGTTCGTCGCCCGGGGGCCAGGGGCGCGACCCGGTGAGCAGGGCGACGGCCCCGGAGGACCAGTCCGCCCGCGGCGTGGGCTCGTCGACGTGCAGCGTGCGCGGCAGGACGCCGTGCCGCATCGCCATCACCATCTTGATCACCCCCGCGACACCGGCCGCGCCCGCGCTGTGGCCGATGTTGGACTTGATCGAGCCGAGCCACAGGGGCCGGTCCGCGGGACGGTTCTCGCCGTAGACGGTGAGCAGTGCCTGGGCCTCGATCGGGTCTCCCAGCGGGGTGCCCGTGCCGTGCGCCTCCACCGCGTCCACCTGACCCGCCGCCAGCCCCGCGCCCGCCAGCGCGGCGCGGATCACCCGCTCCTGCGAGGGGCCGTTGGGTGCGGTCAGGCCGTTGGAGGCGCCGTCCTGGTTGACCGCGCTGCCCTTGATCAGGGCGAGGACCTGGTGGCCGTTGCGGCGTGCGTCCGAGAGTCGTTCGAGCAGCAGGACGCCCACGCCTTCCGCCCAGCCGGTGCCGTCGGCGGCCGCGGCGAAGGACTTGCAGCGCCCGTCCGGGGCGAGCCCGCGCTGACGGCTGAACTCCACGAACCCCGCGGGGATGGACATCACCGCCACGCCGCCCGCGACGGCGAGCGGGCACTCGCCCAGCCTCAGCGACTGGCAGGCGAGGTGCAGGGCCACCAGGGACGCCGAGCACGCGGTGTCCACGGTGACCGCGGGCCCCTCCCAGCCGAAGCTGTAGGACAGCCGGCCGGACAGCACGCTGGCCGCCACGCCGGTCATCTGGTAGCCCACGACGTCCTCGGCCGCCGACTGGAGCAGCGCGCCGTAGTCCTGACCGCTGGAGCCGATGAAGACGCCGGTGTGGCCGCCGCGCAGCGTGCCCGGGTCGATGCCGGCGCGTTCGAGCAGCTCCCAGGAGGTCTCCAGGAGCAGCCGCTGCTGCGGGTCCATGGCCAGCGCCTCGCGCGGGGAGATGCCGAAGAACGCGGCGTCGAAGTCTCCCGCCGTCTCCAGGAACCCGCCCTCGCGGACGTACGACGTGCCCGGGTGGTCGGGATCGGGGTGGTAGAGCGCCTCCATGTCCCAGCCCCGGTCCGCGGGGAAGGGCCCCACGGCGTCCACCTCGCCCGCGACCAGCTCCCACAGGTCCTCGGGTGAGCGCACGCCGCCGGGGTAGCGGCAGCTCGCCGCGACGATCGCGATGGGCTCGTGCCGGCGCTGCTCCAGCTCGTGCAGCCGTCGACGGGTCTCGTGCAGCTCGACCGTGGCACGCTTGAGGTATTCGCGCAGTTTGTCCTCGTTCACAGCCCGGGTCCTCCCTCGCCGAATTCCGCGTCCAGCAGCCCGAAGAGCTCGTCGTCCGAAGCCTCCTCGACCAGCTCGGCCATGCTCCGCGGCCCGGTGTCGGCCGGGTCGCGGGTCAGTTCCGCGACCAGCGTCCGGAGCCGCGCCGTGATGCGCAGCCGCTCCGGGTCGGCCGTGTCGAGCGCGCCGAGCGTGGCGGCCAGGGAGTCGAGTCCGGCGTCGATCGACGGCCCGGCCGCGGGGTCCAGCCTGCTGTCGAGATAGGCGGCCAGCGCCTCCGCGCTCGGATGGTCGAAGGCCACGGTCGCGGGCAGGTTCAGGCCGGTGGCCGAGGCCAGCCGGTTACGCAGGCCGACGGCCGCCAGCGAGTCGAAGCCGAGGTCGAGGAAGGGCCGCGCCGGAGGGACCGCGTCAAGGGAGTCGTGGCCGAGCGCCGCCGCCGCCTCGGCCCGGACGACGCGCAACAGCCGCTGCCGCCGCTCCCCCTCAGGCAGGCCGGCGAGCCGTGTCACCAGCTCGGGGAACCGCCCGTCGCCGGATCCCTTCGCGGCCTCGCCCAGCGCCAGCCGTACCTCGGGGAGGTCGGAGATCAGCGGGCGGGCCCGCAGCGCGGTGAACACCGGGGCGAAACGCGCCCAGTCGACGTCGGCGACCGTGACGGTGGCCCGGTCCTCCTCGATGGCCTGCCAGAGCGCGGTCAGGGCGGCCTCGGTCGCCATCGCGGTCACCCCCCGGCGGCGGAGCTGGTCGCGCCGCTCCGCGTCCGCCTGCCCCGGCTCCTCCCAGAGCCCCCAGGCGACCGAGGTGGCGGTCAGGCCGAGTGCCCTCCGGCGCGCGGCGAGCGCGTCCAGGGAGGCGTCCGCCGCGGCGTAGGCACCCTGGCCCGCGCCGCCCCACACGCCCGCGACGGAGGAGAACAGCACGAAGGCGTCAAGGTCCCGGCCGAGGAGCGCGTCGTGCAGGTTCGCGGCGCCCACCGCCTTCTCCCCGAGCGCTTCGCCGAGGGCCGGTACGTCGAGGTCGGCGAGCGCGGCCACGCCCGGCACGCCCGCGGCGTGGAACACGGCGGTGAGGTCGGGCACCGTGCCGAGCAGTTCCTCGACCGCGCGCCGGTCGGCCAGGTCGCACCCGACGACCGAGACCCGCCGCGCGCCCAGCTCTCCCAGCTCGGCCACCAGCCGGTCCACGGTCCCGCCCTCGGGAGCGTCGGCGAGGCGCGTCAGCAGCAGGTGTTCGGCGCCCTCGGTCGCCAGGTGGCGGGCGACGGCCGCGCCGAGACCGTCGGTGCCGCCCGTGACGAGGACGGTCCCCGAGGGCCGGAAGTCCCGCCGCCGCACCGGCGCGCCCGCGCGGACGAGGCGGCGGACCAGCGGGCCCGCCGGGCGGATGGCGACCTGGTCCTCAGCACTGCCGTCGGCGGTGCTCCCTGACGGGTTCTCCGACGGGTTCCCCCTCGTGCCCTCTCCCAGCGAGCCCGCCAGCACGCGGACCAGGTGGCCGGCCTCCCGGTGGCCGAGTGACTCGGGAAGGTCGACCAGGCCGCCCCAGAGCCGCGGATACTCCAGCGCGACCGCGAGGCCGAGCCCCCATGTCTGCGCCTGGGCGAGGGATCCCGCCCCGCTGGACACGCCGATGCCGGGGTCAGTGCCGGTGCCGCCCGCTCCTGTCCCGCCCATATCGGTGGTGCCGATGTCGGTCCCGACCGCGTCGGTCCGGCTCATGCCGGTACCGCCGAGGTCGGTGGCGCCGCGGGTGGCGAGCCACAGGGGGGCCGTCACCCCGGCCGTGTCGAGCGCCTTGACCAGGTCGAGCGTACGGGCCAGCCCGCGGGGAACGATCGGGTGGGACGGATGCGGCTCCTCGTCGAGCGCGAGCAGGGACAACACCCCGCTGATCGCCCCGGCGTCCGCGGGCAGGCGGGGGGCGTCCGCGGAGATCCGCACCACCTCGGCCCCATGCCGTCGTACGGCGGCCTCGCAGGCATCGGCCAGCGGCTCGTCCTCGGGGGCCGCGAGCAACCAGGTGCCGCTCAGCACCGGCGTGCCGGTCTCGCCCACCGGCCGCCACTCGACCCGGTACCGCCACGATCCGGCCCGCTCGGCGGGAGGCGTCCGAGGTGGTTCGAGCCAGTAGCGCTGCCTCTGGAAGGCGTAGGTCGGCAGGTCCACCCGCCTGCCGCGCCCGCCAAGCACGGCCGCCCAGTCCGGCAGGGCGCCCCGCGCGTAGGCCGTCGCTACGGCGGTGCAGAGGGCCGTCACCTCGGGTCGTTCTCCGCGTAGTGCCGGGATGAACAGGCTGTCTTGTGCGGAGTCGTGGCCCATCGCCGACAGCACGCCGTCGGGGCCCAGTTCGATGAAGGTCTTCACTCCGTGGGAGTGCAGGTAGGTCAGGCCGTCGGTG
>NZ_JBHMBS010000057.1:0-20882 GCF_042428775.1 Streptosporangium vulgare | reverse complement strand
AAGTGGTCGGGGGTGTTCTTCCTCGTCGCCTTCGCGGTGATGTCCCTGGTCTGGGACGCCGGCGCCCGCCGCGCGATCGGCCTGCGCAGGCCGTACGCGGGGGTCTTCGGCAAGGACCTGCCGAGCGCCCTGTCGGCCATGGTCCTGCTGCCCGCGGTCACCTACATCGCCTCCTGGACGGGCTGGTTCGTCTCGGCCGGCGGCTGGGGCCGCAACTGGGCGCAGGCGACCTCGCAGGGCCCGGCGTTCTTCGTCTTCGACTCGTTCCGGTCGTGGCTGAGCTACCACTTCCAGGTGCTCGGCTTCCACACCGGGCTGGCGACCCCGCACAACTACGAGTCCGACCCCTGGACCTGGCCGCTGCTGCTGCGCCCGGTGGCGTTCTTCTACGAGAGCCCCAAGGGCGCCTGCGGCGCCGACAGCTGCTCGCAGGCCGTCCTCGGGGTCGGCACCCCGGTCATCTGGTACGGGGGCCTCGCGGCCCTCATCGCCATGGTCGCCTGGTACGTCGCCACCCGCGACTGGCGCGCCGGAGCCGTGCTCCTGGGTTACGCCGCCGGCTGGCTCCCCTGGTTCTACTGGGCGATCGCCGACAACCGGACCATGTTCCTGTTCTACGCGATCCCCATGGTCCCCTTCATGATCCTCGCGATCGTGCTCGCGGCCGGGCTGATCATCGGCCCGGCGAGCGCCCCGCAGGGGCGCCGGATCGTCGGCGCCGCGGTCGTGGGGGCCTTCGCCCTGCTCGCGCTCGTCAACTTCTGGTGGCTCTACCCGGTGCTCACCGCCGAGATCGTCCCGTACGCCGAGTGGAGTTCACGAATGCTTTTCAAGAAGGGCTGGATCTGAGCGTCCGCATATGAGCCACTTAGAAGACATTTCCTAGGGTAGGCACCGTGCAGGATCCATTACGCCACGTCCATCGTCAGAGCAGGCCCGCATACGGCAGACTTCGAAGCATGCCTGCACCGGACGTGGCCGCACTCCTGTCGGAGCTGGAGCGTTCCGAGCCCGCCTCCGCCGAGCACGCCCGCAGCGCGATCGACTGGCTGACCGGCGGCGAGCCACTGGAAACGATCACCGAGCTCAACGTGTGCGAGTTCCTCTGGTACACCCTGCCCTGCAAGGTCACCGGAGACCGCCCGGCGATCGCCCGCGCGCTGGGCCGGTTGCTGCGGCTGGGCGGCCTTGAGCGCTACGCCGCCCTGTGCTCGTCGTCCACGACGACCCAGATCCTGCGCACCTACGCCCGGCTGGGCGAGGACGCCGGAATGGCCGCGTACCAGACCGCCCTGGACGCGACGGGCGTGCTCCCGCCCGACGTGCCCGAGCTGCGGTGGAGCTCGATCATGGGCCCCGAGGAGCTGGGCGCGCACGGCGCCTGCTCGGCCGCGCTGGAGCTGGCCATCGTCTCCGGGGAGCTCGTCCCCGATCCCGCGGAGCGGCAGAAGCTCACCAGCCACTGGCTCACCACGTCCCGCCCCGAGCTGGGCGGCGACAACTGGCTGCACCGGGTCCAGGGCGAGCGGCTCAACCGCTGGGTCCTCGGCCGGGGCACCGCCTGGCGCGAGCTCGCCCAGCCCTTCGAGGTGCGGCTGCACGCGCCCATCCCCGCACCGGACGAGGCCCACCTGGGGGCGCTGCGCTGGCTGCTGACCGTGGGCCGCCGCCCCGAGGGCATCCCGCTGACCCAGCGGCACAACCTCGCCCGTTCCGTGCTCGCCGAGAGCACCTGGAGCGGCGCGGAGCTGGCGGCCGTCCGCGAGGTGGCCCAGGACCAGATGGGCGCGCTGCGCCAGACCGGCAGGCGCCTGGTGACCACCCCGGCCGGCGAGCGCCTGCTCGGCGACGCCGACCTGCTCTGGGAGACCGCGGCCGCCGCCCTGCTCGCCCCCGCGTCGGGGGAGAACGGCTTCCGCGCCTCGGCCAGGGAGGTGGCGCTGATGCTGCTCGCCGACGGCGCCCCCGCCGACCGCGACCACGTCACCGCCGTGATCGACTGCGCGGAGTGGCAGACCCTGGAGGTCGACGCCTCGCTCACCGAGCTGGGCAGGCGCCTGGACGCCTTCGGCCTCCGGGTCGACGGTCGCCTCACCCCCGCGGGCCGTTCCGCCGCGCTGGCCGCGCTGCGCAGCCACGCCCTGCGCCCCCGCCAGTACGTCAACATGCCCTGACGGCGCTCCCGCCCCTCTCGTCCCTTCCGTGCTCCTGCGCCGGGAACCGTACGGTGACCAGGGAAAGTATGGTTGGCGAAAGCCGACTATCTCTCTCTGGAAAGGGCAGTGGCCGCTGGTGCCCGAGCCCATCTCCGCCGACCGCGCCACAGCGGCGGCGACATCCCCGCCCGCCCCCGGCGTTCCGTCCGCGGAGGTGGTCACACCGGCCGGATCGGCCCCAGCGGCCGAAACCGCCGAGCCCGCGACATCGGCCGAACCGGCCGGGGTCGTCACCTCGGCCGGACCGGTCGAAGCCACCTCCACGGCCGGTTCGACCGGAACCACCTCCTCAGCCGGACCGACCGGAGACGCCTCCCCGGACGGACCGGCCGCGGCCACCACGTCAGCCGGACCGGCCGGGGCCGCCACATCGGCCGGAGCCGAGGCCGCCGCGTCGGCCGGACCGGCCGCCGAGCCCGCGGGGCCCGAGCCGATCCTGACCTCCGCGGGCCCCCTGATCCTGCCGGACCTCCCGCCCGCGGGGTCCGGCGCTCCCGCGAGCGGGGCCGCGCCCGCGGGCACGGCCACCGTCTCCTCCTCCGACGCGGCCACGCCGCCCTCGGGTGCCGCGACGAGCCTCCCGTTCGGCCGTCCCGGGCGCTCGATGAGCAACAACCCGTTCGTGTTCGGCTTCACCGCCGCCCTGGGCGTGCTCACCGCCTGGTGGCTGGTGCAGGCCGTGATGAGCGCGAGCTCGGTGCTGATCCTCATCATCGTCTCGCTGTTCCTCGCCATCGGCCTGAACCCGGCCGTCGAGTTCCTCCAGCGGCGCAACGTCCCGCGCGTGGCGGCCATCACCGCCGTCTTCCTGGGCGTCATCCTCGTCTTCGTCGGCTTCGGCCTGGCCGTGGTGCCCCCGCTGACCACGCAGTCCGCCCAGTTCGTCGAGCAGCTCCCCCAGTACGTCCAGGAGCTGCAGAACAACCCGATGATCCGCGACCTGGACCAGCGCTTCCAGCTGCTGGAGAAGCTCCAGACGTACGTGACGAGCGGCGACTTCGGCACCCAGATGTTCGGCGGCGTGCTCGGCATCGGGACGGTCCTCATCGGGGCGGTCTTCAACTCGCTGACGGTGCTGGTGCTGACGCTCTACTTCCTGGGATCGCTGAAGTCGCTCAAGCGGATGGCCTACCGCCTCGTCCCCCGCACCCGCCGGACCCGGGCGACCCTGCTCGGCGACCAGATCATCGACAGCATCGGCGGCTACGTCGCCGGGAACCTGATCATCTCGCTCATCGCCGGTGTGACGACCTTCTTCTTCCTGAGCATCATGCAGGTCCCGTACGCCCTGGCGCTCGCCCTGATCGTGGCGCTCACCGACCTCATCCCCCTGGTCGGCGCCTTCATCGGCGCGGGGGTCGCCTCCCTGGTGGGGTTCTTCGTCTCCCCGACCGTCGGCGTCGTCTGCCTCATCTTCTTCACGATCTACCAGCAGATCGAGAACTACTGGATCGCCCCGGCCGTGATGAAGAGCTCGGTCGACGTGCCACCGCTCGCCACGATCGTCGGCGCGCTGCTGGGCGGTGCGCTGCTGGGCGTGGTGGGCGCGCTGCTGGGCATCCCGCTGGCCGCGGCCATCCTGCTCATCGTGCGGGAGGTGGTCATGCCCCGGCAGGAACAGGCCTGACCCTCACCCATCCGTACATACCATCACAAAAAGATTTTTTCGCCTCTTCGCCGCAAAAGTGCCGAGATCACGACAAGATGCGATAAAAGATCACTTGTACTTACTGCCTCCCCTTGGGGTACACGTGAAGAAGCACCTTCGACTCCTCTCGGCCCAGCTGCTCGCCGCGGCCCTCGTCCTGACCACCTTCTCCGGCCCCGCCCGCGCGGAGACTCCCGACAGCGACCCCCAGCTCGCCGCCGAGTGGCAGACCGCCTGGGACACCTACGAGTTCTACAAGAACACGCCGCCCCTCCCGGGGTCGGGACGGAGCCGGGCGAACGACAGCATCTCCATCACGATCAACGCCCCCCTCAAGCGGGTGTTCTCGGCGTACTCGGACATCAACAACCATCTCGGCATGCACTCGTTCCTGAAGCGGGTCGTCACCCACCAGAGCTGGACCCAGTTCGGCAAGCGCATCAACAACTTCACCGCGGTCGAGGAGATCCCGTACGAGGGCTCGATCGTCGTCAGCAACACACACGCGCAGCAGCGCATCGACCAGGACGACTTCTACTACGAGACGGACACCTGGTCGCTGCCCAACGTCGTCACGCACCAGAAGATCGTCTTCAAGAAGCTGACCGCCGAGAAGACCCAGGTCACCGAGTACCTCACCTTCGACGCCGACACCACGCTGATCGACTTCGTCGTCGCGGGCGGCGTCTCCTCCCACGAGGCGACGCAGGCGGGCCTGAAGCAGGCCATCGAGAACGGCGACATCTGACCCGTCCCCGGCAGCGGGGAATTGTGAACGCGACGGCGCGGGAGGTCAGTCGCCCGTGCCGTCGCGCGGCTCACGGAGCCGTGGTCGGCTCGGTGTAGTGTCCGCCGAGCCGTTCGGCGATCCGGCGTGCGACCCACGGCAGGTCGTCGGCCGGAGCGTGGTCGGCGGGTTCCTCCAGGTGGATGGTGCCCCAGCAGAAGAACATGCCCTCGTGATCAGCCCAGATGGTCAGCGTGTCGGCGCCGATCACGAGGCGAGGCCGACCCTCGTCATAGGCGATGGCGGGATGGATCCGGTGGGTGTGCAGCTCGGTCCGCAGGTGCTGGAGGGCGGTGATAGCACCGGGGCGCCAGGCGGACCGCGCGGTCTTGTCGCGTCTCGACCGGCCGGTGCGGGCGGGCGGCGGGTGTCATCGGCCGGCGGGTGTCGGTGCGCCCGGCGGGCCGGACGCGCGACGGCATCACCTCGGGGCCGGCCTGGCGGGGTGCGGGTGTGGGCTGCGCGATGACCTCGCGGGCGGGCTCGAAGGTCGGCAGGATCCGGCCGAGGCCGAGTCGGCGGCGCGCGTCGAGGCGCTCGGCCTCAGCTCTCCGGACGGCTGCGCGTAGTCGTGGTCGGCGGATCGGCCGGGGCAGCCGTGCGCGTAGGGGGCGTGCCCGCAGTCGGCGCAGCCCATCGGCAGGGGTGGGATGTCGGCGAAGCAGCCACGGCCGCTCGCTGTGGGCCGGTCGAGAACCGGAGCATCAGGGTTGTTCACGGATCAGGAGAGCCTTCCTGATCAAGGGTCCGGTACGGCGTTCGCGGCGCCTGCCGGGCCCGACCCGTTTCAGGCCAGCGCGATCATTTGACCGATGCCGACCTCCTGCCCAAGCGTCGGCATGAATGATCATGCCGTTACTTGGAATTACAAGTTCACCTCAAAAATAAGACCACTTGGCAATCCAAGTTGGCTTGTATCCTCGGATGCATGTCTGAAGGCCCGGCCTTCCCGTATCAGCGGATCAGGGATGACCTGCGTGCCGAGATCCTTGCGGGCAACCGCGCGTTCGGCGAGAAGCTCCCTTCCGAGAACGCGTTGGCCCAGAGGTACGGCACCACCCGGCCCACCGTCCGACGAGCCCTCGCCCTGCTCAAGGCCGAAGGGCTGGTCGTCACCCATCAGGGTCAGGGCGTGTTCGTCCGCCCCAAACCCCGCGTCCGGCTGCTGATCAGCGGATCGAACTACCGCACGCACCGCGAGGCGGGACTCCCCGGCTTCGACGCCCAGGTACGCGAGCAGGGCATGTCACCCGAGCAGCGCATACGCGACGTCGTCACCATGGATCCACCCGCTGAGATCGCCCTTCGCCTGGGGCTCGACGAGGACGACCAGGTCGTCGTGCGCCGCCGGACGTTCCTCGTCGACGGCTCGCCCGTCGCGCTGTGCGACAGTTACTACCCTGCCGACATGGTCGCCGACACGGCTGTCGCTCAACCACGCAGGATCAAGGGCGGCGTCCACGCCGTGATCGAAGACGCCACCGGCCCGATCCGCCGCCAGGTCAGCCACAGCATCGAAGACCTGGTGTGCCGCATGCCGACCGGCGAAGAGACGGCCGAACTCGGCCTCATGTCAGGCGTGCCGGTGGTCCGGGTCCTGCGGACGGTCTACGACTCCGAGGATCGGCCACTGGAGGTTCAAGAGTCGATCGCGGCCGCGGACAGCCACGAGTTCCGGTACGAAGTGAGGATGCGGTGACGGCACTCACCATCGGCGCCTGCCTGTCCCTCTCCGGCAAGCATGCTCGCTTCGGCAAACAGGCCCGTCTCGGCTTGGAGATCTGGCACGCCTCGAACAGCGCGCCGGACCTGGTGATCCAGGACGACCAGAGCGACCCCGCAGTCCTGCGAGCGTCCCTCCGCGAGCTGTCGAATCGCTGCGACATCCTGCTCGGCCCGTACTCGACTCAGTTGACGCGCGGGGCCGGTGACGTCGCCGCCGAGCTCGGCCGCCTGATCTGGAACCACGGCGGTTCAGGCGACGATGTCGAGGCGGCCCACCCCGGGCACGTCGTCTCGGTGCTCACGCCTACCAGCCGATACGCGGAGCCATTCCTGCGGCATCTGGCCGGGCCCGAGACGCTCCCCGTACGGATCGTCTGCGGCAAGGGCAGTTTCGGCCGGCAGGTGACCGCCGGTGCCGAGGCGATCGCGCGTTCCCTCGGCATCGACACGGTCCGGCTCGGCCTCGGGGACGAGTTGCCGCAGACAGCTGAAGGCGCCTGGGTTCTCCTCTGCGCCGGCGCCTTCGAAGAGGACATCGAGACGATCAAGCGGGCCAGATCACTGCCAACGCCGCCACAGCTGGTGTGCGCGGTGGCGGCGGGCGTCCGCGAGTTCGGCCAGGCACTCGACGACCCCCACGGCATCTACGGGGTCGGGCAATGGTTCCCCGGCACCGGATACTCGGCCGAAGTGGGCATCGGCGAACCTGACTTCCTCGCCGCCTACCAGGACCGCGCCGGGACGCTCCCCGACTATCCGGCCGTTCAGGCGGTGGCCGCCGCGATCATCGCGACCCACTGCGCGAAGGCGGTCGGCGGCACGGAACGCGACGCCCTGTGGTCGGCTGCCGCGTCGCTGGAGACGACCACGCTGTTCGGCACGTTCAAGATCGATCCCTACACCGGTACGCAGCTCGGCCACAGATCGACGCTTGTCAGGTGGGAGTCCGACGGTCCTGTGGCGGCCTGAATCTCGACACCGTGTGACCCGGCGTGGAGAACCGGATGCCAACCGGTCGCGCTCGTCGTCACGAGCCCGGCCGCCGCAACTCCCCTTCCAGTGCGTCGAGCCAGTCGCCGGTGCCGTGCTCCCGCCACTCCGGCTTCTCGTGGCCGTCGAGGAAGGCGTCGTGCTCGGTGAGGACCAGGCGGGTGCCCTCGCCCTCGGGGACGAACTCCACCGTCGTGAACGACACCGTGACCAGGTCGTCCCCCGAGGAGAGGGTCGAGGTGTAGACGATCCGCTCGTCCGGGACGATGTCCTGGTACGAGGACTCGAACGTCATGCCCGGACCGTGCTCGGGGCCGCCGCGGTTGACCTCCCTGCCGCCGACCCGGAAGTCGAGCTCGTGCTTCCCGTCGGGAACGCCGAACCAGCGGGCCTTCGCCACGGGGTCGGCCCACGCGGCGAACACGCGCGACGGCGGGACGGCGTACGCCCGCTCCAGAGTGAACGAGGCATGCGTGACGGAACGATCGGTCATGGTCTTCTCCTTGGTTCTGGGTTGCGAACATCCCGGCTCACTCGTTCAGGAGGTCGCCGAGCCGGTCGAGCCGGTGCTCCCAGGTGGTGCGCTGCCCGGCGATCCAGCTCTCGGCCGCGCGCAGCGCGCCGGGCTCGATGTGACAGGTCCGGACCCTGCCCACCTTCTCGGTCCTGACCAGACCGCACGCCTCCAGCACCTGGAGGTGCTGCATCACCGCCGGCAGTGACATCGCCAGGGGCCGGGCCAGCTCGCCGACCGACGCGGGCCCGCGAACCAGCCGCTCGACCATCTCGCGCCGCGTCGGGTCCGCCAGCGCCTGGAACACCCGGTCCAGCGAAGCACCTTGGTTAAGCATGTACTTAAGTGTTGCAGGCAAGGCGCAAACAGTCAAGCATCTACTTAAGTATCAAGCGTCCGGGTCGGGTGATCCCCGCAGCGTTCGGCCATGGACGGCAGCGGACCTCGCAACGTTCGGATCAAGGTGGCAGCCCGGGTAAGCGATGGCATTGCGGATGTCGGCCTCTCGATTGCCGCACGCGCGGCTGGTGAACATCGACGCGCGGATGGAGCCGGCGGCGGCCAAGCCGGCGATCGTCCCGAACACGATCGTCGTCGACGGCGGGAAGGTGTTCGTCTCCGAGGCCTTCACCAGGGCCTGCGAGTGGCTGGACATCCCCGCCGCCGTCTCAGCCCGTTCCACAGTGAGTGACAGCCGCCTAACGATTCCGATCACACCGTGCCCGCACACTTTGTATCGCTTCATGTGATCTTGCGGTCACGGAATGATGAGGTCATGTCAGGACGCGTTCTGAAATGGATCGGCTTCATCGTGTTCATCACCACGGTGAGTGCGATGAGCTTCTACCTGTTCACCCGGGACAAGCTGGAAGTGGCCGACCAGTCAGCCAGCGTGATCGGCGCGTTCCTCGCACTGAGCAGCCTCGCCCTGACGCTCTACGGGATGCTCGCCGACCGCCTTGCCCGCTCAACCCCGACGCCGACCGACCCCGAAGAAACCATCGCAGCAGCCAAGAAAGCGCTGACCGGCCTGGTCTTCCAGCAGTGGCGTACCGAGGCGGCCATCCGGTCCTTGGATGATCCCGAGCCGATCCCGATCTCCTGGCACCTGGTCGACGACGCCGGGGTGATGGACCATCCCCGGCTGGTCGGCGAGAACCTGTTGACGTTCAGCGGATCCAGCGACCAGATCCCCAAGCTGGTTCGTGCTTTTCAAGGGTTGCGGCGCCGGCGGCTGGTCATCACCGGGGGACCCGGCAGCGGCAAGACCACCCTGGCCATCCAACTGCTGCTGCACCTGGCGAGCCCGGAACGTGACGAGGCTGATCCGGTGCCGGTGCTGGTACCCGTCAACGGCTGGGACACCACCGCCCATCTGCGGCTGCATGACTGGCTCGCCACCCGCCTGCCTTCGGACTACCCGGCATTGACCGCCCCGCAGTTCGGGACAGGCGCCGCCAAGGCTCTGCTCGATCACGGCCACATCCTGCCCATCCTGGACGGCCTGGACGAAATTCCGCCACAAGCCCGCATCGCGGTGATCTCGGCGTTGAATCGGTGGCTGGCCTCCGGCGATCAGTTCATCCTCACCAGCCGCACCACCGAATACGACCAAGCGGTCAGGCAGGCCGGGGACGTACTGACCGCCGCCGCGGTCATCGCTCCGGCCGCCATCACTCCCGACGACGCCGAGACCTACCTGCGCACCACCCTGCCACCGACGCCCCGCCACGACTGGGCCCCGATCTGGGCCGCGCTGCGTGACGGTTCCCGCCCAGGCCTGAGTCGGCTGGCGGAAACCGCGCTGGGACTGTGGCTGATCCGCACCGTCCACATCACCCCTGCCGCCGACCCCGTCCCGCTGACCGGCCCCCTGGCCCAGCAGGACGCGACGCTGCGGGCTCACCTGTTCGACCATCTCATCGCCGCCGTCATCAACGACCGCCTCCCCAGCCGCAGCCCCGCCGGCCATTTCCGGCCCCGCATCGCCTGGAACCCCGACCGCGCTCGCGACCACCTGACGTACCTGGCCCGCGTGCTGCAAGACCACGACACCTACGATTTGGCCTGGTGGCACCTCGCCCAACACACCATCCCCCATGGCGAACGCCGCCGCGTCACCTGGCAGGTCGGACTCCTCAGCGGGATCGCGGTCGGACTCGCGGTCGGACTCGCGGGCGGGATCAGGGAGGGGGTCATGATCGGACTCGGGTTCGGGATCGCGGCCGGACTCGCGGGCGGTACCTGGTTCAGCGAGACCCCCGGGCATGCCGATCTTCATCTGCCGGGAAGCCCAGCCGACCTCATCGAACACATGCGAAACGTGCTCGGGGGCGTACTCGCGGTCGTGCTCGCGGCCGGGCTCGTGGTCGGGCTCACCATCGGGCTCGCGACCGGGTTCACGGTCGGGCTCGCGGTCGTGCTCACGTCCGTGCTCGCGGCCGTGCTCGCGGCCGGAGTCATGGAGTGGGCGGAACAGCCCGCGTCCTCCACGGTCGCGACCACACCGCTGACGAGCTGGAAAGCCGACAGAACCCTGACACTGCTGCGAACCATGACGTTCGGGCTCCCGTTCGGGATCGCGGGCGGGATCGCCGGTGGGATCGCGGACGGGCTCACGGTCGGGATCGCGATCGGGATCGCGGCCGGGATCGCGTTCGGGATCGCGAAGGGAAACCACCGTGCCTGGCTGGCCTACACCATCGCCGTCTGGCGACTGGCCAAGAAGAAGCATCTCCCCCGCAAGCTGATGGCGTTCCTTGACGACGCCCACCGCCTCGGGCTGCTCCGCACCGTCGGCCCGATCTACCAGTTCCGCCACGCCGAACTCCAAGACCACCTTGCGGCTCTCCCCGCACCGAGCGGCACGGCCACAACACCAAGATCCACCGAAAATGCCACCTGAATTCAAACAACTCCACCCCGGATCGTCCGGATCGATCTGACACTCTCCAGCCCAGCGGCTCCGCTCTGGCCGCCTTGAGCCGGAACGGACATCGATCGCGGGTTTGACCTTGCCGTAGCGTCAACGTTTCTAATGAGGGCATGCGGATCGGCGAGCTCGCCGCGCTGGTCGGGGTGTCCGCCCGGACCGTGCGCCACTACCACCACCTGGGTCTTCTCCCCGAGCCCGTACGCCTGGCCAACGGCTACCGGGAGTACGGGCTGCGCGACGCGGTCGTCCTGGCCCGGGTGCGCCGGCTCGCCGAGCTCGGCCTGTCGCTGGACGAGATCCGCGACGTGCTCGCCGACGACCGGGGCAAGGAGCTGCGCGAGGTGCTCGTGGAACTGGACGCGGACCTGGCCAGGCAGCAGGAGGCGATCGGCGCCAGGCGGGACCGGCTGGCCGCGCTGCTGGCGGAGGCGGACCCGCACCCCGACTCGATGGTCTCCCCCGCGATGGCGGCGGTGCTCCGCGACCTTCCCGCCACGGGGTCGAGGTTCGCCGAGATCGACCGCGAACTGCTGGCACTGGTGGACACCGTGGCCGACCCGTCGGGCCGGGCACAGGTGCTCGACCTGATGCGCCCGCTCACCGAACCCGACGCGCTCGCGCGGGGACACGACCTCTACCGGCGGCTGGACGAGCTCGCGGACGCGGATCCCGGCGATCCCCGCGTCGCCGCGCTCGCCGCCGACCTCGTCGGCCACCTCCCCGGCGAGATGGCCGCGGCGATGGTCGCGAACCTGGACCCGCCCCCCGGCCCCCCGCGCCCGCCCGGCTCCGGCCCGGCGGAGAGGCCGGACGGCGGGCGGTGGCTGGAGACGATGTACGCCGAGGTCTCCCCCGCCCAGGCCGAGGTGTTCCAGCTGGTCATGACGACACTGAGGGAGAGAACCTGATGCTTCGGGCCGCCCGTGCCGCGCTGTTCGCCGTCATCCCCGTGGAGATGCTGCTCGTGGTCCTGCTGGTGTCGGGGGTGCCGTTGCCCGGCCCGGTGATCGTGGTGGCGGAGCTGGTCGTCGCGTCGATGCTCGTCCTGGAGGTGGTGACCGCGTACCGGCTGTTCAGGGCCGAGCGCCGGGGCGGCGCCGACCGGCGGGCGGCGCTCGTGGCGACCTTCCGCCTCCTGGTGCCCGTGCAGGTGCGCAGGCTCGTGGGATTCGAGATCAAGGGCCTGGCGAGCATCGCCCTGTGGATCGCGCGCCGCCGCGACGGTGTGCCGCCCGGCGCCACCGCCGCGCCGTACGCGCGGGAGCAGTCGCCGATCCTGCTGGTGTTCCTGTTCGTGATGGTCGTGGAGACGGTGGGGATCGAGCTGCTGCTGAGGGCGCTCGACGTGCCGCACGGGCTGCGCGTCGCGGTGCTGGTGGCCGACGTCTACGGGATCGTGTACGTGTTCATGCTCGGCGCGGCCGGCGTCACCCGTCCCCACGTCGTGACTCCCGGGGAGCTGCGCGTCCGCTCCGGGGTGTACTTCGACCTGCGCGTCCCCCGCGACCTGATCTCCTCGGTGCGGCTGTCGCGCGACTACAACGAGAGCGGCATGGTCACCCTGACGGGCTCGCGGCTCAGCGTGGTGGTGTCCTCCCAGACCAACGTGGTCGTCGAGCTGACCGAGCCGGTCACCGTGGTCCGTCCCCTCGGCGGCCGTGCAGAGGCCACCACGATCCGCCTCTTCACCGACACCCCGGACGTCCTGCTGGGGGCCCTGCGATCCTCCGCGCGGCACGGCGCGTCCTGACGCGCCCCGGAGACCCCGCCGAACACCCCGCGCCCCCTGCGATCCCCCGTGACACGGCGCACCCTGACGCGTCCTGACGCGCTCTGAACCGCTGACGTCCGTGACCCCGGTCGCTCAGCGTGGGCTCACGGTCGCCGAAAATTCTGATCAGATTCAGTCATATGCAGTCAGAGTTGATATTGACTTCGACCGCGACAAATGAAAAGTTTCTTTCGAGAGAGCGCTCTCACGCCTCGTCCACCCCCCGGCCCCCAAAGGACCAGCCGTGAGATTCACCGTGCTGACCAGCGTGGCGGTGCTCGCCGCCGCGCTCGTCGTCCCTTCCGCGACCGCACAGGCCGCCGCGGTACCCGACCCCAGCCCCGACCCGTCCAAAGTGGCCACCGCCGAGCAGGCGATGAAGCGAGACCTCGGCCTGACCCCCACACAGGCTCGCGTCCGCCAGGCCCACGAGGCCGGGGCGACCGTGGTGGAGCGGCAGCTTCGCAGCCGCCTCGCCGGCCGGTTCGCCGGAGCGTGGTTCACCCCCGGCGAGGGACGGCTGAGCGTCGGCGTCCTGAACAACGGGGACGCCGACCTCGTCCGGGCGGCGGGCGCGCTGCCGGTGCCCGTCCCCCGCAGCGAGAAGCAGCTCGCCACCACGAAGGCCGCGCTCGACCGCGCCGCCGACGTCGCGGGCAAGGACATCCACAGCTGGTACGTGGACGTCGCCGCGAACACCGTGGTGGTGTCGGCCGCCGACCGCGCCGCCGCCGAACGGTTCGTCAAGGCGGGCGCCGTCGACGCCGCCGAGGTGCGGATCTCCGTCGGCGAGGCGCCCAAGCCGCTGTACGACATCCGCGGCGGCGACCAGTACGTCATCAACGGCAACACGCTCTGCTCGGTGGGCTTCGCGGTCAACAACGGCGGCTTCGTCACCGCCGGGCACTGTGGCGGCACCGGCAGCCCCACCCTCGGCTACAACAACGTCAGCCAGGGCACCTTCGCCGGCTCGTCGTTCCCCGGCAACGACTACGCCTGGGTCCGTACCAACGGGAACTGGACGCCCCGCCCGTGGGTCAACAACTACGGCGGCGGCAACGTCGCCGTGGCGGGTTCCCAGGAGGCCGTGGTGGGCGCCTCCATCTGCCGCTCAGGGCGCACCACCGGCTGGCGCTGCGGCGTCATCCAGGCCAAGAACGTGACCGTCAACTACTCCGGATCCCTGGTCTACGGGCTCACCCAGACCAGCGCCTGCGCCGAGGGCGGTGACTCGGGCGGCGCCTGGATCACCGGCGACCAGGCGCAGGGCGTCACCTCCGGCGGCTCCGGCAACTGCTCGACCGGCGGCAACACCTTCTACCAGCCGGTCAACGAGATCCTCGGCGCGTACGGCCTGAGCCTGACCACCACCGGGGGCGGGAACACCAGCCGGCTCATCGGCTGGCAGGACAGGTGCATCGACGTGCCCAACAGCAACGGCGCCGACGGGCA
Source organism: Streptosporangium vulgare (assembly GCF_042428775.1). Taxonomy (NCBI): domain Bacteria; kingdom Bacillati; phylum Actinomycetota; class Actinomycetes; order Streptosporangiales; family Streptosporangiaceae; genus Streptosporangium; species Streptosporangium vulgare. The sequence goes on along the minus strand of NZ_JBHMBS010000057.1, from coordinate 6,844 downwards.
GCGCCTGCAGCTGTGGGACTGCAACGGCACCGCCGCGCAGAACTGGACGTTCCCCGGCGACGGCACCGTCCGCGCCTTCGGCCTCTGCATGGACGTGGCCTGGGGCTCCACCGCCAACGGCGCCGCCATCCAGCTCGCCAACTGCAGTGGCAACCCGGCCCAGCAGTTCGTCCTCAGCGGTGCCGGTGACCTGGTCAACCCGCAGGCCAACAAGTGCGTGGACGTCACCGGCTTCGGTGGTGGCGGCACGCCGCTGCAGCTGTGGGAGTGCAACGGCGGCGCCAACCAGAAGTGGCGGCGCGGCTGACCGTCCGCGGATCCGCGGGGGCGGTGAGCGTTCTCACCGCCCCCGCGGTGAGAACGCTCACCAGAAGTGACACCGGGGCCGACCGCTCACCGCGTCCGCGGTGTCACGCCCAGGCGCCGGTGGCGGCGACCCGGTTCACGTAGTCCTCGAACGCGAGCGGAGGGCGGCCGAGCACCCGATGGACCCCGTCGGCGGGCTCGGCCGTGTGACCGGCGCGGTGCAGGGCGAACAGGGCGTCCAGCGCGTCGACCGCGGCCACCGGGTATCCCTGGGCGTGTAGCTCGGCCCGGTAGTCCTCCGGGGTCAGCTCGGCGTACTCGATGGACCGGCCCGCGGCCCGCGCGATGACCTCGACGGCCGCGCCGAAGGTCAGCCCACGCGGCCCCGACAGGTCGTACGTCCGCCCCGCGTGCCCGTCCCCCGTCAGCACGGCCGCGGCGACCGCGGCGACGTCGTCGGCGTCGACGAACGGCTCGGGCACGTCGCCGATCGGCAACGCCAGCCGTCCCGCGCGCAGCGGCGCGTGCCACAGGTCCTCGTCGAAGTTCTGGTTGAAGTTGTTCGCCCGCAGGATCGTCCACTCCGCCCCCGAGTCGCGCACGGCCCGCTCCGCGGCGGCCATGCCCTGGCCGAAGTCCTCGCCGACCAGGTCCAAGCTCCGGCCGGACAGCACCACGAAACGCCTGACGTCCGTGGCCCGCTTGACGAAGTCGCCGACCGGGGCGGGGTCGTCGGGCGCCACCAGGTACACGGCCTCGGCGCCTCGCAGCGTGTCCTCCCAGGTGGCGGGCTCCGACCAGTCGAACCGCACCTCGCTGGAGCGGGACGCGGGCCGTACCCGCTCTCCCGTCGCGCGCAGGTGCCGCACCAGCCTGCGGCCGGTCTTGCCCGTCGCGCCAAGAATCAGGATCTCGTTCATGTCACAGAGCCAACCGCGCGGGGAGCCGCCCGCCCATGGCCGGGCGTACGCCGCACCTGTCCGATCGTCCCGTCGTCGTGGCCCCTCCCCGGGCGTACGCCGCGCCCGCCCGGTCGTCCGGTTATCGTGAGCGCCATGGACCCGTACGACGACCTGTTGCGGGGGGTGCGCGGCGAGGGCTCCGTCTTCGGCGCGTCGGTGCTGTCGCCGCCGTGGGCGCTCAGGTTCGCCGACGGCCCCTCCCTGACGCTCTGCGTCCCCCTGCGCGGCGAGGGCTGGATCGTCCAGGGGGACGACGCCCGGCGGGTGCGGCTGGGCGAGGCGGCGATCGTGCGCGGGCCGGAGCCGTTCGTGTTCGCCGACACCGAGACACCGCGTCCGGCGCTGGAGGTCCCCGGCGACGGCGCCGGGGACCTCACCGGTCAGACCATCCTGCTGGCCGGGTCGTACCGGGTCAACGGCGAGGTCGCCCGCCGCCTGGTCCGGGTGCTGCCCCCCGTGCTCGTCGTGCCGGACGATCACGACTGCGGCACCATGGGCACGTACCTCGAGGCGCAGCTCCTCTCCGGTCGCCCCGGGCACCAGATCGTGCTGGACCGGCTGCTCGACTGGCTGCTGGTGTGCACGCTGCGCGACTGGTTCGACCGGCCGGAGGCGGTCAGCCCCGGCTGGTACGCCGCCCTGAGCGACGACGTGGCCGGACCGGCGCTGCGCGCCATCCACGACGACCCGTCCAGGCCGTGGACGCTCGCCTCCCTCGCGACCGCCGCGAGCGTCTCACGCACCACCCTGGCCAGGCGGTTCACCGAACTCGTGGGTGAGCCGCCGATGACGTACCTGACGGAGTGGCGGATGGCGCTCGCCGCCGACATGCTCGCCGAGCCCGCCGCGACCGTCGCCACGGTGGCCCGCAGGGTGGGGTACTCCGACGCGTTCGGCTTCAGCTCGGCCTTCAAACGCGTCCTGGGCGTGAGCCCGAGCGCCTACCGCGACGGCGCCGGGAACGGTGACGGCATCGGAAACGGTGACCGCGCCGGCCGCGCCGGGCCCGCCCCGCGGAACGCCTGAAGGGCGCCGGTAGAACACGATCGCGCCCATGCCCCCGGTGCCGTCCGGGAGGGCGGGCCGGTCGTCCCGCATGGTCGGAGGGGCGCCTCCCGCAGGTGGCTCGGAGACCCCGGGGACGGGGCGGGCCGCGGCCGGACGTGGTGGCGGCCGATGGAGAGCATCAGGGGGTTAGGCCTGGTAGGCCCTGCGGCACCGACTCGCCGGCTACCTGACGACATCCTGAGCCGCCCGGACGGGGAAGGTCCCGATCCCGACCGACGGAACCCGTTGCGGCGTTGGTCGGCCGCACAGGGTTGCGCGCGTTCACGCCCGCCCGTCACCGGGGCGAGCCGGTCGGCGTCACCGGTGGGGGCGGTCGATCGCCAGGTCCGCGAGCCGCGGGTCGACTACGGGAAACGAGCCGTCGCCGAACAGGACCCGCGCCGCCAGGCTGTCTGCATACCTCGCGACGGTAAGGGCGATGCCTCATCCGCACGATGGTTTGCACGCTACCTGCCCCATACCTCCACACCGTCGCCACACCCGGGACCGTGGGACTCCATCCGGCGAGATCTCGCCCGGGAGGCCCGGGTCACCGCGCCGGTCGTCCTCAGCCGACGGTCCGCACGTAGTCGCCGGGGGCGACCACGCCGTGGCGTCCCTCGCGCAGGACCGCGTCGACCACCGCCTCGGCGGCGGCGGAGACGTCGGTGTCGCGCCCGACCCGGGCGACGAGCTCGTCGCCGACGGCCTCGATCCGCGCGACGCCGGGGCCGAGGGCGAGGTCCGCCGCGGCCTGGACGCCGGCGAGGTCGATCCAGCACGAGCGGGTACGTATCCAGCCCGGCCCGCGTCGCGCCGGGGGGATGCCGAAGTCCGCCGGATCGACGTCGCCGCCGGCCGCGGCGACGATGAGCCGCTCGACCCCGCCGAGGAGGGCGGCGGTCTCGTCGGCGGTGGCCAGGCGGGCGTCGAGACCGAGTCCGCAGCCGAGCGTGCCGTCCAGCCGGTAGACGTCGAACTCCGCGGGGGCGCCGAACACGCGGTCGCCCGTACCGGGCTCCACTCCGGCCTCCGGCAGGATCACCTGCGAGTGGCCGGTCGTGTTGTTGACGACCACGTCCCGGTGACAGCGCATGCCTCGGGCCCGTTCCGCCTCGCCCTTCGCCTCCGACAGCCGGGCCGGGTCGTACCGGCCGTACTTGTAGGCCGCCAGGGCCGCGGCGTTCGTCTGGGAGACCGACCGCAGGAACGAGGGCGACGCGGAGTACGGGATGATCGTCTCCTGGGCCACCGTGCCGACGTAGTCGCGCAGCTCCGGGGAGAAACGGTTGTTGCACAGGCAGTGCAGCTGGCACTCCGGGGCTCCGGTCCAGCTCGTCAGGAGCGCCGCGAACGCGGCCATCACGACCGCCGACGGCCGCGCGCCCGTGTTCGCCGCGACGTGGGCCAGTGCCTTCGCGGCGGGCCGGGAGCCCAGCAGGACGTGATGATGGCCGCGGGCGCCGGGAAAACGCGAGGGCAGGCCGAGCGCGCACAACGGCTTCTCGGCCACCTGGCGGGCCCAGTACCTGACCGAGCCCTCCAGCCGGCGCCGCCCGGCCGGGGTGTGTTCGTAGACGGCCTGGTCGGCGGGATGGTACGCGGCGACGGGAAGCGACCGGCCCGCCAGCAGGGCGGCGAGCTCGGCGCGCAGGATCGTCATCGCCGACAGGTCCGCCGCCACGTGCGACACGTGCAGGACGACCAGGAACGGGGATCCCGACCGGGTCACCACGCTCACCCTGATCGGGAGGTCGACGGCGGGATCGAAGGCCCGGCCGGGCGGGAACCAGCCGTGGCCGGTGCCCGTGGCCTCGGCCACCTCGGCGACGAGCGTTCCCGACGCGCGCACGAACTGCTCGCCGTCGCGCACAAGGGTCCGCAGCGCCTCCTGGCGCCCGATCAGCGCGCCCAGAGCCGCGCCGACCGCGTCCATGGTGCTTCCCCGGGGCACGCGCACCATCGTCGACAGGATGTCGGCCGGCCCCGGCAGGTCCGGACGGATCCACTCCAGCACGTTCTTCTGACCGACCGTTATGGGCCACCGCCCCGACCGGGGACCCGAGAAGCAGACCTTCAGGTCACTCACCTTCCGACCACCGGTCATCGCGGTCCGCCTCGCACGGGAACCGCACAGAACCCGGCGTGTGGTCCGACTTGGGGGATGAACCTGGCGAGCCGACCGCCGCGCCGGCGATGCCCGCCGCGGCCGAACGACTCGTTCGAGCCGACTCCCCCCGCCCACCACGTTGCCGTCGAGACGCACACCAATATGGCACCCGACCGAATTGGTGGATCGAGTGCCATGTCGAGAGTCGTCACCGATCGGCCCGCTCCCGATATCGGTGGGAGAATGCTAAGGAGCACCATCGGGAGCGTCAAGGCGCCAAGCGATCTTCGTCTTCCTCTCTTCCCCGCCCCGGGCCGGCACTTCCTCGGTTCGGCCCCGTGGGGCACGGACACCGGCCGGGGCGGGTGAGACGCTCCTGGAGATCGGCCTCACGGTCGTTCAAAGATTGATCTTTCCTGCTCCCGCACCGGAGATGACGACGGACTTGACGGAGGACGCCGCGTCGAGGCTGTAGGAATACGGGATGGAAGCCACCGAACCACCCTGCTGCCCGCTGCCGGAACCGGTCAGATAGTTGTTGCGGGCCACCAGGGTGCCGGGACCGGACGCGGCCTCGCCCAGGTGGAACGGGTCGCCGACGTTCTCGAAGTAGTTGCCCTCGACCAGCACGCCGGCGCCTTCGGTGGAGGCGACCCCGTACCCGCTGACATTGAAGTAGTAGTTGTTGTAGACGTGCACCGGATTGCCGAAGCGCACCCGGGGGCCGCGCTGGGTGATGCCGTCGAGCCGGTTGTGGTGGTAGGTCACGCGCAGGTGACCCCTGTCCTCGGCGCCGTTGTCGTCGCTGTGCCCGAGCAGCATGGCCTTGTCGTGGGCGTACAGGTGGTTCCACGACACGGTGACGTAGTCGCTGGCGCGCTTGATGTCGATGGCGCCGTCGTAGCCGTTGGACAGCGTGTTGTGGTCGATCCAGACCCGGGTCGAGTTCTGGACGTTGATCGCGTCGTCGTTCCAGTTCCTGAAGGTGAGGTTCCGGATGATCACGTTGGACGCGCCGGAGACGTTCAGGCCGCAGCCGACGATCGCCGCGCCGGGGTTACCGATGATCGTCTTGTTGGAGCCGACCCTCAGCATGCCCGAGCAGGAGATCGTGCCCGACACCCGGATCACGGACGCGCCCGTCCCCGAGGCCGCGCTGGTCAGGGCCGACGAGTTCGTCACCGTGGTGGTGGCCGCGTTGCCGCCACCGGTCGTGCCGCCGCCCTGGGTCGCCCAGCCGACGAGGCCGGTGGTGTTGACCGGCGGGGTGGACGGGGTGGGCGTCGGTGTCGGGGTGGGCGTCGGGTTCGGCGACGGCGAGCCGGTGACCGACCCCGTGCACGCGACCCCGTTGAGGGTGAAGGAGGTGGGCGCGGGGTTGGACCCGCTCCAGCTTCCGTTGAAGCCGATCAGCGCGACGCCACCGGTCCGCAGGTCGCCGTTGAAGGAGGCGTTCGTGGCGGTCACCGTGCCGCCGCTCTGGGAGAAGGTCGCGTTCCAGCCCTGCGTCACGGCCTGTCCGGCCGGGAACGACCATTTCAACTGCCAGCCGGTGATCGGGTCGCCCAGGTTGGTGATCGAGACGGACGCGCTGAACCCGTCGTTCCACTGGGAGCCCACCGAATAGGCGACCTGGCAGCCCGCCGCCGCGGAGGCCGGTGCCGTGACGAGGCCCGCCGCCAGACAGAGGGCTCCCACCGCACCCCCGAGAAACGCCAGGCGCCGTTGTCGCAAGGTCATCTTCCTGCCTCCTTCCCGGGCGCCGGAGCGGAGCCGGGCACCTTGAAACCCCAGGTCGTTCACGTGGTTTCAATGAGCCAAGTTCGCTCGACCATGCAAGTCAAGGCGCCCGCTCCCGGCCTGGCGTGACCCCCCCGCCGCGGCGCGCGGGAACACCCGTCCCCGCCGAGGGTCCGATCACGCCCACGGTGCCCGCCGCCGGCGTCTTTCGGCTGGTGAGAGGGAGAGTTCGTCCCCCGGCGGGGCCCGCTTGGGACGGCCGCGAAGACCCTTCACGGCCCGCCCTCGGCCCCACCTGCGCACGCGGGGCCGAGGAAACTTTCATCGCCGGCGCGCGGGCGCCACGCGTCGGCGCGGGACATGGACGAACCTCGTGACTCCTCCGCTCCCTGAAGGGAGCGGCTTCTCGTTAAGCCGCTTGCGCGACGTGGCGAAGGGCAAGCCCTGCCCTGAGAATGTTCTTGGCCGCGTTCACGTCGGCGTGCGCGACGTGTGCGCACCGCTGACAGTGGAACTCGGCTTGGGTGGGGCGGTTCTCCTTCGCGCAGTGCCCGCATCGGGCACAGGTGCGGGAGGTGTTGACGGGGTTCACCGCGATCATCTCCTTCGCGGCGCTTTCAGCCTTCGAGCGGAGGATCGTCAGGAACACCCCCCAGCCCGCGTCCAGGATGCTGCGATT
>NZ_JBHMBS010000056.1:0-20937 GCF_042428775.1 Streptosporangium vulgare | reverse complement strand
CTTCGCACTCGAAGGATCACGCGATGGCCGTCCTCATTTCACGGCGCCACGCCCACTAGCTGGGGAAACTCGTACACCACCTCCGTGGACGCAACCTCCACCAGCCGCCGGCTGTACAACTCCAGCTCGCCCAGGTCCGGGTGCCGGTAGCGTTTGAGCTCGTGGTGATGGGTGACGTCCACCTCGTGCCGCCGCCAGACCTCGGCGAACTCGGGGCTGACCGCCAGCAGCGCATCGACGATCTCCCCGGCGGTGCCCGCCGGATCGGTCGTGTACGCCGCCCGCAGGTCCACGGTGAAGACCCGGCCGCGTACGTCATGGTCCTCGGGCGGATAGATGGCCCGCTGGGCCGGGTCGGTGAACCAGCGATAGACCAGGTAGCGCGACAGGCCGTCGAAACGGGTGTAATCACCGAACAGTGCCACCGCCGCCGGGGTCTGCAGCAACGCCTCACCGAACCGGGAGAACACGATCACGGGCGTGTCCGAGAGCTGCTCCGCGATGGTCCTGATGGCCGGACCGACCCGGTCGTCCGGAAGGGTACGCCGCGGAGCCGCGTGCCCGCCAAGGGCGAACAGGTGTTCCCGCTCGCTCGGGCTGAGCCGCAACGCCTGGGCCACGGCGGCCAGCATCTGCTCGGACGGCATCGGGCCGCGCTTCTGCTCAAGCCGGCTGTAGTAGTCGGCCGACATGCCGGCCAGCACCGCGACCTCCTCGCGCCGCAGCCCACCGGTACGACGCCGGGCGCCCCGCGGCAGCCCCACCTCCTCCGGCTGCAGCGTTTCCCGGCGAGCCCGGAGAAAGTCCGCCAGCAACGCGCGGTCCATCGCTCTCCCTGCCTCAGTCGGTCTGGTTGCGCCGAGCGCGAGGCTTGGCGGAGCGGGGCGGAGCGGCGCGCATGTGGTCGCGGACCCGGCCCAGGACGGCGTTGAGGGCGGTGACGTCGTCGCCGGTCAAGGGTTCGAACAACAGGTGCCGGACGCGGTCGACATGCCCCGGGAGCACCCGGGCGACCAGGTCGCGGCCGACGTCGGTGACCGCCACCATGACACTGCGCTCGTCGTCCGGCGACGGCGAACGGGTGATCAGGCCGCGTTTGTCCAGCAAGCCCGCCTGATAGGTCAGCCCGCTGCGGCTGTACACGACACCGTCGGCCAGGTCGGTCATCCGCAGCTTGCCCCCGGGCGCGTCGACGAGCCGGGCGAGGAGTTGAAACTGCACATAGCTGAGGTCACCGTCGATGCGCAGGTGCTCGTCCACCGCGTACTGAAGAAGGCTGCTGACCTCCACCAGCGCGAAGTACGCCCCGAGTTTCTCCGCGCTCAGGCCTGACGCCGCTTCACTCATTCTGCGATCGTACATGCTTTGAATTCGAAGTTATCCACGGGGAGGCGTTCGATTCGCACCTGGTTCAAGCCGAGGACCTGTGCGTTGCCGGCCCCGGCCGGACCGGACGTCTTCGATGATCTCGACGCCGAGAGCAACACAGCCCGATCCGGCCGCCTCTCGCCTGTTCGCGAGCGACTCGCCCTCGATCCGACACGGTGGCAAAGAATTGGCCATTGAGGATCATCGGCACGAAAACTGGCATTAAGGGTGATCTTGGACTGCCGCGCGCCAATGAAGGGGGGCCGACCGCACACCCCTGGCCGAGACACCCCTGGCCGAGCTGCCCACGCAACGGCCGCGTGCGGTCAAAGGCGCGCCGGTGCTGGTGCCGACCCGTGCGAAGTTCCCCGCCGGGCACCCGAAGTGGGACGGGCACAACCGACGGGCCCGAAAGGTGAGGCCGTGGCGGGCCGGCAGGGTGCGTAATGCCTCCCTGCCGAGGGTGAAGGCACGACCGGGCAGCCGCTGCGGGCAGGCAAGAAGCCCGCGGGTGGGGCCGCGGGTGAGCGGCCGGCCGAGCGTGGCCGGTCACGTGGTGGCCGTCCGCGCGACGAACTGTTCGTCCTCAGGACTCGGCAGGCGAGGACGGCCCTGCAGGATCTTCATTGCACGCCGCCACCTCGGTGGCCTTCGAGGCGATTGCGCGAACATCGAGCGGTGTTTACATTGAGGGCGCGTTTGCGTGTGGCATGCCGTCGGGGGCATCCGGGCGAGAGCGAAAGAGGACGGCGCCGTGCCTGTGCCAGGTTCGCCGGAGACGGAGGCGCCGAATCCGGAACGGATCGGGGCGCGGGAGGATTTCGCCCGCGAGCTGACGCTGCTGCGGCTGCGGGCCGGGCTGACGGTCCGCCAGGTGGCGGCCAGATCCGACACCTTCGGCAACCACAGCACGATCGGCGACTGGTTCGCCGGGCGGGGACTGCCCTCCACCTCGTCGCGCAAGTTGCTGGTACGGGTCCTGGCGGCCTGCGGGGCCGACGATCCGGCGCTGGTCGCGCGGTGGTTGTCGGCCTGGCAGCGGGTCAGGCGCACGCCGGGCCGCCGGCCGCGGGACCCGGAGCCGTACCGGGGCCTGGCCGGTTTCGAGCCCGAGCACGCGGAGTGGTTCTTCGGGCGTGAGGTGCTGACCCGCGAACTGGTCGATCGCCTGGCCGCCGCGGACCAGGACCCCGCGGGCGCCGCGGGTGTCCAGGTCGTCGTCGGGGCCTCCGGATCGGGCAAGTCGTCGCTGCTGCGCGCCGGACTGGTCCACGCGGTGCGTCACGACGGGCTTCTCGGTCCCGGCTGGTCGGTGGAGCTGTTCACCCCCGGCGTGCGCCCGTGCGACGAGCTCGCCGATCGGCTGGCCGCCGCGGCCGGCCTGCCCTCGGGCGACGTGGCCGTCCGGGTGCGCGCCGATCCGGCGCGCGCCGCCGCGTACGCCGCGGCCGGGGAGCGGTCTCGCCTGCTGCTGGTCGTGGACCAGTTCGAGGAGTTGTTCACCGCGTGCGCCGACGACGCGGAGCGGCGCGCGTTCGTGACCGCGCTGTGCGCGGCGGCCGGGCAGGGCGTGGCGCGCGTCGTCATCGGGCTGCGCGCGGACTTCTACGCTCCGGCGCTGCGCTACCCCGAACTGGTCGCGGCGGTGCGGGCCGATCAGCTCACCGTGGGCTCGATGAGCGCGGCCGAGTTGCGCCGCGCGATCGTCGAGCCCGCCCGCAAGGCGGGGGTCGAGGTCGAGGAGGGCCTGGTCGAGCTGCTGGTCGGCGAGGTCGCCCCGCGCGGCGGAGACGGCCGGGACTCCCCCGAGCACGCGGCCGGTGCGCTTCCGCTGCTGTCTCACGCGCTGTACGCCACCTGGCAGCACAGCCGCGACCGGCGGCTGACGATCGCCGACTATCGTGCCGTCGGAGGCATCGACCGCGCGGTGGCGACCAGCGCCGACGCGGTCTACGAGGCCCTCGACGAGTCTCAGCGTCACCTGGCGCGGCGGCTGTTCCTCAGCCTGGTGCACGTCTCCCCCGGCACGGTGGACACCCGGCGCCGGGTGCCCACCGCCGACCTGCTCGCCGAGTGCGGCGACCCGGCCGGGCAGGTGAGCGACGTCATCGGGCGCTTCGTCGAACAGCGGCTGGTCACCCGCGACGCCGAGACGGTCGGTATCAGCCACGAGGCGCTGCTCACCGCGTGGCCGCTGCTGCGCGGCTGGCTGGAGGTCGACCGGGCCGGCCTGCTCACCGGACGCCGGCTCAACGAGGCGGCCGTGGCCTGGGATCGCGAGCACCGCGACGCGGGCGCGCTGTACCGGGGCGCCCGGCTCGCGGTGGCGCGGGAGTGGGCGCGGACCGCCGGTCCGCACGCCGCCCCCGGCCCGGTGGCCCGCGAGTTCCTGGAGGCCTCCGCCGCGCGCGAGCTCGCCGAGCAGCGGGCCGCCCGGCGTCGCGCCCGCCGCCTGCGGCGGCTCGTCGCGGGCCTGACCGTGCTGCTGCTGCTCACGGCCGTCGCCGTCGTCGTCGCGGTCCGCGGCGAGCAGACCCTGCGGGCGCAGCGCGACACCGCGCTGGCCGGGAAGGTCGCCAACGAGGCCACCGCGCTGCGCCCGGCCGACCCGGCGCTCTCGGCGCAGCTGAGCCTGGCCGCGTACCGTCTGGCGCCCACCCCCGAGTCGCGCGGCGCGTTGCTGAGCACCTACGCCGCCCCGTACGCCACCCGGTTGACCGCGCACACCAGCGCGGTCTACGCCGCCCGGTTCAGCCCGGACGGGAGCCTGCTGGCCACCGCCGGCCTGGACCGGACGGTCCGGCTGTGGCGGACCGTCGGCGCGCGTCCCCCCGTGCCCCTGGCCACGCTGACCGGCCACGGCGCCGGCGTCACCTCGGCGGTGTTCGGCCCGGACGGGCGGATCCTGGCGACCGCCGGAGACGACCGCACCGCCCGGCTGTGGGACGTCTCCGACCCCCGGCGCCCGGTGGCGCTGGCGACGCTCACCGGCCACGCCGCGGGCATCATCGGCGCGGCGTTCGGCCGAGGCGGGCGGGTCCTCGCCACGGCGAGCTACGACCGCACCGTCCGGCTGTGGGACGTCTCCGCCCCCCGCCGGCCCGTACCGGCCGCCGTCCTGCGGGGTTTCCCGAAAGGCGCCTCCGACGTGGCGTTCGGCCCGGACGGCCGGATCCTGGCCGCCACCGGCTTCGACAACCCGGTCCGGCTGTGGGACGTCGCCGACCCCGTCCGCCCGCGGCGCCTGCCCGACCTGCGCGGCCACACCGACCGGGTGCTCTCGGCGGTGTTCGGTCCCGGCGGCCGGGTGCTGGCCACCGGCGGCTTCGACAACACCGTCCGCCTGTGGGACCTGCGCGACCCGGCGGCGGCACGCCCGCTGTCCACGCTGACCGGGCACGGCGGCGGCGTCGTCGCGCTGGCCTTCGACCGCGACGGGCACACCCTCGTCAGCGGCGGCTACGACCTGAGCGTACGGATCTGGGACGTCCGCGACCCGCGGCGGGTCAGCGCGCCGGTGACGCTGGCGGGTCACGCGGGTGTCGTCTACACGGTGGCCGTCGACCCGCGCGGCGGCACCCTCGTCAGCGGCGGGGCCGACACCAGTGTACGGCTGTGGGACCTGCGGCAGCCGATCCTGACCGGGCACTACGGCCAGGTCAGCGCGCTGGCGTTCACCCCCGACCGGCGTCTTCTGGCCACCGGCAGCCACCGCACCGCCTACCTGTGGGACGTCGCGGACCCGCACCGGCCCCGGCCGGCGGCGACCCTGACCGGCCACGCCGACGGGGTGACCGGGGTGGCGTTCGGGCCGGGGGCGTCCGTGCTGGCCACCGTCGGTCTCGACGACACCCTGCGCCTGTGGGACGTCACCCGGCCCGGCCGCCCGGCCCCGCTGTCGGCCCTGGACCTGAAGGCAGGCGACCTGTACGGTCTGGCGTTCAGCCCGGACGGCACGACCCTCGCCACCGTCGGCGAGGACTCCGGCGTCGGGGTGTGGGACGTCACCGACGTCCGCCGGCCACGGCGCGCCGCCACCCTGCGCGGGCACACCGACGTGGTCAACGCGGTCGCGTTCGGTCCCGGCGGGCGGACCCTCGCCACCGCGGGCGACGACCGCACCGTCCGCCTGTGGGACCTGCGCGACCCGCGCCGGCCGGTCCCGCTCGCGACGATCGGAGCCCATTCCAACAGCGTCAACGCGGTCGCGTTCGGTCCCGGCGGGCGGACCCTCGCCACCGCGGGCGACGATCACACCGTCCGCCTGTGGGACCTGCGCGACCCGCGCCGGCCCGCCGCCCTGACCACGCTGAACGGCCACACCAGCCGCGTCAACGCGCTCGCGTTCGGCCCGGACGGGCGCACCCTCGCCAGCGCGAGCACCGACCACACCGTGCGGCTGTGGGATACCACCCGGCCCCGGCAGGCCGCGTGGAGCGCGACGCTGACCGCCCACACCGACGGCGTGCTGGCCGTCGCGTTCGGCTCCGACGGGCACACCCTCGCCACCGGCGGCAACGACGCCACCGCCCGCCTGTGGGAGATCGACACCGGCAGGGTCTCCCGATGGGTCTGCTCGCTCGCCGGCGCGCCCATCGCCGAGGCGGAGTGGAGGCGCTACCTGCCGGATCTCGACCACCGGCCACCGTGCCGCTGACCCCCGACCGGCCCCGCGCGGGATCTCCGGGCCGGGCGCGGAGCCGCCGGGCCGGGAGCCGCCTCCGGCGGCCGTCCGGCCCGGCGGGAGGGGGAAGGTCAGGGGTTGACCAGGCCCACGGCGAAGGAGAGGTCATCCAGGGTGAACTGGCTGATGCCGGTCATCCGCAGCGCCTGCGCCCGCACGGTGTAGGTGCCGGGGCCCAGCGACGGGGAGAACCGCTCCAGGGAGTGCGCCTCCTCGGCCCCGCCGGGCGTGTCGAACCTGTAGTCGGTGCTTGCGACGGGGTTGAGCTCCACGGTCGTCCCCGCGGAGTTGACGGCCACGATCCGCACCGAGCACCAGCCGGACGGGTCGCCGACGCAGATGGACTCGGCGGTGAACCGGGCGTCGACGAACCGGGTGGTGCCCGCGGGCACCGTGACGCTCGTCACGGCGGTCGGGACGTTCGACCACGTGGCGACCGTCGAGACGGTCCACGGGGTACTCTCGCCGGTGAAGAACTGGGCGCTGGTCTGGGTGCCGTTCTGGGAGCTGGCGACGGCGCCGGCGGCTGTCCCCGTCAGGGCGAGCGCGACGGCGAGGCCCGTCAGGGCGGGCGTGATTCTCCTGGTCCCGAAGAGCTTGGACATCGGGTCCCTTTCTGTGGTGCCACCAGGCCCTGTGCCTGCGGCGGTGAGCTCACACTCACGAGCCGTACGGGGTGCCGGAAAGAGGGGGCGGAACTATCCGTACAGCTCCGTACACGCCTCACGCCCTCGGCCGCGGTCGGCCAAGATACGACGGAAACCGGCAATCAGTGATCTTGAGTTGAACTTGCCGCAGGTGAGGTGCTGGGCGGATCGGCGTCGGCCGCCCGACCGGGGACAGCGATGCGCCAACGCGGCCGGAGGCCCGATCTTGTGTCACCGTTCGCGGTGGACTTCTTCGCGTACCCGCTCAGATCGGTCAACGGCGCACCCGATAGCGCAGGTGAAGCACCCGGTTGCCCTGAATCACCACGTCAGGATCCTCCAACAGGTGCTGCGCGTGGACCGACCCGAAGTAGCGCTTGCCGGACCCGAACACCACGGGTACGACGTCCATGCGCACCTCGTCGACCAGGCCCGCGGCAAGCACCTGGCCACCGACGTCGCCGGCGGCGACCTCGACCATGCGGTCACCCGCAAGCTCCTGCGCCTTGGCCACGGCTGCCTCGACGCCGTCGACGAAGTGAAACGGCGCCTCGGGGTCCCAGCCCTCGGGCTCCGGCCGGTGCGACACGACGACCACGTGGTCGATCCCGCCCGGAGGCTTCCCGTCCCAGCCGTCCGTCAGGTCGAAGACGTGGCGGCCGACGATCGTGACTCCGATCTGGTCCCAGTACGCCCGGGTGTAGTCGTAGGAGGTCTGCGACACCTTCAGCCCACCGCTCTCGTCCAACGGGACGTCACCGCTGGACAACCAGTCGAACAGCGGTCCGGGCTGGTCGTTCTCGTCCGCGACGAAGCCGTCCACCGACACCGAGCTGTACATGACCACCTTGCCCACGGGGCTCTCCTCTGCTTCGGGGTGCCCCAAATTAGCGTGTCGTGAGCTGTCGCTCTTGTAAGAAATCAATCGGCCGGCAGCGGCCAGCCGTCCATCACGTGGCCGGGATGTTCACGCAGGAACCGCCGCCGGACTTCGACGTACCGGGTCGGCGTGAGCCCGGTGAACGCCCGGAACTCGTGGCCGAAGTGGGCCTGGTCGAAGTAGCCCGCGCCACCGGCGAGGTCGCCCCAGTCGATCGGTCCGGCGGGGTCGATCGCGAACACGGTGGCGGTGAAGCGGTAGGTGCGCGCCAGTCGCTTCGGCGTGACGCCGATGAGCTCCTTGAACCGCTGTGCCAGATGAGTGCCGCTGACACCGGCTGCCACGCTCAGGTCGCCGATCGCCACCGCCCCGCTGGTCGCCGCGATGACGCCGCTCGTATGGCGGACCAGCCCCAGACCGGCGGTCTCGCACAGCCGTCGCCTTAGCTCCTCCTCCAGCAGCGTCAGCATCTCGTGCGGTCCGTCCGCCGTGGCCAGCCGGTCTCGCAGCTCGGCAACGGCGGGCCGGCCCCAAACCTGCTCCACCGTCACCGGCCGGTCACACAGCTCGGCCGCGGGCATCGGCAGGAACGGCGCCAGCCCCCACGGCTTGAAGTGCACGCCGACGGACCGGGTCCGGAGTGGGTAGCCGAACTCGAAGGCACGGGTGGGCATGGTGACCACGCAGCCGTCGGCGTACTCGGCCGTCTCGATGTCGGTGCCGGCGCGGATGCGGAACGGCGCCCCGAGGTTGACGATGAGCAGGGCCGACGGCATCGGCGGCAGCGTCAGCCGGGCGTACGGCGGCGCACCCTCCAGGTAGTAAAGGTCGTCGATCAGCCCGTCCAGCGGCGGTCGCGGCACTCTGGACACGTACTCCACGCCCACAGTATCGCCGACGCCCCGGCCGGCGGCTCGATCCGCTCTCCCGCAGATGCGCCAGCAGCTGGGCGCGAACCCGGTCGACCTGCCGCTCCTTCTCACACACCTCCGCGGCAAGCCACGCCGCGGCCTTGCCGGAATCGGTGAGCGAGCCGGGCGATCCCGGAAAGATCCCGTAACGGTCCGTCAGTGGCATCGCCGACCTGGGCGAACCTGATCGCGTGTCCCTGGCCGCACGAGTCTTGCCGACACCCCGGGTCATGGCCCGCTGTGCACCAGCGGAGCCCACAGATCCGGGCAGTCCGGGCTCGCGTCCCGCAGGCCGAGCGTGACCCCGTTCAGGACGGCCGCCGCCGAATCGGCCACCGGGCTGCCGGGCAGTTCGCGATAGAAGGACCGCGCGGCCTCGGCGGCGACCTCGTCGTGCAGCGGCCACAGGCTCGCCACCACATGGCGGAAGCCGGCGAGCTGAAAGGCCGACGCCAGATGCAGTACCTCGTCGGCGTAGCGGACGCCATGATCCGCGGTGGAGCAGGCGGACAGGTACGCCAGTTCCGCGTCGGCGAGCCGCAGCCCGCCGATCTCAGGTAGCCGCAGCGTCCGGTCGTGCAGCAGCAGGCCGCTTTCGGCCTGCGAGGCGGGGTCGGCGACGGCGTGGCAGGCGAAGTGCGCCCAGGTAGCCTGCTTCAGGGCGGCGAGGACCCGGTCGGCGGTGGCCTGGTCGTCGATGAGCGCCGGGCCGCCCAGCATCGCCGCCTCGGCCACGATCCCGGGCAGTTCGTCGAACCCCGGCGTGTGCCGCAACGCGATGGTGAGATCGTGGCGGCGCTCGCCCGGCCGGCGGTCACGGGCCTCTTTCAGCGTCCGCAGCGTCGGTACGAACGACGACACCATGGCATCGAGAGCGCCCGGCTTGCCCGGAAGCCCCGCGGCGTGCAGCGGCAGCAGTCCGAGCGACCCGATGGGCAGCCACCACACCCGATGCGGCGTGGCCCCTCGCGGACCCAGCGCGTCCAGGACCGGCTCGACGACCGCGACCCACAACCAGCTCAGCAGCCCGGATATCGCCTGACGTCCGAGGAGCATGCCCGTGATCGAACCCCGGCCTCGCACGGCCCTCAGCAGTGTCGCGACCTTGGCCTCCACGTCGGCCAGGCGCAGCTCGGGCAGTCTGATCGCGACCGGGTCCAGATCGCTCCGTACGATGACGGCGTCGCCGTGGCCGACACCGGCACTGACGAGGATCACACAACCGCCCGATGTGGCCGATCGCAGGCCGGCCAGCCGCGGCGCTGCCAGGAACCGCCCCATATCGGGCAAGGCGCGGATGTCGGCGAGCAGGCCGTCGTAGTCGGCCCACCAGCGCCTGCGTTCGTCGGCCGGGAAGTCCGGTGTGTTGAGCCGTTCGCAGACCCAGCGGAACCTGTCGGCCAGGCGGGGATCTCGGCTCCTGAGCTCGACCAGGTCGACACGGGTGTTCGCCTGGCTCGCCAGCAGCACGCCCCGGCCCAGTTCGGCGATTTCCACCGCGCCCGCGGGGTCGCCGATCGCGCAGTGCGCGGCGACCCCGGTCCCGACGAGTCCGAAACTGGCGCCGAGCCGATGCTGCTGGTCGGCCCAGCCCGCCTCGCGCGGAGCCACGGAGGGCAGCAGCGCGACGGCGGTGTCCAGCATCGTCACCGCGAGCCGATCCTGCCCGGCGGCATGGGCGAGCGCGCCGACCGCGTGGTGGGCCGCCACCCGCTCCCCCGGCGCCGCCGCCGGAGCGTCGGTGACGATCCGCGCCAGCTCACGCAGCCGGCCTCGATCCGGCGCCTCGCCCCCGGTGGTCACGCGCTCGAGGTAGGCGGCGCACAGGCCGGCGGTCAACGAGGAGGCGCTCGGGTGACCGGCGGGCAGGAGGGCCAACGCCCGCTCGCCCAGATCGACGGCGGCCTCCATGTCGGCGGCGGCCTGTCCGAGCCGGTAGCGGGCCAGGTGCGCCGCGGCCAGGCTCGACATCCATCCCGGCAGGTCGACGTGGTCGTCGGGGGTGCCGGCCACCGCCCGTTCCCCAAGGTCGATGGCCCGGTCCAGATCCCGCCCGCCGCCATCGCGGCCGTGGCGGAGCCAGTAGGCGGCCGCGAGCTGGACACGTCGCCCGGCGAGCGCGAAGTCGTCGGAGTCGGTGGCGGCCAGCGACCTCTCACCAAGGTCGATCGCCTGGGCGAGGTCGGTGACGTCGCCCGTGACGGGGTACCGCTGCCGGTAGGCGCTGCCCAGCATCGCCAGCCACGCCGGCGGGCAGGCGGGGGTGCTCGCCAGGACCTGCTCGCCCAGTTCGATCGCCCTGGCCATCTCGGCGAGCACGCCGGTGCGCAGGTGGCGGGTCAGGTGGATGGCGGCCAGGTCCATCGAGGCGCGGGCCCGGTCGGGATGTCCGACGCGGGTCGCGGCCAGCGCCCAGCCTCCCAGGGTCGCCGCGCGGGTCAGGTCGGTTTCGGCGCCGCTGCCGCGGTACCGCTGGTGGAGCGCCACGGCCAGGCCGCCGAGGATCGCCGGCCGGCGGGCGTCCTCGTCGGGCAGCGCCTCCAGTGCCTGCTCGTTGAGGTCGACGGCGCGGTCGACGTCGGCCGGGGATCGGCTGCGTTCGTACCGCTTCAGCAGGACCGACGCGGCCTTGGCGAGATGGTCGGCCCGCTGGGGGTCGTGCGGCGGCACAGCCGCCAGAACCGCTTCGACGAGTTCGGCTGCGCGCCAGAGGTCTGACCGCGCTCCGAAACGTTCGTACCTGTACAGCAGCGCGGTGCCGAGATCGGCCTGGACGGCCCGGCTCGCCCGTCCTTCGGGCAGCCGAGCCGCCTGCTCGATCAGGGTCACCGCCTGTTCGAGATCCGCGCGCTCGCGGGTGTGCTCGTAGCGCTGCCGGTAGGCCGTTCCCAGGTCCGACAGCACGGTCGCGCGAGGACCGGTCCGCTCTCGTACGCGGGTGAACAGGGTGATGACCTCGTCCAGGTCGGCGGGATCGGCGCGGAGCCGATACCGCCGCCAGTAGGCGAACGCCAGCCGGGACGGCGCCTCCTCGGCGTCATGGGCGACCGCTTCCCGGCCCGCGGAGATGGCCTGGTCCAGGTCGGCGGCGGAGCCGTCGCGCTCATGACGGCGGCGAAGGGCCAGGCACAGGAGCGAGAACCGGTGGCCCCGGGCGGGGCTTCCCTTCGGAGCCGCCCGGGACGCGGGCGTCATCAGCAGGATGCCCGCGTCCAGCAGTGCCGGATCCCGTCCGGCCGATGACGCACGCAACAGCACCTGAGCCGTGTCCGCCTGCTCATCGGGCTCGGTGAACCGCCCGATCATCGGGTTCAGCTCGGCGGGGACGACGGAGAAGTCGTCGGAGACGGGTTCGAAGCAGAGCAGGGCCCTGGCCAGGTCTGTGTGGCCCTGGTCCGGGGCCGATTCACGGTACCGCCAGTAGTGCAACCATCCCAACGCGGTCTGCGCCGCGACGAGCCGGGCCCTGAGCCAAGGGGAGGCCGTGCCGGGATCGACCGCCCAGACCGTTCGCCACAGCGCCGCGGCGTCCCTGTCCGCCTCCGCGTCGAGGATCGGTGCGCGGTCGCGCGTGCGCCTGTAGTCATCGACCAGGCTTCGCGCGCGTGCGGTCAGGTCGTCGATCGGCATCCGGGGCGCCCTCCCTGGTGGGTGCGGACCGCTACCGGCCCACGTCCATTCGCAGGACGCGGGCCGGGTGGTCGCCCTGCTTCCCGGTCGCCAGCAGAACCCTGCCGTCGGGGCGGACGGCGAGGTCGACGGCTTGCGCCCTTCCGCCGGTGTGGTCCAGCCGGGTGAGCTCGGTTCCCGACTCGACGTCCCAGACCAGCGTCGCCCGGGCGTTGGTCGCGGCGACGATCACCCTCAGGTCGGGCAGCACGGCCAGGGCGACGTCCCCGAAGCGATCCCAGCCGACGTCCTCGGGCATGGACAGCGTCCGCACCACCTGGCCGCTGTGGCCGTCCCAGACGTGCACGGCGGACCCGAGGAGGGCGGCGACGCGGAACGAGCGGTCCATCAGGGTCGCCACCGCCACCTTGGGCTGACCTGACTTGGCCTCGTCGCACCCGAACCTGAATTCGTGTCGCCGGGTTTTGGCCGTGGCGTCCCAGACGTGCACGGTGGTCGCGTCCATGCCCTCGGTCGCCGCCGCCACGCACACGTGGCCGTCGGCGAGGACGGCCGCGGCCACCGACCACACCAGGTCGATGCCGCGCGTACCGACCTCGAACACGGCCAGGGACCGCGCGGTCTCCACATCCCAGACCCGCACCGTCGCGTCGTCGCCGCCGGTGACCAGCCAGGGCACATCGCCCGGCGGGCAGGCCCAGGCGACGGAGTTGACCGGGCCCCGATGCCCCTCGATCTCCTGCAGCGCGTCGCCTTCCCTGGCCGACCAGATCCGGGCGAGCCCGTCCTTCCCGCCGGTGGCCAGGACGACCCTGCCGTCGCCGAGCACCATCAGCGCGACCGCCAGGACCCATTCACTGTGCCCGGACATCACCCGGACGTTTCGGCCGTCGCCGATGCTCCACAGGTGAGCCGCGCCGTCGTGGCCCGAGGCGAGCAGTTGCCGCCCGTCGGGGAGCGCGGCCAGGGACAGCGCGTTGGGCCGCAGTTCCTCGTCGACCTCGTGCCACGGCGCCGGGGTCACGTCCCGGACGTCCACGCCGGCCGGGCCCCAGTCCCTGGGCTCGGCCGTCATCGCGCACACCGCTCCCGGCGGGACGAGAGGCCGGCCCGTCCGGGGCCACTCCGAGCGCAACGGCAGACCCCACAAATTATCGTATTCCTCCCGATCTCCGGAATCGAAGACGGTTCCGGAGGGGAGCACGGTGAGACAGGGAGGGGGCGTGGATTTACGGTCGATCGCTATTTCGCGGATGTCGCAGGACTTGAAGGGGAACTCGTCATCCTGGTTGGCGTACACCGAGTCCTCATACGCCGCTTCGGCCGGCGGGCGCTGGGGATAATCGACCACGCGGTAGTCACCGCCCCCGTCGATCGCCGTGAGGACGGCGTGACGCCGGGTTCCGTCCAGCGGGTCGTCGTACCCGACCATCTCGATGAAGCCGCCGAAGAGCGTGTGGGTCTCAGTGCCTCGCAGAATCACGCCTTTGTCGATCGCGCTGGAGAACGCGCCCCAGAGCCCTTCCTTCTCCTTGCCCCAGCACGCGTACAGGCAATCGTCGCTCTCCGTGTCGTAGATGACCCGCGACCCGTCGGGACGGCACACCGCCTCGAACGGCCCGGAGTCCACAGCGTCCCGCTCCCATTTCCCTTCGTGGCGGCTCATGAGCGCGCGCACCGCGTTCCAGGTGAGCTGTCTGTCGGGAAAACGCCAGGTGCCGAAGGCCATGTGGCGCGCGTACCAGTCTCCGCCGCCCATAGTGCCGACCTGGATCCGCACCGGGCCGTCCATCGGGCCGGAGTTCGTCAACCTCCACTGCATGACCGGCTGGTACGTTTCCCCGTTCAGCACGATATTCGGGCCCCAGTCGTTTTCCACCCGCACGATCATAGGTGGAGAAATCAGGAAATGATTGACGTTCGGGTGAAGCTTGCCGATAGCGTTCACGGTTGTGAAGAAAGAACAGCTGAAGCGCGACGAACGACGCGCGCTGAGCATGTTGTGCGAGGAGCTTCCGGCTCTGCGGGCACTGTGCGCCGCCGAGCCCGAGGGCAAGCTGCTCCTGCTGTCCGAGATCGAGACCAAGGCTCGCGCCCGCGCCCCGATCCACCCGTTGCTCAGCCGGCTGGTGGGCGTGAACGTGACCGGCCCGGTACGCGGACTGGGCAGAGGGCTGCCCGGGGCCGGGGCGGGACGAGCGGACGAGGAGACGTTCGGCTGCCCCGACCAGGCATGCGATCGGATCGCGGAGACCGTCCCGGCGGGTCCGGCACCGCATTGCGCGATCACCGGCCTGCCCATGCGCAGGAACTGACCGCGTGGGCAATTTCTTCGGCTTCTTCGGCGAGCTCGCCAAGAAGCTGGCCGAGCGATGGGTCGGCCTGCTGGCCCTGCCCGGCCTGTTGTTCGTGGCCTGCGCGTGGGCGGGCCTGCAACTCGGCTGGGCCCACGCCCTGGACCTGGACCTGCTGACCACGAGATTCACGACCCTCGCGTCCGCCCTCGGCAGGGGGCCGGGACCCGCACAGGCACTGGCCGCGGCCGGGCTGCTGCTGTCCTCCGCCGGTGTCGGACTGGTGGTGCAGGCACTGGCGGGGCCCGTACGCGCCTGGTGGCTGGGCCAGTGGCCACCAGGATTGCGGTGGGCGGGGAGACGGCGGACCGTCGCCCGGTCCAGGCGGTGGCACGACCTGGTCAAAGCCCGCAAGGAGCTGCAGGCCCAACACCCGAGGACAGAGCGGACGCCCCTCCAGCAGGCGGACATCGACGCCGCCGCCGATCGGGTCAACCTCCTGTCACCGGCCGCGCCCACCCGGCCCACCTGGATGGGCGACCGCGTGGCGGCGGTGGAGCAGGTCGCCCTGAACCGGTACGGGCTGGATCTCCGCTTCGGCTGGTCACGCCTGTGGCTGGTGCTGCCTGACACCGTACGAGCCGAACTCGCGGTGGCCAACGGCCAGTTCGCCGTCACCGTGATCACGGCCGCCTGGGCGCTGCCCTATCTCGTCCTGGGCGTGCTGTGGTGGCCCGCGCTGCTGATCGCGCTGGCCGTGGGCTTGACCGGATGGACCCGAGCCCGAGCCGCGATGACCGACCTCACCGACCTCAGCGAAGCGACACTGGACATCCACGGCCGCACGCTCGCCATCGCCCTGGGCGCCGCCCCACCCGACAGCATCGGCCCCCTGGAACCGGCCGAGGGCGAGACGATCAGCCGCCACGTCCGAAAAGGCCGCTGACCACTCATCTCATCTGACCACTCATCGCCAGGCGGCCCGCTCCAGGAGTTCCCGGGAGCGAGCAACGGCCAAAGGACGGCCGGCAGCGGCCCGCGCGGCTGTCCCAGCCTGTGTCCCAGCCTGGCGCCGCGCCGTTCTGTCGTGACCGGGGGCCGGTGACCGGGGGCCGCCCGGCGGACCGGGCGGCCGTACGGGTCAGACGGGGTTGAGGTACCAGATCTGGTTGCCCGCGACGATGCCGAGGCCGGAGTCGGTGTTACCGGTGATCGTTTGCTGGTCGAGGGTGGTACCGCTGCCGGGCGGCAGGTCGAGCACCTTGCTGCTGTGCCGGTTGACCAGGTAGAACGTCCCGTCGGCGACCCGTTTCAGGGTCCACTGCTGGCTGTTGGCGCTACCGCAGGTCGCCTGCCTGATCTGGATGCCGTTGGACGTGCCGGCCGAGACGAGGTCCAGGCACTTGGAGCTGTTGACGTTCACCAGCTTCCAGTACGACCCGGTGGCCTGGAGCTGCCAGCGCTGGCTGGTGGCGGCGGACGGCGCGTTGTGCGTGACCAGCGCGCCGTCCGCGGTCGAGCCGCCCACGGGCTCGGCGTTGTCACGGCTGCCGAGACCCTGCAGGTAGTAGACGCTGTTGTTGACCGGCGAGGAGTCGGAGACCTGGTTGAACACCCACTGCTGGTTGGTGGCGCCGGTGTAGGTCTGCTGCGTGATGGGCGCCGGATACGCGCCGCTCGCCGTCAGGGCCAGCCCGGACAGCCAGTCGAAGATCGCGTAGGTGTTGCCGCCGGTTGACAGGTAGGCGAAGCGCATGCCGTCCTGACCGGCGCAGACGTACTGCAGGAGCGTGGTGCCCGGCGTGGTTCCGCTGTAGGCGCTGTCGGCGCACAGGCGGCTGCCGACGTTGATGAACTGCAGGCCGGTCGTGTAGCCCATCAGCCACTTCTGGCTGGAGGTGTCGACGCGGGTGCGCTGGCTCAGCTCGGTCAGCGTTCCGGTGGAGGCGCCGATGGGTTCCAGCGCGCCCCCGGTGGACACGTTCGTGATGACGTAGGTGTTGCCGACCTTGGGATGTGGATCGCTGTCGGCGGTGCCGCCCGCGATGAGGTAGGCGCTGTTGGCGGTGTTCCAGTGCGTGGCCAGGTAGCTCCCGGCGGCGGGAGCGGCGTTGTAGTAGTCGTCCCGGTTGCAGTCGGGCAGCCGGTAGTCGTTCCACTGCAGGCAGCTCCACGAGGGCGTGCCGCCGTAGCACATGAGGTCCCACTGGTCGAGGCAGTGCCAGCTGCCGTCCGAGTGGGGCGCGCTGAGCTGCACGGCCCCGAACGTGTGCCCCAGCTCGTGGGCGATGGCGTTGGCGCCGAAACAGCCGGGGATGGCGTCCACGCGGGCGTAGGCGCGGCCGTTGTTGAGGTTGCCCGACCCGGTCGTCAGGTCGTCGCCCTGGATCTCACCCATGCCGCAGATCGCCGTGGCCTCGGTGAGCAGGAGGTAGTGCCGGTCGGTGCTGGTGTAGCCGAGGGCCTGCACGGCGCTCACGCTGGAGTAGAAGTCGACCAGCGAACCGGCGGGCACGACCAGGTTGCGCACCACGGCGGCGCAACCACCGGACACCGCCGTGGTGACGTACCGGATGTGCCTGCTGCGGTTGGAGGTGGCCGCGCCGTCGTTGAACGCGTCGTCGGCGTTGGCCAGCCAGGCGCGGAAGATGGGCAGGAACTGCGTGTAGCGGTCCGGCATGGTTGCCTCGCGCACGTACAGGACCTCGACCCGCTTGCCGCTGGTGCCGTCGCCGTCGCAGGCGACCAGCTGCGGGCTGACCTTCGCCGGGGACTGGCTCTGCGCGATGGCCTCGGGGCCGACGCGCTGGCCGATCTTGGCGCCTGGGAAGACGTCGGACACCACGTGGGGGCCCTTGTCGGGTGGTTCGGCGGCCGACGCCGCCGAGGGTGAGGCGACCAGGCCGGCCGCGATGAGGAACCACGCGGCGGCGAGGGACAGGTTTCGCCTGAGCTGCATTCCGATGAACTCCGATCGGTACGGATACGTCCTATGTGGACGATTCATCGGCAATGATCACATCGCAGGCATGCAAATGCAGCAGACTGTAATACTTGTCACAATGCATTGACGAGAAGTGACATAAATGGCCAAGAAAGCGATTATTACTTTGCGTAATAACCTCGGTGGATTATAAATAATCCCGACACGGCCGGGCCTTTCGTCAATCAGAAATTCGGACCGCCGAAATACATGACGGCCGTGGACAATGGAACCGGCCCCCGAAGCAACGGCCCCCTTCGGCGCCCATCTTGTCCGCCCCCCGATCGAGGCGGGTGCGCGTCGGCACAATCCGGCACGCACCCGCCCGCCAACCCAGCCCAACGGCCTGTCCGAGGAAGACGAGACCGCCGATCACGCCGACCCCGCGGCCGACGGGCTACACCCGCAAGACGGCCACCCGGAACCATCGCGGCCCCGCAAGGTCAGGATCAGGCCGCCTCGCCCTTCTCGTCCTTGGGCTCGGCGGCCGGAACCAACCGCACACGGCCGGGCTGGTCCTCCTCGTCAGGGAAGACCCACTTCCGAAACGCCCAGAAACGGAAGACCATGGCGATCAGCGTGCCGATGACCTGCGCGCTCACGAAGTCGGCGATCTCCTGGGCGACCAGGCTCACCCCCGGGGTCTCCAGCAGGAACACGTACCGGGAGATCCACAGCGGCACGGAGCTGAGCACCAGGCCGACGCCACTGACCAGGAAGAACAGCGCCGCCTCGTGATGACGCTCGCGACCACCCCTGGTCCGGAACGACCACTCACGGTTCAGCACATAGGACACGATCGTCGCCACGAGCACCGCGACGACCTTCGCGGTCACCGGCTTCGGCTCCAGAACCGTCAGCTTCAACCCGTAGAACACCGCGTTGTCCACCAGGAACGCCGCCCCACCCACCACCGCGAACTTCAGCACCTCACGGTGCTTCAGCACAAGGGCGTGCAGCGACCCCGGCAACCTCGCGAACACCGCGTTCGCCGCCTCGAAGCATCCCGATCCTCTCACCAGCCGGACATCCCGGTCTCAAGACTCACTGACACGACCTTTCCGGCTCGGGCGGCCGGAGCCGCACCTGACGACATCTGGCATCGATCCTCGATCACACCACAGCCGACCACTGCACGGCGAAGTGCCCCTCAGGGGCGGACCGTCCCGGACGACCGGATGATGAGCCACCCGGCGAACTCCAGCCCGGACATCGGGATGCCCCCCGCCGAAAGCGGACGCCCGACACCGATCAGGCGGCCACCATATATTCACTCCATCGCGCCCCACCGCTGATGCCGCAGCAGACGCACGAAGAAGGTTCGGCAGGGAAACCCGTGGTTCCTCGCCCAGGCGGAGCCCAGGCGGAATCAGCCGGCGGGCTCCCCGAACCAGCGGGAGAGATGATCGCCCAGGTCCCGCTGATCCTCGCCGATCCAGGCGACGTGGCCGTCGGGACGCAGTAGGACACCCGGAACATCCAAGTCCGCAGTGGGATCCGCGAGATAATCGACCCGGTCCGACCAGCCGCCGACGGTCAGCCGTTCGGTACGGTCCAGCAGCAGACCCCGACCACGACGCAGCAGACCGTAGAGATGGCCCTGTTTCACCTCGATGTCACGCAGGCGGCGACCCAGCAGGTCCGGGCCCTCACCGAAGTCGTAGCGGATACCGATCGCGGTGATCTTCTCGATCAGACGGCGGTTCACCTCCTCGAAGTCCATCAGCTCGGTGAGCAGCCTGCGCACGGCCCGCGCACCCGGTTCGGCGGACAGCAGCTCCGCCTGGGCACGAGTGTTGTCCAGCACGTCCTCGGCCACCGGATGACGTTCGGCCTGATAGGTGTCCAGCAACGTTTCCGGCGCCCAGCCACGGATCCGCCCGGCCAGCTTCCAGCCGAGGTTGAACGCGTCCTGAACACCCAGGTTGAGACCCTGACCGCCGATGGGAGGATGGATGTGCGCCGCGTCACCGGCCAGCAACACCCGCCCCACCCGATAACGCTCGGCCAGCCGGGTGGCATCCCCGAAGCGGGACAACCAGCGTGGGGAGTGCACGCCGAAATCGGTTCCGGCGACAGCCCGCAACTGCCGCCTGAAATCCTCGAGCGTAGGCGGCTCCGCACGGTCGCCGACTCCCTCGGCGGGGACCACGACGCTGTAGACCCCCTCACCGAAGGGCCTGAGCCAGAACGGCTGACGGGTCTCGCCGACCTCGCGCACCTTGGCGGCGATCTCCTCCTGCGGCACCCCCACTCCCATCTCGCCCATCAGCGTCTCGTTCCGGGAGGGCTCGCCGGGAAAACCGACACCGAGCAGCTTGCGCACCGTACTGCGCGCGCCGTCACAGCCGACGAGATAACGCGACCGCAACCGCTCCCCGCCGGCCAGCTCGACGGTCACGCCCTCGTCGTCCTGCTCGAAACCGATGACCGCGCGACCGCGCCGCACCTGCGCACCCAGCTCGATCGCATGCTCCGCAAGCAGACGTTCGATGACCGGCTGCGGGATACCCAGCAGATAGGCGTACGCGGAATCCAGGCCCTTGGGCACGGGCTTGGGGATGGCGGCGAAGAAACCAGCGGCCGGACGCCGTCTCCCATGCGGGAGAACGCGATCCAGCAGCCCGCGCATCGCCATCAGCTCAAGACTGCGAATATGCAGACCGACTATGCGGACGAACGACGAGGGCTCGGTCTCCTTCTCCAGAACGAGGACCCGCACGTCGTGCAGCCGAAGCTCGGCGGCGAGCATCGCACCGGTCGGCCCGCACCCGGCAATGATCACATCGAAGACGAGGGGCGCGTGATCGGCGCCGGAGGCCGGCGACCGGCGAACTCCGGGAACGTCGCCCGCCGTGGAGTCATGCCCGACCCCGTCGCTCGACGGCGGCTCGGCGGTGAACTGCTGAGAGTGCATAGGTGTTGCCTTTCGGGAGTGCCTTGTTGGCGAGGCGCTCCCGGCGACACCTACGTCGATCGCCCGACCGTGACCGGAAGAGGGAGCACCCACATCGATACAGCGTTCATGGGTCTCACCTCCTCGGGCGGTGTCACGATCAACCGAAAGCTACAAGCCCGGGCATCATCCCGTCCAATCCTTTTCCAACCACGTGATCACGACTCCGCGCGGGCCCGCCCGGTCGCCGGGCGAATGCGTCGCGGCGCCCCGGGCCGGTCCCGGGCCACGGCCGGCGGCCTGGGCCCGGTCTCCCCCGGGGCGGGCCGGATCTCGTCGGGCGCGGCCCTGACGAGGTTCGCCTGACCTGGACATGATCAGCTCGTGGGCCGCCCTTGCTTGTGGGTGATGAGTCTTCAGTCCGTTGTAAATGATCTTGAACTTCGAGAGGCGCCTTTACGATGTAGATTCATAATCGGACTTTCCGGATATTCCATAGTTGCTCCATGGTTGCGAAAGGGCGTCCGTCCCACCCCGTGCCCGAACGGCTAGGTCCTGTTTCTTGGATCAGGTTCGGAGCCAGATCGTCTGGGTGGCGACCGTGATGGTCCCGAGGTAGATGTAGGCGCGTTTGTCGTAGCGGG
>NZ_JBHMBS010000055.1:0-23756 GCF_042428775.1 Streptosporangium vulgare | reverse complement strand
CTGAAGGCCCGCCGCGAAGGCGTACACCCCGCCGGGTGAACGCGATCACGACACGCGCTCAGGACCGGGACGGAACCGCCCCGGGCGGGCTCGGCACCAGGCCGAGCCCGCCCCGGGCACGCGGAAAGCCCAGGTCATCCCGCTGATCGTCGAAACCGTCGGAGCCCTGACGCCTGGGCCTGCCGGCCCACACCGGTTCCAACCCGCCGGCCTTCATCCCCGGGTGACGGCGGATCTCCGCCTGGCCCCGCCCTCGGCCGTGCGATGGCCGGAAAGATCGGCGAGCGGATGTGAGCGTTAACAAATCCTCTCGCTCCGGAGCACGGCCTGCCCCCCAGGCCGAATCCGCCTGCTGACGCCGGGGGTGTCCGAGCACGCGCGCTCGAAGACCCCCGGCAATCGAAAGGACACAACGTGAAACGAAGGCTCAGGGCCATACTGGCGGCCGTCACCTTGCCCCTGGTGATCGCGGGCTTGCTCCTGGCGGTCCGGCCCGCCGCGGCCGCGTCGCTGACCCAGGTGACCAACTTCGGTAACAACCCGACGAACCTGAACATGTACATCTATGTGCCGGACAGGGTCGCGGCACGCCCGGCGATGCTGGTCATGGTCCACTACTGCACCGGCACGGCCAGCGGGGTCTTCAACAGCGTCGGGCGTGACTACGTGACCGCGGCGGACCGGTACGGGTACGTCATCGTGGTTCCCGAGGCCACCCGGGAGGGACGGTGCTTCGACGTCTCCACCCCCGCCGCGCTGCGGCGCGACGGCGGCGGCGACTCCACCGGGATCATGTCCATGGCCACGTGGGCCCGGCAGCGCTACAACGTCGACCCCGCCCGCATCGTGGTCAGCGGCTTCTCCTCCGGCGCGATGATGACCAACGTGCTGGCCGCCCAGTATCCGGACGTGTTCACGGCCGCCGCGGCGTTCTCCGGCGTCCCCGCCGGGTGCTTCGCCACCACCAACGGATCGCTGTGGAACAGCCAGTGCTCCGGCGGGAACCTCATCAAGACCGCGCAGCAGTGGGGTGACCAGGCACGGGCGATGTATCCCGGATACACCGGCCGCTACCCCCGGATGCAGCTGTGGCACGGCAACACCGACACCACGCTCGCCTACGCCAACTTCGGCGAAGAGATCAAGCAGTGGACCAACCTGCACGGGGTGGGCCAGACACCGGCGTTCACCGACACCCCCCGATCGGGCGTGACCCGGACCCGGTACGGCGCCACCACGACCCAGCCTCCCGTCGAAGCGTTCAGCTTCGCGGGCTACGGCCACTCCCTGCCGCTGGACGGCCTGCTCTCCCACGCCATCACGTTCCTCGGCCTCGACGGCGGCGCGAGCCCGACTCCTTCGCCCACGCCGACCCCGACTCCGACGGTGACCCCCACGCCCGGCACGGGCGCGATCCGGGGAGTGGGCTCGGGCAGGTGCCTGGACGTGAGCGGCGCCTCCCAGGCCAACGGCGCCCAGGTACAGATCTGGGACTGCAACGGCCAGGCCAACCAGCAGTGGGCCACCACCGGCGCCAGTGAACTGCGGGTCTACGGCAACAAGTGCCTGGACGTGAGCAACCAGAGCACCGCCAACGGCGCCGCGGTGCAGATCTGGGACTGCAACGGCCAGAACAACCAGAAGTGGCGCCTCAACTCCGACGGCACCATCACCGCCGTCGGCGCGAACAAGTGCCTGGACGTCCCCAACAGCGCCACCGCCAACGGCACCAAACTCTCCATCTGGACCTGCAACGGCGGAGCCAACCAACGCTGGACCCGGACCTGACCCCACCGAGCGGACGTGGCGCTCATGGCGGGCCACCGCGACCACCGCGACCGCCCGGCGCCACGGCGCCGGGCGCGTCCCGGCGGCGTGGTGCCGGGACGCGCCCGCGCCACCCGTGCCACCCGCGTGATCCGCTCGGGGGAGTCAGTCGGCCGGCGAGAAGATGCGCTGCTGGATCTCCCTGCGGTAGTCGTCCAGCGTGTTGTCGATGTGCGTCGCCGCGGCCTGGGCCGCCGCTTCCGGATCTCCGGCGCGGATGGCCTGGTAGATGGCGTCGTGTTCCTCGACGGCCTTGGCCGCGTGCCCCCCTATCGAGCCGCGCAGTCCGATGAGGTTGGACTGGGCCTGCAGCCGGCGGACCTCCCGTACCGCTATCTGGAGGAACATGTTGTGCGAGGCCGTCGCGATGGCCGCGTGGAAGGCGTCGTCGCCCTCGTTGAACAGATCCTCGCGTCCGTTGTCGAATCCGTAGCGGCACACCCCGGCCGACTTCTCGATGTCGCCCAGTTCCGCCGGGGTGGCGCGGCGGGCGGCCAGCCGGCTGGTCTCCATCTCCTGGGCCCGCCGGAACTCGAAGAGCATGTAGACGTGGTCCAGGTCGGTGGGCAGGAAGAAGGACGCCCAGCGTCCGGTGCCGAGCATCCCCTCGTCGTCGGCGACGTAGAGGCCGCGCCCCTTCTGGGCGCGTACCCGGCCGAGCGCCGAGAGGATCTTCACCGCCTCGCGCACGACGGTCCGGCTCGTGCCCAGCTGCCGGGCCAGTTCGTTCTCGGTGGGCATGCGGTCACCGGGCATCAGGCGCAACCGACTGATCAACTCCAGCACCTGCTCCGCGGCCACCTCGTAGCCCGGCCGGTATACGCCTTCCGCACGCGGAGTATCGATCACGCTGCCCGCTCCCTCCCTGCCACCACCTCCCCAAGAGTACGACCAACTGAGGCTCGGATCAGCATCAATCCTCCCCAACCTGTCTCGCATTGAGTGCTACACATCTGCCGCATCGCCCGGATCCTTGAATTGGCAGACAGAAGGATCAAGCCCTCTAACTGCATTTATACCCGGAAGACTCCCCACTCCGACAAAGGCGCCCTTGTGAGGAGTCAGAAATAAGTGGGCTTAAGGTCTTGACGCGCCTTGGCGTGAGGAACGTAATTAGTAGCTAAGTCTCCGGGACGTCTCCTGTCGGACGTCTCCTCTCGACTGGACCGCATCTGGAGCGGGGCACTCCGCGGCGGTCGTGCATCGTGGCCTGACCGCCTCGGACCAGAGCGCGGTCGTTCGGCGACACCGGCAAGAACCGGCCAGACGTGGTGTTCGGCGCGAAACCAGCGAAACGACGTCGAGCCACCACGCCGGTCGGCCGAGGCTCTCACCCCCCAATGAAGGAGAACCAAGTGGTGTCCCCATCCAGACGTGCCGATATCCGAACCGCAGGAGGACTCACGTGATGTCGAAGCGCAGGTCCCTCCTCGGGGCGATCGCGGCCGCGGCACTTCTCGTCCTGTCCACGGGTCACGCGGCACTGAGCAACAGCGTCGGCGGAACCGCGGCGGCAGCGTCGTCAGCGGGGGCCCGCGCCCTCGCGCCGACCGCCGGGTGCGGCAAGGCCCCGACGCTGGCGAGCGGCACGCACACGATCCAGAGCGGGGGCAAGACCCGCTCCTACATCCTGAGACTCCCCGACAACTACAACAACAACACGCCCTACCGGGTGTTCTTCGGGTTCCACTGGCGGGGCGGCACGATGAACGACGTCGACTCGGGCGGCACCAGCGGCTACCCCTGGTCCTTCTACGGCATGCGGCAGCAGTCGAACAACAACGGGATCTTCGTCGCGCCCCAGGGCATCGGCAACGGCTGGGCCAACTCCGGCAACGAGGACGTGGTCCTCGTCGACGACCTGAACAGGCTGCTCGACTCCTCCCTGTGCGTCGACACCTCGCAGCGCTTCGCCATGGGCTTCAGCTACGGCGGCGGCATGAGTTACTCGCTCGCGTGCAGCAGGGCGACGGTCTTCCGCGCGGTCGCGGTCTACTCCGGCGCTCAGCTCAGCGGGTGCAGCGACGGCTCTCAGCCCATCGCGTACATGGGACTGCACGGCATCAGCGACTCGGTGCTCAACATCTCCCAGGGACGGTCGCTGCGCGACAGGTTC
Organism: Streptosporangium vulgare; assembly: GCF_042428775.1. Lineage (NCBI taxonomy): Bacteria > Bacillati > Actinomycetota > Actinomycetes > Streptosporangiales > Streptosporangiaceae > Streptosporangium > Streptosporangium vulgare. The sequence continues at coordinate 19,813 of NZ_JBHMBS010000055.1, read as the reverse complement.
GTCAGGAACAACGGCTGCACCGCCCAGAACCCGCCCGAGCCGGGCTCGGGCAGCAGGACGCACATAACCACCACCTACTCGGGGTGCCGGTCCGGATATCCGGTCGTGTGGGCCGCCTTCGACAACGGTCACATGCCCGGCCCGGTCGACGGGACCTACTCCGAGAGCGGCATCACGACCTGGACCAAGGGAGAGGTGTGGAGGTTCTTCTCCCAGTTCGGGGGCACCCAGCCGCCCGACCCCACGCCGACCCCGACTCCGACGGTGACCCCCACGCCCGGCACGGGCGCGATCCGGGGGGTCGGCTCGGGCAGGTGCCTGGACGTGAGCGGCGCCTCCCAGGCCAACGGCGCCCAGGTACAGATCTGGGACTGCAACGGCCAGGCCAACCAGCAGTGGGCCACCACCGGCGCCAGTGAACTGCGGGTCTACGGCAACAAGTGCCTGGACGTGGCCAACCAGAGCACCGCCAACGGCGCCGCGGTACAGATCTGGGACTGCAACGGCCAGAACAACCAGAAGTGGCGCCTCAACTCCGACGGCACCATCACCGCCGTCGGCGCGAACAAGTGCCTGGACGTCCCCAACAGCGCCACCGCCAACGGCACCAAACTCTCCATCTGGACCTGCAACGGCGGAGCCAACCAACGCTGGACCCGGACCTGACCCCCTTTCCCGACCTCTGAGACACCTACCGGATCCCTCGCCGGGGAAGCGACGTCCCGGCGGGGGATCGTCCCCTTCCACGGCGGGGGCACTTTCACGTGCCCGCCCGCTCCAGGGGACCAGCACGCCGTCCGCACCCGGACGGCCACGCCCCGGGTGTGCCCCCGGGGCGTGAGCGTGTGGCGCGCTCACGCCCCGGGCGGCACGAGGACCGGAGCGTCCCGCCGGACCCGCTCCGGCGGGACGCTCCGCCGACCACTCCCCACCCCCCACGTAAGGAAGTCCCGTGTTCGAACTCTCGTACTCCGCGATGCGGAGGCTGATGCTGGCCGGAGCCGCCGCGATAGGGCTCACCGCCGCGGCCGCCCTGGTGGCGCCGGTCTCCCCCGCCTCGGCGGCCACCACGACCCTCTACGCCTCCCCCTCCGGCAGCGGCACCACCTGCTCCACCGCCCAGCCGTGCTCGTTGCCCGGCGCGCAGACCGCGGTGCGGGCGCTCACCGGGACGATGTCCGGTGACATCGTCGTGGAGCTGGCCGCCGGGACGTACCGGCTCTCCGCGCCGCTCCGGCTGACCGCCGCCGACTCCGGCAACAACGGCTACACGGTCAAATGGCAGGCCGCCGCGGGCACCCGTCCCGTGATCAGCGGCGCGAGGGCGGTCACCGGCTGGTCGCTCGCCGACTCCGGGAAGAACATCTGGCGGGCCAACGTCGGCGCCGGGGTCGACACCCGGCAGCTGTACGTCAACGGCGCCATCGCCACCCGCGCCCGCACCCAGGTGAACCGGGCGGACTTCACCGCGAACAGCAGCGGCCTCTCCTTCACCAACGGCGCCCTGGGCTATCTGAACAACCTCGCCAACAAGAGCCGGGTCCAGATGGAGAGCGTCAACTCGTTCACCGACCGGTACGTGTCGGTGCAGAACATCACCGGGAACTTCATCGCGATGCAGCAGCCCGGCTGGAGCAACAACAACTTCGGGTACGACACCTTCACCAGCCCGCACCGGGCGGGCCCTCTCTACCTGAGCAACGCCTACGAGTTCCTCGACGCGCCGGGCGAGTGGTACATCGAACCCTGGACCGGCGAGCTCTTCTACATCCCGCTCTCCGGGCAGAACATGAGCACCGTCAGCGTGGAGCTGCCGCAGTTGCAGTCCCTGGTGAACATCGGGGGCACCTACGACGCGCCCGCGCACCACATCGCGTTCACCGGCGTCACGTTCACCGGCACGACCTGGATGGCGCCGAGCGGCAACCAGGGCTACGTGGACCAGCAGACCGGCGTCTACATGGCCGGCAACTGGAGCTGGCCCGCCTTCACCTCCTGCCACAACGGCTGCCCGCAGTTCGAGGCCACCCGGCCGAACTGGTACCAGATGCCCGCCGCCGTGCAGGTGTCCGCCGCCAACAACGTCACCTTCAGCGACTCGCAGTTCTTCAACCTGGGGCAGACGGCCATCGGCATCGGCAACGACGCCAACGGGCACGCCAGCGGTGTCGGCCTGGGCGCGAGCAACATCACCGTCACCCGCTCCGAGATCGCCCGCAACTCGGCCGGCGGCATCGTGGTCGGCGGCGTGCGCGCCGACGCGCACCACCCCGGCGACCAGCGGATGGTCAACCGCAACATCACCGTCAGCAACAACCGCATCCATGACCTCGGCGTGGAGTATCGAGGCATCGTCTCGGTCCTGACCACCTACGTCAGCACCGCCACCGTCACCAACAACGAGGTCTACAACATGCCCTACACCGGCATGTCGATCGGATACGGCTGGGGCGCCAACGACGCCGGCGGCAGCAACCACTACGCCGACCGCGGCCTGTACAACTACCAGCCGCGCTACAGCACGGCCACCACCGCGTCCAACAACCGGCTCTCCGGCAACTACGTGCACGACGTCATGCAGCAGATGAACGACGGCGGGTGCATCTACACGCTGTCGGCGAACCCCGGCGGGCTGATCAGCGACAACCACTGCCTGCGGACCAACGGCTACTTCGGCGTCTACTTCGACGAGGGCTCGCGGTACTACACCGCCCGCAACAACGTCTTCTCCTCCACCGGCACCTGGGCCACCGCCAACTACTGGTTCGCCGAGAACATGGGGAACTTCACCGTCACCGGCAACTGGTCGACCAACGGCAGCACCAACGTGACCAACGGCGACCGCGGCAACGTCGTCAACAACAACGTCACGGTCACCAACGGCAACTGGCCCTCAGGCGCCCAGGCCGTGATGGCGGCCGCCGGGCCCCAGGGAAGCACCCCCCAGCAGGGTGTGCAGATCGTCGGGACCCAGTCCGGCCGCTGCGTCGACGTCCCGAACGCGACCACCACCAACGGCACCCAGGTCCAGCTGTGGGACTGCGGCAGCGGCACCAACCAGCGCTTCACCCAGACCTCGGGCAAGCAGCTGCAGGTCTACGGCAACAAGTGCCTGGACGCCAACGGCCAGGGCACCGCGAACGGCACCCAGGTGATCATCTGGGACTGCAACGGCGGCACCAACCAGCAGTGGAACGTCAACGCCGACGGCACCGTCACCGGCGTGCAGTCCGGCAAGTGCCTGGAGGCGAGCAACTTCGGGACCGCCAACGGGACCAAGGTGCAGCTGTGGTCCTGCACCGGCACGAGCAGCCAGAAATGGACCCTGCGCAGCTGAGCAGGGCGTCTCACCCCTTCGCCGGGGCGGTCCGCCGCCCCGGCGAAGACCATCGCCCGGACGCCCCGGCCGCGCGAGGCCGGGGCCGGGGTGACCGCCCCGGACGGACCCACCGGTCCGGGGCGGTCCGGGGGACGTCGTCACCGGAACGCCGTACGGGCGCCCCCACCCCGCCGACACCACCGACACGAGGGAAACAGCGCCGCATGAGCACGCCAGGCGACATCGACGACCTCCTGCTGCACCTGGAACGCGAAGGACTCGTCCTCCATCTCGGCATCGGTGACGCCACGGTGTGGTTCGCCGCCGAGTTCCGTGAGCGCATGATCGCCGAACGGCTGGCGATGCTGCCCGACGAGCCCCTGGTGAGCGTGGCCACGGCCGCCGCGGTGCTCAACGTCCCGCACTCCCACGTCATCGCCGAGGTCCGCGCCGCCACCCTGGCCGGCCACGACGGCGGCAGGCAGGTCCGGGTGCGGCGCGAGGCCCTGGTGCGGCGCATCACCACCCTGGGCCTGCCCCGCCCGGCTCCCGGGCCCTCGAACCTCCCCGACGGCCCCGCGCGGGGGGACGCGCGCCCATAGCCGCCGCCCTCACCGGGAGCGCTCCCGCGCCGGCCCCCTCCCGCGCGTTCCCGCGCGCCCGGGAAGCGTCCAGGAGCTCACTGCCCGGAGCACCGCCCTGGCCCGCGTCCCGCGCGCCCGGCGAGCGTTCCGTCCGCTCTCACGCCTGTCCCATCCGCTGGCGCTGGCGGCCGAGGCCGTCGATCTCGAGTTCGACCACGTCGCCCGCGCGCAGGTACGCCTCGGGGCCCATGCCGAGGGCGACCCCCGCGGGAGTGCCGGTGTTCACCACGTCGCCCGGCTCCAGGACCATGAACTGGCTGAGGTACCAGATCACATGATGAACGCCGAAGATCTGGTTCTTGGTGCCGCCGTTCTGGCGGAGCCGCCCGTTGACCCACAGACGCAGGCCGAGCGCCTGCGGATCGCCCACCTCGTCCGGCGTGACCAGCCACGGGCCCAGCGGGTTGAACGTCTCGCACGACTTGCCCTTGTCCCACTGGCCGCCGCGCTCGTTCTGGAACTCCCGCTCGGAGACGTCGTTCGTGATCGCGTATCCGGCGATCACGTCCGCCGCCTCCTGCGGGGAGGACAGGTAGCGGGCCGTGCCGCCGAGGACCACCGCCAGCTCGACCTCGTAGTCGGTCTTCACGCTGCCGCGCGGCACCAGGACCTCGTCGTCGGGGCCGACGACCGTGTTGGGCGCCTTCATGAAGACCACCGGCTCGGCGGGGATGGCGGCGCCGGTCTCCTCGGCGTGGTCGGAGTAGTTCAGCCCGATACAGATGATCTTCCCCGGCCTGGCCACCGGAGCGCCGATCCGCTCGTACGGTCCGGCCTCGGGCAGGGTGCCCTCGGCGAGGGCGGAACGTACCCGCTCGACGCCTCCCCCGGCGAGGAACGCGCCGTCGATGTCCGCCGTCAGTGCCGACAGGTCCAGCGCCCTGCCGTCGGGCCCCATGACGCAGGGCCGCTCCTGGCCTGGCGAACCCACCCGGAACAGTTTCACGAAACGCCTTCTTCCACTTGGTTCACAGGCATGGCCGTCGGGCCGGGCCTGGCGGATTCGTCGAATGAGAGTGAAGCCTACGGACGCCGCGTCCTGGTCGGGCGGGGTCCGCGCTCAACGCTCCAGGCGCACGGGCTCGTCCGGGCCTCCGCGACGGACGAGCCAGGCGTCGGTGATGTGCTTGAACATCGCCTCGGCGGCCCCGCCGGGGTCGTGGGCGGCGATGCGCTCGTAGATGCGGCGATGGCCGAGGTTGGACGCCACGCACAGGGCCCGCTGGGGCTGGCCCATGTAGCGGGCGGTGTTGATGACCTGGCTCTCCAGGGCCCGCACCACGCCCCGGGCGATACGGTTCCCGGACGCCTGCATGATCACGTCGTGGAAGGCGCGGTCGTGCTCGGCGTACGTGACATGATCGTCCACGAGCTCGTCCATCCGGTCCACCAGCGCGCGCAGCCGGTCGACGGTGTCCCGATCCGCGAGGCGAGCGGCGAAGTTGGCCATGTCGGACTCCAGCACGCGCCGCGTGACGACGAGGTCGTCGAGGATCGCCAGGCTCTCGTCCTCGGCGATGGTCGCCGCGAGGACGAGCTCGTCGAGCATGTCCCACATCGTCGGCGGGGTGACGATGGTGCCGCTGCCCTGGCGGACCTGCACCAGCCCCTTCTCCTGAAGGATCTTCACCGCCTCGCGGATGACGGTCCGGCTCACCGAGAAGGTCTCGCAGAGTGCGGGCTCGGCGGGCAGCGGCGTGCCCGAGGGGTGCACTCCCCGGACGATGCGCTCCACCAGCTCCGCCGTCACCGCCCTGGCGAGGTTGGCCGGTCGTCGCACCCATGCCGGCGAGGGCGCGGCACTCGGCGGCGACTCCTGCGATGTCGTCATATCTCCTCCGGTGCCGCGGGCGGCGCCACATTTCGACGTCAGTATATGTCACACATATTGACGTCAGACGTCATACGAATTACGTTTCGCCTCAACCAACGGCCGGGTGACCCCGGCCACACTCTGGAGAGTGAACAGCAATGAAGCAGCGAACATTGTGGTCGGCCCTCCTGGTCGCGGGACTGGCCCTGGCCGGCTGCGGAAGCGCCACCCGGCCCACGTCGTCGCCGAGCGAGTCCGGCAACAAGGTCACAAAGCTCGTGGTCTGGGACTGGAAGTCCGGTGACGCGGCCGCGGCCTCCTACGTCCAGAAGGCGAAGGACGACTTCGCCAAGAAGCACCCCGGCGTCACGGTCGAGTTCGTGGCCCAGCCCTTCGACCAGTACTACACCCTGCTGGGCGCGGCCATCCAGTCCAGCACGGGACCGGACGTCATGCTCTTCAACGGAGGCGGCCAGATCCGCGACCGCGTGGACTCGCTCCTCCCCCTCGACCAGTACGTGGCCGAGGACAAGGAGCGCCTGGCGGGCTGGGACGCGTTCAGCAAGGACAGCAAGATCTACGCCGCGCCGGTGACCTTGCAGGGCCACCCGATCTACTACAACAAGACGCTGTACGAGAAGGCGGGACTCGACCCGGCGAGCCCCGCCAAAACCTGGGACGAGTTCGTCGACGACTGCGCCACCATCAAGCAGAAGACCGGCGCCAACTGCTTCGCGCTCGGCAACAAGGAGGGCGCCGGCATCCAGTTCTTCATGTCGGGTCTCGGCTCGGGCATCCTGACGCCGCAGGAGTACGACGACTGGATCGCCGGCAAGCGCGCCTGGGACTCCCCCAACGTGAAGAAGATCTTCAAGCTGTGGAAGGACGCCGGCGACGCGAAGCTGAACAACGACGGGGCCAACTCGACCGCGATGTTCAACGACGCCTTCACGATCTTCAACTCCGGCAAGGCCGCCCACATCATCGGACTGATGTCCGACATCGGGCACTGGAAGGACTTCAGCGAGTTCCTGGGGGGCGACAAGGTAGGCGTCATGCCGGCGCCGGTCGTCACCAGCGGAACCACGCCGAGCCTCGCGTACGACGGCGGCATCGGCTACGCGGTCGCGAAGTGGGCGAAGGACCCGAAGATGGCCGCCGACATGGTGCGGTCGCTGACCACGACCGACGCCCTCACCTCCTTCTACTCCGACGCCGGCGCGATCGCGTCCGACACCACGATCGACGTGTCGCAGGGCCCCGCGGCCGTCGGCACGCTCGTGTCCCAGCTCAAGGACGGCAAGCCCGCCCTGCATGTCGCGCTGTCCTCCAAGACCCTGGACCTGATGGGAAGGCTGTCCCAGCAGCTCCTGAGCGGATCGGCGACCGTCGACGAGGTGGTGGAGCAGCTGGCCGCCTCGGATCGGGCGAGCTGATCTCGTGCCGATCCAAGATTCGTCACCGTTGGCCCGCCCGGCCGGTTCCGGGCGGGCCCGCGGGGAGGAGACGAGGCGGCGGCCCCGCCCCGACGACACCGGGACCGTCTCCCGGCGGACCTCCCGCGGGTTGCGTTCCGAGCGCCTCGCGCCCTACGTCCTGGTGGCTCCGGCCTTACTGATCATCGTGGCGCTGCGGCTGTGGCCGCTGCTGCTCGGCGTCAACTTCTCCTTCACGGGCGACGGCGAGCGCAACGGGATGATGGTCGGTCTCGACAACTACCTGGAGATGTTCCAGGACGCGACCTTCCAGAGCGCGCTGCGCAACGTCGGGCTGCTGGTGCTGCTGCTCCCGGTGGCGGTGGCCATCCCCGGGCTGCTCGCGACGTTCATCTACCTGCGCGTGCCCGGCCACCGGTTCTTCCGCAGCGTCTACTTCTTCCCCGCCGTGCTCTCACCGGTGATCGTCGGCGCGATCTTCAACCTCATGCTCGCCTTCGACGGCTCGCTGAACACCGTCCTCGCGGTGTTCGGCGCCGGCCCGGTCGACTGGCTCGGCGACCCGGACGTGGCCATGTTCGCGGTGGTCGGCGTGCAGATCTGGGCGACGTTCGGGATGGCCCTGGTGGTGTTCCTCGCAGGATTCGCCACCCTGGACCCCGCGCTGCTGGACGCCGCCCGGATGGACGGCGCGTCACTCCCCCAGACCATCTGGCACGTGATCATCCCTGGTCTGACCCGCACCATCCAGTTCGTCTTCGTGACCACGATGATCGGGATGCTGACGTCCATGTTCGGCCTGCTGTACGTCATGACCAGCGGCGGCCCCGAGGGGTCCACCTACCTGCCGGAGTACTACATCTGGATCCAGCAGGGACAGATGAACCGCCCCGCGCTCGCCTCGGCCGCCTCGACGGTCCTCTTCCTCATCATGCTCGTGGTGGGGCTCCTGCAGATCAGCGTGCTCCGCCGCGCCGGAAGGGAGGACTGATGCCCGGCAAACGCCTGAGCAGGTGGGTGGCCGCCGTTCCGATGGCGCTCCTCGCGCTGGCGACGATCTACCCCCTCGTGTTCACCGCCAACGTCGCCATGAAGACCCGGCGCGACTACGTCCTCGACCGGTTCTCCCCGGCGGACTCCCTGAACTGGGACAACATCGTCACGGCGTGGACCAGCGTCGGCATGGCGCGATACTTCGCCAACTCGCTCGTCGTGGTGACGATCTCGGTGTTCTTCCTGCTGCTCTTCGGGTCGATGGCGGGCTTCGCGCTGAGCCAGCTGCGGTTTCGCGGTTCCAAGCTGCTCTTCCTGGGCTGTCTCGCGGCGCTGTTCATCCCGTTTCAGGTGATCATGGTGCCGCTCGCGCGGGTCATGGCGGACAGCGGCCTCATCGACACCTACCCGGGGCTGATCCTGGCCTACGTCGCGCAGTTCCTGCCGTTCACCATCTTCCTGATGACGAGTTACTACAAGACCATCCCGGCGGAGATCGTCGACGCGGCGAGGATCGACGGGAACACGACGTACGGCGTCTACCGGCGGATCATGCTGCCGATGGGCACCCCGGCCCTGTTGTCGGTCGGCATCCTCGACACCCTGTTCTGCTGGAACGACGTGCTCATCTCCCTGTTGATGATGCCGTCGGCCGAGCACCGCACCCTCATGGTCGGGGTCACCTCGCTGCGCGGGCAGTACTCCGACGACATCCCCACCTTCGCCTCCGGGGTCCTGATCGCCGCCGTGCCCATGCTGATGATCTATCTATTTCTCCAGCGCCAGATCGCCGACGGGGTCACCGCCGGTTCCACGAAGGGCTGACATGCGTATTTCGGGGTATCGCACTTTGACGACGGTCCAGGAATGGGACCGCCCGGTCGGTGACGCCAACGGCGTCTACGCTGACGGGGTCGTTCCGGTGTCGATCATCTTGGTGGACACCGACGAGGGGATCACCGGTGCCGGCATCGGGCCGCACGTGGAGCTCGACAGCGTCTTCGCCGCCATCGAGGGTGAGGATCCGCGCGGGGTGACGGCGCTGTACGACCGCATGCTGCGGCAGACCTTCAAGGCGGGCCACGCGGGCGCGGTGTTCGGGACCATCGGCGCGCTCGACACCGCCCTGTGGGACATCAAGGCGAAGGCGGCCGGCGAACCGCTCTGGCGCCTGCTGGGCGGGCGCGACAGGCGGGTTCCCGCCTACGCCTCGGGACTGGACATCGGCCTGACCGACGACGAGTTCGTCTCGGTGTACGAGGTCTACGCCCAGCACGGCCTGCGGGCGGCCAAGATCAAGGGCGGCCTCGACATCGAGCGGGACCGGCATCGCCTCACGCTGGTCCAGGAGGTCCTGACCGAGGCCGGGCGCGGAAAGCGGCCGGGCCTGATGCTCGACGTGAACGAGGCCTGGTCGCGCAAGCAGGCGATCCGGCACGTCCGCGAGCTCGAACGCACCCTCGACCTCACCTGGATCGAGGAGCCCGTCCGGCGGTGGGACGCCGAGGGCCTCGCCGTCGTCGGCCGCGGGATCCGCGCCTCGGTCGCCACCGGGGAGAACCTCACCGGGCTGGAGCAGTACCGTCCGCTGTTGGCGGCGGGGGCCGTCGACATCGTCCAGGCGGCCGCGGTGTGGGGGGTCACCCACTTCCTGCGGGTGTCGGCCCTGGCTCACGCCCACGATCTGCCGGTCAGCCCGATCGGCAACGTCCCGGTCGGCCTGCTGCACGCCGCGACGTCGGTGCCGAACCACATGGCCAGCGAGCTGCAGGATCTGCGGCCACCGCTCGGAGTCTCCGTCGACCTGCGCGTCGAGGACGGCGCTTTCGTCCTCGGAGACTCGCCCGGCCTGGGCCTCACGGTCGACGAGGCCGCCATCAGGGGGCTCACCCGCCGGCCGGGTACCCCGTCGGCCGACGGTCCCGGCGTCCGGCCCGAGCAGGCCGGCCGGCGGCTGCTGTCGGTGGCCGATCACGGTCACCTCGCGCAGCAGCGCCGGCTCACCCCCCTGGTCGTGGACGGTCAGCGCCGAACCCCGAGGTAGGCCCCGCCGTTCGGCACCGACCGTCCATGCCGCATCCCGGACCGGAAGAAGGGAACGCACGTGTGTCCGTCACCCGTGCCCAGACGTACATCGGCCGCGCCACGGGCGGGCCACACGATCGTGGTCGCGCCCACCGGAGCCGAGGGAGCCGACGACAGGGGCCCGGGCGGTACGGGCCGGCCGCTGGCGACCCTCGGGGAGGCGCGACGGCGGGCGCGCGAGGCGGCGGCCGAGGGGAACCGCGACGTCACCGTCCTGCTCCTGGACGGGACCCACCGGCTGACCTCGCCGCTGCGCCTCGGCGCCGCCGACTCCGGGCGGAACGGGCACACCGTGACCTGGAAGGCGGCGCCCGGAGCCAGGCCCGTGCTGAGCGGCGCCCGGCCCGTCACCGGCTGGGAGCCCGACGACCCCGACGGCGCGGCCACGGGCGTCTACCGGGCCCACGTCGGCACCGGATTCGACAGCCGGCAGCTCTACGTCGACGGGGTCCCGGCACAGCGTGCGCGGATCAGGCTGGCACGCGGCGACATCACGCTGACCCCGACCGGCTTCACCCTCGACAACCCGGACCTCGCCTACCTGGCCGCCCTGCCCGACCAGGGGCGCATCGACTTCCAGGCGACGCTGGCGTTCACCAACCGGTTCGCGCCGGTGCGGAGCGTCTCCGGCTCGGAGGTCGTCATGCGGCAGCCCGCCTGGGACAACAACACCTACGGCTACGACACCGTCCAGACTCCGTTCCGCGCGCCGGCGTTCTTCCTGATCAACTCCAGGAGCTTCCTGGACGAGCCCGGCGAGTGGTACCTGGACACCACGGCCGGAACGCTCTACTACATGCCGCTCCCGGGGCAGGACATCTCGCGCGCCCGAGTCGAGCTGCCGCGGCTGGAATCCCTGCTCCAGGTCGGCGGCACCTACGACGAGCCCGCCCGCGGCCTGCGGTTCGAGGGCCTGACCTTCACCGGCACCACGTGGCTGCGTCCCGGCTCGCCCGACGGGTACGCGAACCAGCAGACCGGCGTGTTCGTCAGCGGCGTCCAGCCCCACCGGCCGGCCGACGCGTTCACCTCGTGCTCCTCGGGCTGCGCGGGATTCGAGGCCTCCCGTGACGGCTGGGCGCAGGCGGCCGCGGCGGTACAGGTGTCGGCGGCGGACGACATCGAGTTCGTCGGCACCACCTTCGTCAACCTCGGTTCCGTCGGGCTCGGCATCGGCAACGACGCCGACGCCCACGCCACCGGCGTGGGACTGGGCGCGCACAGGGTCTCGGTCGTGGGGAGCACGTTCACCGCGAGCTCCGGCGGCGGCATCGTGGTCGGCGGCGTACGCCCCGACGCCCACCACCCGTCCGACCCCCGCATGGTCAACAGCGACATCGTGCTCAGCGACAACCGCGTTCACGCGACCGCGCTCGAATACCTGGACCAGGCCGCGATCTTCGCCAGCTACGTCACGCGGCTGACCATCGAGCACAACCACGTCTCCGAGATGCCCTACATAGGCATCGGACTCGGTTACGGCTGGGGCGCCAACGACGCGGGAGGCAGCCCCGACTACGTCGAACGGGGGCTCTACGACTTCCGGCCGATCCACGACACGCCGACGACGCTGAGCGACGTCCGCGTCGTGGGCAACCACGTGCGCGACGTCGTGCGGACGATGGCCGAGGGCGGCTGCATCTACACGCTCTCGGCGATACCCGGCGGCCGCGTCGACGAGAACTACTGCGAGAACAGCGGGCAGTACGGCCTGTACTTCGACGAGGGCTCCCGCCACCTGAGCGTGAGCGACAACGTGTTCGTCGGCACCGCGGGGCAGTGGGCGCACGCCAACAACCAGAACGGCAACCACACCGGCGACCTCACGCTGACCGGGAACCACACGACCAACCCCGCCATCACCGGCATCGCCGACGGCGACCGCGGCAACGTCGTCCGCGGCAACGTCGTCGTCACCGGCGGAAACCTCCCGATCGAGGCCAGCCGGGTGATCTACAACGCGGGCCCCACCGGCCCCTATCGCGGTGCCCCCGACCCACGGCGGCCCCCGGTCGGCGCCTTCCTCGCGGCCGATCCGGCTCCTGTGAGCGCCGGCGACCCGATCATCGTCACCGCCACGGTGAAGAACCTGGGTGATCGTCCGGCCACCGGCCTGACCGTCTCGATCACCGTCCCCGAGGGCTGGCGGGCCGAACGCGCCGGCAGGCCGGTGAGGCGTGCGCTGCCCCCCGGCGCCTCGGACACCGAGACGTGGAGGATCACGGCCCCCGAGCCGTTCGCGACCCCGGCCGGCCAGGTACCCGTCAGGGCGTCGGTGGTCTTCCGGGCCGGCGAGGCGGAGTACGTCCTGGACAGGTCGCTGACGCCGGCCGTGCCCGGCCCGCCGCGGGGAGGCCGGTGACCGGGGCGTGCCCGGCCTGTCAGAGGCGGGGCGGCTCGATGTTCAGGGCTCCGGAACAAATGGCCGCCATCTTCGCCACGTCCGCCATGACGGGCGGATGACGTTTAGGGCCAGGTCCCACCCGGCGCTCCTCTCGTGCGATCCAGGGAGACTGTTAGCGCTAACAGCATTCATGTCAAGAACTTCTCATGTCACGGTCCCATGAAGTACTCCTGCGATTCTGTCCGTCGAAGGTTTAACTTCAAGCCATTAGTTAACGTTAACACCATAAGTGTGAAACATTTCGACCTCATGGCGATGCGCCGGGGACGGTCCACTCGGCGCGGCGGCCGGCCTCCATCCGTCAAGGCCCACCCGCGGACGCGGGGACCGGCCGCCTGACCTGCGACCGGCAGCGTCCCGGCTTCCTGCCGGGTCGGCGGACACCTTCGAACGGGAATCAGACGCTGGTGATCGTCCATTCGAGGTTGGGACTGCTCACCGGTGTCCACAACTTCACCGACGAACCGGCCGTCGTGTTCCCTCCGCTGTCCAGTGCGAGTCCCGTACCGCGGTTGACGATCTGGTGGCGGCCGTTGCCCAGGCTGTCGAGCCGCCACTGCTGGTTGTTGTTGCCGCTCCACGACGCCTGCCGGCAGAAGGCGCCGCTGGCGGCGCCCCAGCTGTCGATGACCATGCCGTTGGCGCGGTTGACGATGCGGTACCAGCCGCTGCCCAGATCGACGAGCTGCCACTGCAGGTTGGCGCTGCCGTCGTAGTTCCACTGCTTGAGGTTCGACCCGGAGGCGACGTTGCCGCCGCTGTCCAGGACCAGGCCGGTGGCCACGTTGCCGATCCGGACCCAGCCGGTCGGCGTGGGACCCGCGCCCAGCGCGGGGATCGGGCCCGAGAACGTGAGCTTGACGACGTAGGCGGGGGCCGAGAAGGGCGCGGTCGACGACGGTGTCGTGATGTGCAGGCCGCCGCCGTCCTGGTAGCGGGTGGGCAGGTTGACGTAGGAGCCCGCGGTCGCGCCCAGCAGCTGTACGGAGGTCAGCGAGCTCAGGTTGATCCGGTTGGAGCCGAGTGTCGTGATGTGCAGGGTGTCTCCCGGCCAGCCGAGAACCGTCGCGTACAGGACCCGGTTGTCCTTGCTACGGGTGAATCTGATGTCCGCGTTGGTCCCCTCGCGGGGTGTCATGAAGGTGCCTCCGCCCATCTGGGTGGGGCCTTCGCCGAAGGATGCCCAGGCGCGGGTCGAGTAGATGGACTCACCGAATCGCCGCAGGTAGTCACCGATGTTCAACAGGAGGGTGCGTTGTGCGGCCGGGATGGTCCCGTCGGCCATCGGGGCGATGTTGAGCAGCATGTTCCCGTTCTTGCTCACCCGGTCGATCAGTGCGTGAAGCACCGCCCTGAAGGGGTAGTAGCCCAGGCCGTTGGTGTAGCTCCAGCTGGAACTGGAGACGCTGTCGTCGGTCAGCCAGTAGGGACTCTGGATCCCGGCGGGGCCGCCGCGTTCGAAGTCGAAGACCTCGCCGCGGGTGTTGAAGCCGTCCTTGTACGTCGCGACGACGTCGCGGTTCCAGGCGACCGCGCGGTTGTAGTAGTAGGACAGGAAGTTCAGGCGGTGGGACTCGGCGATGCGGCTGAGGTCGAAGTCCTGCCAGATGATGTCGGGCTGGTATCCGTCGATGATCTCCTTGAGCTTGTTGTACCAGAGCACCTCCTCACTGGCACGGTCGAGCTGACCGTAGAGCTTGCGCAGCGAGGTGGTGGACTGCTGGGGCGCCCACTGGTAGAAGCCGGTGAAGTTGAAGGCGTGGTGCATGGCCACCAGGAGCTTCATACCTTTGGCCCGGATGGCGTCGGCGTGCAGCCGCAGCAGGTCGAGGCGGGGGCCGGTGGCGACGGAGTTCCACTCGTTGACGCCGCTGTTCCACATGGAGTAGCCGTCGTGGTGTTCGGCCACCGGCCCGGCGAACTTCGCGCCGGCGTCCACGAACAGCTGCGCCCACTCGCCGGGGTCGAAGTTGCCTCCGGCCGAGCGCAGCCGGGGCGCGAACTGCACCCAGTTGCCGGCCTTGTCCCGGGCACCGTTGATGAAGTTGTGGTAGGGCCAGGCCGACGGCTCGCCGTAGACGCTGCGATGGTGGTTGTTCTCGCCGGACCCGTTGTTGTACATGTTGCGCGGGTACCACTCGTTGGCGAAGGCCGGGACGCTGAAGACGCCCCAGTGGTAGTAGATGCCGAACTTGGCGTCCTGGAACCATTCGGCGGCCGGCGGGTGCTGGTCCACCGACGCCCACGTCGGGGTGTAACTCTGCGGGCCCTCGGTGGCCCAGGCGGGATCGGCTCTGAGTAGGCTCGCCGCCGTGGTGGCGACAGCGGCGGCGAGCAGGCTCCGGCGGCTTAAGTGATACGAGGAATCAGACATCAGATGTCCTTTCGAGGACTCAGTGCAACTCGGATCGGTCAGGTCGTCGACCTCGCCGCCGGTGGATCCGGACGTCCTTGGCAGGAGGCCGGCGTGAAGCCGCCGCCTGTTCCGTGGACGTGTCGGACGTACGGGTGCCGGTTGGAGGTCTCAGACCGTGGTGAAAGTCAAGTGGTTGTCGGTGTCGGCGTTGAGCACCCACATGGCGAGGGGGGATTCGGCGGTGCCGCCCATGTCGTGCAGGGCCGCGCCGGTACCGCGGTTGACAATCTGGTAGCGGCCGTTGCCCGGGCCGACGGGCTGCCACTGCAGGTTGGCGCTGCCGCCGGAGGTCCGCACGATCACGTAGGCGGCCGAGCAGCCGGGCTCGGGGTTCGTGGTCTCGGAGCCGTCGGGGTACCGGGAGGCGAGGAACCGGATGTCGTGGGCCTCGACCGCGGTGATCAGCTCCGTCATGATGTTCCGCCCTGGCGATACGCGCGCATGAAAGTCTGCCTCCAGCGGATGTTTCCGGAAGGTGAAGAGACCTTCACCACAAGGACATGGGATGTCTTTGTAATCCTCTCAGCGCCGCATGTCTAGACCCTCAAGCAAAATCTCGCCGACATGATGCTTTATTCGGACATTTACTGAACACATCGTGTACATGCAGCTCATGTCTGCCCTGCGGCGAGCCGGCTTCTGGCTCGAACATGGGATGTCTGTTATGTTCCGGCTGTAACCCGCGTACTGATCGAGCGACCCCAGGACCGCGGAGGTCACGCCCATGTCCTCGACCGGCGAGGTGATCCCCCGCATCCGGAGGTCCGTCCAGTTGGGCGATCTTCCCCGTTCCGGTACCGCGCGGTAGCGTCAAGACCGACTGCGAGGTCGAACCGGCGGTGGTCCTCGGCGATGACGTGGGAGTGCGGGAGGTTGAGCACCGCGGCGGCCGTGGCGACGCTCACCAGGGGCTCGTCCGGCAGCATCACCGGCCGTTCGGCGATCATGCGCTCGCGGAAGTCGGCGGCGAACCACACGGTGGTGTCAATCGTTCACGCACCAGAAACTTGCGGGAGATCCAGAAGGAATTTCGGCCCTCCCCGAAGCCGCCATGCCTGCACGGACGACAAGACCGGCACCCGGTTCGACCCGTTTCGCCGAAGCGGCTTTCCAGGCGGGCCGACCCCATGACGCCCGCCTCGATCGGCAGTCGGCGCTAAGTCGGCGACGGGAACGGCTCGGTCGAAGTCACGTCAGGGGCGTATCACGATGCCGTGCGCTTCCCGGCCACGGCCGTCGTCGCCACTTTGGGCCGTGGCGGGCGCTTTCCCTCGGCAGGCGGAGCGGCCGCGATCCGGTGAGCGCCGGAACCCGGCCGGAAGGGAGGCCCGCCACACCTGACAGCAAGGTCCAGAAAACTTGGCTGGATGCGGTCTGAAATTTACGGTTGCCAAATCGTAACTTCTGTGAAATTTTCACTTGCGCAGGCGCCGTTGGGTGATCTCTTTCTGGACGAACATCCAGACAGTGAAGCCCACCAGCGGCAATGCCCAGGTCGGCGAGGGTCGCAGCTCGTTGACGCCGATCGGCCGATCGGATGTACTCCGCGACATCACCCCCCTCAGGAGCAGGCCGTGAAGATCTGGAATCTCAAATGTTAGCGATAACAATTTCTCGCGGCCGGTTCCTGGCCTCTGACCAGCCCAGGAGCACCGAATGCCTCCTCCGTCCCGACGCCCGCCCGTCACGAAACCGCCACCGACCGCTCGCCGCATCGGCAGGCGGCCGTCCTCGTGACGCCGGCCCTGGCGTTCGGCACCGCCACACCGTCCGCCTTCACACCGGAGCACCCGCACCCGTGCATGCCCCGTCGGCGAGAAAGAGCCGTCGAGTCGGCCGACGACAGCCTGACGCCGCTCCGCCCGGACCTCGCGAGAGCGGTCACCCCCTCGACGCCGCCCAGGTCCACCCCGGCCGCATAGCCGGCATGACCACTCCCTTGACCTCATCCGCCGAGAAGAGCCGGACCTCCCCACTCCGGATCCAAGGAGCGTGATCAGGTGCGGCAACCGATTCGGCGTATCGCCGTGCACGTGATCGCCGCCATGAACGAGGTCTCCTGCCGGGGCAGGTCGCGGCTGCCCGAGCAGGCCCAGAACCACGGGCCGCCGATCTTCCACGGCGCCTGGAGCACCCCCGGCTTCACGAAGGCCGACGGTGGCGAGACGGGCGACGGCATGCTCCGCCGCACCCCGGCCCCTCCTGCGGCAGCGGCGACCTGGACCAGACGTGCGCCGACTCCCCGGTGAGCGTCGGCTTCCAGACCGATCAGGCGGCGACGCCGGCACTTCCTCACCATCCGCTACCTGCGGTGTGTCCTGATCCCACACCGCCCTCCGGGTCTCGTCGTCTGCCGGACGACGGGATCTGCTCGCCACAGCGGTAAACCCCCCTGAGAAAGGAACGCTTGTGTCCCTGAACCGCAGGCAGTTCGGCAAGGCCGTCCTGACGTCGGCCGCGCTGGCGACCACCGGCGTGGTCGCCTTTCCCCGCGCGGCGTGGGCGGCCAACACCGCCTACGTCTTCGCCTACTTCACCGAGTCCCCCAACCAGTCGGCCGCCAACTACGGCCTGCACCTGGCGGTCAGCCGAGACGGCCTGAACTGGTCGCCCCTCAACCAGAACAACCCCGTCGTCACCCCGACCGCCGGTCAGCAGGGCCTGCGTGACCCGCAGGTCTTCCGAAAGGCCGACGGCACCTTCGTGGTGGTCGCCACCGACCTGAAGGGCCTCAACTTCGGCACCCCCAGCCAGTACCTGCACGTCTGGGACTCGGTCAACCTGACGAACTTCACCGGCTACCGCCGCCTGCGGATGCACACCACCGGCGGGCACACCTGGGCCCCCACGGTGTTCCGCGACAACTCCCGCGGCCAGTACGGCATCGTCTACTCGTTCAACACCGGCGGCCGGGACGTCCTGGCGGTCAACTACACAAGCGACTTCCAGTCGGTCAGCGCCCAGCAGACGTTCTTCAGCCCCAGCTTCAACGTGCTGGACGGCGACATCGTGGTCGACGGCGCGACGACGTACCTCTACTACAAGAACCTCAACGACGGGAACCTCTACGGCGCCCGCTCCTCCACGGGCCAGCCCAACAGCTTCACCACCTACACCAGCGGGATCCGGATCGGCAACGCCATCGAGGCGCCGCTGCTCCAGAAGACCAACGACGGCGGCTGGCGCCTGTGGGGCGACTCCTTCAGCCCGGTCAACAACGACTACTACCTGTGGTCGTCCTCCAACATCGGCGCCAACGCGTGGACGGCGGCGAACCAGCGCGACTACACCCCGCCGCTGAACGCCAAGCACGGGTCCATCGCCGGGATCACCGACGCCGAGTACAACGCCCTGGTCTCCCGGTGGGGCCTGCCCAACTGGGTGCGGCTGAAGTCCTACAACCTCCCCGACCAGTTCGTCCGGCACGCCAACCGGATCGGGCGCATCGACCCCTACCCCTTCGACCCGCACCAGGACCAGTTGTGGCGCATGGTGCCGGGCCTGGCCGACTCCGCCGGGGTGTCGTTCGAGTCGGTGAACGTTCCCGGCAGCTTCCTGCGTCACAACAACTACGCCATCCAGCTGGACCCCAACGACAACTCCTCGACCTTCCGCGCCGACGCCACCTTCCATCGCGTGGCCGGGCTGGCCGACGGTGGCTGGTCCTCGTTCCGGTCGCACAACTTCCCGACCTACCACCTGCGACACCAGGGCAACGTGCTGCGCATCGACCCGATCAGTGCCTCGTCAAGCGCCGCGGACCGGCAGGACGCCACCTTCCGGGTGACGTCATGACCAAAATGTTAGCGCTAACAATTTCTTGAGAGGAGAACCGTGCGCCTCACCAGGCGAAACCGCCCGCGCGCGCTGATCGCCGTCATCACGTCGGTAGTGCCCACCGGCACCCCGCTCAGCCTCGCCACCCCCTCCGCGACCGCGGCGACCGTCGACACCAACTCCTGGCAGTTCTTCATGGGCTCTCACCTCGACATCTTCGACCACGCTACCTGCGCCTGATCAACCGCGACAGCAACAAGGCCCTGGAGGTCTAGGGCGCCTC
The DNA here is from genome assembly GCF_042428775.1 of Streptosporangium vulgare. NCBI lineage: Bacteria > Bacillati > Actinomycetota > Actinomycetes > Streptosporangiales > Streptosporangiaceae > Streptosporangium > Streptosporangium vulgare. The sequence continues at coordinate 643 of NZ_JBHMBS010000055.1, read as the reverse complement.
CACCGCCGACGGCGCCAACATCGTCCAGTACGACGACTGGAACGGCGCCAACCAGCAGTGGCAGCTCGTCCGCGTCGGATGAGATCGGAGCACACAGTGAAATTCAGACCCTTGGCCGACAGTTCGCCGACTCCGACGGCGACTTGGGCCTGCTGCCCTACCGGGCCCGGCCTCCTGCCCCACCAGCGCTGACGACGCGACACAGGCCCGGCCCGGGCGCACGCTCCCCGGCCTGAGGTCCACCCTCGAAAGGATCACTATGAGACCCGCACCGTCACACCGCCCGCCCTGGCGCGCGGGCCGACCGGCCCGGACCGGCTCCCCCTCCTGATCACCCCTGAGCCGCCCCGGACGTGGCGAGAACTTCGACCCGCCACGTCCGGGGCCACCAACACCCCCCGTAAAACACGTGTCCGAGGGAGACGACAGGTGAGACCTGCTCTGCGCACGGTCCTGTGCACCGTGGGCCTGCTTCTTGCGACCATGCTGTTCCCGTCCCTGGCCAGGGCGGACAACCCGATCGTGCAGACCGTCTACACCGCCGACCCGGCGCCGCTCGTCCACAACGGCCGCGTGTACGTCTACACCGGCCACGACGAGGACGGATCCACCTACTTCACCATGCGCGACTGGCGCGTCTACT
>NZ_JBHMBS010000054.1:0-23780 GCF_042428775.1 Streptosporangium vulgare | reverse complement strand
GGCGGTGCTCCAGCGCGGCGTTGTACAGGGCACGGTGATCATCCAGGCAGGCGGCCAACGCGACGCTCTGGCGGGCGGTGGGACGCAGCAGGAACTTAAACGACCTACGCACCATGCCCCCCTCGCTCGAACCTTTGTTCCCACCGTATCGAACGCCGGAAAGAGGCGACGCGGAATGCGTGAACCCGTCAGGTCACTACACGCTCGGGCCTGGGCGGCCCCCACTCCCGCTTCCCCATCCTTAAAGACAACAGTCCCCTCGGGAGGCTCCGATGGAGCTCCGATCAGCTCGGAACCCGGCCGGAGGGCAGCCGGGATCGGCCGGCCTCCCGGGCTTTTGTCCCGCCGTGGAGCGGCCGCGCGGCCGCCTGCACCTCTCGGACCAGTCCCGCGCCGACGCCGTACGGCCTCACGGTCGTGACGCCCGGCGTCGGCGGCGGCGGAACCCTAGGTGCGCCCCACCATGAGGTGGGTCACTGCAAGTGCATCGCCGGTACGTTTCCTCCGGATTAACCCCCTGTTGCAGTCCAGTGACCGAGGGCACGCGCCAGGGAGTCCGGATGGTGGACGAAATTCGGCGACAGCAGCCGGTCCTCGTAGTAGCGGTGGAAGACCGGCGTGGCCGAGGACGACATGGGGGGGACGATCCAGGTCCAGTCGGCCGGGCAGACCCTTCCCTCCTTCTCCTCGCGTTCCAGATGCATCAGGAAGTGCCTGGACTCGGTGTGGTGGTCCGTCATCGTCACCCCGGCCCGCTCGAAGGAGTGCAGGACCGCCACGTTCAGCTCCACCAGCGCGTAGTCCCGCCAGAGCGAGCGGTCGCTCGAGGTGTCCAGTCCCAGGCGCTGGGCGATCAGCGGCATCAGGTCGTAGCGGTCGGTGTCGGCCAGGTTGCGGGCGCCGATCTCGGTGCCCATGTACCAGCCGTTGAACGGGGCCGCCCGGTAGCAGATCCCGCCGATCTCCAGGCACATGTTCGAGATGACCGGTACGGCGTGCCAGCGCAGCCCCAGCTCCTCGAACCACGGGTGGGCGGGGTGCGAGAGCGCGACCTCCAGCACGGCGTCGCCGGGGATCGTGGACAGCAGCGGCGGCCCCTCCCCCGTCGAGACCGCGAGCGGGAGGACGTCGAAGGGGCTCCCGGGACCGCCGGGCCAGCCCAGCTCGCGCAGCATCGCGGTGAAACCGGTGTAGCGGGGGTCGCCGACGACCGAACCGTCCTCCATCGCGTACCCGGCGTAGCGGATGAGCTGCTCGTTCCAGATCCGCGGCCCCGGGGTCCCGGGCCGGTCCTGGGGGAAAACGGTGATCGTCGGGCGGATCCGGCGGTTCGGCGCCGCGTCCCGCAGGTGGTTCACGCACTCGACGGCGACCCCCTCCGCCGTGGTGACGTGCCGCCGGTCGCGCACCCGCAGCGAGCGCCAGTACAGCCGTCCGATGCACCTGCCGCTGTTGCGCCAGGCCACCCTGGCGCCGAAGATCAGCTCGCCGGGGGTGTGGGTGTACGTCCCGGTCCTGGCGATCTCCTGCCGGACCTCACGCAGGCGTTCCCGCAGGACCCCCGCCCCGGGATTCTCCGCGTGGAACAGCCTGAGATAGTCCTCGGCCGCCGCCACGTCGACCGGGGGCACGTCGGGGACGCCACCGAGAACACCGGGGATATCAAGAACACCGGGGACACCGGGGATGTCGTGGATCGGATCCGGCGCACGCCGCCGGGACCTTCGCCAGGTCAACACAGAAAAACCACCAATTGTGGCTCACGGGCACGACGACCGTTCCGGGCGGCGCGATGCCCTGAACGCGGCGGCCCTTCCCCGCTGCGATCGCTGTTTTCCGCGGCAACCGCGCGTCGGCTCACTCGCCGCGATCAGAGCGGCACCGGGCGCGGCGTTCATCATTTTCTGTGATTCACCGTGGTTTGTCCGGCGAATCGCGACGTGAGAGGCCACCCAAATCGGACCGGCGGAACGGCGAAGGCCCCGGAAGCTGGGCTTCCGGGGCCTTTCGACGAGCTCCCGCGATAGGACTCGAACCTATAACCTGCCGGTTAACAGCCGGCTGCTCTGCCGATTGAGCTACACGGGATTGCGCTTTGCGCTGGTCGGGCCGGGTGTTCCCCGTTCCTTGCGGCGCAGGAATAGATTAGCGCACTCCATGGGTGTGTGTCGCATCGATACTCCGGGGTAGGTGCGAGACGAGGCGATCCGCGAGTGATCACAGGACAGGGTCCGCGGAACATGCTTGTGGAGGTGGACATGCGTTATCGACTGATGCTCGGAGTGGGGTTCGCGGCCGGCTACATCCTGGGAAGCCGCGCCGGCCGGGAACGGTACGAGCAGATCAAGCGGCTGGCCCAGCGGGTCTCCGACAACCCCGCCGTGCAGGAGACGGCCGGCCTGATGGGAGCCAAGGTCTCCAAGGCGACGGGCGTGGCCAGGACCAAGGTGAGCGACGTGGCCAGGAACCGGTTGCCCTTCCTGCGCTCGGCCAACGGCTGGCACGGCGAGGAGCACGACGACACGGGAACCGGCTGGCCGGAGAACCAGAGGACCAACGCGCCCTACTGATCCCTCCAGGCGCCGCTTTGTCGGCACCCACGGGCCGGAACGGCCCGCCGGTGCGAAAGGCCCCTCCGGGGGCCTTTCGCGTGTCCGGGGCCGATCTTCACCCGCTCCCGGATCACGAGGAGAGCCGAGGCGGCCCGGCTCCCGGCTCCCGGATCTCAGACGCCGAAGCTCCGGCGGGTCTCCTCGAGCGCCTGCTCCGCGAGGGCGCGCAGGCCGGGGTCCTGCGGATCGAGACCGGAGTCGAAGACGAACTCCCAGATCAGCTGATCGGTGTCGGCCTTCCTCGCCACCAGCCGCACTCCCCCTCGCGCGTCCAGCGGGACGTACTGGTTGACCACGATCGAGGCGATCACCCGCTCCCGCACGGCCTCGGGGATCCGGCCGGGCTCGGGCAGCAGGGCCCGGTGCGACCGCCCGTCGGTGGTGCCGACCGTGAGCCCCTCCTCGTCCCACACCCCGCGATCCACCCGGAACCAGGGCAGGCGTTCACCGCCCAGGTAGAGGGCCTTGTCCGCGGCGATCACGTAGCCGTCGGGCCCCTCTGCGTAGGTGAGCACCCGGTCGCCGGGAACGACGGCCGCGCGGACCTCGGAGGGCATGCGATTGAAGAGCTTCACCGTTCCACGGTATCCGCCAGCAGGTCGAGGGTGAGCGCGGCCGACCAGGAGAAGTCCCGGCTGCCCCGCCCGCTGCCGTCGAAGGGGTCGAAGCACTCGCGAAAACCCGCCTGCCGTACGAGGCGCAGGGTGGCCGAGCCGAGCACCCGCACCAGTCCCGCCAGGTCGTGCACGCCCGCCGCCCGCCTCAGCAGCCAGTTGGTGTTCACCCAGGACGGCCCGCGCCAGTAGCAGGACCGGTCGAACTGCTGGGCGCGGATCTCGCAGCTCGGCACCGGGTATCCGGCGGCCCCCATGAAGCGGGCCGACTCCAGCACCCTCACCAGCTCCGCGACCCGGTCGGCGGGCATCTCCTGGTCGAGCATCGGCCCGAAGCAGCCGACCGTGCAGACGGGGCTGAGCCGCTCGCCGCGCAGGTCGCGGGCGCGGAAGACGCCGTCGTCCCAGAGCCGTTCCAGCAGCGCCGCGCGGATCCGCTCCGCCGCCTCCCGGTGCGGGCCCGCGTCCGCGCCCGCCACCGGGGCCAGCTCGGCGAGAGCCTGGCAGGAGGCGAGCCAGATCCCGTTGAACATCGGGTCCTCGACCGCGAACGGGTGCTCGTCCCGCAGGTAGACCGGATCGTAGCCGGAGTCCCGGTAGCCCAGGACGAGGGCCATGTAGCGGTCGTGACGGCTGTCGGGATGCCGGTCGGAGGGCTCCTCGCGCCGCCGGTAGGCGTGGTGTACCGAGGGCAGCGCCTCCAGCGGCGCGTCCCAGGCGGGGCTGTCGTCCATCCCGGACTCCCAGGGGTGCACGATCGCGGCCAGTCCTCCCCCGCCGAGGTCCCTGGAGGTGGCGAGGTAGTCGTGCTGGGCGGCCAGCATCGGATAGATCCTCCGCACGAGGGCCACGGCCGTGTCGCGGTCGGCAGCGTGCCGCCATATCCACCACAGGGCGAGCGCGTGCAGCGGCGGCTGCGTCAGCCCGGAGGTGCACACGGCGTTGGGAGAGGCCGGATGGTCCGGGGAGCACCAGACCGAGGGTCCGGGGAAGTAGTTCTCCGCGTGGACGGGGCGGAAGACGATGTGAGGCACCATCCCGGTGCCCCACTGCCCCGCCAGCAGGCTGATCAGCTCGGTTCCGGCCCTGCGGGTGTCCCAGCGGGCCAGGCCGATCGCGACGAAGGTGGAGTCCCAGTTCCACTGGTGGGGGTAGAGGCCGGGCGCGGGGACGGTCGCGGACCCCGTCCAGTTCGCGTCGAGCACGGACCACGCCTCGCGCCCGAGCGCGGCATCGTCGACCGCCGCTCGCGACTCCATCCGCCCAGTCTGCGCCTGTATCGGTCAGGAGAACAGTCCGGCCCCCGAATGCGCCGAGCAGAGGCACCGTACGCCCCGGAAAACCGGGACTCCCGGGATGATCGCGACGACAGGACTCCCATGGGACGCTGGGACCGGCGGTCGGGGTTTTCGCAGCCGTCGCCGTGGAGCGCCTGGTCTCCCGCGTCGACGGCGTCGGCCAGGCGCCCGAACGACTCGAACGAGAGGTCGTAGTCGTGCGTGTGTGACCGGCTCTGCGGCTCCTGGCGTTCGGTCAGGCTCCGAAACTCGGACAGGAGCCTGACAGCCTGGTATTCGTCCCGGTACTGACCCTGCTGTTCGGCAGGGCCATCGACCACTGGTAGGGGACCGCGCGCGGACGTACCCTGAGTGGGGCGGCGCCCCTTGTCGGCGCTCGCAGGGCTCGCGGATGAGGTGACCCCGCAATGAAACATCGATCAAGCAGCGATGTGCCCGACCCGAATCACATCGCGGAGTCACGGGCTCGGGCCGACGCAGGCGACCAGAACGCGGCAGGGCGGTTAGGGGAGTTGCTTGCCAAGAGCGGCGACCTGGAAGGCGCGCTGCGGGTGTGGGCTCAAGCCTATGGCGACTCCTCACCCTCAACGAAGCGGCTGGCTGAGTTGATGGCAGAGGACGGCGATCTGGAAAGCGCGGTGTCGGCGTGGAAATGTTCGGACGTCGTACGGCAGAATCCGGCCGGTCTTCATCAGGAGTACCTGAATTCCCTGGATGAGGATGACCGGAGGGACGCAGACGACGACCCCGAGGACTGGGCGTTCATCGAGGAGGAGCAGCTGACTCGGCTGCTGGCCCAGCGGGGTGACGAGGCGACGATCGCGAAGCTGCGAGCTCAGGCCGATGCCGGCGACTCCGTCGCGGCGAGGCGGCTGGCTGACTGCGAAGAACACCATCGCCGCAGAAAGAACGCGACGGCGGAGTCCTGAGGTCCCCTTCCTGACGGCCACGGCGGCGAGGGCACCGAACGGCGCGGGCCCCGGGAACGGAGGTTCCCGGGGCCCGCGCCGTGTGGCTCCTCGTCCGAGTCGGTCGAGGTGATCGTGGATCAGTCGAGGTAGTCGCGGAGCATCTGCGCCCTCGTCGGGTGCCTGAGCTTGGCGAGGGTCTTCGACTCGATCTGCCGGATGCGCTCGCGCGTCACGCCGAACTCCCTGCCGACCTCCTCCAGGGTCCGGGGGTGCCCGTCCGCGAGGCCGAAGCGCAGCTGGATGATGCGCTGCTCGCGGTCGGAGAGGGTCGCGAGGATGTCGTCGAGCTGGTCCTGCAGCATGATGAAGGCGGCCGCCTCCATCGGCACCACCGCGTCGGCGTCCTCGATGAAGTCTCCGAGGTCGGAGTCCTCCTCGCCGATCGGCGACTGCAGGGAGACCGGCTCCTGGGCGATCCGCTGGATCTCGATCACCCGGTCGATCGGCAGGTCCATCTCCATCGCGATCTCCTCGGGCGCGGGCTCGCGGCCGAGGTCCTGATGGAGCTGGCGCTGGACGCGCACCAGCTTGTTGATCGTCTCGACCATGTGCACCGGAATCCGAATGGTGCGCGCCTGGTCCGCGATGGCCCTGGTGATCGCCTGGCGAATCCACCAGGTGGCATATGTGGAGAACTTGTAGCCCTTGGTGTAGTCGAATTTCTCGACCGCCCGGATGAGCCCGAGGTTGCCCTCCTGGATGAGATCCAGGAACAGCATCCCGCGTCCCACATATCTTTTGGCGATTGACACGACCAGCCGCAGATTGGCCTCGATCAGCCGCTGCTTGGCCCGCGTGCCCTGCCAGGCGAGCTCCTTGAACTCCGGGAAGACCATGCGCGAGACGACGCTGGTCAGCTTGTCCTCGGCGAACAGACCCGCCTCGATGGACTTGGCGAGCTCCACCTCCTCCTCGGCCGTGAGCAGGGGCACGCGACCGATCTCCCGCAGGTAGATGCGGACGAGATCGCTGGTCGGGGCCCTTTTTCCGACATCCTCCTCATCGGCCCGGGCGGGCTCCTCGTCGCTCTGGGGCTCAAGGACCTCCACTCCGTGCTCGGCGAGCATGCGGACGACGCGTTCGAGCGCGTCGGACGGCAGCTCGGACTTGTCGAGAGCGGCGGCCACGTCATCGACCGTGACGCTTCCGCGCTCCCTTCCCTTCGTAACGAGGTCGGCCACCTGGTCTACCGATGGCGGCCCACTTGGCAGCACCGATGCACCCACGGGAGACAGTCTGCTGTATTGGGTCCCCTAAATGGCAGACCTATTTTTGTCACCGGAGGTAAGGCCCCGATCATTATCGGATCGAGACCTTATTCGGGTTTGGTGGAATCGTCCCCCGGATATTAATGCCAATTACGCCGTCAGCTCCCGGCGGCGCGATCCTTGAGCACCCGCCGCTGCTGTTCCAGCGCGACCAGCTCGCCGAACAGCCGGTTGTACTCCTGCTGCTCGTCGACCGGGTTCGTCCGCTGCATCCTCGACTTGAGCTGCTCGATGGCCCGCGCCACCGAGACGAGCTCCAGGGCCGCCAGCATGGCCGAGGCGTAGCGCTCCTCGCTCGCCAGGTCGGCCCGCAGCTCCTCCACCGCGAACCGGGTGACGACCCCGCGCAGGGAGTCCTCGGCCCCGCTGAGCAGCAGGTCGACCCACTCGCGCCCGCCCTGTCCCGCCGTGGCGGTGCCGCCGGAGCCGACGATCAGCCGGTAGAGGGCCGCGTGCTCGGGAAGCGTGAACGCCTCCGCTCCCAGCGCCTCGAAGCCCGGACCGAGCAGCGCGGGACGCTGCACGGCCAGCCGCAGCACCTCCGCCTCGGTCCGTACGCCGGGGTCGGTGAGGTCGGCGACCTTTCGCGGCCCCGCGGGACGCTGGGCCCGCGGCTGGGCCGCCGCCGCGGAGACCTCGGTGATCCGGTCGAGGACGAAGCGCTCGTTGTTGAAGCCCAGCCACCGGTCGAGGTCGACGGCGTACAGCTGGCGCAGGGACCTGTCCTTGATGCCGGCCACGATCGGGGCGGCGGCGTCGAGGGCGGAGAGCCGCCCCTCGTTCGTGCTCACGTCGTAGCGGGAGATCACACTGCGGATGGCGAACGCGAACAGCGGCTCGCGCCCGGCGATCAGGTCGCGCACGGCCGCCTCGCCCTGCCTGACGCGCAGGTCGCACGGGTCGAGGCCGTCGGCCTGCACGGCGACGAAGGTCTGGGTGACGAACTTCTGCTCGTCGGCGAAGGCGCGCAGGGCCGCCTTCTGGCCCGCCGCGTCGCCGTCGAAGGTGAAGACCACCTCGCCGTGCGACCCCGACTGGTCGAGCAGCAGCCGCCGGAGCACCTTGATGTGCTCCTCGCCGAACGCGGTGCCGCAGGTGGCCACCGCCGTCGGCACGCCCGACAGGTGGCAGGCCATCACGTCGGTGTAGCCCTCGACGATCACCGCCTGGGAGCGCTTGGAGATCTCGCGCTTGGCCAGGTCGACGCCGTAGAGGACCTCGCTCTTCTTGTAGAGCGGGCTTTCCGGGGTGTTCAGGTATTTCGGCCCGTCTTCGGCGTCGTTCAGCTTCCGGGCGCCGAAACCGATGACGTCGCCGGTTATGTCGCGGATGGGCCAGACCAGCCGGCCCCTGAAGCGGTCGATCGGGCCGCGCCGCCCCTCCTTGGCCAGCCCGCCCTTGATCAGCTCCGCGCTGGTGAAGCCCCGGGCCATCAGGTGCCGCGAGAGGGCCTCCCACTCGGCCGGGGCGTATCCGACGCCGAAGCGCTCGGCGTCGACCCGCTCGAACCCGCGCTCCGACAGGAACCTGCGCCCGATCGCGGCGTCGGGGGCGGAGAGTTTCGAGACGTAGAACTCCGCCGCCGCCTTGTGGGCCTCGATCAGGCGGATGCGCTCGCCCTGCTCGCGCCCGGGGACGTAGCCGCCCTGCTCGTAGCGGAGCTGGACGCCCGCCCGGTTGGCCAGCCGCTCGACCGCCTCGCCGAACGACAGATGCTCCAGGCGCCGGACGAAGGTGATGACGTCACCGCCCTCGGCGCAACCGAAGCAGTACCAGTACCCCCGGGTGGGGGTCACGTTGAAGGACGGGCTCTTCTCCTCATGGAAGGGACAGAGCCCTTTCAGGTTGCCGCCGCCAGCGTTGCGGAGCTGGATGTGCTCGCCCACGATGTCGGCGATCGGTGAGCGCTCCCGTACGAGCGCGATGTCCTCATCACTGATCCGGCCTGCCACGCCGCGAGTCTAGTCCGGCCCTCCGACAGGTAGGGGCGACGAGTGCGCCCGCCCCCGTACCGATCTTCCGGCAGGCCGGGACGCCACTGCCGGGACGGGAGGGACAGGAGGAACGACGACTTTCCCGAAGTGGTCATGACCAACTAGGACGTCGGTTACAAAGGTAAAGGCGGATTCTCGATAATGTACGCGGGTGGAGATCATGCGATCGGGGCATATAGCACGATTGGCCGCTGTGACCGGCGCGGTACTCGTCACCGGAGCCTGCGCGTCGCCGGGCGGGGTGGCGGGCATCGGCACGGCGGCCCCGACCCCCGGGGCGGAGTCCGCGGCCGGGTCGCCGGCCTCGTCGGTCACCGCGACCATGCCCGAGGCGACCCCGACCCCCGCCCCCCGGACCGCGGTCGACCGTCCCAAGGCCGACCCCCCGGTGCGGTTCCCGCCGCCGAAGGTCTCCAAGCACACCTACGCCTTCCCGGTGAAGGGCTGCTCGGTCACCTACGAGAGCAGGCTCCTGGTGCTGCCCAAGACCACGATCTGGGCCGGCAAGGGCTGCTCGTTCGTCTCGCCGGTGAACGGCGTGGTCGACGAGGTCAACACCAAGAACCGGTGGAAGCCCTCCACCGACCGCGGCGCCGACCGCGAGGGCCGGTTCGTCACGGTCATCGGTGACGACGGTGTGCGCTACCTCGGCGGACACCTGGACAAGGTCGCCCTGGGGATCAGGCCGGGGCTGCGCGTCGGCGCCGGTCAGGTCCTGGGCCAGATCGGCAACTCGGGCAACGCCCGCTCGACCGCCAGCAACCTCTACTTCGCGATCTCCTGGAAGACCTCCCCCTCGATGTGGTGGGTGCGCCGGGGCATGGTCGAGCCCTGGGACTACCTGGACGCCTGGCTGAAGGGAAATCCCACGCTCTCCCCCAGGGAGGAGATGCGGGCCGTGCTGAACCGGACCGGCGCGGCTCCCCGGTGCTTCACCCTGTGCGCGTCGAAACCGCAGCCGACGAAGAAGCCCACCAGGAAGCCGGAGCCGGAGGAGCCGGAGCAGATCCCGCTGCGCACCGGTTCCCCGTGACGCCGGGAACGTGACACGGCGGGCCCCAGCGGGCTCGCCGGGCTCGTCCACGTCGCCACCGGGCGCCACCGGGGAACGGAGTGCCCGGCCGGCCCCGGGGAGCATCTGGCCGCCTCCGGGGCCGGAGGCGGCGCCCCTGGAACGTGCCCGGTCCCCGGGACGTGCTCCGTTCCCCAGGCGGCCCGGTTCAGCGGCTCGGTCAGCGGCCCGTCAGGGTGCGGTGCCAGGCGACTGCGGAGGTGTCGGTGAGCGAGGCGATCTGGTCGACGACCACGCGGAGCCGTCCGGCGTCGCCGCCGGCCCTGGTGAAGGCGGGCCTGAACGCGGGCTCCAGGGTGCCGGGGGCGCCCAGCATGATGTGGTGGGCGAGGTCGTGGATCAGCTCGCGCTGCCTGGCCTGGTTGGCGTTGTGCGCGTCGCTCGCCATCACGTAGTGGGCCGTGACCCCCTTGAGCAGCGCGCACTCCAGCCGGGTGGCCCTGGGCACGATCAGGTCGGCGCTGTAGCGCCCGGCCGCCGGTCCGTACGCCTCACGGGTGGCGACCTCCGCGGACTTGCAGAAATGGCCGATGAGCGAGCTGGTCAGCCCCTTGATCGCGGCGAGGTCGGCGAGCGAGCGGTCGAAGTGGCGGGGCCAGAGCGGCTGGGTGATCAGGCGTCCGAAGAGGTCCTCCAGCTCGCCGGGCTCGGCGTCGGGGGCGTACCACTCGCGGGTGGTCGCGCAGACCTCGCGGCGTTCGGCCGGGTCGCGCATCGCCTCCAGCACCACGTTGCCGGAGTGCAGGGCGTCCTCCAGGTCGTGCACGGAGTAGGCGACGTCGTCGGCCCAGTCCATGATCTGGGCCTCGAAGCTGACCTGGCCCTCCGGCGCGCCCTCCCTGATCCACTCGAAGACCGCCAGGTCGTCGTCGTAGACGCAGTACTTGGCGCTTCTCTCGCGGGTCCACGGGTATTTGACGGCGGCGTCCAGGGAAGCGCGGGTGAGGTTGAGCCCGGCGCTGCGGCCGTCCTCGGTGACGACCTTGGCCTCCAGCCGGGTCAGCAGGCGCAGGCTCTGCGCGTTGCCCTCGAAGCCCCCGCACCCGGCGGCGAGCTCGTTGAGCGCCGTCTCCCCGTTGTGGCCGAACGGCGGGTGGCCGAGGTCGTGGGCCAGGCAGGCGGTCTCCACCAGGTCGGGGTTGCGGCCGAGGGTCTCCCCCATCTCGCGGCCGATCTGCGCGCACTCCAGGGAGTGGGTGAGACGGGTGCGGGGGATGTGCTGGCCGCTGCCGAAGGTCTCCCCCGGGCCGACGACCTGGGTCTTGGCGGCGAGGCGGCGGAGCCCGGCGCTGTGCAGCACCCTCGCCCGATCGCGCTCGAACGGGCTTCGGCCGGGGTTGCCGGGCGGTTCCGGCACCCACCTGGCCTGGTCGTGTTCGTCATAGCCATGCATAAGTGCCCTGATTTTATCCGCGAAAGGGCCCTGCCATGCCGAACGACGAGAAAACACCTGGTTACCGGGCACGCGCCGCGTTCCTCGCTCGTCCGCACCCATCCGCACCCGTACGCACCCGTACGCACCCGTACGCGCGGATCGGGGCGGCTCACCGGCGGCGGTCCGTCGGGCGCGTACCGGCCCCGCGGCCGCCCCGGTGAGGGTGGGGCGGGCCGCGGGGACCGGCTCCGCGGGGCGTCGTCTCCGGCGGTGCCGGAACGCCTCGCGAAGCAGCCGGGGGTGAGCAGCGGGTGCCGGAGCCCTCGCGAAGCGGCGGGGGCGGCGAGCGTCGGGGGTCTTGTGAAGCGGGGGTGAGCGGGTGTCCGGGGGCCTCGTGAGAGCGGGCGGGGATCAGCGGGTGTCGGAGCCGGTGCACACCAGGGTGGCGCGGGCGGCCTCCAGCCGGGCGACCGGGACGCGGAACGGCGAGCAGGACACGTAGTCGAGACCGACCTGGTGGCAGAAGTGGATCGAGTCCGGGTCGCCGCCGTGCTCGCCGCAGATGCCCAGCTTCAGGTCGGGACGGGTCGCGCGGCCCCGCTCGACGGCGATCTCGACGAGCCCGCCGACGCCGTCGCGGTCCAGGGTCTCGAACGGGGAGACACCGAAGACACCCAGTTCCAGGTACTTGGCGAAGAAGGCGGCCTCGACGTCGTCCCGGGAGAAGCCCCAGGTCATCTGGGTCAGGTCGTTGGTGCCGAAGGAGAAGAACTGGGCGGCCTCGGCGATCTGCCCGGCGGTCAGCGCCGCGCGGGGCACCTCGATCATCGTGCCGATCAGCGCGTCGACGCCGGCCTCCTCCAGGATCTGTCGTGCCTCGTCCTTGACGTACTCCAGCTCCTGGACGGCGGCCACCAGCGGAATCATGATCTCCGGGCGGCTGCCGGGCACGGCCTTGGCCGCCGCCGCGATCGCCCGGACCTGCATGGCGAACACGCCGGGGATGACCAGGCCGAGCCGCACGCCGCGCAGGCCCAGCATCGGGTTCTCCTCGTGGAGCCGCTTGAGCGCGACCAGGAGCCTGCGGTCCTTCTCCTCCACCGCGTCACCGGCGAGGGCGACCTTCACCGACAGCTCGGTGTAGTCGGGCAGGAACTCGTGCAGCGGCGGGTCGATCAGGCGGATCGTGACGGGCATGCCCTCCATCGCCTGGAAGATCTTCGTGAAGTCCGCCCGCTGCAGCGGCTCCAGCGCGGCCAGCGCCCGCTCGCGCTCCTCGGCGGAGGTGGCCAGCACCAGGTCCTCGACCAGGCCGCGGCGGTCGCCGAGGAACATGTGCTCGGTGCGGCACAGCCCGATGCCCTGGGCGCCGAACCTGCGCGCCCTGGCGGAGTCCTCGCCGGTGTCGGCGTTGGCGCGCACGGCCATCCGGCGTACCTCGTCGGCGTGGGACATGATCCGGTGCACGGCGCGGACGAGCTCGTCGTCCCGGTCGCCCGAGCCCTCGAAGTACTCCACGACCGGGGAGGGGACCACGGGCACCTCGCCGAGGTAGACGGCTCCGCTGGTGCCGTCTATGGAGATGACGTCGCCCTCGGAGACCACGAGGCCGGAGGCCGTGGTGAACGCGCGGTCCGCGGCGGAGACCTCCAGTTCCTCGGCGCCGCAGACGCAGGTCTTGCCCATGCCCCTGGCGACCACGGCGGCGTGCGAGGTCTTGCCCCCGCGGCTCGTCAGCACGCCCTGGGCGGCGATCATCCCGGCCAGGTCGTCGGGGTTGGTCTCGCGGCGGACCAGGATGACGGCCTCGCCCTGCCCGGCGAGCTCGACGGCCCGGCCGGTGGAGAAGACGGCCTTGCCGACGGCCGCGCCCGGCGAGGCGTTCATCCCCCTGGCGATCACCTTGCTCCCGGCGTCCTCGGCGAACCGGGGGAACATGAGCTGGGCGAGCTGGTCGCCGGTCACCCGGGTCACGGCCTCGTCGAGATCGATCACGCCCTGGTCGACGAGCTGCACCGCGATGCGGAACGCGGCACCCGGGGTCCGCTTGCCCACCCGGGTCTGGAGCATCCAGAGCTTGCCGCGCTCGACCGTGAACTCGATGTCGCACAGGTCGCGGTAGTGGTCCTCCAGCGTCTTCATGGTCCGCATGAGCTCGTCGTAGACGGGCTTGTCGATGCCCTCCAGCTCCTGCAGCCGCATGGTGTTGCGAATGCCCGCGACCACGTCCTCGCCCTGGGCGTTCTGCAGGTAGTCGCCGTACACGCCCTGCTGGCCGGTGCCGGGGTCGCGGGTGAAGGCCACCCCGGTGCCGGAGTCCATGCCGCAGTTGCCGAAGACCATCGAGCAGACGCTGACCGCCGTGCCCAGGTCGGCCGGGATGCGCTCCTGGCGGCGGTACAGGACCGCGCGCGGGGCGTTCCACGACGCGAACACCGCCTCCACCGCCATGCGCATCTGCTGGTACGGGTCGGCGGGGAAGTCCTCGCCCGTCTTGCCGCGCACGATCTCCTTGTACGTCGCGACCAGGCGCCTGAAGTCGGACGCCTCCAGCTCCAGGTCGTCGCGGCCGTCCTTGAGCTCCTCCAGCGCGTTGTCGAAGAGCTCGCCGTCGATGTCCTGGACGGTCTTGCCGAACATCTGGATGAGGCGCCGGTAGGAGTCCCAGGCGAAGCGCTCGTTGCCGCCCGCCTGCTTGGCCAGCCCGTGCACCGAGTCGTCGTTGAGCCCGATGTTGAGGACGGTCTCCATCATGCCGGGCATGGAGAACGCGGCTCCGGAGCGCACGCTCACCAGGAGCGGGTCGTCGGCCTGGCCCAGCCGGCGCCCCATCGCGGTCTCCAGGGCGGCCAGGTGCTCGGAGACCTCCTCCTGCATCCCCTCGGGAAGGATCCCGTCCGCGAGGAAGCTCCGGCACGCCTCGGTGGTGATGGTGAAGCCGGGGGGCACCGGCAGCCCGAGGTTGGTCATCTCGGCGAGGTTCGCTCCCTTGCCACCGAGCAGGTCCCTGAGATCTTTGTTGCCCTCGGTGAAGTCGTAAACGTACTTCGGCACGGTTGCTCCTTCTGCGACTTCAAACGGCGTCTGGTTCCGCCTCTCTCCGGACTCTACCGATGAACAAGGAGGTGAAACGGCACTCGTCACACGGAAGAGCATCATCGCAGCTCAAAGCAGGCAAACCGGTCTAATCCAATTCAAATCCAACCCAAATGCGCGAGGATATCGATCATCACGAAAATTGGTTTATACCAATTGGTATAAACCAATTTACCGCGCATTCAAACCCGTTCACGGCCGGTTCGGTGGACCCGCCGGACCGGCTTCGGCGAGAGGATTCAGGCCGGGAAACCCCCTCCGCCGGGCCCTTCCGGGACGGCCGCCGCGGATCCTCCGCGAAGGAGAACCTCACGTGTCCTCCCGCAGCCGGTAGCCCTTGCTGACCACGGTCTCGATCACGGCGTCGGCGCCGAGCTTGCGCCGCAGGTTTCCGATCGTCACCCGCACGGTGTTGGTGAACGGGTCGGTGTGCGCGTCCCAGACGTGCTCCAGAAGCTCCTCGGCGGAGACGACGTGCCCGGGGCGGGTCATCAGGTAGTGCAGGACACCGAACTCCTTGGGGGTCAGCCCCAGCTCGCGCCCGGTCGAGCGAACCTCCGCCCGGGAGGTGTCCAGCCGCAGCGACCCCACCTGCAGGATCGCGGCGCCGCCGCCCGGCTCCCTGCGGAGCAGCGCGCGGACGCGGGCCAGGAGTTCGGGGAAGGCGAACGGTTTGACCAGGTAGTCGTCGGCGCCCCCGTCCAGGCCCCCGGCCCGGTCGTCCAACCGGTCCCGCGCGATCACCATGATGATCCGCGCGGCCCTGCCCCGGTCCGTCCCGCGCAGTGCCCGGCACGCCTCGAAGCCGTCCCCTCCGGGCAGGTTGAGGTCGAGAAGGACCAGGTCGTAGGAGTCGGCCTGGAGCCTCTCCCGCGCCTGGGCCACGTCGCAGGCGACGTCGACCGCGTATCCGGCCCGGACGAGCCCCACGCGCAGGGCGTCGACCAGGTCTTCCTCATCTTCGACAACGAGCAGTCGCATGGTACGAACCTAGGTCGTGCGCGGCCGGAAACGCGGATGCCACCGCCATGCCGCGCTCCTGTTCCTCTTCATTCCCTCACGTGCGCGGCCACGACAGGGGGCGGCGTGCGCACCGTGCCGCCGGACGGCGAGGTCACCGGCGCCGAGGCCGGGCCGCCCGGTGGCGGAGCGACCCGGTGGCGGAGCGATCCGGTGGCGGAGCGATCCGGTGGCGGAGCGATCCGGTGGCGGAGCGATCCGGTGGCGGAGCGATCCGGTGGCGGAGCGACCCCGGCCGGCCGGGGTCGCGTCCTCGGCGACGGACGAGCTCGCGTCCGAGACCCTCGCGAAGACGATTCGCCGACGTGAACACGGCAATGCAGGTGAAGGTCGCGACGTGCGGCACCTCCGGCGGCAGGCGGAGGGATTCTCCGGCCGGGCGGTGAACACCTTGTCCGAACATCGCGCACGATGCCTCCGTCGCGCTCAGCAGGAGAGTTCCCGGTGGTTTCGGTGACATCTCCAACGCGCGGCAAGGAGCGGAAGGCGCCGCGGGGGAATCCGATGATCTCGGTCACACCTCGCACCAGGGACTTCGGCAGGCCGTCGGCGTCAGGGTCGCAGACCCCGGAGGCGACCCGGCGAGAAAGCGACGGCCGGCGACCCCCGGGTGCGGGGATCGCCGGCCGTGACCGGTCGGGCGGGCCTCAGTCGTTGAGGTGCTGGCGGAGATAGGCGTCGACCTGGTCGAGAGCCACGCGCTCCTGGGCCATCGAGTCACGCTCGCGGATGGTCACCGCCTGGTCGTCGAGCGTGTCGAAGTCGACGGTGATGCAGAACGGCGTGCCGATCTCGTCCTGGCGGCGGTAGCGGCGGCCGATCGCCCCCGCGTCGTCGAACTCGACGTTCCACCGGCGGCGGAGCTGGGCCGCGAGGTCCTTGGCCTTGGGCGACAGGTCGGCGTTGCGCGAGAGCGGGAGCACCGCGACCTTGACCGGTGCGAGCCGGTGGTCGAGGCGCATGACCGTGCGCTTCTCCATGACACCCTTGGCGTTGGGCGCCTCGTCCTCGGTGTAGGCGTCGATCAGGAAGGTGAGCGTGGCCCGGTCGACACCGGCGGCCGGCTCGATCACGTACGGGACGTAGCGCTCACCGGTGTCCTGCTCGAAGAAGCTCAGGTCGGTGCCGGAGGCCTTGCCGTGCGCGGTCAGGTCGAAGTCGGTGCGGTTGGCGATGCCCTCGAGCTCGCCCCACTCGGTGCCGGTGAAGTTGAAGCGGTACTCGATGTCGACGGTCCGCTTGGAGTAGTGGGAGAGCTTCTCCTTCGGGTGCTCGTAGATGCGCAGGTTGTCCTTGTTGATGCCCAGGTCGGTGTACCAGCGGAAGCGCTCGTCGATCCAGTACTGGTGCCACTCCTCGTCGCTGCCCGGCTTGACGAAGAACTCCATCTCCATCTGCTCGAACTCGCGGGTGCGGAAGATGAAGTTGCCCGGGGTGATCTCGTTGCGGAACGACTTGCCGATCTGGCCGATGCCGAACGGGACCTTTTTGCGCGCCGACTGCTGCACGTTGAGGTAGTTGATGAAGATGCCCTGGGCGGTCTCGGGACGCAGGTAGGCGAGGCCCGACTCGTCCTCGACCGCGCCGAGGTAGGTCTTCAGCAGGCCGCTGAACTGCTTCGGCGTGGTGAAGGCGCCCTTGGTGCCGCAGTTGGGGCAGGTGATGTCGGCCAGGCCGTTGACGGGCTGCTTTCCGTGCTTTTCGGTGTAGGCCTCTTCGAGGTGGTCGGCCCGGTAGCGCTTGTGGCACGACTGGCACTCGGTCAGCGGGTCCGTGAAGGTCTCCACGTGGCCGCTGGCCTGCCACACCTCGCGGGCCAGGATCACCGAGGAGTCGAGGCCGACCACGTCGTCACGCCCCTGCACCACGGTCTTCCACCACTGCCGCTTCACGTTGTTCTTGAGCTCCACGCCCAGCGGACCGTAGTCCCACGACGCGCGCAGGCCGCCGTAGATCTCGCTGGAGGGATACACAAGACCGCGCCGCTTGGCGAGGCTGACGATGGTGTCCATGATGTCCGTACGGCGTGCCATAAGGGAGAATCTCCATCCGGCTGGAGGTCGGCGAGGAATTGATTGAGTCTCCAGCTTAGGGGAGACAGAGCCACGGGACGTGCGGATAAACCACGCCGCCCCCCTGCCCCCGGCAAAGCTTCCCGAGGACGTCCCGGGGACGTCGGGCGGGCCTCAGGGGCGCTCGACGTCCTCGAACGCGCTCGGCTCGTTGATCATGAGTGTCATCAGCGGATACATCGCCATCCGCGCCGCGCCCAGTGCCCTGCGGTAGAACCCCGCGCCCTCCCACTCGCTGACCAGCGCCCACAGCTCCGGCTCGTCCACCGACCTCGACACCCGGCCGCGCACGTAGCCCGGCTGACCGGCCAGGGTGTCGACGATCTCGTGGGCCCGGAGCGTGAACTCCTCGGTCTGGCCCGGCGGCACCGAGTAGCGGATGAGAGCAAGCATCCGCCCAGCATGCCAGAGCCCGCCCCCGGCCCCGCCACGCCGCACCCCGGACACCGTCCCGAGACGCCATTTCCCGAGACGCCGCTTCCCGAGACACCATGCTCCGAGGCGCGGCGCCCCGGGCTGTCTCGCCCCGGACTGCCATGTCCCGAGGTGCCGTTTCCCGAGGTGCTTGCCTGGCGCTGCCGCGCCGTCCCACGCCGTCCCCCTCCCACCCCGCCCCTCGGGCAGCGTTGGACGGAGGGCAGCGGACGGCCCCAGGCTCCGGACGGCTCCGGGGCGGCTCCGGGCATGTCGTGGCGGGCGCGGTGGCGTTAGGCT
Source organism: Streptosporangium vulgare (assembly GCF_042428775.1). Classification (NCBI taxonomy): domain Bacteria; kingdom Bacillati; phylum Actinomycetota; class Actinomycetes; order Streptosporangiales; family Streptosporangiaceae; genus Streptosporangium; species Streptosporangium vulgare. Next base: position 5,674 of record NZ_JBHMBS010000054.1, on the reverse strand, counting down.
CGACCCGTGGCCGACAAGCGTCAGGAACGCCCCGCACACCCGCTGGCACAGCCCCGCCCCAGGCAGGGCAAGCGCCCGCTGCCCCCGGGTGAGCAGTTCTTCACGCCGGGGGCGACCGGGCTGCGGCGGAAGATCGAGCTGCGCAGCGCGGCCCCGCTCGTCTTCCTGTTCCAGCTTCCCCGGTGGATCGCCCCGGTGCTGCTGGTGGTCCTCCTGCTGGCCGGATTCGCGGTGCCGTCCTTCTGGGGCGGTGTCGCCGTGCTTCCGGTGATCGGGTTCGTCGCCTGGCTCGCCTACATGTCGTGGCCGTCCCTGGGGGCCGGGGGGCGTCTTTTGCGCGTCGCGCTGCTCACCTTCCTGATCCTGCTCGCCGCCGACCGCTTCGGCGCCTTCTGACACCTCCGGCTTCTCGGCTCCCCCGGCCTTCAGCGGGACGTGGGCAGGAGGGTGTAGCCGGGGAAGTTGCCCGGCAGGCGCTCGGTCTCCGGCCCCTGGGTGACGGCCCGGACGAGCAGCTCGCCGCCGACGAAGGCACCCCGCCAGGAGGCGCCGAGTCCGCCGAACAGCTCCTCCCGGTCACCGCGCGAGCGGGGCGCGTTGATCCCCACCTTGAACGCCCGCACCTCCGGGGCCAGCCGCCTGACGGTCTCCTCGTCGTCGCAGGAGATCGTGGCGACCAGCGCGCCGTTGCTGGCGTTCATCGCGGCGAGCAGCTCGGCCTCGGTGTCGACCAGCACGATGGTGTCGACCGGCCCGAAGGGCTCGGCGTGGAAGAGCGGGGACGAGCGGGGCGGGGCGAGGACGGCGACGGGCGCCAGGTAGCCCGAGGTGTCCTGGCCGGGCAGGAACAGCCCGTCGTCGAGGGAGCCCCGGTAGAGGGGGATCCCGCCCTTGGCCACCGCCTCGTCCACCTGGTCGGTGAGCTCCTTGACCTTGGCACCGGTGATCAGCGGGCCGAAGTCGAGGTCGGGCGGCGGGTCGTCGGGCCCCGCCACGGCCAGCGGGTGGCCGAAGCGCACCGACCGGACCGCGGGCAGGTAGGCGGCGAGGAACTCGTGGAACAGCGAGCGCTGCACCACGAAGCGCGGATAGGCCGTGCAGCGCTGCTTGGCGTAGTCGAAGCTCTTGCGGATCTGCCCGGTCAGCAACTCCCAGCCGCCGTACTCCCACACCCCCCAGCAGTTGAGCCCCTCCTGCTCCAGGACGTGCCGGTGGCCGAGGTCGGCGAGCGAGGTGGCCACCTGCCCGCCCGCGTCGCGCCCGCCGACGAAGGAGACGCAGCCCAGCTCCTTGCCGCGTACCAGCGCCGGGGAGAGCTCGGCGCCTCCCCCGCTGACGAGGGTGAACGGCAGCCCCTCCTGGGCGGCGAGCGCGGTCGCGAGGGTGAGGCAGGCGAGCCCGCCGTCGGTGGGCGCCTTGGCGATGACCGCGTTGCCCGCGAGGGCCTGCACGAGCATGGCGTGCATCAGCACGCTCATCGGGTAGTTCCAGCTGGCGATGTTGCTGACCGGGCCGGCCAGGGGGACGCGGCCGGCGACCATCCGGTCGATCTCGCCGACGTACCAGCGCACCCCCTCGACGCACCGGTCGACGTCGGCCGCGGCGAGCTTCCACGGCTTGCCGATCTCCCAGACCAGCAGCAGGGTGAGCAGGTCGCGGTGGGCGGTCATCGCCTCCAGCGCCGCCGTGACGCGGGCCTTGCGCTCGGCGAGCGGCACGTGGCGCCAGAGGCGGTGCTCGTCGAGACCGGCCCGGACCGCGCGCAGGGCGGTGGCCCTGTCGAGGCGGGGCGGGCCGGCGATGGCGGTGCCGTCCACCGGTGAGACGGCCGGCTCCGGGCGGCCGTCGCGCTGCCAGAAGCCGCCCCAGTGGTTGAGCACCCGGTCGTCGTGGAAGGCCTGGGGCGCCGCCGACACGCACCGGTCGTAGGCGTCGGACCAGGCCGACCCCGGCTTGAGCATGAGTGACATGAGCCGCTCCTCAGTCGGACCAGTCGATGGCCAGGGCGAGCTCCTGCTCGGGCAGCGGCTCGAACTCCTTGATCGCGTCGAGTGAAGGGCCCATGGCCGCGTTGGCCTCCCTCTCGACCATGACCTCCACCAGCACGGGCAGCCGCCGGCGGTCGGACTCCGCGCTCGCCCAGGCCAGCGCGTCGCCGATCTCACCGGGCAGCTCGACGCGCCGGGCCGGGCAGCCGAACGCCTCCATGAGCTTCACGTGGTCGACACCGCCCTCGCCGTAGTGGAGGTCGACGGCGTAGTTCATGTCGTAGGGGATCTCGGCCTGGCGGATCAGCCCGAGGTACTCGTTGTTGATCATCACGATGACGAACGGGATGTGGTACTGGGCGGCGACGGCGATCTCCTCCATCAGGAACTGGAAGGAGTAGTCGCCCGCCACGGCCACCACCTGCCGGTCCGGGAAGGCGCACTTGACGCCCATCGCGGCGGGCACCTCCCAGCCCAGCGGCCCGGCCTGCCCGCAGACGAGGTAGCGGCGCGGGAGGTAGGTCTTCTGGAACTGCCCCGACCAGATCTGGTAGAGGCCGATCGCGGTGACGAATGTCGTGTCGGGCCCGTAGAAGTCGTTCAGCTCCCGGAAGACCCTCGGCGGCTTGATCGGCACGTCGTCGAAGTCGTCGCGCCGCAGCAGCGTGCCGCGCAGCTCGGCGACCCGCGCGGGCCACTTTCCGGGGCGGCGGGCCTCGGTGCGGCCGCCCGCCTCCTTCGCCAGCGCCGCCAGCGTGGGCCGGGCGTGGCCGACCACACCCAGGTCGGGCTCGAAGACCTTGCCGATCTGGGTGGGCTCGATGTCGACGTGGATGAATCTGCGGCCCTGGCGGTAGGTGTCGAGGTCGCCGGTGTGCCGGTCGCCGAACCTCGCGCCCACCGCGAGCACCAGGTCGCTCTCCAGCAGCGCCGCGTTGCCCCAGCGCGTCTGGGTCTGGATGCCCGCCATGCCGGCGAACAGGGGGTGGTCCTCGGGGAAGGCCCCCTTGCCCATCAGCGTCACCTGGACGGGAACCTGCAGGTGCTCGGCGAGCGCGCGCAGCTCGGCGGCGGCGTCGGCGATGACCACCCCGCCACCGGCCAGGATGAGGGGCCGCCGGGCGCCCATGAGCATGTCGATCGCCGCCCGGATCGCCGGGGGCCTGGGCCGCGGGACCTCGACGGGGAACGGGGTGTCGATCTCCGCGTCGTACAGGCAGGTGCCGCGCTGCACGTCGATCGGCAGGTCGATCAGGACGGGGCCCGGGCGCCCGGACCTGGCGATCCTGAAGGCCTCCCTGAACACCCACGGGGCCTGGGCCGGCTCCTTCAGCTGGACCGCCCACTTGGTGACGGGCTTGGCGATCTCCACGATGTCGACCGCCTGGAACGCCTCCTGGTGGAGCTTGTCGCGCGCCGCCTGGCCGGTGACGCAGATCATGGGGATGGAGTCGGCGAGGGCGGTGTAGAGGCCGGTGATCATGTTGGTGCCCGCCGGGCCCGAGGTGCCGATGCAGACGCCGACGTTGCCCGTGACCCGGGCCCAGCCGTCGGCGGCGTGCGTGCCGCCCTCCTCGTGGCGGACGGTGACGTTGCGTATGTCGCTGTGCTGGAGTGCCGCGTAGAGCGGGAGGATCGCCGCGCCCGGGATGCCGAAGACGGTGTCGACGCCTTCGGACTCCAGGACGGCCACCACGGCCTCCATGCAGGGGATCCGCTTCACTGGTTGATCCTTTCGATCACCTTGAGCAGGGCGGAGTGGTCGAGGGAGCCGTGCCCCTGGGCACGGGCCGCGGCGACGAGCTGGGCGACCAGCCCGGTGAGCGGGAGCGAGACGCCCGCCTCCCGCGCCGCGGCGATGGCGATGCCCATGTCCTTGTGGTGCAGGTCGATCCGGAACCCCGGCGCGAACTCGCGCCTGACCATGGAGTGCCGCTTGAGGTCGAGGATGCGGGAGCCCGCCAGCCCGCCGGCCAGGACGTCGAGCCCGCCTCCGGGGTCGACCCCGGAGGCTTCGAGCAGCACGATCGCCTCGGCGACCAGCCCGTAGATGCCTCCCACGACAAGCTGGTTGGCGGCCTTCACGGTCTGTCCCGCCCCGGCGGGGCCCACGTGCACGATCGTCGTGCCGACGACCGCGAGGACCGGGCGTACGGCGGCGAAGTCGGCGGCGGCCCCGCCGACCATGATCGAGAGGGTGCCGTCGACCGCGCCGCGCTCCCCGCCGCTCACCGGGGCGTCCAGTGCCCTGATGCCCTTGACGGCCGCGGCCTGCGCGACCCTGCGGGAGGTCTCGGGCCGCACGGTGCTCATGTCGATGTGGATCAGGCCCTGCCTGCCCTGCTGGAGCAGCCCGTCGTCGCCGAAGGCCACCTCCTCCACCTGGGGCGAGTCGGGCAGCATGGTGATCACGACCTCCGCCTGCGCGACGGCCTCGGCCACGCTGCCCGCGGACTTGCCGCCGGCCACGGCGAGGGCGTCCGTCCGCTCGGCGCTCGTGTCGTAGCCGACGACGGTGTGCCCGGCCCTGACCAGGTTGGCCGCCATCGGGCTGCCCATGATCCCCAGGCCGATGAATCCGATGTTCATGAGCGGCTCACCGCTCCTCCCTCGCTCAGCGTTCATCGAGTACCTCCAAGGTGGAGACCCTGGGCCTCGGCCCGGGGACGGGAGGCGCGGCAGGTCACCGCGCGCGGTCCGGTGGTGTGCCGGGTGCGGCCCTGGCGGGTGGTCACGCGTTCCTCCAGCCGAAGCTCTCGGCGCTGGGGCCGGCGGGGCGGTACTCGAGCCCGACGTGGCCCCGGTATCCCGAGGTCTCCAGGCGCTCGAAGATCTGGTCGTACGGCATGGCGCCCGAGCCCGGTCGCCCCCGCCCCGGGGCGTCGGCGATCTGGACGTGGCCGAACCGGTGGACGCTCGTGTCGATGAGGGTGAGCACGTCCTCGCCCATCCGGTGCAGGTGGTAGAGGTCGGCGAGGAAGGCCACGTTGCCCGCGTCCACCTGGTCGATCACCTCGAAGGCCGCGTCCGAGGAGGTGATGGGGTAATCGGGGCTCTCGTGGGAGTTGAGCGCCTCGACCACGACCGTGGCGCCGACCCCGGCCGCCGCCTTCGCCGCGAGGGAGAGGTTGGACAGCGCCAGCTCGCGCTGGGCCTCCGGGGACAGCCCCGCCACGGCGTTGCCGTAGAGGGCGTTGAGCACCCGGCAGCCGAGCGCTCCGGCCAGGCCCGCCGCGACCTCGACGTTGGCCTGGAACCTGGCCGAGCCGTCGGGCCGCGACAGCAGGCCCCGCTCCCCCGCCGCCATGTCCCCGGCGTCGAAGTTGAGGCCGACCAGGCGCACCCCGGCCTCCTCGATCGCCCGCCGCAGGGCGTCGAGCTCGCGGTCGGCCGGGCAGGGCGCGGCGAAGGGCCACCAGAGCTCGACCGCGTCGAAGCCCGCCTTGGCCGCCGCCGCGGGGCGCTCCAGCAGCGGCAGCTCGGTGAAGAGGATGGAGAGGTTGACGTCGAACTTCACGGCGCCTCCCCCGCTCCCAGGGAGACCTTCGCGGGTGGCCCGTCAAGCGTGCCCAGCGCGGCGAGCGCCGACCGCATCAGGCGGGCGGTCTCGCTCGGGGTCCTGCCGACGCGGACGCCGACCTTCTCCAGGGCGTCCTTCTTGGCCTGGGCGGTGCCGGCCGAGCCGG
>NZ_JBHMBS010000053.1:0-24277 GCF_042428775.1 Streptosporangium vulgare | reverse complement strand
TGCTGCCCTTCCACCGGGCCGTGGTGTCCGATCCCGCGTTCACCGGCGACCCGTTCACGGTGCACACCCGCTGGATCGAGACCGAGTTCGACAACACCATCCCGCCCCACCCCGGGACCGGCGACGCCGAGGTGCCGGAACCTCGCGAGAAGGTGCTCATCGAGGTCGGCGGCAGGCGGCTGGAGGTGGTGCTGCCCGCGAGCTTCGGCCCCGCCGCGCCCGCTCCGGCGCCCAGGACGCCGCGCCGCGGCGGCGGCATGGCCAGGCAGGCGCCGGTGGGGGGAGACGCGCTGGTCAGCTCCATGCAGGCCACCGTCGCGATGGTCGCCAGGATCGACGGGGACCTGGTCGACACCGGTGACCTCGTGGTGGTCATCGAGGCGATGAAAATGGAGCAGGCCATCACCGCCCACAAACCAGGCATGATCACCAACCTCGGCGTCACCGCGGGCCAGACCATCGCCGCCGGCGCCGTCATCTGCGAGATCACCGACATGTGACCCCGGCGACGGCCCGGCCCGGCCCGCGGAACAGGGGCAGGGCTCGATCGGCCCGCTTCGTCGCAGCGACCTGGTCCTGGTTTCCTGCTCTGCGTCCTGGTCCCACACCCCGCGCCGAGACAGTGCCCTGATCGACGACGGGCCGGTCGCGTGCCACGTCCGGGGCGGTGACCTGCCGTCGAGGCAAACCGGGTTGACGTCCCGCGGTGTGCTCCGGTTTCCTTTTGCGATGTCCGATCTTCGCGTCAAACAGCCGGACGACGACACCGAGCTCGAAGACTGGCGACACGTCCACAACGTGATCATCCCTACCCACGGCCTGTCCCTGGACGAGGTACGGGAACGCGCCCGGCGGCATCACCTGGAGGTCGCCTATCTCGGTGACGTCCTCGTGGGCTGCAGCACCGTGCGCCCGCCGACGGACGACACGTCGACGGCCACAGTGATCGCCCGTGTGCTCGCCGCTCATCGTGGGCGGGGGTTCGGCGAGGAACTCTACGCGCGCGGGCTGCGGCGGGCACGCGAACTCGGTGCCGAAGTGATCGAGACCGTCGTCCTGTCCTCCAACGAGGACGGCCTGCGGTTCGCGCTGAAGCACGGGTTCGCCGAGACCGAGCGTTACCTGCTGCCGGGAGACGCCATCCCCTGGATCGACCTGCGGCTTTCCTGACCTCGAATCGTTCGCGCCTCGTCGCTCCGGACACGGACGGAGATCCTTGAAGGCAGGAGCCCTCCCCGTCGGGCCGCGCACCGGTCTCACGCCGCTGACGACGGCAGGACTCGGCATGGTGACGGTCGGCGCGTTCCCCACCGATCCCATCGACCCGACGGACCCTCGGTTCGTGACCACCTCAGGAGTGATCCACGCGGCGGCCGGCATCCTGGCGTTCACCTGCCTCGCCCTCGCCGGGCCACTGATCACCCGCGCGATCCGCAAGGCCACGGACACCGCGACGCTGAACGGACTCGCCTTCCTTCCACCGGCGGGCTATGTGATCTTCTGGGCCACGGGCCTCCTCGACAGCCGGCTCGGCGGCCTGTTCGGCAGCCGCTCGGCCACCGGGCCGGGGGAGCGCCTCATGGTCGTGACGTTCGTCGTCTGGCTGATCGCCACCGCCCTCGGCATCAGGCGCGCGATGCGCCAGGGCTGATCCGAGACCGAGACGCTCGGGCATTCCCGGCTGGGGGCCACGATGATTCCGGACAGCCGCCCTTTGGACGTGTAGCCGTGCTCGCCCGAATCTTCGGACCCGCGCTACAGCGGGTCACCGAGCGCCGAACCGCCGAAGAGCAACAAGGTGCCACGGCGGTCCCACTGGCTCTCGCCGATGACCGAACCGGGCATCTAACTGGGAAACTGCGGTACCCAGCTCCAGATCTCGTTCCCCAGCATCACCAGCACCCACCACGCAACCGCAGCGATCGCCACACCCAGCAGGAGTGCCACCACGACCAGCGTGGCGAAGGCGCGCCAGGGGGATCGGGTGGGACGCCGAAGATTCGTCATGACACCAGCGAAGCAGGCGGACGAGCGGCGTGCCAGCCCTCACCGGCGGCAGCGGCTCCCGTGCCGGTGCCAACATCGAGCACATGCGTTCCCAGCCGAACTCCGGCGGCATCGAGCAGCCATCCGACGGGAAAAGCGCAGAGCCTGGCGAAAGAACCGGCATACGCTCCGGCCTGCCCGGCCCAGATCAGACGCTCACTCTCATCGAATGCCGTCACAGTCGTCATCAACCCTCTCATGTCGCATGTCATTAACGTGGCATTGCAAGCTGAGCCGCGCCGGGATTGCTGGAGGTTGATGTGTCCCGGCTTTCGTTGAGTCACCGGCGGGCGGACGGTTCTCCTCGCTTCGTCGATCCCAAGACGGACCGGTCTCGCCGCAGCGCCCCCGCGCCGGAACCGACCTTGGCGGTGCTCCGCAAACACAAGCGGGCTCAGGCGGCCGAACAGCTCGCCGCGGACAAACGATGGCAGAACCTCGGGCTCATCTTCCCGTCCACGATCGGAACACCCATCGAACCGGGCAATCTCAGCACCCGGTGGCGGGCCATCCGAAAGGGGGTGGGGCTTGGCTGGTTGAGACTTCATGACCTGCGCCATGCCTACGCCTCATTCCTGCTCGCCTCCGGCGCTTCGCCTCGAACCGTTATGAAAACGCTGGGTCACAGTCAGATCGGGCTGACCATGAACACGTACACGGATGTGCTCCCGGACATCGAACGGGCGGCCGTCGATACGGTCGCCAGGAGGCTTTTCGGGTGATCAAAGAAATGTTGAGGGCCGGGCTCCTGGTAGGGACTGGCCCTCTTGGCTGTCAAAGGTGGCTGTCATCGCTCTTTAAAACAAGATCGATGACTGCTTTTTTCGCAGGTAGGGCGCCTGGCACTCGGACCCAGAACCTACGGATTAGAAGATCGGCTTCGCGCTGTTCCAGATAGTCCAATGCAGGTCAGCGGACGTGTGCGGTCCATCCTGAACGGCTCTGAACGCCCCTGTATTGCAACCCGAAGTGCAACCCCGGTGCCCGGTGGGTCAGGGCTGAGGGACAAAGCCCTGGCCCTTCGATCGCCCCCAGCCATGTATGGCGATCGTCCATCGCAAGGCGATCGTGAGGGTCGCAGTGAGTCCTGAGATCAGCCCCTTACCCAGGCTGTCACGAAACCGATTGTTTCGACTAGCGATCACCTCAGATTTGAAGCGACCCTCCTGGGCGCTAGCTCCCGCTCTTCATGAATCTGAACAGACGCCCCACGGTGAAACCTAGGAATGTGGCGAGTAGAGCGATCATCAGAGACTGGCCCATGTCAAGAGTGGCTACAAACGCGTCCGGCAGAGAAAAGTTCTTGAACACCAACGCTGTGCAGAAACCAACCACGGCCACTGTGACGCTCATGACGACGAACATCAGGGCCAGTTCTTTGCGCATCTGGTGCACTGTCACAGCATGATCATACGCCAGTATTCGAAAAGGCGGCGGTGTGACCCTGGTGCGGCGGTGGATGGTCAGGTACGGCGCGGTGCGTGGGCGGTGACGGCCCGGAGTCCTGCCCGCGCGCCGGGACCGGTCCCTAGGCCGCATGCCCGGCGTGCGCTGGCAGGCGCAGGGCCGGGCGATGGCGTGCAGCGCCGCCGCCCCTTGAAGAGATCGCGCCCATGCGGGTCAGTCAGCTCACGCTGGACAGCACTTACCGGCCAAAGGCCGAATGGTGGATCATTCCCCGGCTCGGCGCGCATCGCCTCGACCGGCTTCGTCCCGATCACCTGGATGCCTTCTACGCCGGGCTGGCCAAGGAAGGGCTGTCGCCCAATACGATCTTGCAGATTCACCGGATCTTGTCGCGCGCTCTCAAGCTGGCGGTACGACGTGAACTGATCGCGCGCAACGTCTGCGGCATGATCGACGCGCCGACCGGTGAGGACAACGAGATTGAGCCGCTGCTCAGGGAAGAGGCGCAGGACATCCTGACCGTGGTCAAGGATCGCCGGAACGGTACCCGCTGGTCGGTGGCGCTCGCGCTGGGACTTCGGCAATCGGAATCGCTGGGTCTGCGGTGGAAGTACGTGGACCTGGACAAAGGTGTGATCCGGGTGTTCTGGCAGATCAAGCGGCTTCGCTACCGGCACGGCTGCAAGGACCCCCACACCTGCGCTGCCCGCCTGCACCGTTACCCCTGCCCGAAGGACTGCCCCAAGGCCAAGCGCACCTCTGGACGTCGGCACGTCTGCCTCACCGCGTGCCGCAAGAACTGCACCAAGCACGGGGGCGCATGTCCGAAGTTCTGCGCCGCCGACTGCGCCAAGCACGCTCTTGCCTGCCCGGATCGTGCCGGGGGCTGGACGTTCACCAAACCGAAGGGCAAGGGCAAACGGTCCATCGCCCTGCCTCCGCCCCTGATCGCTCTCCTCAAGCTCCACAAGGAGGCACAGAGGCTCGAACGAGAAGCGGCGGGGGACAGGTGGAAAGAGTGGGATCTCGTCTGGTGCACGCCGGACGGGAACCCGATCGATGCCGGGGACGACTGGGACGACTGGAAGCAGCTGCTGCAGCTCGCCGAGATCGACAAGGACGCCCGCGTTCACGACGCGCGCCACACGGCCGCGACGCTCCTGCTCGAACAGGGAGTGGACATCCGGGTGATTCAGGCGGTCCTCGGACACTCCCAGCTCACCACGACCAAGCGGTACACCCACATCACGGAGACACTCGCGATCGAGGCGGCGGGCCGGATGGGGCGGGCGCTGTGGGACGGCTGACAGCAACGGGCCGGTCATAACTGCAACTGGAAATGCAACTGGGCAGACTTCCCGATCATGGCAAAAGGGGAGTCTGCCCAGGTCGTTTGGGTAGGGCGCCTGGGACTCGAACCCAGAACCTACGGATTAAAAGTCCGCAGCTCTAACCATTGAGCTAACGCCCCGCAGGTGACAGCGTACCGAGGATAGTGTCCACTAACGTCCGTCGCCAGGCCCATTCATGGTCATCTGTTTGCGGAACGGCCGGTGGGGGGCGGGAACGGCTCCTAGAGTGGCAGGCATGACGAGCTCGGGGCTTGAGCCCGCCCTTACCTCCCCTGTCTCCACGCGCCCAGGGTATGTCGTGGTCGATGTGGAGACCACAGGTTTCTCGCCGTCGAGGGGCGACCGGATCTGCGAGATCGCGCTCATCTCGCTGGATGCCAGGGGCGAGACCGTCGACGAGTGGCACTCGCTGGTCAACCCCAGGCGCGGCACCGGGGCCGTCCACGTCCACGGCATCACCAACGCGATGGTCCAGAGCGCTCCGGTGATCGAGGAGCTGCTGGACGACATCTGGCAGCGGGTCGCCGGCCGGGTCCTGGTGGCCCACAACGCCTCCTTCGACCTGCGCTTCCTGCGGAGCCTCCCCGGCGGCGAGTGGGTGACCGAGACCCTGTGCACGCAGCGGCTCGCACCCGCCTTCATCCCCGACGGCAGGTGGACGCTCGCCGCGTGCTGCGAGCGCGCCGGCATCCCGATCTTCGGCGCGCACGCCGCGCTCGCCGACGCCCGCGCCAGCGCCGAGCTGCTCCGCTTCTACCTGCGTACGGGCGTCTCCTGGGAGGAGGAGCTCGGCAGGGCGGCACAGAGCCCCGAGTGGCGTCCCTCCGGGCTGCCTCAGCGGCACCCCCGCCGGAGATAGGTCCCGGAGGGGAGCCCTCAGTGGCGTCCTCGCCACCGAGGAGTTCTGGAGGAGACCCCCAGCGGCACTCCTCGCCGCCGATGGGTTCCGGAGTCGGACCCCGCGGGCCTCGCCGCCGACGAGCCCCGATGAGCCCCGGAGAGGACCAGCGCGGAGAGGGGCAGGGGAGGGAGAGGGGCAGGGGGAGGGTCAGCGGTAGGCGGGGATGCCGGTGAGGGCCTCGCCGAGCACGAGCGTGTGGATCTCCTCGGTCCCCTCGTACGTCAGGACGCTCTCCAGGTTGTTCATGTGCCGGATCACCGGATACTCCAGCGTGATGCCGTTGCCTCCCAGGATGGAGCGTGCCTGACGGGCGATGTCCAGGGCCGCGCGGACGTTGGCGAGCTTGCCGAAGCTGACCTGGCGCGGGGTGAGGGTCCCCGCGTCCTTGAGGCGGCCCAGGTGCAGGGCGGTGAGCTGCGACTGCCCCAGGCCGACGTACATCCAGGCGAGTTTCTCCTGGGTCAGCTGGAAGCCGCCGATGGGCCTGCCGAACTGGACGCGGGAGGTGGAGTAGTCGACGGCCGACTCCAGGCAGGCGCGGGCGGCGCCCACCACTCCCCACACGATGCCGAAACGGGCCTCCGACAGGCACGACAGCGGGCCCTTCAGGCCGCGTACCCCGGGCAGCGCGGCGGACGCGGGCAGCCGGACGTCGTCGAAGTACAGCGAGGAGGTCACCGAGGCCCGCAGGGACATCTTCCTGTGGATCTCCGGGGCGGTGAAGCCCGGCGAGTCCGTGGGCACCACGAAACCGCGGACGCCGTTCTCGGTCTGCGCCCAGACCACGGCGATGTCGGCGACGGAGCCGTTGGTGATCCACATCTTGGAGCCGTTGAGGATCCAGTCACCCGAGGGGTCCTGCTTGGCGTGGGTGCGCATGCCCGCGGGGTCGGAGCCCTGGTCGGGCTCGGTCAGGCCGAAGCAGCCGATCACCTCGCCCGCGGCCATCCGGGGGAGCCACTCGTCCTTCTGCTCCTCGGAGCCGTACTTCCAGATCGGGAACATCGCGAGCGAGCCCTGCACGGACACGAACGACCGCAGTCCGGAATCTCCCGCCTCCAGTTCGCGGCAGGCCACGCCGTACGAGACGGCGTCGAGGCCCGCGCAGCCGTACCCCTCCAGGTGCATGCCCAGCACGCCGAGCGCGCCGAGCGCCGGGGCGAGCTCGCGGGCGGGGAAGGCGGCCTCCTCGAACCAGTCGCCGACGTGGGGGAGGATCCGGTCCGCGACGAGGCCCCGTACGGTGTCGCGGATGAGGCGCTGCTCCTCGGAGAGCGTGTCGTCGATGCGCAGGAGATCGTCCATGAGATTCCCTCTCTCTTCGGCCCTGTCAGGGTATTACCGGTGCGGGTGGGACAGAGGTCAGGGTGGCGTTCGGCCAGGGGCGGGGTGTATGTCAGGGTCGTGCCAGGGGGAATCCCGATGTGAGGAACGTCCCCTCTCGGGCAGTCTGAGGACATGAACGAAAACGACTTCACCGGTGTCAAGAGACTCCAGCGGACCAGGGACGGCCGCATCATCGCGGGTGTGGCCTCCGGCCTCGGACGCTACGTGGGGGTGGACCCCAACATCATCCGGGCCGCCCTCGCCATCGCCACCTTCTTCGGTGGCCTCGGGGTGGCCGTCTACGTGATCGGCTGGGTGCTCCTGCCCGACGAGAACAAGGACAGGTCGGTCCTGCAGGACGTGATCGACAAGAACAAGGACAACCCGATCTGGGTGGACGCCAGGACCAAGGCCGAGCAGGGCTGGGCCAAGGCCACCAACCAGCACCGCGCGCCGCACCAGCCGGCCCCGGAGTACCCCGCCACCCACGAGACCCCCTTCCCGCCCGCCCCGCCCGTCGCTCCCCAGGCCCCGTACGGCACGGCGCCGCGGCAGGGCGACGACACCCGCCCCCAGGTGTGAGTCAGGAGGTCGCCTCCGCGCGAACCCTCTCGATGATCTCCCTGCGGGAACTCCTCCAGAGCACGGCCAGCGCGGCCGCCAGGGCGAGCCCGGTCGCGCCGGCCAGTGCGACCACCGTCTCGGGGCCGAGCCGGTCGGCAGCGGCCCCGCCGACCAGGATGCCGACGCCCTGGGAGGCCAGCAGGCCCGACTGGACCAGGCCGAAGGCCTGTCCCCGCTGCTCGGCGGGGACGCACTGCACGAAGGCGGCGTTGGCCGCGAGCTGGTAGGCCCCGCCCAGGCCGGACACGAACCACAGCAGCAGCACCACAGGAAGCGGTGGCTGCGCGGCGCACAGGATCAGCGGCGCGCAGGTCAGCATCGCCATCCAGCCCATCGACCGCAACCGGTTCGATGGGCTGACGTAGCGGCTGTAGAGGAACGCGCCGACGACCGTACCGGTGGGCATCGCGCCCATCAGCAGGCCGGTGACGAGCGAGAGCTCCCGGGGATTCCCGGTCAGCTGGTCGGCGTACGGGCTCGCGATCCCCTCGGGCAGCACGTAGAAGCCACAGAGCCAGGCGAAGAGCACCAGCGTACGCAGCCGGGGGTCGCCGAAGACCAGCTTGGCGCCGGAGCGGGTCATCGTCCACATCGAGGGCCGGTTCTCGTCGGCGGGGATGGGGGCGGGACGTCGCCGTACCCCCGAGACGATGATGAGCGCGGAGGCCAGGAAGGTCGCCGCGTCCAGCGCGAGCGCGCGGTACGGGCCCATTCCCATGATCAGGACGCCGCCGACGGCGAAGCCGAGCATCTGCGCGCCCTGGTTGGTCATGTTCTGCAGGGCGGAACCCGCCACGTAGCGGTCGCCCTCCAGCAACTCCGGCAGCAGCGCCGCCCGCGCCGCGGAGAACGGTGCGCTGAGCAGCACGACGCAGAAGACCAGCACGCACAGGGCGGCGAACGAGACGCCGGGAACCGCCATGGTCGCGACCAGGAGGGCCCGGAGCAGGTCGCAGGCGATCATGATGCGCCGGCGGGCGTGGCGGTCGGCGAGCCCGGCGAGAAGCGGTCCGCCGATGATCGGTGGCAGGTAGGTCAGGGCGTAGACCGACGCCGTCGCCAGGGGTGAGTCCGTCCGTTCGAAGACCAGGACGGACAGCGCCACCCGGGAGAGCTGGTCGCCGAGAAGGGAAAGCCCCTGGCCGAGCCAGAGCGCACGGAACTCCCTGATGGCGATGACCTCGCCGTAGGTCGCTTGGCGTTCCGCGGGACGGCGATGCCGCCCGGGTAGTCGGCCGGACTTGGTCGCCGCCATAGGACTCCGCTGAGCTCGCAGGCACACTGACTGTAGGTGTTCACTGTGTAACCTACGGTGCCTGCTGTAAGGCCGCCGCGCAACCGAAAGCAATCAAGCGCATGCAAACTGTGATGATAAGCGGTGACATTCCGGAAAGGAGGTCTTTGACGTGCAGCGCGGGGTTACTTACCAGCCCAGCTCGTGCAACCGGTCATCGTCGATGCCGAAATGGTGAGCGATCTCATGGACGACGGTTATCTGCACCTCTTCGACGACCTGATCCTCGGTCTCGCAGATGGAGCAGATGGGGTTGCGGTAGATCTCGATCCGGTCGGGTAACACTCCTGCGTACCACTCGCCCCGCTCGGTGAGCGGAATACCCGTGTAGAGGCCCAGGAGATCCGGTTCGGGGGGATCGTCGACGACGACGAGCACCACGTTGTCCATGACTTTCGTCAGCTCGGGGGGAATGGTGTCCAGAGCTTCGGCCACGAGCTGCTCGAACTTCTCCCGCGAGATCTCGATCACACCCGTCATTCTGCCCCGTGATCCCGGGTAGAGGTGGAGGCGCATGAAATTCGCTGATTGGACCCAGGGAGCCCGTCGTGTCGCCACCGGGCGAATCGCCCGTGGCCTCGCCGTCGCCGCCGTCGCCCTGGCCGGTGCGTGGCTCGGCATCATGCTGGGCGGGGCCGTACGGTCCAACGTCGGCCCGGTGGAGCTCGGCATGTCGGCCGAGCCCTCGTGGGCCGGGGAGACCGTCGTGGACGCTCACCCTTTCGGCACACTCCTGTTCGACACTCATGACGCCCCGGTCAGCCTCCGGGTGACCCTGGAGAACATCAACCCCGACCGGGCCCGCGGATTCCTGGACGACCCGAGGTTCTCCGCAGACCGGCTTCCCGCGCTCCTGGAGGAGGAGCTGGGCGCCGGGGTCAGGACGCTGATCCTGCGTGCCGCGCTCTGCGGCCTGACGGGTGCCCTGATCACGTCCCTCATCGTCTTCCGCCGTCCGGGACCGGCCCTGGCGGGCCTGCTGGGCATCACCGTCGCGATCGCCGGTACGGGTGCCGCGATCGCCCTGACCTTCCGGCCCGACTCCGTGGTGGAACCCAAGTACACCGGCCTGCTGGCCGGCGCGCCGTCCCTCGTCGGCGACGCCGAGTCGATCGTGACCAGGTTCGAGTCCTACCGGGTCCAGCTCGCCAAGCTCGTCAACAACGTCTCCCAGCTCTACGACGTCGTCTCCGCCCTGCCGGTCTACGACGCCGACCCCACCTCCATCCGGGTGCTGCACGTCTCCGACATCCATCTCAGCCCCATCGCCTGGAACCTCATCCGCTCGGTCACCGCCCAGTTCAAGATCGACGCGATCATCGACACCGGCGACCTGACCGACCACGGCACCGGGCCCGAGGACAGGTTCACCGAGGAGATCGGCACCTTCGGCGTCCCGTACGTCTTCGTCAGGGGCAACCACGACTCCATGACCACCCAGCGGGCCGTGGCGAGGCAGAAGGGCGCGGTCGTCCTCGACGGCGAGGCCAAGACCGTGGCGGGGCTGCGGATCTACGGCATGGGCGACCCCCGGTTCACCCCGGACAAGTCCGTCTCCGTCGACTCCAACCTCGAATCGCTCGCGGCCCTCGGCCGCTCGCGCGCCGCCGAGCTGGCGAAGTTGCCCAAGCAGGTCGATCTGGTCGCCGTCCACGACCCGACGATCGCCAAGGGCTTCTCCGGCGCGGCCCCGATGGTTCTCACCGGTCACTCCCACCAGCGATCCACCGAACTGTTGCCCTCCGGCACTCGCGTCCTGGTCCAGGGATCCACCGGCGGAGCCGGTCTCCGCGCCCTGGAACACGACGAACCCACCCCCGTCGAGGCCTCCGTTCTGTACTTCGACGCCCACACGCACCGCCTGCGGGCCTGGGACGACATCACCCTGGGAGGGCTCGGCGAGCAGTCGGTACAGATCCAGCGTCACGTTGAGACCGACCCTGGCCGTACAATTTCTCCTGTGCCGACGATCGCCCCGTCTCCAACGGGGTCGATCACCGTCACACCGACGCCGTAGGCCGCAAACCGCTTTGGCATCGGGGGCAAAAGTCCCCTATGCTTCAGAGGTCTCCAGCGGAAGACGGCGACGGAACGAGACGAGAGTCTCGAGCCCCCATCGTCTAGTGGCCTAGGACACCGCCCTTTCAAGGCGGCGACACGGGTTCGAATCCCGTTGGGGGCACGGCCGAGCCAAGGCTCGCCAGGGAAACGGCAGGTCGAAGACCTCCGGAAAACTGGTAGGCTAAGCAAGGCAAGAAAGACCGGGACAAAAGCCCCGGAAGCAAGGTCCTGTAGAGCAGTTTGGAGTGCTCGCCACCCTGTCAAGGTGGAGGTCGCGGGTTCAAGTCCCGTCAGGACCGCTCTGGTAGGTGTTCGATCCACCACCGAGGTCAGGTAGCTCAGTCGGTACGAGCGTCCGCCTGAAAAGCGGAAGGTCGGCGGTTCGACCCCGCCCCTGACCACAGCAACTGAGCAGCACAAACGCCCCGAGCCGATTATGGCCCGGGGCTTTTTGATGTCTAGTGACAGCAACGGTGTTGAGCGCAAGGTGGGATTGGCCCCGGCCTCTTGATGTCTCGGGTCTGAGATATGCCGACTGCGTGGGCAGGTTGCCGCCGCAACACTCATTCGAGGTGATGATTTCGGGTGCCCGTTGAAATGGGTTACCCCGCCGCGTGGGGAGCAGGCCGGTGGTCACCAATTGTCCCAGCCACGCCAGCCGTACCAATTCCCGCCGAGATGCCGGTAGCTGTCATCCATGGTCCCCTCGGGTCGGCCTTCGGGTAACCAGAGGAAGCCGGTATTGCTATGAATGGCCCATTCCTCGGTGCTGAGGGCGGCGCTGCCGGGAAGCGCCTCGGCCTCTACGGTCGAGTAGGGGGATGCCCAGCACACCCGGTACAGGCCCAGCCATCGGCAGGAGGCATCGATAGTTGTCTCCTCCGTCACCGTCTTGGCGAACGCCTCCATGCTCGGTTTGGAGATCGTGAACCGCACCCAGAATGGGGCGCCCCATCGCGCGGGCAGGTCGGGTTGGAGCTGGTCAGCGTGGATTCCACGATCGTGCGGGCGCATCAGGAGTCGGCCGGGCTGGCGGTGGCCGGGGAGACCCTGGATGCGTTGGAGCAGGCGCTGACCGAGGAAAAGGGGGGCTCCGCTTGTGGAGCAGCCGCCGGTGCTGCGGGTGATGCGCCGCAGGTCACACCCGACGCGGACGACGCGGACACGTCGCAGCAGGATCGTGCCGCTACACGGCGACGCCGCAAAGCCCGGGCAAAGGCTGGCGAGCTTGGCCGATCCCGAGGCGGGCTGAGCAGCAAAATCCATGCCGGGGTCGACGCCTCCGAGTTGCCGCTGGCTTTCGTGCTCACGCCTGGCCAAGCCGCTGACTGCCCGCGGTTCGTCACCGTCCTGGACAAGATCCGCATCCCCGATCCGATCGGCCGGCCTCGGACCCGCCCTGCCGCGGTGGCCGCGGACAAGGCTTACTCCTCCAAGGCCAACCGTGCCTATCTGCGCCGCCGCGGGATCAGCGCGGTCATCCCGGAGAAGAGCGATCAGCAGGCCAACCGGAAGAAGAGAGGTTCAGCAGGCGGGCGGCCCGTCGTCTTCGATCCGCAGCGCTACCGGCAGCGCAACACCGTCGAACGCTGTTTCCAGAAGATCAAGACCTGGCGCGGTCTGGCCACCCGCTACGACAAATCCCCGGAAAGCTACGAGGCCGGGCTCTGCCTCCGAGGCTTGGTCATGTGGCTGAAGCTCCTCACCTCAACTACATGATCCGAACTCTGAGCAGCTCCTAGACGGGAATTTTGTCCCGCTGGTGTGGGCACAGGTTGACGATGGCGACCCTCGTTATGTACTCAGACGTATCCAGGTCAAACCCGCTGGTGCCGAGGGCCGCAGCCTCGGCGAAGCCCTTTCCTTCCTCCAGCGCCTTGCATATGTTCCAGCCGAGCCGCCCCAGTTTGTAGGAATCGGCGTCCTTCAGCGCTTTCCGCTGCTTCACCGAGGCCGTGAACACGGCTTCGCGTGCCGACGCCGACGGGTCGGGTGTGGGCGCCGACGGGTCGGGTGTGGGCGTCGGTTCCATGCTTGGTTCGGCGTCATCGACCGTGGAAAGCGTCTTGGCGGGCGTCGGCGTCGAAGCTGCTGGCTTCGCCACGGCCTTCTCGGCACCGTCGCCTGGCAAGGTGGCCAGGCCGCCCAGTAGGCCGATTACGCCTACCACCGCGATGAGCGCGATGAGCGCGGTGACGATGATGATCGCCACGCTCTTGCCGCTCATCCTGGGCGGCGGAGGTGAGCCTGGCCGCCGTCCGGGTGGCGGACCGATGGAGGGAGGGTGCTGTGGGGGCTGTTCTGGAGGATGCATTTGCGCACCATACGCCCCATATTTAATGATTCATCTGGAATGCCCTATGCGAACACCCGAAAAGGATCATCGGAGCGGCCCGAACCCCACGCGGTCGACCACCGTTCTCGCACTTCCCACCTCAGGGCCCGCCATCGGGCCTCACCTAGACCCGAACTCCGAACAGCTCCTAGGCCGACCGGCCCGCCGGACAAGACGTGCTCGAGAACCCTGAAGATCTTCTGCCGGCGCGTCAGCTGATCCAGCGCACCGGTTGTCCGGTCAGGCGGGAGATGGTGTCGAAGTCGGCGTCGGCATGCAGCACGGTGAGCTTGTGATGCCGAGCCGTCACCGCCATGAGGAGATCGACTGGAGAGGCGCTCTGGTGCCATCCCTTGTCGGCGAGATCGCGCTGCAACCCGCTCGTCTCGTGCCAGGCCGATTCGGGGATGGCATAGTACGGGAAGGTCTCCTGGAGCAGATTGCCGGCTTCGTAGAAGGCTGGTCGGCCGCCGACAGCTCGGAGGTACTCCTGCCTGACCGGCTCGCAGATACCTACGAGCCCGGCAGAGACCGTCTGGTCCCATTCTGTCCCGACCTGGCCGCGGTAGAAGCGGACCAGGGCGCTGGTATCTATGAGATAGAGCTCTGTCACGCCACGGCCTGGTGCGCGCTGTCACCCTTGTCGATGGCTGAGAAGTCGATCTCACCTTCGGCCACCATCTCGCGCATGCGAGCTACGGCCGCTGCCCGCTTGCGTCGATCAATGATCTCTCGCAGAGCGGCGTTGACCGTGTCTTTCTTGGACGAGGTGCCGAGCAACTTCGCGGCCTCGGCTAGTGCCTCGTCATCGAGGTCGATCAGGGTCTTGGTCATGACACCCCCGCTGTATATACGAACTGAGATTAGTATATCAGCGATGTTGATCCGGAGACGCTGTTCGCAACCTGAACGCGCGAAAAGGAGGATCATGTCCCTGTCAGGAGGCAGTCGGTTGCCGGGGGGGCGTCCGCGGAGCGGCCGGTGAGGCATGGTCCCGATGCCTGTCAAGACGCTGAGAACCTCGCTGATTCGCCCTTTTATGCCCTCCTTGAGTGATCTTGTCACGCTCCAATGCGGACGTTTGGATCGAGGGAGTGATCTTCTGCGGCGCGTCACAGGCGGCGGGTTCCGGGTACCTCACCCGTCTCGCCGCCTGTCCTGCCCGGCCCGGTCCTCTCGCAGTGGGCGGGTCGCCGGCCCGCGCCGTCCTCCAAGAGAAGGAGTCGTGACCATGACCATGCTGACCTACACCGTCCTCACCGACCCGGCGCCCCTGGAGGCGTCGGCATCCGGGCGGTCCCCGTCCACGGGGACGGTGTATCTGCTCGTCACCAACACCGGGCCGCAGGCGGCGTACTGGTCCACGATCACGGTGGAGGTGCCCGTCGGTAACGGCGCCGGTGACCTCACCTCGGACTTCAGCACGATCAGTCCCAGGGGTGAGTACGGCACGCGGTCGGGCGCCCGGTCGCCGGTGAACGTCCAGCCGGGGTCAGGGGGTTCCAACTCCTTTCAGGTCACCGCCTCCGGCGGCAAAGCCTCTTTCGTCTCCGGTGACCACCTGGTGCTGACGCTGGAGAACGTCACCGTCACCGCTGCCGCCGGGCTGGCCGTGCTGAGGGTGACCGAGCACACCGGCAGAACCAGGACCGGGCGCCTGACCGACGGCTTCGCGGCGGTGGCGCTGGTGAAGACCGCTCCGAAGGAGATTCCGGCGCCGCGCGAC
Organism: Streptosporangium vulgare; assembly: GCF_042428775.1. Lineage (NCBI taxonomy): Bacteria > Bacillati > Actinomycetota > Actinomycetes > Streptosporangiales > Streptosporangiaceae > Streptosporangium > Streptosporangium vulgare. The sequence continues at coordinate 9,205 of NZ_JBHMBS010000053.1, read as the reverse complement.
TTCCGCCCGGACAACGCCATGGTGGACGCCGGAACAACGATCACGCTGAGCTGGGAGGGGTCCGACGACTTCGAGTACAGGATCCTGTTCCCGGGTGGGCAGGAGACGGTCCCCCAGGGGGCGCGCTCCTGGTCACCGGCCGCGGCCCCGAGGCGGGCCACCACCTACACCCTCGCCGCCACGTCCCGCAGCACGCCCGGGCGGGAACACTTCCTCACCACGACCGTTCAGGTGCGCAATCCCGTTCTGGAAACCCTCACCGTCACCACCGGTGTCACCACCCCATGGGTGCAAGGGGCGAACGGCAGTGACGGAACCATCACCTTCTCCCAGGGCGCGGTGAACGTATGGAGCGCGTTCGGCTCCCAGGAACGGGGGACGGTGTTCGCCGGAAAGGCCGACCTCACCGGGGTGAACACCGAATGGGTGCAGGGGAGGAGCACCGATGACGGATGGATCAGCTTCCCCAAGGAGGGGCTGAACGTGCGCCATGGAAGCGGAGCATGGGGAACCGTGTTCGCCGAGAAGGCCGACCTCACCGGGGTGAACACCCGATGGGTGCAGGGAAGGAGCACCGAAGACGGATGGATCAGCTTCCCCAGGTTCGGAATCCAGGTATCCCGGGGCGGGACGGACAGTGCCAAGGACGGCGTCGTGTACACGGAGAACATCTACGCGAACGACAGGGACGACAGCTCGTTCGTCAACCTCCACAGCGAGGGGATAACCGTGTACTCGCCCAACGGGAGGAACCGGATCGGGAGCGTGACGGCCCGCATCGACGGGCAGTGAACGGGGTGTGAGGCGCGGGCGCGCGGATCGCCGCACCCGGCGCCGAGGCCCGTGCGTCCGCACTCCCGGTGTTCCCGCGGTTCCCACGGGTCCGCGGTTACCTAAGCCGTTGAGCTGCATAAATGCCTGCTCCTACGGCCTGAGGGCCAACAGGGCGGGCAGCGGTTCTCAGTCGAAGCCGGCGTGCGGTGCGCTGGTGCCCTGTGGCACGCGGAGCGGACCGGAGGCGCCGGGACGGATGTCGAAGTCGAAGATCGCGGTTGGAAGGTAGATGGTGGCGCAGGAGTTGGGGATGTCCACCACCCCCGACAGCCGGCCCTCGATCGGCGCGGCGCCGAGCAGTAGATATGCCTGCTCGGGGCTGTAGCCGAACGCCGTCAGGTAGTCGATCGCGTGCAGGCAGGCACGCTGGTAGGCCAGTTGCGAGTCAAGATAGCGCTGCTCGCCGTCCAGGGTGACGGACACCCCGGAGAAGGCGAGCCACTCACTGTACTGAGGGCCGGTGCGGCCCGGCATGAAGATGGCGTTCTCGCCGACGCGGTACGTTTGCATACCATCCTTGATGACTTCGACCCGCAGGTCGATGAAGCCGCCCATCTCGATGGCACCGCAAAAGGTGATCTCGCCGTCGCCCTGCGAGAAGTGCAGGTCGCCGACCGACAGGTTCGCGCCGGGTACGTACACCGGGTAGAACACGCGGGAGCCCCGGGTGAGGTTCTTGATGTCCTGATTGCCACCGTTCTCTCGCGGCGGCGCGGTGCGGGCCGCCTCGGCCGCGATCCGGTCGAACTCGGATGGGGAGACAGAGCCGAGAACGGCGTCCCGGGGCTCGGGAGGCAGGGCCAGCGGCGGCACTCTCTGCGGGTCCGTGGCTATCAGCGCCGATTCCCTCGCGTTCCATTTCGACAGCAGCGCCGCCGACGGCGCGGTGCCCATGAGCCCGGGGTGGGTGATGCCGGTGAACGACACCGCTGGGATATGACGTGATGTGGCAGTCTGGCCAGAGAAGTCCCAGATCGCCTTGTAGGCGTCGGGGAACTGCTCGGTGAGGAACCCGCCGCCGTTCTTGGTGGGGAAGATCCCGGTGTAACCCCAGCCCTGACCGGCCAGCGGGCCGCTGTCCTCCTGGGGGATGGGCCCCAGGTCGAGGATGTCCACGACCAGCAGGTCGCCCGGCTCGGCCCCCTCGACCGCGAACGGGCCGCTGAGCGCGTGCACCGTCGTCAACGGGGCGTCACGGATGTCCTCGGCGGAGTCGTCGTTGTGGATCGCACCGTCGAACCACTCCCGGCAGTGGACCCGGAAGCTGTCGCCGGGTTTGACCCATGCCACAGGCGGGATCGCGGGGTGCCAACGGTTGTGGCCGATCTTGACCTGGTCGGTGAACTTCCTCTTCGAGTCGAGCGGGAAAATCAACTCTGGCACGGCTGGATTCCTTTCGGCGCTGCGAGACGGTCACGGCCGCGGCAGGCGGCTGGTAGCGGGATGGGCGACCGTCGCACCTCCGGTACGGCGCTGCGGCAGGGACGTGACGACTTCGGGCTCGAAGGCGCTGCGCTCCGCGCGCTGCAACCGAGGGGACATGGCGGCCGGAGTACGCGCGAGCATCGGCGCTGAGAACGCCCGAACCGAGGCCGCGCCGCAGTCTGGGCACGGCACCGCAGCGGGTGCGGTGCCGATCGGAAAGGTGATCTCAATTTCAGAGCAGCACGGGCACCGATAGACATATACCGCCATAGCACGCGCCCTTCGAGTGAATCTGAAATGGTTTTCCCCGGTCGTGACCCTCTCTGCCGACGTGATCTCGGGGAATGGTCTCAGATTCAGATGTATCCGCAATTTAACGTATGAATGCAATGCAATCCATCTCGCTTCCGCCAACTTGCTTGCACAATAAGGTAGATCGCTTAGTTCATAGGTGGAAATAAGAGGAAATATTCCTTTGTTTGCAATACGTAAACCATGTGGCTTTTTGTAGACCGTGCTCTCCTGGAGCGGGCGCCTCGGGCTCAGATGCTCCTCGTGAGGTGGGTAGTCATGGAGCCTCCCGTGCTCGGCTGTCGCGACGGACGGATCACCTCGTCGAGTGCCGCCGCGAGGCCCTGGACGGACTGTCGCAGCTGTGGTCCGAGGGTCTACGAGCCGGGATTATCACCAACGGGATCGCGGATTCCTCAGTTCTTCCTCAGCTTGAACAGCTGTCCATCGGGAACCTGACGATCGATCAGGCGGACTGTGAGGGTGATCCGCTGGCCACGCTGGCTGAACTGGCGCCCCGATTCGCACACCTTGATCTGCACGTGGACGACGTCATCGACATCGAAGGCGCCGATGAGGAAGAAGTCGATCGAGTCCTCTCCCGATTCGGTCTGAGCCAAGCGCTCCGGTGAACTCCGGCATATAACGTGCGGGGTGGGACGAAGGGTTAGGGGTTCTCATGAAGCGCTCGACGATCGCGGTGCTCGTGGCCGCTGCTGTGTGGGGCGGTGCTCTGCTCGTTCCCGTCGCTTTCTTCGTGCTGAACTACGGTTGCGATGCCGACGATGACCGGCTCGTCGACTCTCTCGGCATCCTCGATGTTCGTCCGGCAAGCGCGACACCGCAGGAGGGACGCGACAACTCTTGCGATGAGGACGATCGGATCACGACCGTCTGGCAGACTTACCGGTCCTCGGGGCCGCGAGCCGACGTGCTGCCCTTCTAGCGAGACATCGCGCTCAAGAACGGGTGGACGCCCCCTCCGGAGGATGACGGTGAAGGGGTGTACTGCTTCACCAGGTCCGTCGAAGGAAGGAACGTTGAACTCTCGGTAGGGTTCGTGGATGGGACGGGAGCGGGGTACGGCGATGACTATGAAGTACTCGTGAGCACTTCCGCGGCCGGCCTGAGCTGGTGGTGTTGACACCGCGGAGTCTCTGAATGCTTCGAGCCTCCAGCGTCGGCTACGGGAGGTGGGGCTGACGACGACGGTGACGACAACATCGGCCACCGCGAGCACGCATCGGCAGCCGTCCACAACCTTCTGACCTCGTGTCGGTCGAGCGGAGCAGGGTGGTCGTTCCGCCTGAGAAGCGGAAGGCCGGCGGTTCGACCCCGCCCCTGACCACAGCAGCTGAGCAGCACAAACGCCCCGAGCGATTATCGTTCGGGGCTTTTTTGATCTTCGGCGACAGCAACGTCTCTGCTGCTTCGAACCCTCAGGTTTTTCGTGTCCTGGACGATCCCGCCCAAACGCAGGATCATGAGAACGTGAGCAGGACGGACAACACGATGCCGCTTCGCTTGCAGGAGCAGGATGGTCGCCGCTACAGGCACGATATGGGCGGCTCCTATTCGGGCATCGGTGAGGATGCCAACCTGGCGGAGCGCAAAGCCCGGCAGCGGGCACGACTCACATTGTTGCGCGGTGAGGAACCAGAGCCGACCAGGCATCGCCATTGCGAAAAGTGGCGCTATTAACGAGGGTCAGATTAACGAGGGCCAGCGATGAAGCGTCCCGGAGGTCACCTCGGGAACGCTTCATTCATGTACGTGCGATGTCAGCCGAGGGCATCGCCGCGTTTGCCCAGGGCGTTGCGCCTGTCGTCGAGGGTGACGTGGATATAGATGGTCATGGACACCTCGATGTCCACTGTGTCCGACGACGTCTCGGAAGACCTGGGGCGGGACGCCGAGGCCGAGCAGTGGGGTCACGCAGGTGTGGCGGAGGTCGTGAAAGCGCATGTCGCCGGGGTCGGTGGCCTTGCGGATCGCTCCCCATCTCCATTGGAGGTCGTCCAGCTAGGGGTACCGCGCTGGGACGGGAAGACCAAGCCGTGTTTCTCGTAGGTCTCGGTGCGGGACGGACAGCGGGTCGCGCGCCTGGTCTCGCGGGCCACCCGCAGTACGCCGTCCGGTTCCAGGCGGGTGTTGTAGCGATGGAGGAGCGTGACGGTCACGCGGTCCCGGTGTTCGGCCTTTCCGCGCATGTGGATCGACTGTCGGCAGTCGACGGATGCGACCTCGGCCCTGCTCGTCGCCGACCTGAGTAAGCCGTAGCTACCCAGACCGGCACGCCAATATTTACGCAGTTCACTCGTAATGAAGGGGGCGTATATCGGATGAGGGGCCAGGGATCTGGTAGAAGGCGATCGAGCCTATTGGGGCCGATACTAGGCTCTGGATCATGAAGCGTCTGATTGTCGCGATGCTGGTGGTTGGCGGCCTTGCCGGTGCTGTCGCCGCCGTAGGTGCCCTGGGGGTCGGTACTTTCGTGGCGGATCGCCTGGTCTTGTTGTTGATGCCCCGCTCGCCGTTTCCCCGCTGTACCGACGATGACAAGCGGCTTGCTTCGGCTCTCGTGGCGCTCAGCATCCTCGATGCCCGTCCGGTCGAGGCGAAGCCTGACGGGAAACGTCTCGGGGGGTGCAATGACGATGACCGGCTCGCGTATGCCGAGCAGTCCTATCGGATTTCGGCGTCGCGCGCCGATGTGCCGTCCTTCTACCGTGAGACTGCGATCAGGGACGGCTGGAAGCAGGCGCCGGTGCCGGAACAGGAGGACGGGGTGACGCAGGTCTGTCTTACCAAGGTCATCGACAGCCGGAATGTCTACCTGTCGGTGTGGTACTCCGACAGGCCGGAAGAGAAGGACAGCGATGACTACTTCTTGCAGGTCAGTTCTGGCCCCAGTGGCGGCAATCTGTGCTGATGCCTGCGAGGGATGTTCGCCCGGTCTTGGTTCTGGAGCGTGAGGGGTGACGACAACGGTGACGACAACGTCGGCCACCGCGAACACACGTCGGCAGCCGTCAACGGTTTTCCGACCTCGTCTCGGTCGAGCGGAACAGGGTGATCGCTCCGCTTGAGAAGCGGAAGGCCGGCGGTTCGACCGTGCCCCTGACCGCAGCGGCTGGGGAGCACGAACGCTCCGAGCGAATATCGTTCGGAGCTTTTTGATCTTCGATGGCAGCAACGTCATCCCATTACCGGTGAGTGAGAGACACGTGGCCGATGTCCAGCGATTCGGGCGACCTGCCTCTCTACGGTCTGGGCCGTTCGGGGGACGTGGCCAGGTCAGGAACATGGGGCGGACCGTGTCGTCACGGAGCTGCCGCAGACGATGGAGATCCCGCACGGCGAGTGCCGGCCCTGATGGTGCCGCCCACCACCGGGCGCACCTGTTTACAGACGATCGGCGCGGATGATCTCCGCCTGCTGTGTGATCAGGAAGGAGACACTCCTTCCTGATCACACAGCAGGCCCTGATCAGTAAGCGGTCGGCACGAGCAAGGCCGACAAGTTTTGGACAAGCCGGCGTGGCTAACGTGCACCGTAGCTAAGCCGGGAGTTGCCATGACTTCTTCAGTGTCAGCCGGTTCGCGAATTCGTTTGGGTAAGAGAGATGGCGGCTCTTTCCAAATAGCATGCGGATTGTTGATCGCGTTGAGTGGCGCGCTAACAGCCTTCGTCTTCAACGTGATCTACGCGAAGGGCTGGATCGATCTGGAGGTTTACCGGGAAGGCGGATCAGCGGTACTGCAGCGTGCCTCTGTCTATGACTTGGCCGTGGGTGAGAGATGGCTGAAGTTCACCTATTCGCCGTTCGCGGCGATTCTGTTCACGCCTCTCGCCTTGGTCGGAATGGAGACCGCCGTCGCCCTCTGGGTGCTGGTCTCCATACTCGCCCTTGAGGTGTTGATATGGATTCTCGTCGGCCGTGCTGCGGTGAGGAGCCGTGGTCGCCGGGCAACCCACACGTTGTTGGTCGTTATCGCGTCACTTCCCTTGTATCCAGTAATGCTAACGCTGTGGAACGGGCAGATAGGTATTATTCTGCTGCTGGCGATAGTTGTGGACCTGACGCACGGCAGGGAAAAGTGGCGCGGCATAGGAACGGGCATCGCCGCCGGTGTCAAACTCACCCCGTTGATATTCATCCCCTATCTTCTCTTCGCGCGTCGTTTCCGGGCCGCCCTGATGGTTGGTCTTGGTTTTCTCGGCACAGTCGTCCTCGGATTCCTGCTGCTGCCGGCCGATTCGCGTTATTACTGGGGTGGTGCGTTTTTCGACACGCAACGGGTGGTCACCGAGCAGGACTCGGATGTTTTCAACCAGTCGCTTCGCGGTGTGCTTACGCTGATGCCCGGCTCCTGGCCCACCGTGCCTCTCTGGCTCGCGCTGTGCGCGGTGGTCGGCACGGGTGGGCTTTTGGTCGCCGCATGGACCGCGAAGAAGGTGGATGAGCTCGCCGGAATCACCGCCTGCGCCATCGTGGGGCTGCTTGTCTCACCCGTTTCCTGGCCGCACCACTGGGTCTGGTGCATACCGCTCCTGGTGCTCTGGGCACAGCGCGCTCAGCGCGTGGACGCCACGCTTGAGAAGGCGGGCGTAGGGTTGTTGTGGTTCGTCTTTCTACTGCCTGGATATATCACCCTGGCGACACTTCTGATATATCCAGCCCATGCCGGAATGTGGCTGATGCTGCTGATGGGGAGTTACGTGCTCAGTGGACTGACGACATTGTTGGCGCTCGCGGTTTGTTATGGCCGGAGCGATCGGCGGCGAAGAAGGCGTGGGTCGGGCGACGACTAGAGACCTTCACCGGCTGCGCGCCTGATCGCGCAGGTCCGTGAGGTTGCCGGAGGAGTGGCCGTCGACTCCGACCACCTGCGATTTTCCCGGCTATGCGCGGGGCGTTCGTGTTGGCATTTGACGACAACGTGCCGAGAGCGGGACGGTTTCCCTTTGAGCTACAACCGGCGCAGCACCTGCATGGCGTCCTTCTCGATGCGCGAAAGATCGTGGAGGACGAGGCCGGCCTGCTTGAGGTGGTCCGTGTCGCCGCTCTCTCCGGCCTTCGCGATCAAGGTGGACACGTCCGTCCACAGGACGGCGGCCTCGGCGTACAGCCGGTGACCGGTGCGGAGGTCGCCGTCGTCGATCAGCAGTGTGCACTCGCCGAGGAAGTCGCGGTAGAGGGCGCGGAACAGGGCGCCGCCGGTGCCGCCCCTCTCCATGAGGAGAGCGGTCTGTGGCAGGTCCTGCCGCGGCTCATCGGCGCGCAGCAGCCATCCGGGCACCTGTTCGCCGGCTTTCTCGATGCCACGATGGCCCAGGTTCGCGATGGGAGCGGCGAGGAAGGCGTCGGCGCAGTCTTTGATGGCGGGGATGATCTGGTCCTGCCAGGAAAACGGGCGGGCCGGCAGGGTGATGGTGAAGGATCGGTTCCTGGCGGTCATCGGACCGCGTTCGGCGCGCGCCCTGGCGAGGCCGACCCGGCTGGTGCGCACCGCTCCTCCCTGCTGCTCGGTGTCCACGAGGTAGGCGTCGTGCTCGTCGTAGCCGTACATGGCGACGACATGACCGCCGAAGTGCACCTTGGACCGGAAATAGTCCAGGTGGTAGCAGTCGAGCTGAAGGCCGACCGGCCGACCGGCGTCGATGGGGGTGGCCACGTTCTCCCACGCCCTGCGCGGCGAGGTGGTCTCCTTGGCCGTCAACGTCAGTCCCAGCCTGGAGGTCAGGTTCCTGGTGAGGTCGAAAGGCCTGACGCGGCCTCCGAGGAAGGGGACCGCCATGCCCTTGCTGTCCCAGTAGACGAAGGACAGGCCCGAGCCCAGCCCGAACAGCATGGGCTCGGTCAGATCAAGGCCCTCATGCCGCAACAGCACCCCCAGCGCCGTCGTCTCGCAGTGGTGCGTGCCGCGGGTCTCGATGTCCTTCACGATGGTCATGCGTCGATCTCCTCAGGCTGACGCGGCGAACGGTCACACCGTCCCCATCGCCGACACCTTCATGACCAACTGGTGGGGACCGCTGGGAGTAGCGTGGGGCCTCCCACAGTGGGAGAGTCCAGCCGAGACCGGACCCATTCTCGACGGCCGGGCAAGCTCATGACCGGCTCCACGAATTCGACCCGTGTGCCGGAGGTCGTGAAAGCGCATGTACCCGAGGCCGGCGGCCTCGCGGATGGCCCCGGCTTTCAGCCGTCGCTCGCCCAGGGCGGGAACAGGCGCAGCCGACGCTCGACAGGCCGGGGATCAGGCGCAGCCGCCGTTCGCCCAGAGCGGGGATCAGGCGCAGTCGCCGTTCGCCCGGGGCGGTGATCAGGTGCGGCAGGACGACGCCCTCGTAGCCCTGGCAGGTCTCGGGGCCGTCCCCCGCGGACGATACCCGGGCGGGCTCGGCCTTGTGCCGAGCCCGCCCGGGGCGGTTCCGTCCCGGTCCTGAGCGCGTGTCGTGATCGCGTTCACCCGGCGGGGTGTACGCCTTCGCGGCGGGCCTTCAGGAGCCGTCCGGGCCGGATCCGTGTCACGCCGTCAGCGCTGGAGTGTCAGCAGGCCGGGGCGGTAGGGCAGCAGGCCGTAGTCGACGCCGTTGGAGTTGGGGTTGCGGCCTTGGTAGAGCAGTTGGAGGTTGCAGGGGTCGACGG
>NZ_JBHMBS010000052.1:0-25374 GCF_042428775.1 Streptosporangium vulgare | reverse complement strand
CGGTCCTTGCGCACTGGACCGGGAACTACGCGCTCGACATCAGTCGAACCTCCTTCATCGCATTCCACTCATCACATGCGACTTCGTGTCGCACGATGGGGTTGACCCAAGAGGCGTAGGTCGGGGTGAAGTACAGCTCGACCTTGTGCTTTGTAGCCCAGCGGCGGATGTCGGTGCCTTTGTGGGCCCAGGATCACGTAGATGGGGGCGCCGTCTGGCCGGGCGGCGCGGATCGACTTGAGCGCGGCCAGCGTGTTCGCGGCACCTTTCTTGCGGCGGTTGACGCCCCACAACATGTCGTCGCCGACCGAGGAGCAGCCGTGGAAGTACCGGACTCCATGGGTGCGGTGGTAGGTGGCCGGCACCCGGTCGGAGTGTTTCCGTTCGGCCCAGCCCGAGCCTGCGGTGGGCCGGATCCCGAGTGGGCCGAACTCGTCGAACGCGAAGACCCGGCCGGGGAAACGGTCCAGGACGTGCTCGATCCGGTCCAGCTTCGCCTCGCGGTCGGGGTCGGTGGATTCCTTCCAGGTCTTGGTGCGCTGGAAGGTGACTCCACGGCGGGCGAGCAGGCCGCGTAACGCCTCGCGGCCGATACGGATCACTCGGCCGTGGACTGTGCGCAGGTAGGCGACGAGTTTGCGTAGCGACCAGCGAGTGAAAGGCTGGCCGAGCTTGGTGGGGCGGGTGGTGGCCGTCTGGACGACGAAGTCCTCGTCGTCATCGCTGAGTTTGATCGCCGGGGTCTTGTGCGTGCCGTAGTTGTCGCAGATCAGATGGACGTCCAGCTCGACGGGGACGCTCTTGTCGATGATGATCAGGAACTTCTTGAACTCGGCGGCGCGGTGCCGGCGGCGCAGTTCCCCGATGACGGTGCCGTCGGCGACGTCGAACGCGGCGAACAGGCTAGTGATCCCGTTGCGCACATAGTCATGGGTGCGCCGCTCGGGCATGCCCGGCATCATCGGCAGCACCGGCTGGGAGCGATCCAGCGCCTGGATCTGCGACTTCCCATCCACACACAACACCACCGCCCGCTCTGGCGGGTTGTGGTACAGCCCCACGACGTCGACGACCTTCTCCACGAACAACGGATCACTCGACAGCTTGAAGGTAACGGCCCGATGCGGCTTGAGCCCGAAATCCCGCCAGATCCGCCCGATCGTCGATCTGCTCAGCCCGCTGCGCTCGGCCATCGAGGCCCGCGACCAGTGCGTGGCGCCTCTGGGCGTCTCCTCCAGCGCCGCCACCACCACCTGTTCGACCCGGTCCAGGGTGATCGACGGCGGCCGGCCCGGACCGGCCCCCGGTTTGGCACACGCCAGCACGATCTTCGCCCGGATCGCCAGCCTTGACGGCTCCGCCGACATACCGATCAGCCGAGCACGCTCAGCCTCACTCAGATGAATCTTCACCGCCGATGGACCCGGATGCGACATACGAATCAGCACAGGAACTTACACAGCGAATTTCAGGCGCATGACACTAGCCGAAGCCGCCGGGTCGGCGTCGATCGGCCGGCCGGCTGATCACGTGAGCAGGGCGCGGGCCGGCCGATGGCCGCCCCGGCGGCGATGTACCAGGCGTTGGCGAGCCTGGTCGTCCACGGCGGGGTCACGGTGACCACGGCGACGGCGGCCGTCAGGGGGTCGACGATCGCCGTGGTCCCGCGCTGCCAGAGGACCCCGGCCATGAGGGCGAGGGCCGCGGCGTTCAGGCCGTCGAACAGGGCGGAGGTCCAGGCGCGGCCGGGCGCCTCACCTCATGAGGAAACGCCCCCCCGACGGAGCCCCCGCGGTCGGCGCGCCGGGGATTTGCCCCAGATCTGCATGTGGGGCCGCTAGTGGTGTTAGCGATCACATAAAGCCCGCCGGTGGACCGCTTCATTTCTCTCGCGGGAAGGAATGCGTGCGCGGAGCCAATACGATGCGGCCGATCCACGTCAAGGAAAGACCCTCAGCCCTTTTCCCTACACTCCCGCCCCGGCAGGTCTTCAGCTGCCCTTACGGGCACCCGATCGTATCGTGCGGGACCGGCTTCGGGGTGAAGCGTTCAGCGATGGCGCCGACCCACCGCCGTACGGGCAGGTTCGCCGCGAGTCCTCCCGGCCTGGATTCCGGCGCTGGTCCGCGTCTCCGGCGAGCCACCGGCGCCGAGCGGCCCGCCCCCGCTCGCCCACGGATGCCGCAGCAGGTTTCCTGATTGTTTCGGGCATCTTTTGAAAGAGCTCTTGTCTGGAATGCCTCGTCAATTTACAGTCTCACACGAGGGTTACGAAAATCTTGCGAAACTTACTTTCATCCCATTGACGGGTTCGATGGACGCTGCCCGGCCCCCATTCTCCTGAAAGGGTCTCCTGTGTTGCGATTCGGATCCCAGGTGTGCATCGCGCCCACTTTTGTTAGCGCTAACATATAGCGTCGCCGCACTCCGCCCTCATCGAGAACGAAGTCGACCTGAGAGCGGCGGGACTGCGCAGGGTCGCGCTCGGGCTCGTCGCCACACTCGCCTGTGTCGCCCTGATGTCCACGGGCGGCGCGAACGCGCCGGCCCACGGCTACGTGCGTCTCGTCGCCCGCCACAGCGACAAGTGCCTCGACGTGCTGAACGCCGGCACCGCCGACGGAACCCAGGTCGTGCAGTGGACCTGCGGCACCGGCACCAACCAGCAGTGGCTGCGTACCCCAGGTGTGATCATGAGCGAAAGCGAGAACCCGCGAAACGGACAGCGGAAAGGTCCGCGGGAACCGGCACGTCGCTCGCCCGCCACAGTGGAACCGCCGTGACGGGGCGGTCCACCGGAAGCGGATCCGCCCGGTCCTGCTCGGCGGGGCGTAGGCGATCGACCGGGATCCGAAACCGGTGAGGAAGCTCTGGTTTCAGATCCCGGTAGGTCTCTTTTCAAGGACGGGGCGGCTCGGTGTTCAGGACTCCGGAGCGGAAGGCCGTCACCTCCACCCGGGCACCGGGGAAGCCCGCCTCGCGTACGGCGGGCACCAGGCCCGGCAGGCCGGCGGTCCGGGACGCCAGGCCGGCGTCCACCTCCACCCGCACCCGGTCGCCGAGATCACGCACCCGCAGGTCGGTGACCGGCAGGCCGGCCCGCGCCAGCAGGCGGCGCACCGCCCGCTCGGCCCTCTCGATCCGGTGCAGCCGGGCCGGCGTCACCTCAAGGCCGTAGGCCACCCGGCTGGCCAGGCAGGGCGCGGCCGGCTTGTCCCAGGTGACCAGGCCCCACGCCTTGCTGGCCCGCCGTACCTCGTCCTTGGTCAGGCCGGCGTCCCGCAGCGGGGCGAGCACCCCGCGCTCGTCGGCGGCCCTGATCCCCGGCCGGAACGGGTCCACGGCGTCGTCGGCGTTGGTGCCGGTGGCGACGTGGGCGAAGCCGTGCTCCGCCGCCACCCGGCCGATCACGTCGAGTACCTCCGACTTGCAGAAGTAGCAGCGGTCGCGGCCGTTGGCCCGGTAGCCGGGGTTCGCCGCCTCGTCGGTGCGGGGCAGCAGGTGCCGTACGCCGAGGGAGACCGCGAACCGCCGGGCCACGTCGAGCTCCTCGGCCGCCAGGCTGTCGGAGACCGCCGTCACCGCCAGCACCCGGCCGGTCCCGGCCGCCCGGACCGCCGCCGCCAGCACCAGCGCGGAGTCGGCCCCGCCGGAGAAGGCGACGGCCAGCGAGGGCAGGGCCGCCAGCCGGTCGAGCAGTGTGGCGATCTTGGCGTCGGGGGTCATCCCGGTCCCTCCTGCGTGGGGGGCCGCTCGCGGGCCAGCCGCAGCGCCCGGGCGGCCGTCTCGCGCAGGGACAGGCCGAGGGCGGCCGAGGCGGCGGCCACGTCGTCGTGTTCGGGTTTGGCCGAATGGGGGCCGTGCTTGACACGCACGCGATGGCCGGCCAGGTCCACCTCGGTGGTGTGCCGGGGCAGGGCCGTGCGCTCGACCGCGACCTCGCGTACGCCGAGCGCGCCGGTCTCGGCGAGGATCAGCTCGCGCAGGGCCGGGGCGGCGGGGCGGCGGCACAGCAGGTGCAGCACGTGCGCCGGCCGGCCCTTCTTCATGGTGGCCGGGGTGGCCCAGGCGTCCAGGGCGCCGGCGTCGAGGGCCCGCGCGATGGTGTGGCCGAGCACCTCGCCGGTGACGTCGTCCAGGTTGGTCTCCAGGACTAGCAGGGGCTCGGTGCCGGCGTCGCGGGCGGGTTCGGCGACGGTGACGGCGACGATGTTCGGGCGGTCGGGCAGTTCCCGGGTGCCCGCGCCGTAGCCGGTCGCCACCGGGGTCATCGGCGGCGGCGGGGTGTACCGCGCCCGCATGGCGCGCAGCAGCGCCGCCCCCGTGGGGGTCACGGTCTCCCCCGGCAGGTCGCTGCCGGTCACCAGAGCCCCCCGCAGCAGGGCGGCGGTCGCGGGGGCCGGTACGGGCAGCACGCCGTGGCGGGTTCTCACCGTGCCGGTGCCCAGGGGGATCGGGGCGCAGTGGACGGCCGTGACGCCGAGCAGGTGCAGCGCGGCGGCCACGCCGACGATGTCCACGAGCGCGTCGTGGCCGCCCAGCTCGTGCAGGTGCACCTGGCCGGGGTCGGTGCCGTGGATCCGGCCCTCGGCCTCGGCGATCGCCCGCAGCGCGGCGGTGGCGAGGGCGGCGACCGGTTCCGGCCGGGCGGCCGCGGCCATGGAGATCAGCTCGGCCGCCCGCCGCTCGGTCGCCGTGTCGGTGACCGTGACTCGTACGCGGGTCACCGACAGCCCGTGGCTGACCGCCCGCCCGGCCGTCAGCTCCCACCCGGTGAGGCCGGTCGATGCCACGGCCGCGCGGATGCCCTCCAGCGGGGCCCCGGCGTCGACGAGCGCCGCCAGCAGCATGTCCCCGGCCAGTCCCGTGAACGGGTTGACCCAGCAGATCACGGCTCTCCCCCCTGCCGCGCGCCCGCTGGGAGGGGCCGGGGCGCAGGAGGGTCCGTGCCGGCCGGGGGCGGGGCGGGCGAAGAGTGGGGCGGGGACGGCGGGGACGGCGGGGCGGGCGAAGAAGCGGGCGGGGACGGCGGGGCGGTGCGGCGGGTGGCGTCGCGGGCGACGGCGTGGGCGAGACGGTGAGCGGCCATGGCGGCGCCGAAGCCGGAGTCGATGTTGACCACGGTGAGGCCGGCGGCGCACGAGGACAGCATCGCCAGCAGGGCGGTGACGCCCTCCAGGGCCGCGCCGTACCCGACGGAGGTGGGCACCGCGATCACCGGCGCGGCCACGAGACCGCCGACGGCGCTGGCCAGCGCGCCCTCCATGCCCGCCACGACGATCACCGCGTCGGCCGCGCGCAGCCGCCCGGTCTCGGCGAGCAGCCGGTGGATGCCCGCCACGCCCACGTCGCGGACCACGGTGACGGCCAGCCCGAGCGCCCGGGCCACGGCCGCCGCCTCGGCCGCCACCGGCCCGTCTGACGTGCCCGCCGTGACCACCGTGACCGCGAAGGATCCGGTCGCGGCCGGCCGCCACACCAGCAGCCGCGCCACCGGGTCGTGGGACCCGCCCGGCACGGCCGCCAGGACGGGCCCGGCGACCGCCTCCTCGACCCGCGTGGCCAGCACCGGGCCGGTGTTGCGGGCGAGCAGGGCGGACGCGATGGCGGCGATCTCCTCGGCGGTCTTGCCCGGCCCGTAGACGACCTCGGGCGTCCCCTGGCGGGCCTCCCGGTCCACGTCGACCCGGGCGAAGCCCAGGTTCACCACGCGTTCGCTCATGCCCGGCCGCCGGACAGGTAGGGGATGGTCTGCGGGCCCTCCGGCAGCACGCACACGCGGGCGCCCGGCCCGGCGGCTGCCAGCGCCTCGGTCACCGTGGCCGCGATGTCGTCGGTGCGCTCCAGGTGGGCGGTGGCCAGGTCCGCGTCGCTGAGGTACGAGGTGTGCACCACCACCCGCGCGCCCGCCTGGATGCGCGCCTGGATCTGCACCTGCCACTGGTCGGGGACGGTCACCGGCCGGGCGGCGATCGCGTCGAGCAGCGCCTGCGGGGAGGGCTCCGAGGCGAGCACCTCGCGGTAGGAGCCGTGGTCGGGGAAGCCGTCGCGGCACTCGGCGGCGCAGACGATCACGCCGCCCGGCCGGACCACCTGAAAGGCCGCCGACATGCCCTTGACCGCCTGGTAGAGGTTCTGGTCGAGGGGGTAGCCGGAGTTGGTGGTGACCACCACGTCGAAGGGCGCCTCGACCTCCCGCATCGCGACCCGGCGGGCGGCGGCGGTGGCGGCGGCGTGCATGGGCAGGATGTCGCCGCCGAACGCGGCCGCGATGTCCTTGTCCCGGTTGAGGATCACGTCGAGGGCGAAGGTCACCCCGGTGCCCTCGGCGATGGCCCGCACGTCGTCGTGCACGGGGTTGCCCTCGATCACTCCCCAGGTGGCCCGGGGGTCGCCGATGCGGGCGGCGTCGTGCAGGGTGAGCACGGTCTCCAGCGCGGCCAGGCCGGGGGCGACCAGCTTGGGCCCGCCGGAGAAGCCCGCGAAGAAGTGCGGCTCCACGAAACCGGTGGTGATTTTCACGTCGGCCTCGACCCAGGCGGTGTTCAGCCACACCGGTACGTCCTTGCCGAAGCGGCCGAGGTAGGTGAGCGATCCCGGGTCGCGGGCGTCGTGGTTGACGATCCGCACGGAGTCGGCGACCGTGTCGCCGAACATCGCGCGCAGCTCGGCCTCGGTGTTGCCGCGATGGGTGCCGGTCGCGACGAGGATGGTCACGTCGTCGAGGTCGACGACGCCGTCGAGCTCGTCGAGGATGGCCGGGATCATCAGGTGCCTCGGCTGGGGGCGGGTGATGTCGCAGGCCGAGATGGCGACGGTCTGGCCGGGCCGTACCCTCTCGCGCAGCGGCGGCCCGGACACCGGGTGGCGCAGGGCCGTCCGCAGCGCGCCCATCTGGTCGGGCGCGGCCGCGTGGTGGACGGGGGTCACCACCGTGGTGGCGGCGTCGGGCAGTTCGACCGTCAGGCCGGTCTCCCCGTAGGCCAAGCGGACCTTCATCGTGTCTCCTCACCGCCGAGCTCCGACCAGAGCCCGTCGGCGAGCTTAGTACCGGGCGGGGCCAGGTCGCCGTCGGCCTCGTCCGGGGAGCCCTCGACGTCGTCGAGCACCGAGCGCAGCCACGTCTCGGTCGTGCCGATGTGCACCAGCGCCGCCGCCTGGGCGAGCGTCGCGTCGCCGGCGGCCAGGGCGTTGTAGATCGCCTCGTGCTCGGCGATGGTCTTGTGCGAGCTGCCGGTCTCGACCGTGCCGCGCCACACCCTCACCCGCAGGGTGCGGCCGGAGATCCCGTCGAGCAGGGTGGACAGCGTCTCGTTGCCGGTCGCCCGCACCACGGCGCGGTGGAAGGCGGCGTCGTGGTGGTTCAGTTTCTCCACGTCGTCGCTGGCCGCGCGCATCGCGGTCAGGTGCCCGCCGACCTCGGCGAGCTGTTCGGCGGAGATCCGGGACGCGGCCAGCGCGGTCGCCGCGGGCTCCAGCATCCGCCGCACCTGGACGATCTCCAGCAGCGTGTCGTCGCGCAGCAGCTCGACGGCGAGCCCCAGCCCTTCCAGCAGCAACCGCGGTTCCAGGCTGGTCACGTAGGTGCCGTCACCCCGCCGTACGTCGAGCACCCGGGCCACGACCAGCGCCTTGACCGCTTCGCGCAACGGGTTGCGGGAGACGCCGAGCTGGGCGGCGAGCTGGTGCTCGGGAGGGAGCCGGGCACCCGGGGGAAGATCGCCCGACCGGACGAGCGCCCGGATGCGGGAGATCGCCTCGTCGGTCAGGGACACGGGCGCGACCTTTGGTCGTGGAGTCGCTCGATCGGTACGCAGGTCACGGCGGGAACATAACAGACATCCCATGTCCAGGCGAGAGTCTGATTCGTCACGAAGCAAACATGGGTTGTATGCGTACGAGATACCCCTGTCATATACGACTTTCGCCCCATGTTAGCGATATCTCGCCGAAGGGTCTAGACACATCGCGCCGGGAGGATTACAAAGACATCCCATGTCCATGTGGTGAAGATCTCTTCACCTTCCGGAAACATCCGCTGGAGGTAGTCCTTCGTGCGCACGCATCGCCAGAGCGGGTCACCGTGACGGAGCTGATCACTGCGGTCGAGGCCCACGACATCCGGTTCCCCACCTCTCGATACCTCGACGGTTCCGACGCCATGAACCCCGAGCCCGACTACTCCGCCGCCTACGTGATCGTGCGGACCGGCGGCGGGCAGGAGGGGCACGCGCTCGCCTTCACCGTAGGGCGCGGCAACGAGATCGCCGTCGCCGCCGTGGAGTCGCTGGCGCCGCTGGTCACCGGACGGCCGGTGGCCGAGGTGCTCGGCGATCTCGGCGGGGTGTCGCGCCGGCTCACCGGCGACAGCCAGCTGCGCTGGCTCGGCCCGGAGAAGGGCGTCATCCACATGGCGGCGGGGGCCGTGCTCAACGCCCTGTGGGACCTGCGGGCGCGCAGGGCGGGCAAGCCGCTGTGGCGGCTGCTGTCCGAGCTGTCGCCGGAGGAGATCGTCGACGTCGTCGACTTCCGCTACCTGGAGGAGGCGCTCACCCGGGAGGAGGCGCTCACCATCCTGCGCGACGCCGAACCGGGCCGCGACGGGCGCCGCGCGCGCCTGCTCGCCGAGGGCTACCCGGCCTACACCACCACCCCCGGCTGGCTCGGCTACACCGACGACAAGCTGGTCCGGCTGGCCAAGGAGGCGGTCGCCGACGGGTTCCGCCTCATCAAGCTGAAGGTCGGCGCCGATCCGGCCGAGGACGTGCGGCGCGTGCGGCTGGCCCGCGAGGCGGTCGGCCCCGACGTGCGCATCGCCGTGGACGCCAACCAGGCGTGGAACGTCGGCCAGGCGATCGAGTGCCTGGCCCCGCTCGCCGAGTTCGACCTGTACTGGATCGAGGAGCCCACCTCCCCCGACGACGTGCTCGGCCACGCCGCCATCCGCGAGCGGGTCGCGCCCGTCAAGGTCGCCACCGGCGAGCACGCCCACAACCGGGTGATGTTCAAGCAGTTCCTGCAGGCGGGCGCGATCGACGTCCTGCAGCTCGACGCGGCCAGGGTCGCCGGGGTCAACGAGAACATCGCCATCCTGCTGCTGGCCGCCAAGTTCGGGGTGCCGGTGTGCCCGCACGCGGGCGGCGTCGGCCTGTGCGAGATGGTGCAGCACCTGGCGATGTTCGACTACGTGGCCGTCAGCGGCACCACCGAGGACCGCGTCATCGAGTACATCGACCACCTGCACGAGCACTTCACCGACCCGGTGGTGATCAGGGACGGCCGGTACGTCGCCCCCCTCGAACCGGGCGGCGGCGGCGAGATGCTTCCGGCGTCGCGCGCCGAGTACGCCTACCCGCGCGGCCCCCGGTGGATCTCCGGCACGAACACCGGCACAAGCGCCGACACGGCCGCTGACACAACCGCCGACGCAGGCGCCGGCACAACCGCCGACGCGGGCGCCGGCATGGGAGGAACGAAGTGACGGGCACCTTCGACGGGCTCAGGGCCGTCGTCACCGGCGGTGCCTCCGGCATCGGCCTGGCCACCGCCACCCTGCTGGCCGAGCGGGGGGCCCGCGTCGCCTGCCTCGACCTGTTCCCCGACGTCCCCGGCGTGCCCGAACCCCTGCTCGGGGTGCGGGCCGACGTGACCGGCGACGCCTCGGTGCGGGCCGCCGTGGCCGAGGCCGCCGACCGGCTCGGCGGCATCGACATCCTGGTGAACAACGCGGGCATCGGCGCCCAGGGCGGGATCGAGGACAACGACGACGACGAATGGCACCGGGTCTTCGACGTCAACGTGTTCGGCATGGTCCGGGTGGCGAGGGCCGCGCTGCCGTACCTGCGGGCCTCACGGGCCGCGGCGATCGTGAACACCTGCTCCATCGCGGCGACCGCCGGGCTGCCCCGGCGGGTCCTGTACGCCTCCACCAAGGGCGCGGTGCTGGCCATGACCCGGGCCATGGCGACCGACCTGGTCGCCGAGGGCATCCGCGTCAACTGCGTCAACCCCGGCACCGCCGACACCCCGTGGGTGAACCGGCTGCTGGCGGCCGCCACCGACCCCGAAGAGGAACGCCGGGCACTCGCCGCCCGTCAGCCGATGGGCCGCCTGGTCTCGGCGGAGGAGGTGGCCGAGGCCATCGCGTACCTCGCGAGCCCTCTCGCCGGTTCGACCACCGGCACCGACCTGGCCGTGGACGGCGGCATGCACGGACTCCGGCCGCGACCCAGCACAGGAAAGGAACAGCCATGAGACGAGGACTCGCCCTGGGAACGGCCGTCGCCCTGGCGGCCGGCCTGACCGGCGCCTGCGGGGGCGACGCCGGCGGCGGCACGGCGGCCGCCCCACAAGGCGGCAAGCCGGTCGTCGGGGTGGACTACCCCCGCTCCGACACCGACTTCTGGAACTCCTTCATCAAGTACGTCCCCCAGTTCGGCGCCGAGAACGGCTTGGAGCTGAAGACCTCCAACTCCCAGAACGACATCTCCAAGCTCACCGCCAACGTGCAGAGCCTCATCGGCCAGGGCGTCAAGGGCCTCGTGCTGGCGCCGCAGGACACCGCCGCCGTGGCCCCCACCCTCCAGCAGCTCACCGCCAAGAAGATCCCCGTCGTCATGGTCGACACCCGTCCCGAGCAGGGCGACGCCTACATGGTGGTGCGCGCCGACAACCGGGCCTACGGGGAGAAGGCGTGCAAGTTCCTCGGCGAGAAGCTGTCCGGCAAGGGCAAGGTCATCATGCTCCAGGGCGACCTGGCCTCCATCAACGGCCGCGACCGCACCGAGGCGTTCAACGAGTGCATGAAGACCGACTACCCGGACATCACGGTGTTCGGCGAGGCCACCAACTGGGACGGCGCCATCGCCTCGCAGAAGCTCCAGACGCAGCTCACCGCCAATCCCGACATCAAGGGCGTCTACATGCAGTCGAGCTTCGCCCTGTCGGGCACCCTCCAGGTGCTCAAGCAGCGCGGGCTGCTCGTCCCACCGACCGACCCCAAGCACGTCTTCGTCATCTCCAACGACGGCATCCCCCAGGAGCTGAAGGAGATCGCCGCCGGCAACATCGACGCCACCGTCTCGCAACCGGCCGATCTGTACGCCAAGTACGCGCTGGAGTACACCAAGGCCGCCATCGACGGGAAGACGTTCAAGCCCGGCGCGACCGACCACGACAGCAACATCGTCCAGGTGCGGCCGGGCCTGCTGGAGGACCAGCTCTCCGCGCCCCTGGTCACCGCCGACGGCGGCACCTACGGCGACGTCCCGAGCGTCAAGCCGGACGACTCCTCGCTGTGGGGCAACACCCTTGGCGGCTGACCCGGCGCCCACCCCTCTCGTCGAGGCGGTGGGCGTCACCAAGAGGTACGGCGAGACCGTCGCGCTGGACCGCGCCGGAATCCAGATCATGCCCGGCCGCACCCATGCCCTGGTCGGCCGCAACGGGGCCGGGAAGTCCACCCTGGTCTCGATCCTCACCGGCCTGCAGCCCCCCGACGAGGGCGAGGTGCGGTTCGGCGGCGAACCCGCCCCGCGTCTCGCCGACCGCGACGCCTGGCGGCGGCGGGTGGCCTGCGTCTACCAGAAGTCCACGATCATCCCCGAGCTGACCGTGGCGGAGAACCTCTACCTGCACCGCCACGACCTGAACCGGTTCGGGCTGGTCCGCTGGGGCGCGCTGCGGCGCAAGGCGGCCACGCTGCTCGCCGCCTGGTCGGTGGACGTCGACGTACGCCTGCCGGCCGGCGAGCTGGACGTCGAGCAGCGGCAGTTCGTGGAGATCGCCCGCGCGCTGTCCTTCGGCGCCCGGTTCATCATCCTCGACGAACCGACCGCCCAGCTCGACGCCGCCGCCATCGCCCGGCTGTTCACCCGCATCCGCGCCCTGCAGGAACAGGGGGTGACCTTCCTGTTCATCAGCCACCACCTGCAGGAGATCTACGAGATCTGCGACACGGTCACCGTCTTCCGCGACGCCCGGCACATCCTGACCACCCCGGTGGCCGACCTGACGCACGCCGAGCTGGTGGCGGCGATGGCGGGAGAGGCCACCGGCCTGACCACCGCGCTCCCCCGGACGCCGGTGCCCGCCGACGCCGGCGTGGTGCTCGGCGTGCGCGACCTGTCGTGCGGCGACGCCTACCGGGAGATCGACTTCCACGTCCGGGCCGGCGAGATCGTCGGCCTGGCGGGCGCGGCCGCCAGCGGCCGGACCGAACTGGCCGAGACCGTCGCCGGGCTGCGCGCGGCCGATTCGGGCGCGATCGAGGTCTCCGGCCGGCGCCCCCGTCCCGGCAGCGTGCCCGACGCGCTCGCCGCGGGTGTCGGCTTCGTCCCCCGCGACCGGCACCACCAGGGGTTCGTCTCGATGATGTCGATCGCCGACAACGCCACCATGACCGTCCCCGAACGGCTCGGCGAGGCCGGCCTGATCAACGGCCGGCGGCGTGACCGGCTGGCCAGGACCCTGATCGACAATCTGGCGATCAAGACCCCCGGCCCCGGCCTGCCCGTGATGGGCCTGTCCGGCGGCAACCAGCAGAAGGTCGTGATGGCCAGGGCGCTCGCCTCCGACCCCCGGCTGCTCGTGCTGGTCACCCCCACCGCCGGGGTGGACGTGAAGTCCAAGGAGTTCCTGCTCGGCAAGGTCGAGGAGACGGCCGCCAAGGGAAGCGGCGTGCTGATCGCCTCCGACGAGCTCGACGACCTGCGGCTGTGCGACCGGCTGCTGGTGATGTTCCAGGGCCGCCTCGTCACGGAGATGGCCGCCGGATGGCACGACCACGACGTGGTGGCGGCCATGGAAGGAGTCCGGCTCGATGCCCTCGATGCCCCCGATGCCTGAGAAGACCCGCCCGCCCGCCACCGAGGGCGCCGCCCCCCGGCAGGAGCGGCCGCGGGTGCGGCTGGCCCGGCTGCGCGACCTCGCGCTGATCCCCGCGATCATCGTGATCGCCGTCGTCGGCCAGATCGTCCACCCGATCTTCCTGCAGCCCGACAACCTGATCAACATCCTGCAGACCATGTCGGAGATGTCGCTGCTGGTGATGGCGCAGACGATCGTCCTGGTCGCCGGCAAGATGGACCTCTCGCTGGAGTCGACGTTCGGTCTCGCGCCGGGCGTGGCCGCCTGGCTCACCGTCGCCGTCGGCTCGGGCGCCGGACTGGGCGTGCTGCCGGGCGCCTGGGCGATCCCGGTCACCCTGGCCGTCGGCGTGCTGATCGGCGCGGTCAACGCGCTGCTGATCGTGCGGTTCGGGCTCAACGGCTTCATCGTCACCCTCGGCATGCTGATCGTGCTGCGCGGCCTGCTCACCGGCATCTCCGGCGGCCAGACCTTCTTCAACCTGCCGCCGTCGATGCTCTATCTCGGCTCGGCCCTGTGGTTCGGCGTACCCGCCTCGATCTGGCTGTGCCTGCTGCTGTTCGCCGCCGGCATCGTGCTGCTCGGCTTCACCCGCTACGGTCGCGCCCTGTACGCCATCGGCGGCAACGTGGACGCGGCCAAGGCCGCCGGCATCCGCACCGGCCGGGTGCTGTGGACCGCCCTGGTGGGCGCGAGCCTGCTCGCCGCCCTCGGGGGCCTGCTGCTGTCGGGACGCCTCGCCTCGGTGGCCGCCGCCCAGGGCGACGGCGCCATCTTCACCGTGTTCGCCGCGGCCGTCATCGGAGGCGTCAGCCTCAACGGCGGCAAGGGCACGATGTTCGGCGCGTTCACCGGCATCCTGCTCCTCTACATGATCCAGAACGTCCTCACCCTCGCCGGCGTGCCCGCCCAGTGGATCCAGGCACTCAACGGCGCCATCATCCTCATCGCCCTCATCCTGTCCCGCCTCACCGGAGGCAAGGTCCAGGAATAGCCCTCCTCAGTTCTTCTCCCGTTCCTCCGCCATGGCACTTCCAACCGCCACACCCCCTACCGATTGGAACGACATGTCCGACGAGCACCACCTGACACGCAGGCGCCTGATGCAGCTCGGAACGGCCGGAGCGGGCGCTCTGCTGTTACCCCTGCAGTGGACGGCTGCCGCCAGAGCCGCCTCGGCGCCCCCTCCGGCGGTGAGCGCCGCGGGCGACCTGGCGCTGTGGTACGACGAGAGCGCCGGCACGGAATGGCTGCGCGCGCTTCCGATCGGCAACGGCCGCCTGGGCGCCATGGTCTTCGGCAACGTCGACACCGAGCGCCTGCAGCTCAACGAGGACACCGTCTGGGCAGGCGGGCCGTACGACCAGAGCAACACCAGGGGCGCGGGGGCGCTCGGGCAGATCCGGCAGCTGGTCTTCCAGAACCAGTGGAGCCAGGCCCAGACCCTGATCGACCAGAACATGCTCGGCAGCCCCGCGGGCCAGCTGGCCTACCAGACCGTCGGCAACCTGCGGCTCGCCTTCGGCAACACCTCCGGGGTCTCGGAGTACAACCGCTACCTGGACCTGACCACGGCCACCACGACGGTGTCGTACCTGAAGAACGGCGTGCGCTACCAGCGCGAGACGTTCGCGAGCGCGCCGGACCAGGTGATCGTCATGCGCCTCACCGCCGACAGGGCCGGCTCGATCACCTTCTCCGCGACGTTCGACAGCCCCCAGCAGACGACGCGATCCAGCCCGGACGGCGCGACGGTGGCGCTCAGCGGCGTCTCGGGCAACATGGAGGGCAAGACCGGCGCGGTCCGGTTCCTCGGGCTGGCCCGGGCCGTCGTCGAGGGCGGCACCGTCAGCAGTTCCGGCGGCACGCTGCAGGTGACGGCCGCGAACAGCGTGACGGTGCTGATCTCCATCGGCTCCAGCTACCGCAACTTCCGCGACGTCGGCGGCGACTACCAGGGCATCGCGCAGCAGCATCTGAACGCCGCCGTCGCCAGGACCTTCGCCGACCTGCGCGCCCGGCACGTCGCCGACTACCAGCGGCTGTTCGGGCGCACGACGCTCGACCTCGGCCGCACCTCGGCGGCCGACCAGCCGACCGACGTGCGGATCGCGCAGCACAACAGCGTCAACGACCCGCAGTTCTCGGTGCTGCTATTCCAGTTCGGCCGCTACCTGCTGATCTCCTCCTCCCGGCCCGGCACCCAGCCGGCCAACCTGCAGGGCATCTGGAACGACTCGCTGGCCCCGTCCTGGGACTCGAAGTACACCATCAACGCCAACCTGCCGATGAACTACTGGCCGGCCGACACGACGAACCTGTCGGAGTGCTTCGAGCCGGTGTTCTCGATGATCAACGACCTCACGGTCACCGGTGCCCGCACGGCCCAGGTCCAGTACAACGCCGGCGGCTGGGTGGCCCACCACAACACCGACGCGTGGCGGGCCACCTCCGTCGTCGACGGCGCGTTCTGGGGCATGTGGCAGACCGGCGGCGCGTGGCTGGCCACCCTGATCTGGGAGCACTACACCTTCACCGGCGACCTCGACTTCCTGCGGCAGTACTACCCGGCGATGAAGGGCGCCGCGCAGTTCTTCCTCGACACCCTCGTGCAGGAGCCGAGCCTCGGGTTCCTGGTCACGAACCCGTCGAACTCCCCGGAGCTGGCCCACCACAGCGGCGTCAGCGTCTGCGCCGGCCCCACGATGGACAACCAGATCCTGCGCGACCTGTTCGACGGCTGCGCCAAGGCCAGCCAGGCGCTCGGCGTCGACTCCGACTTCCGAACCCGGGTCCTGTCCACCCGGGACCGGCTCCCTCCGATGAAGACCGGCTCGCGCGGCAACATCCAGGAGTGGCTGTACGACTGGGTCGAGACCGAGCCCGCCCACCGGCACGTCTCCCACCTCTACGGCCTGCACCCCAGCAACCAGATCACCAAGCGCGGCACCCCGGCGCTGTACAACGCCGCACGGCGGACCCTCGAACTGCGCGGCGACGACGGGACCGGCTGGTCACTCGCCTGGAAGATCAACTACTGGGCGCGGATGGAGGAGGGCGCCCGCGCGCACACCCTGCTCCGCCTCCTGGTGACGACGGCCCGGCTCGCGCCGAACATGTTCGACCTGCACCCGCCGTTCCAGATCGACGGCAACTTCGGCGCCACCTCCGGTATCGCGGAGATGCTCCTGCAGAGCCACAACGGCGAGCTGCACGTGCTCCCGGCGCTGCCGTCCGCCTGGCCGGCCGGGAAGGTGCAGGGGCTGCGGGGGCGCGGTGGCTACACCGTGGACACGACGTGGAGCTCCGGTACGGCCACCGAGATCCTCGTCAGGTTCGACCGCGACGGGACCGTCAACGTGCGCAACCGGATCTTCACCGGTACCTACCAGGTGGTCGACACCGGCAGCGGCGCGACCGTCACGGTCACCAAACCCGAGTCCGACGTCATCGCGCTGACCGGCCAGGCGGGCCGTACGTACCGCCTGACCGGAACCGGCGCACCGCAGCCCACCTATGTGCGGATCGCCAACGTGACCACCGGCCTGGCCCTGGACAGCGGCGGCAACGTCGCCTCCGGGTCGAACCTCAAGCAGTGGAACTACGACGGCAGCGCCAACCTGCAGTGGCAGCTCGTCGATCTGGGCAGCGGCTGGTACCGCATCGTCAACCGCGCCAACGGCATGGTCATCGACAGCTGGGGCAACACCGCCAACGGCGCCGTCGCCCGGCAGGCGGCCTGGAGCGGCAACAACAACCAGCAGTGGCGCCTCAACGACGTGGGCAACGGCCGCCGCCAGATCATCAACCGCGGCACCGGCACGGCCCTGGACGGCATGGGCAACGCCACCGCCGGTTCCACCGTGGCCATGTGGGCTCCCAACACCAGCACCAACAACCAATGGACCGTCACGGGCGTGTGACGGCCGGAAACCCGCGGCAGGCCCGACCATGCGCGCCGCCGCGACCGGCCACCGGTCGCGGCGGCGCGCATCCCGCGCGGGGGCGCGTGTCACAGGCCGGCACGCGCGTCACAGGCTGGTGTGCGTGTCGCAGACGGGCGTGCATCCCGCTCGGCACAGCGCGTCACAGGCCAGGGCATGGCGCGTCACAGGCCGGGGTGCGTGTCATGGGGCGTGCATCCCGGCACGGCGCGTCACAGGCCGGGGCGGGCCGCGCCAGGTCGACATGTGCCGGCGTGAGTGGCGGCGACGACGGCGCCAGACAAGATCAGTTCAAGGACGAGTTCCGGAGGTGGCGGTGACAGCGCTCCAGGCGGCTTCCGGCGGTCGGGGTGCCTACTGCCGGGAACGGATCCCAGCCGCACGCCGCGTCCATCGGATCAAGGGGTGGCGTCGGCCGGCCCTTCACCTCGGCAGGACCCCGGAAGACCGCCTCGCGGGCCTTCGCCTCCGCGAAGCCGGCAGGTGGATCCGGAGACCTTCACCCCGGCCGGGAATCCGAAGCCCGCACGGGACCTGGAGAAACGTCCGCCCGCGTCGAGGGGCGGACCGGCTGGATCACCGTGACAATTCTCCTTCAGAAACGGGGAACCGCCGGTCGGCGCGGCGACCGGAAGGCAGTGAATATCTGTTCGACGCAACTGTTTGCGCTAACATTCCTGCGATCAACGCTAGGTCCGCGTCGCGGTGGTGTCAATCGTTCACGCGCCAGAAACTTACGCATGATCCGGGGAGGGTTTCGGCCCTTCCCTAAAGCCACTATGCTCTCGCGGACGACAAGGTCGGCGACCGGTTCGGCCCGGTTCACCGGAGTGGTTTTCCGGACCATGCCGCCCACCGTGGCGGCCTTCGCGCGATGCCCGTCTCGATCGGCGTCCGGCGCCGAGCCGACGACGGGGACTCCTCGGCCGGAGTCATATCGGGAGCGTATACGGGATGTCACACGCTCCCCGAGCATGGCCGTTCTCGATGCTCCCGGTCGTCGCGCTCGCTTTCCCGCAAAGGGCCGGCCGATCGCGACACGACGAGCGCCGGAGGCCGACCGGAAGAGGAGTCACCACGCCTTATCCCCAGGTCACGAAAACCAGCTGGATTCGGTCCGAAGTTTACGGTTGCCAAGTCGTAACTTCTGTGAAACTTTCACTTGCGCAGGCGGCGTTGGGCGATCTCTCTCCGGACGAATGTCCAGGCAGGGAAGCGTGCCGACGACGATGCCCAGATCAGCGAGGATCGCGGCTCGTTGACGCCGACCGGCCAGTCGGATGTACTCCGCGACATCACCCCTCAGGAGCAGGCCATGGAGATCTGGAACCAGAAATGTTAGCGGTAACAATTTTCTGCGGCCGATACCTGGCCCCTGACCGGCCTAGGAGCACTGGATGCATCCCCGCCCCGGACGCCCGCCTGTCGTGGAACCGCCACCGGCCCCTCGCCGCGCCGGCCCTGCCGGTTCGTCGCCGAGTGCCGCGGGCCGCCAGGACGCGATCTTCCGGGCTGTCCCATGAGTGAGATGTTATCGCTAACAATCTCTCCGGACACGGCGCCCTCGCACCGGAAGCCGTGGCCGGCCGCTCCAGCGACCTGAGCACATGAAACGGGCGGCCGGTCCCGGTGGCTTCGGCCGGTCGCCACACTCCCCATCCCAAGGAGCTCCCCCCCATGCCCTTGAGCCGTCGCCAGTTCTTCCGGGCCGCGGGCGCGACCGCCGCGCTCTCGGCCGCCGGCCAGGTGGTGGGCACGTCCCCCGCCCTGGCCGCACTCCCCTGGGTCAGATCCGAGATCGGTGTCTCGGCCTACGAGTTCGACCTCGGCCAGGTCCGGCTCACCTCCGGCCGCTGGCTGGACAACCAGGACCGCACGCTCAACTACCTGCGCTTCGTCGACGTCGACCGGTTGCTGTACGTCTTTCGCGCCAACCACCGCCTGTCCACCAACGGCGCGGCGGCCAACGGCGGCTGGGACGCGCCCAGCTTCCCGTTCCGGTCCCACATGCAGGGCCACTTCCTGACGGCCTGGGCGCAGGCCTACGCCGTACTCGGGGACACCACCTGCCGGGACAAGGCCAACCAGATGGTCGCCGAGCTGGCCAAGTGCCAGGCCAACAACGGCGCGGCCGGGTTCACCAGCGGCTACCTGTCGGGCTTCCCCGAATCCGACATCACCGCGGTCGAGAACCGCACGCTGAGCAACGGCAACGTGCCGTACTACTGCATCCACAAGACCCTCGCCGGGCTGCTGGACGTGTGGCGGCACATCGGCAACACCCAGGCCAGGACCGTGCTCCTCGCCCTCGCCGGGTGGGTGGACACCCGGACCGGCCGCCTGTCCTCCAGCCAGATGCAGGCCATGCTGGGCACCGAGTTCGGCGGCATGAACGCCGTGCTCACCGACCTGTACCAGATGACCGGGGACACCCGCTGGCTCACGGTCGCGCAGCGCTTCGACCACGCCTCCGTGTTCAACCCGCTCGCCTCCAACCAGGACCAGCTCAACGGCCTGCACGCCAACACACAGGTGCCCAAGTGGATCGGCGCCGCACGGGAGTACAAGGCGACCGGGACCACCCGCTACCGCGACATCGCCGCCAACGCCTGGACCTTCACGATCAACGCCCACACCTACGCGAACGGCTCCAACAGCCAGGCCGAGCACTTCCGCGCCCCCAACGCCATCGCCGCGTACCTGAGCAGGGACACCGGCGAGGCCTGCAACACCTACAACATGCTCAAGCTCACCCGGGAGCTGTGGACGCTGGCGCCGACCCGGGCCGACTACTTCGACTACTACGAGAACGCCCTGTTCAACCACCTGATCGGCCAGCAGAACCCGGCCGACAGCCGGGGTCATGTCACCTACTTCACCCCGCTCAACCCCGGTGGCAGGAGGGGCGTCGGCCCGGCCTGGGGCGGCGGCACGTGGAGTACCGACTACAACTCGATGTGGTGCTGCCAGGGCACCGGCATCGAGACCAACACCAAGCTGATGGACTCGATCTACTTCCACAACGACACCACGCTGTTCGTGAACCTGTTCGCGCCCTCCACGCTCAACTGGTCACAGCGCGGCATCACGGTCACCCAGACGACGTCGTACCCGGTGAGCGACACCACGTCGTTGCAGGTCACCGGGAACGTGAGCGGGTCGTGGACGATGCGGGTCCGTATCCCGGCCTGGACCCAGGACGCGACGATCAGCGTCAACGGCGTCCAGCAGGAGGTCGCCACCACCCCGGGCAGCTACGCCTCGCTCACCCGGTCGTGGACGTCGGGCGACACGGTGACCGTACGGCTCCCGATGCGGGTGATCCTGAAGGCCGCCAACGACAACCCGAACCTGCAGGCCGTCACCTACGGCCCCATCGTGCTGGCGGGCAACTACGGGAACACCTCCCTGTCGGCGGCGCCGACGCTGACCCCCTCGACGATCACCCGGACCAGCACCTCGGCGCTGTCGTTCACGGCCACGGCCAACGGGGCGTCGGTGAACCTGGGCCCGTTCCACGACGCCGCCAACTACAACTACGTCGTCTACTGGAACACCAGCGGACAGGGCAGCGGGGGCGGCGGGGCGAGCTTCCGGCTGATCAACGCGGCCAGCGGGCTGGCGCTCGGCGTCCAGAACATGTCGACCGCGGACGGCGGCCTGGCGTTGCAGTGGACCGACAACGGCACCGCCGACCACGACTGGGTGCCGGTCGTGGACGGCAACGGGCTGCGGTTCCGCAACGTCAACAGCGGCAAGGTGCTGGGCGTCGAGAACATGTCCACGGCCGACAACGCCCGGGTCATGCAGTGGAGCGACAACGGCACCGCCGACCACCGGTGGACGGTCACCGACGTCGGCGACGGCTCGGTCAAGATCCGCAACGCCAACAGCTCGAAGCTGCTGGGCATCCTGAACGGCTCGACCGGCAACGGCGCCCAGGCGGTCCAGGACCCCGACAACGGCTCGGCCGACAACCAGTGGCGGTTCGTGCCCAACGGCGCGCGCCGCGTCCAGAACGTGGGGACCGGCATGGTGCTCGGGGTCACCAACATGTCCACCGCCGACGGCGGGCTCGTCGTCCAGTGGGGCGACACCGGCACCGCCGACCACCTCTGGACGGCCGTGGTCGACACCGGAGGTTACCTGCGCCTGCGCAACTCCAACAGCCAGAAGGTGCTGGGGGTGGAGAACGCCGCCACCGCGGCGGGCTCCCGGATCGTGCAGTGGGCCGACAACGGTACCAGCGACCACCGCTGGCGGCTGCGCTACGGGAACAACGCCGCCTTCCGCATCCAGTGCGCCAACGGCGGCCGGGTCCTCGGCCTGGCCGGCACCGCCCAGGGCGCGCAGGTCGTGCTCGCCGACGACAACGGCTCGAACAACAACCTCTGGAGGTTCCTGTGAGACGTGTGCTCGCGGTTCTCTCATCCCTGCTCCTCGTGGTCGTGTATCTCACGACCCAGTCCGCGAACGCGGCGACCGTCGACACCAATGCCTGGTACGTCCTGGTCAACCGCACCAGCGGCAAGGCCCTGGACGTCTACAACCAGTCGACGGCCGACGGCGGCCGGATCACGCAGTGGACCCGTAACAACAACAACAACCAGCAGTGGCAGTTCGTCGACTCCGGCGGCGGCTACTACCGCGTCAAGTCCCGCCTCTCCGGCAAGGTCCTGGACGTCAGCGGCTTCTCCACCGCCAACGGCGGCGCCGTCGTGCAGTGGTCCGACCTCAACGGCACCAACCAGCAGTGGCGCCTCGCCGACTCCGACGGCGGCTACGTCCGCCTGATCAACCGCAACAGCAACAAGGCCCTGGAGGTGCAGAGCGCCTCCACCGCCGACGGCGCCAACATCGTCCAGTACGACGACTGGGGCGGCGCCAACCAGCAGTGGCAGTTCGTCCAGGTCGGCGGCGGGCCGGACCCGACGCCCACCCCGACCCCGACCCCGACCCCGACGCCGGGCGGTAACTACACCAACCCGGTCGTCTGGCAGGACTTCGCCGACGGCGACATCATCCGGGTCGGCGACGCCTACTACTACTCGGCCTCGACGATGCACTACTCGCCCGGCGCGCCGATCCTGCGCTCCTACAACCTGGTCGACTGGGAGTACGCGGGCCACTCGGTCCCGCGCCTGGACTTCGAGTCCAACGCCTACGACCTCAACGGCGGCCGGGCCTACGTGAAGGGCATCTGGGCCTCCACCCTGAACTACCGGCCCAGCAACAGCACCTACTACTGGATCGGCTGCACCGAGTTCAACCGCACCTACGTCTACACCGCCTCGGCCGTGGACGGCACCTGGACCAAGCGCTCCCGGATCAACAACTGCTACTACGACGCCGGCCTGCTCGTCGACGACAACGACACCATGTACGTCGCCTACGGCAACGGCACGATCAGCGTCGCCCAGCTCTCGGCCGACGGTCTCAGCCAGGTGCGCTCCCAGCAGGTGTTCCAGACCCCCTCCAGCGTCGGCACCCTGGAGGGCGCCCGCTTCTACAAGCGCAACGGCTACTACTACATCTGGCTCACCCGCCCCGCCAACGGCCAGTACGTGCTGCGCTCCAGCAGCCCGTTCGGCCCGTACGAGATGCGCCAGGTCCTGCTGAACATGCCCGGCCCGATCTCCGGTGGCGGCGTGCCGCACCAGGGCGGCCTGGTCCAGACTCAGAACGGCGCCTGGTACTACATGTCGTTCGTCGACGCCTACCCCGGCGGCCGGGTACCGGCCCTGGCGCCGATCAACTGGAGCGCCGACGGCTGGCCGACCATCCAGACGGTCAACGGCGGCTGGGGCGTCAACTATCCGAAGCCGAACATCCAGACCACCAAGACCGTGGCCTCGATGATCGGTCCGGACACCTTCACCTCGGGCAGCCTCGGCCACCGGTGGGAGTGGAACCACAACCCCGACACCAGCCGCTTCTCCACCGGCAGCGGCCTGCGGCTGCAGACCGCGACCGTCACCAACGACCTCTACAACGCCCGCAACACCCTGACCCACCGCATCCAGGGCCCGTCGTCGACCGCGACGATCGAGCTCGACTACTCGGCGATGGCCAACGGTGACCGGTCCGGGCTCGCGATGCTCCGAGATCAGTCGGCCTGGATCGGCGTCAAACGCGACAACGGCGTCAACCGGGTGGTGATGACCAACGGCCTGACCATGAACAGCAGCTGGGCCACCACGGGCACCGGCACCGAGGCGGCGAGCGCCAACATCTCGGGCGGCCGGATCTGGCTACGTGTCAACGCCGACATCCGTCCGGGCTCCGGACGCCAGGCCCGGTTCTCCTACAGCACCGACGGCGTGAACTTCACCAACCTCGGTCCGGCCTTCACGTTGAACAACGCCTGGCAGTTCTTCATGGGATACCGCTTCGGGATCTTCAACTACGCCACCCAGGCACTGGGCGGAGCGGTGACCGTACGCCGGTTCGACCTCACCACACCGTAAAACCGAAGGGCATTTAGCTATGAACCCCCCAAATCGCCCGCCCCGGTCTTCCGGGCGCACACGGCTACGGAGATTCCTGTCCCTCCTGAGCGCCGGCGTGCTCGCCATCGGCGTGTCGGCGGCCATCTCCGCTCCGGCGGACGCCGCCTCCACGCTGGGCGCGTCGGCGGCCGAGAAAGGCGGTCGCTACTTCGGCGCCGCCATCGCCGCCGGCAGGCTCGGTGACTCCACCTACGTCAACATCCTGAACCGCGAGTTCAACTCGGTGACCGCCGAGAACGAGATGAAGTGGAGCTCCACCGAGCCCCAGCGCGGCAGCTTCAACTACACCAGCGCCAACCGGATCGTGAACCACGCCCTGGGACAGGGGATGAAGATCCGCGGTCACACGCTGCTCTGGCACGGGCAGCAGCCCGGCTGGGCCCAGGGCCTGTCCGGTTCCGACCTGCGCAATGCCGCGATCAACCACGTCACCCAGGTCGCCACCTACTTCCGCGGCAAGATCCACTCCTGGGACGTCGTGAACGAGGCGTTCGCCGACGGCGGCAGCGGCGGGCGGCGCGACTCCAACCTGCAGCGCACCGGCAACGACTGGATCGAGGCGGCCTTCCGGGCCGCCCGGGCCGCCGACCCGGGCGCCAAGCTCTGCTACAACGACTACAACACCGACGGGATCAACGCCAAGAGCACCGGCATCTACAACATGGTGCGCGACTTCAAGTCGCGCGGAGTGCCGATCGACTGCGTCGGCTTCCAGTCCCACCTGGGCGGCTCCATCTCCGGTGACTACCAGGCCAACCTCCAGCGCTTCGCCGACCTCGGCGTCGACGTCCAGATCACCGAGCTCGACGTGGCCCAGGGGTCCAACCAGGCCAACATCTACGCCGCGGTGACCCGGGCGTGCCTGGCGGTCTCCCGGTGCAACGGCATCACCGTCTGGGGCATCCGCGACAGCGACTCCTGGCGCACCGGGGAGAACCCCCTGCTGTTCGACTCCTCCGGCAACAAGAAGGCCGCCTACACCAGCACGCTCAACGCCCTCAACGGCGGCTCCACCAACCCGACCCCGACGCCGACGCCGACCTCCGGCGGGCCGATCGACACCAACGCCTGGTACGTCCTGGTCAACCGCACCAGCGGCAAGGCCCTGGACGTCTACAACCAGTCGACGGCCGACGGCGGCCGGATCAGCCAGTGGACCCGCACCAACGGCAACAACCAGCAGTGGCAGTTCGTCGACTCCGGCGGCGGCTACTACCGCGTCAAGTCCCGCCACTCCGGCAAGGTCCTGGACGTCAGCGGCTTCTCCACCGCCAACGGCGGCGCCGTCGTGCAGTGGTCCGACCTCAACGGCACCAACCAGCAGTGGCGCCTGGCGAACTCCGACGGCGGCTACATGCGCCTGATCAACCGCAACAGCAACAAGGCCCTGGAGGTCCAGGGCGCCTCCACCGCCGACGGCGCCAACATCGTCCAGTACGACGACTGGGGCGGCGCCAACCAGCAGTGGCAGCTCTCCCGTGTCAACTGAGCGGTTCTCGAACAAGGAGCACATAGTGGAAATCACGCACGTCCGGCGCCCGCGCCGAAATACGGCGGCGATCATCGCGGCCGTGACCACGCTCGTGGCCGGTCTCCTGGTCGCGCTGGCCTCGACGAACGCCGCGAACGCGGCGACCGTCGACACCAACGCCTGGTACGTCCTGGTCAACCGCACCAGCGGCAAGGCCCTGGACGTCTACAACCTCGCCACCAACGACGGCGCCCGCATCACCCAGTGGACCCGTAACAACGGCAACCAGCAGCAGTGGCAGTTCGTCGACTCCGGCGGCGGCTACTACCGCGTCAAGTCCCGCCACTCCGGCAAGGTCCTGGACGTCAGCGGCTTCTCCACCGCCAACGGCGGCGCCGTCGTGCAGTGGTCCGACCTCAACGGCACCAACCAGCAGTGGCGCCTCGCCGACTCCGACAGCGGCTACGTCCGCCTGATCAACCGCAACAGCAACAAGGCCCTGGAGGTCCAGGGCGCCTCCACCGCCGACGGCGCCAACATCGTCCAGTACGACGACTGGGGCGGCGCCAACCAGCAGTGGCAG
>NZ_JBHMBS010000051.1:0-26563 GCF_042428775.1 Streptosporangium vulgare | reverse complement strand
CAGCGCGTCGGAGTGGACCTTGCCGTGTTCCTCCGAGATGAGCCGGGCGAGCTCGTCGCGGTGGGCGTACATCAGCTCGCGGAAGCGGAACAGCACCCGCGCCCGCCGGGTCAGCGAGGTGTCCCGCCAGGCGGGCCAGGCCGCGACGGCGGCGGCCACGGCCGCGTCGACCTCGGCGACGGAGGCCAGGTGGACCTGTCCCGCCACCTCCCCCGCCGCCGGGTCGAAGATCTCGCCGAGTCGCGCCGGAGGGGAGCCCTCGGTGGGGACTCCGTTGATCCAGTGAGTGATGTTCTTCATGTTGTCGTGCTCCTTTCGCGCCTGCGGCGCGACGGCTTCGGCATTGACGGTTTCGAGCGCCGCTCCCGGACCTGCCGGTGTGAGGCGCGCCGGACCGCGCCTCGAACCGGAATCGATGTCACCTCGCGCACGTCTCGCACGGGATCGGCGCCTTCCGCCGCGAACACCGGCCGGACAGGGCCTCGGGCCAGGCCGCCCCGCTCGGCCCGTCGTTCGAGCCGAGCGGCGCGCGAGCCCGGCCCGGCGTCCGGGGCGCTGTCCCGGGCGGTGTGGCGGAGGGTGCGGTGCAGGAGGGAGGAGGGTCGGCACCCGGGGTCCGGGACTCGGCCTCGCGGTCTAGGCGCGGGAGGCGAGGGCCAGTTCCACCACGTCGGCGACGGCTCCGTCCGCGCAGGCCCCGACCACGACATCGGCCACCGCGCGGACCCGCGGATGGCCGTCGCCGACCGCGGCCCCGAGTCCGGCTGTCGTGATCATGTCGATGTCGTTGGGGTTGTCGCCGACGGCCGCGATCTGCTCCAGCGGTACGCCCCGGGAGGCGGCCAGCTCGCGGAGCGCGGTTCCCTTGGTCGCGCCCTCGGGCAGCACCTCCAGATAGGTCGCCTCGGACCGGACCGTGATGGTTCCTGGAATGTCCAGCTCGGTGAGCCGATCGCCGATCAGCATGCATTTGGTGATCTCACCGGGGGGCAGCGCCGACCAGTCGCCCGGATCCCGCAGGGCGATCCCGTCGCGCCGGGCGTAGTCCCGCAGTTCGGGAACGTCGTGGACGGCCAGCGCCTCGCCGCCGGAGAACGCCACCGGGTAGACGCCCCGCGGGAGTTCTTCGAACAGGTCGAGCAGCGCCTTCCACGCGTTCACCGGCAGGTGGCGCGAGCGCAGCACGGCTCCGGTGCCGAGATCCACGGTGCGGGCGCCGTTGTAGAGGATCGCCGCCCCGGTGAGGCCCAGCTCCTCGTAGTAGCGCAGGGCCGACAGCTCCATCCGCCCGGTCGCGATGACCACCTCTCCGCCCGAGGTGACGAAGCGGCGGAGCGCGTCCCGGCTGGAGGGCACCATGGCCAGGTCACGCCCGACCAGCGTGCCGTCCAGGTCGGTGACGATCCAGCGGATCACGAGGCGGTCCTCGCCGTGGAGACCTCGGCCATCACGGAGCCGGCGAGGTCGAATCCGCCGACGCAGGCGAGATAGCCGCCGGGGACGAAGAGGCTGCCGGACAGCGGGATGTAGACGCCCCCCGCCTGCTCCACCAGGAGAGAGCCGGCCGTCACGTCCCAGGCGTTGACGTACGTGCCGTAGGCGACGTCGGACCAGCCCGCGGCGACGTGCGCCAGCTTCAGCGCCGCGCTCCCCGGGCGGCGCGTGGTGGCGAAGGCGTTGACCATCCGGGCGAAGCGGTGCAGCGCCTCCTCGCCCTCCGCGGCCAGGTCGCGCGGGGAGGGATAGCTCGACAGCAGCACCGCCTCCCGGTCCGTGCGCGCGCCGGCGCTGCGGATCGGCGCGCCGTTGTGGAAGGCCCCGCCGAGCGAGGCGGTGAACTCGTCGTCGCGCACGGGGTCGTAGACGACGCCCGCCACCACCTCGCCGTCCACGACCGCCCCGATGGAGGTGCAGAAGAACGGCAGGCCGGCGGCGAAGTTCGCGGTGCCGTCGATGGGGTCGACGTACCAGCTGATGTCGCCTTCGCCTCGGACGCCGGCCTCCTCGCCCACCACGACGCTGCCCGGGCACAGCCGGTCCAGGACCTCGCGGATACGCTCCTCGGCCGCCTTGTCGTGCTCGGTCACCGGGTCGTGGAAGTCGCGCTTGGTCTTCACTTCGGGCCGGGAGCGGAAGGCCTCCCTGAGCCGGTCGCCGACCGCTCTGGCCGCCTCGACCGCGATGGCGGCCAGGTCGCGCGAGGTGTTCAGGTCCATGTCTCCTCCAGGAGGCTCAGCAGGCCGCGCGGGTCCTCGACCGTCGCCTGAGGGCGCTGCCGCACTTTGTAGGGGATCTTCTCGGTGCTCCGGGAGACCATCAGGACGGTGGCCCCCACCTTGGCGCGGGCTCCGCAGACCACGTCGCGGTCGTGGTTGTCACCGACGTACCAGGTCTCCGCGGGGTCGACGCCGAGGGCCCGGCAGGCGATCCAGATCATCTCCGGATTGGGTTTGCGGACGCCGGCCTCGTCGCTGTAGACCTGCACCGCCACCTGGCGGTCGAGGCCGTTGAGGGCCATGTAGTCGCGGTGGACGGCTCCGCACAGGGCGTTGCTGACGACCGCGGGCGTGACGCCGTGCGCCCAGCAGGCGGCGAGCAGTTCCTGCAGCGCGGGCCGGGTCTTGCGGTCGCTGCGCAGCTCGCCCATCCGCCGGCAGAGCGGTGTCGCCTCGGCGATCACCAGTGAGCGGGCCTGCTCCGGCCAGTCGCCCGCGACGTAGTCGGCCCAGAATCCGCGGTGCGTCATCTCCGCCGGGGCGAACTGACGGGAGGTGGAGTCCTTCCAGTACTTGTCGGCGCGCGCGCCCGCCAGGATGTCGGTCTCCACGTCGTCGAGGCTGAGCTCGTGGAAGCCGGCCCTGGTGAGGAGCTCGTGCACCTCGGCGGCGAGTTCGGCCGCCCACGACGGGCGCCGGGAGGTCTCCACGATCACCCCGCCGAAGTCCAGCAGCAACGCCTTGGGGCGGATCACGCGCCCACCCCCGTCTTGTCCCAGGAGGGGATCCGCGTGCCGTCCGCGCCGAACAGGTGCATCTGGTCGGTCCAGCAGGTCAGCACCTGGCCCGCGGTGGCCTCGACCGGCGTGTACGAGAGCACGTACAGCTCGGTGTCCAGGATGCGCAGCCGTACGGTCCAGGAGGAGCCCGCCGGCAGCACGGCCTCGACGGTGGCCTCCTCGGACCAGACGGAATGAGGTGGCGAACCGAGATGCAGCGCCTCGGGACGGACCCCGACGGCGGCGGGGACGACGCTCTGCCCGGAGTGGGACTCGACGAAGCGCATCAGCGAGCCGGCCAGACCGGTGGGAGAGGGACCGATCTCGACGATCGCCATCGGGGGGCTGCCGACGAACTCGGCGACGAACCGGTTGGCGGGTCTGGCGTACATCTCCATCGGAGGGGCCAGCTGCTGCAGCTCACCCTCGTTCATGACCGCGACGTCGGTGGCCATGGTGAGGGCCTCCAGCTGGTCGTGGGTGACGAAGACGATCGTCGTCCCGGACTCCTCGTGGATGCGTTTGAGCTCGGCGCGCATCTCCAGCCGGAGCTGGGCGTCGAGGTTGGACAGCGGCTCGTCGAGCAGCAGCACCGTTGGGTTGATCGCCAGCATCCTGGCCAGCGCGACCCGCTGCTGCTGACCGCCGGACAGCTGGGAGGGGTAGCGGTCCATGGCGGCGTCGACGTGGACCATCCGCAGCGCCGACTCCGCCCTGGCCCGCCGCTCGGGAGCGGGCACCTTGCGCATCCGCAGGCCGAACTCGACGTTCTCGCGCACCGACAGGTGGGGCCAGAGGGCGTAGTTCTGGAAGACCAGCCCCATGCCGCGCTTCTCGGGCGGGACGTAGAGTCCCCGCTCGACGGAGTCGAGGACCCGGTCACCGACGGCGATGCTGCCGGCGGTCGGCTGCTCGAGCCCGGCGATCATCCGCAGGGTGGTCGTCTTGCCGCAGCCGGAGGGGCCCAGCAGGCACATGAACGCGCCGTCGGGGACGGTCAGGTCGAGGTTCTTCACGGCGTAGTCGCCACCGCCGTAGCTTTTGGCGATTCCGCTCAGGGTGATGTTCGGCATCTATCCTCCTAGGCCGGACGCCAGGCTGCTCTTGGTCAGACGCTGGGTCAGGTAGGTCATGGTGAAGGAGACCAAGGCGATCATGAGCACGACCGCGTTGGCGAGCTGGGTGTATCCGTAGTCCACGAGGCCGATCGACAAGGTGGTGAGGAGCTGTGTCCCGGTGGTGGTCAGCATGATGACGATGCTGAGTTCCTTGAGCCCGGAGATGAACGGCAGCACGACCCCGGTGACGAGGGCGCCCTTCTGGATCGGGAAGATGATCAGACGCATCCGCTGCCACCAGGAGGCCCCGGCGATCTGCGCGGCCTCCTCCGGTTCGCGGCCGAGCTGCATCATCGCCGCGATGCCCGAGCGCGAGCTGTACGGCAGGTGCGTCACGGCCATCACCAGGATCAGCAGGAACGTCGTCCCGTACAGCGCGGGGACGGGGCCCCTGGCGACGGCGAACAGCGACAGCGAGGCGGCCGCGAACGCGATGCCGGGGATGAGATAGGGCAGGAAGGAGACCTGGCGCAGGAACGCGGCGACCCGTGGAGCGGATCCGCGCACCACCACGTACCCGATCAGCAGGCCGGCGACCGCGCAGACCAGCGAGGCCAGGCCGACGATGCGCAGCGAGTTCCACGCGGCCTCCCACAGTTCGGAACCGCGGAAGACGCCGTGCGGGAAGCCGACCGCCCCGGGCAGCTTCTCGGCGAACCAGTAGTCGAGGGTGAAGGTCGACAGGTCCAGGGGCGTGCGGGTGACCGTGGAGACCAGCAGCGTCAGGACCGGGACGAGGACGCTCACCGCGAAGACCAGCACGCCGAGCGCGAAGGCGGGCCAGCGCCAGCGGCGCAGATCGCCCAGCCGGTCCATCGCCCCCTTGCCGCCCACGGTGACGAACCGGCGGTGCTCGCGCATCATCCGGGTGTCGACGAGGACGATCAGCACCCCGATGATCACGATGACGGTGGCGAGTACGGAGGCCACGCCGGTGCTGCGGTCGCGGATCGACTGGAACAGCCCGGTGGACAGCACCCGGTAGTCGGCCGGCAGGCCGAGGACGTAGGGCGTGCCGAACGTGCCCAGCACCCGGCCGACCACCAGCAGCACGGCCGAGGAGAGCGCCGGGAGCATCAGCGGCACCACGATCCGCCGGATGACGGTCCGCTGCGGGGCGCCGAGGATCCGCGCGGAGTCCTCCAGCTGCGCGTCGATGCGGCGCAGCGCGTTCCCGACCAGGAGCAGTACGAACGGGTAGTAGTGCAGCCCCAGGGTGAAGATGATCGGTACCGCGCCGTAGGCGAGCCAGTCCGGCGTGTGGATGCCCTGGGCCTGCAGGAAGCCGACCTGCCCGGCGGCGCGCTCGTTCTTGAACAGCGACAGCCAGGCCAGGGAGAAGGTCCACGACGGCAGCATGTAGGGGACCACCAGGGCGCCGGCGAGCCACTTGCGGCCGGGCACGTTGGTCCTGGTCACCAGCCAGGCCATGCCGCCCCCGACGACCAGCGCGAACAGCGTGGTGCCCACCGCGATCACCAGTGTGTTGAGCAGCGGTTCCCAGAACAGCAGGCCGCTGATCTGGGAGCGGAACACCCGCCACAGGTAGTAGCCGGTCCATTCACCGGGCTGTTGCCCGGCGTGCACGTCGTCGCCGTACTGCAGGCGGAAGGCGTCCGACAGCACCGCGATCAGCGGGGCCACGACGAGGTAGACGAGCAGGATGACGAGGACCAGCCCGAGTACGGCGGTCGGATCGTGGCGCAGCACGCGGAGCCGGTACACCAGCCTGCGCCGCCTCGACGGAGGTGGCGGCGTCTCCGCCTTGGTGAGAAGAGCCATGGATACTTCCTTCAGGGGGGTTCACAAGGACCGGCGCGTCGCGTGGTCCGTCAGCTTCCTCAGTGGCTTCGCTTGAGCATCGCGTCGGCGAGCTCGTCGGCGGCCTCGCCGAGCCGCCGGCCCACCGCGTCCAGGCGCGACAGCAGTTCGCGTTCACGCAGGGTCTCCATGTCCAGCGGCCCGGTGAACAGCTCGGTGAGCCGGGTCTGGTAGAGCTGGCGAACCCGGCTGCAGGCCTTGCGCGTGGCCAGCACGGCCACGGTGACCGAGCCGGGGTCGTCGATCATCTTCAGGACGGCGGTCTCCAGCTCGTCGAGGCCGTCGCTCACCGCCTGCAGCGGCTCGACGGCGAAGCCGAGATCCTCGGGGCCGAACAGGTCGGTCTCGCGCACGTAGTCACGCAGGTGGTCCAGCACGTCGTCGATCGAGCGGGAGAGCCGGAACAGGTCCTCCCGGTCGATGGGGGTCGCCAGCACCCGCCGCAGAACGCGCACCAGCTCGGCCCGCGCCGCGTCGCCCTCGTGTTCCACCTCGGTCATCCGGGTGCGGGCGGCCGATCGCCCGATCGTGCCGGAGGCCGTCGAGCGGGCCAGTACGGCTCCCGCACGGGCGACGGCGACCTGTTTGCGGACCAGCTCGACGACCCGCCGTCCGGATCGGCCCCGCAGGTCGTCCCAGGCTCGCACGAACCGCCGGGCGCGCCTGCGCGGGCCGCTCACAGCAGCCTCATCGCGAGCCCGGCCAGGCAGCCCAGGGCCATCGAGGACGGCAGCGTGACCAGCCACGCGGTACCCATGTTCACGACGCTCTGCCATCGCACTCTCCTGGCTCCTTCGCTCGCCGCCACGCCGACCACTCCGGCCGTGATGGACTGGGTCATGCTCACCGGGCTTCCCAGTGCCCAGCTGCCGAGGACGGCACCGGTGGCGGCCGTCTCGGCGGAGACGATGTGCAGCGGCCGGGTGATGACCAGCCCGCGGCCCAGCCGCCCTCCCACCCGGGTGAGACTGGTCAGGGATCCGGCGAGGAAAAGCGCCACCAGGACGGCCATCCACACCGGCGGGACCTCCAGGGGGCCGACCCCGCCCAGCCCGTCACGGCCCACGTTCAGCGCGACGCTGACCACCGCGATCATCTTCTGGCCGTCGTTCGCCGCGTAGGCCACGCACTGGGCCGTGTAGGCCAGCAGGTGGGCGGAGAGCACGAGCCGGGACATCCGGCGGTGGGACGGCACCCGGCGCGACAGGGTTCCCAGCAGGTGGCCCAGGACCAGGCCGGCCAGGGGGGCGGCCGCCCCGACGGCGAGGACGGCGCCCAGGTTCCGCCACGACACCGGCAGTCCCGCGCCGAACCCCGCGCCGCTGATGCCGCCGATGACCGCGAGCGTCAGGCTGGTCGGCAGTCCTCTGCCGGTCAGGACCGCGACCACGATCACCGCGGTCACCACCCCGGCCAGGAACGCCGCCGCTCCGCCGCTCGTGCCGAGTCCTGCCAGCCTTTCGGTGAAGGTCCGCGCGACCGCGACCCCCAGCACGTACGGCCCGGCGAAGAGCACCACCACGAGGAGCCCGGCGATCGCCCATCCCGGCGAGCGGGGGAACCTGAGCCCCAGCCCGATCAGGGTGGCTCCGTCGTTGGCTCCGCTGGTCAGCACGAAGAGGACCGCCACCACGGCGAACGCCGCTGTCCACCCCATCACAGGTAGGGCCGCTGATCACGTTTGGCCTCGTCGTAGTGTTCACGTGCGGCCCGGGTCCTGGCCAGTCCCGACACCTCGGCGATGGGGACGTCCCACCAGGCCTGGGCGCCGGGCCCGCCGCCGGGGACGGTCTCGACGTGGACGACCGTGGTGCGCGCGGACGCCACCGCCTTGACCAGCGCGGTTCGCAGCGCCTCCGGATCGGAGGCGCACAGCACGTCGGCGCCGAGGCTGGCCGCGTTGGCCGCGAGGTCCACGGGGAGCCGGTCGCCGTCCAGCTCTCCTTCCGGGCCGCGCATCCGGTAGGCGGTGCCGAGCCGCAGGGCCCCCACCGACTCGCTGAGGTCGCCGATCGAGGCGAAGCCGTGGTTGTCCACCAGGACGATCACGAGCTTGACGCCCTCCTGCACGGCGGTGGCGATCTCCTGGGCCATCATCAGGTAGGAGCCGTCGCCGACCAGCACGAACACCTCGCGCTCGGGGTCGGCGAGCTTCACTCCGAGCCCTCCGGCGATCTCGTAGCCCATGCAGGAGTAGCCGTACTCCACGTGGTAGCCCTTGGGGTCGCGGACCCGCCACAGCTTGTGCAGTTCACCGGGCATGGACCCGGCCGCGTTGACGACCACGCCGTCCTCGGCGATCTCGTTGAGGATGCCGAGCATGACCGGCTGGGTCAGCTCCGTCCCGGCGTAGGTCCGGCTGATCTCGGCCTGCCAGCCGGCGGCCAGGGCGGCCGCCTGACGGGTCCACTCGGGATCGGCCCGCCAGTCCGTCCGGTCCAGGGCGTCCAGGGCCTCGCGGGCGTCGGCGACGAGCGTCTCGCCGGAGTTCTTGGCCGCGTCGAAGGCGGTGACGTTGACGTTGAGGAACCGGGCCCGGCCGAAGAGGGTGCGGGAGGCGGTGGTGAAGTCGTTGTAGCGGGTCCCGACGCCGATGACCAGGTCCGCCTCCCTGGCCAGGGTGTTGGCGGCGGCGGTGCCGGTGTGGCCGACCGCGCCGACCGCGCACGGGTGGTCGTAGGGCAGCGCGCCCTTGCCCGCCTGGGTCTCGGCCACCGGCACGCCGTGGTTCTCGGCGAAGCGGAGCAGTTCCGCGCAGGCCCGGCTGTAGACGACCCCGCCTCCGGCGACGATCAGCGGCCTGCGCGAGCCGCGGAGCAGTTCGAGCGCCCTGGCCAGCGCGGCGGGTTCGGGCACCGGCCGGGCCACGTGCCACACCCGGCGGGCGAACAGCTCCTCGGGCCAGTCGTACGCCTCGGCCTGCACGTCCTGGGGGAGCGCCAGGGTGACCGCGCCGGTCTCGGCGGGATCGGTCAGCACCCGCATCGCGGCCAGGAGGGCGGACGGCAGCTGCTCGGGCCGGTTGATCCGGTCGAAGAAGCGGCTGACCGGGCGCAGCGTGTCGTTGACCGTCACGTCGTAGGAGCGCGGGTCCTCCAGCTCCTGCAGCACCGGCCCGGCGGCCCGGGTGGCGAAGACGTCGCCGGGCAGCAGCAGCACCGGGAGCCGGTTGATGGTGGCCAGCGCCGCGCCGGTGACCATGTTGGTGGCGCCGGGGCCGATCGAGGAGGTGCAGGCGAAGGTGGAGAGCCGGTCGAGCGTGCGGGCGTAGCCGACGGCGGTGTGCACCATGGCCTGCTCGTTGCGCGCCAGGTAGTACGGCAGCGCGTCGCCGGTGCCCGCGCCCTGCTCGGCCAGGGCCTGGCCGATGCCGGCCACGTTGCCGTGGCCGAAGATGCCGAAGCAGCCCGCGATCAGCCGCCGTTCGACGCCGTCGCGCTCCGACCACTGGCTCGACAGGAACCGCACCAGTGCCTGAGCCACCGTGAGCCTCATGAGGTACCTCCGGGGAATTCGCTCCCGGCGTCCGCGACGCGACGTGACACACGGGGGTCGATCGGCTGGTCTGCCCAGGAGGAGCGGATCCACGCGTGCCGGGGGTCGTCACTGAAGGCCATCGACCGCTTCTCGGCGGGTCCGGCCAGCACGTTCAGGTAGTAGAGGTCGTAGCCGGGGGCCGCCATCGACGGGCCGTGGTAGCCGTGCGGGACGAGCACCACGTCTCCGGCGGCCACCTCGGCCAGGGTGTCGTGGGTGCCGTACACCCGCTGGTAGCCGGGGCCGCCCTCGAAGTAGTAGATCTCCTCCAGCACGGCCTCGTGCTCGGAGGCCGTGTCGTGCTTGTGCGGCGGGTACGACGACCAGTTGCCGCCGGGGGTGATCACCTCCACCGCGACGAGCTTGTCGCAGTCGAAGGCGTCCGGCGAGCAGAAGTTGTTCACCCGGCGGCTGGCCTGCCCGGCGCCGCGCACCTCCACCGGGACCCGCTCGGCCGGGCCGTACCGGACCGGGAAGCGCCGGGTCGCCCGGGCGGAGGGGAGCGCGACGCGGCCACGGCCGGTGATCACCACGGACGTGTCGATCGGC
The DNA here is from genome assembly GCF_042428775.1 of Streptosporangium vulgare. Lineage (NCBI taxonomy): Bacteria > Bacillati > Actinomycetota > Actinomycetes > Streptosporangiales > Streptosporangiaceae > Streptosporangium > Streptosporangium vulgare. The sequence goes on along the minus strand of NZ_JBHMBS010000051.1, from coordinate 16,543 downwards.
AGGTAGGCGAAGTCGGTCACCGTGTCGAAGACCGACGTACGCCCGGACAGCGACAGGCTCAGGCCGTCCGCGGAGACCTCGCACGAACCCGACAGCGGCAGGACCAGCATCTCCTCCCGGCCGGTGGAGAAGCGCACGGGGTGGTCCGGCAGATCCACCACCCGCAGGCCGGCATAGGTCCAGCCGGCCGACTCTGGAGTGATCTCCACCGCCCACGGGGACGAGGCGGCGGTGCCGTGGGGGAGGTGCGTCACGACGACCTCAGCAGGCTCGCCGCGGTGTCCACGGCCGCGGCCACGTCGTCGCCCGGTGGGTAGAGCAGCGCCCGGCCGACGACCAGGCCGCGTACGCCGGGCAGCCGCAGTGCCTTGCCCCAGGAGCCGAAGACCTGGTCGGGCGCCTTCTCGGGGTCACCTCCGAGCAGCAGCGTCGGCAGCGTCGTGGACTCCATGACCCGCTCCATCCCCTCGACCACCGGGATCTTCAGCCAGGTGCGGGCGGAGGTCGCGCCGAGCCCCTGGCCGACGCTGATGGCGTGGATCATCGCCTCCGGCGACAGGTCGTGCCGCACCACGCCGTCGACCCGCCTGGACCAGAACGGCTCGATCATCGCCATCAGCCCGTGGCCGGCCAGCTGGGTGACGGCATGCCCGCAACTCGCCAGCGTGGCGGCGGTCGAGGCGTCCTCCAGCGCGATCCTGCACAGCATCTTGCCGCCGTCGAAACCCATCGCCGCGATCGACTCGGCGTCGTAGGCGGTGAAGCGGTCGTCGAACTCGAACGCCGAGCTCTGCAGGCCGCCCCGGTTCATCGAACCGATCACGATCTTGCCGTCGAGCGCGCCGAGCAGCAGCAGGTCCTCGACGATGTCGGGGGTGGCGAGCAGCCCGTCCACGCCCGGCCTGGCCAGGGCGACCATGAGCCGGTCCAGCAGGTCGGCACGGTTCTCCATCGCCATCGGCCGGCGGCCGACGCCGAGCGAGCCCCGCGCCGGGTGATCGGCCGCGATGATCAGCAGCTGGTCACTACCGGTCGGAAACGACCCGCGCCCGCGCCTGGCGGCCGCCTCGATCACCCGCTCCGGATGCCAGGCCCGGTCGTCGAGCAACCGCCGGTAGTCCTCTTCACGCATGCGCGGCGTCCCCTTTCGGAAATCCGTCTGACAGGACGTTCTCGACCTCGTTCACGGTGGGCATGGCCGGGGCGCAGGCCAGCCGGCCGGCCACGATCGCCCCGGCCACGTTGGCGAACCTCAGCACCCGCTCCAGCGGCCAGCCCTCCAGCAGGCCGTGGCAGAGCGCCCCGCCGAAGGCGTCGCCGGCGCCGAGCCCGTTGACGACCTCGACCTTCACCGGCGGCACCCGCACCGTCTCGGTGGCGGTCATGCCGAGCACCCCGCCAGGGCCCTGCTTGACGATCGCGAGCTCGACCCCGGCCTCCAGCAGCGCCCGGGCCGCCTCGTGGGGGTCGCGGGTGCCGGTGGCCACCTCGGCCTCCTCCAGGTTGCCGACGGCGACGGTGACCTGTCCGAGCGCGGCGCGCACCTGGTGGCGGGCCTCGTGCTCGTCCGGCCAGAACATCGGCCGGTAGTCCAGGTCCAGCACCGTGTGCGGCACCCGCCCCCGGGCCCGCCAGGCGGCCAGGTGCGCGCCGCGGGACGGTTCCGCCGACAGCCCGGTCACGGTCGTCCAGAACACCCCCGCCGACGCGATCGCCGCGAGATCCAGCTCCTCGGGGCGGATCTCCAGGTCGGGAGCCTTGGGAAAGCGGTAGAAGTAGAGCGGGAAGTCGTCCGGGGGCAGGATCTCGCAGAACGTCACCGGTGTGGGCAGGCCGGGCACCTCGGTGACGTGGCGGTCGTCGACGCCGTAGGCGCGCAGGGCGTCGTGGACGAACAGGCCGAACGGGTCGGCCCCGGTCCTGGTGATCACCGCGCTGGAGTGACCCAGCCGGGAGGCGGCCACGGCCACGTTGGTCGGGCTGCCGCCCAGATACTTGCCGAAGGTCTCCACCTCCCGCAGCGACACCCCGACCTGGAGCGGGTAGATGTCCACCCCGACCCGGCCCATCGTCAGCACCTCGGCGGGCGCGCTCACCTGAGGCCTCCGAGATAGGCCAGGCTCGCGCGGACGTTCTCCATCGGGTTCGCGTCCTCGGAGTCGAGGACGACGTCCTGCTCCAGCACGTACCAGCCGGAATAGCCGGCCGCGGTCAGGCCGGTGACGATGCCCGCCACGTCGACGTCCCCCTCGCCGAGCGGGCGGTAGATCCCCGTCCGTACGGCCTGGGTGTAGGTGAGAGCGCCGCTCCGGACCCGCTCGGCGAGGGCCGCCTCGACGTCCTTGAGGTGGACGTGGGCGATCCGCCCGCTGGCCCGGCGGACGAGGTCCAGCGGGTCGGTGCCGCCGATGAGCAGGTGACCGGTGTCCAGGCAGAGCGCGACGCCGCAGCCGTCGAGGATCCGGTCCACCTCCTCACCGGTCTCGATCATGGTTCCCACGTGCGGATGCAGGGTGACCGGGCGGGCCGTTTCGTGACGGATCCGCTCCAGGTTGGTCAGGAGCGTGCGCCAGCCCTCCGCGTCCAGCGCGGGGCGCGTGTCGTAGCCGTCCACGCCGGTGGCGGCGGCCAGGACGGCCACCGCCTCGTCCTCGAAGGAGGCGAGCGCGGCCCGCAGGCCCGGCAGCGGGTCGTGGGCGGGGTCGTGCAGGACCACGGGGACGAAGCCGCCCACGGCGCGCAGGTCGTAGCGGCCGAGGAGGCGGGCGCGGTGGCCGGGATCGGCGGGCAGGAAGCCGTCGGGGCCCAGCTCGGTGGCGGTCAGGCCCAGCTCGGCCATCTCGGTCAGCACCCGCTCGGCGGGCAGCTGGTGTCCCCAGCCGGGCACCTCGCAGACCCCCCAGGAGATCGGTGCGGCGGCGATCCTCACTTCGTCACCTCCAGGAGGCGGACCGGCCGCCCCTCGCGGAGCGACAGATCGGCCGCCTCGGCGAGGTGGAGCGCGGACAGGGCGTCCTGGACCGTGCAGGGGCTCTCGCGCTCACCTCGCGCCATCGCCAGGAACGCGTGCATCTCCGCGATGTACGCGGCGGCGAACCTGGTCTGGAAGTCCGGCCACGGTTCCTCACCCGGGTCGAAGCCCTCGACCGAGTGCAGCGGGGTCCGGCGGCCGAGTCCCGCCGCCCAGGTGGAACGGGTCCCGGCCAGCTCCATCCGCACGTCGTATCCGGCGCCGTTGTAGCGGGAGCCCTGCAGCGTGACCAGCGTGCCGTCGTCCATGGTCATCAGAGCGGCGCTGTTGTCGACGTCTCCGGCCTCGGCGAAGAAGGCCTCGCCCCGGTTGGCGCCGGTCGCGTAGACGGTGTCCACCTCGCGGCCGGTGACCCAGCGCAGGATGTCGAAGTCGTGGATGTGACAGTCGCGGAAGATACCGCCGGACAGCGCGACGTACTCGGCGGCCGGGGGCTCCGGATCGGCGGTCAGCAGGTGGACCCGGTGCAGTTCGCCGAGCTCACCGGCGCGCAGCGCCTCGCGTGCGGCGACGTAACCGGCGTCGAAGCGCCGCTGGAAGCCGATGTGAACGGCGACGCCGCTACGCCTGACCGCTTCGCGGACCCGCTGGGTCTCCGCCACGGTCGGGGCCGCGGGTTTCTCGCAGAACGCCGGCACCCCCCGGTCGCATGCCCGCAGCAGCGCCTCCGCGTGGGTGGAGGTCGGGGTCGCGATCACCACCGCGTCCGCGTCGAAGGGATCTCCGACCCGGGCCCCGAGCCGTCCCGCCACCTCCTCGGCCCTGGCGGGGTCCACGTCGGAGACGACGAGGTCGTCGACGAGAGTCGAGAGGGTGGTGGCATGGAACATGCCTATCCGACCAAGGCCTAGCAAACCCACACGCATGGCGGCTCCTTGTAACAGGGGCCTCCAGTTCTAGATGAACGGCAAGTGAACCGTCAATAGTTTGTCCTGACATTCTGACTAGCTATCATCATCACCGTACTGGACCCGGGAGTGGCGGCGCGCTCAGCGCTCCACGAGGGTGACCTCTAGGGAGTAGTGGGAGGCGCGGTAGACGTGTGAGCCGTGCTCCACGGCCCTGCCCTGGTCGTCGTAGGTCGTGCGGACCATGGTGAGCAGCGGGCAGGCGCGGCGTTCGTTCAGCAGCCGCGCCTCGGCCGGGGTGGCGGCGCGGGCGCTGATCCGCTGGTTCGCGACCCGCATCCGGACGCCGGACAGGCGCAGCAGCTCGTAGAGCCCGCGAGACTCCAGGGTCTCGGCCGTCAGGGGCGTCAGTCCCAGGGGCAGCCAGTTGTGCAGCAGGGCGAGCGGCTCCCCCAGCGCGTACCTGAGTCGCTCCAGCCGGAGCACCGCGGCGCCCGGCGCGACCCCGAGGGCCTCGGCGATGCTCTCCTCGGCGGCGACGGTGTCGATGGACAGCACCTGGGTCATCGGCTTCTGGCCCGCCCTGCGCAGGTCGTCGTAGAGGCTGGTGAGCTCGACCGCCCGCTTGACCTGGCCGTGTACGACCTGGGTGCCGACGCCGCGTTTGCGGACCAGCAGCCCCTTGTCGACGAGGTACTGGATGGCCTGGCGGATGGTCGGGCGTGAAAGCCCCAGCTGGTCGGCGAGCTGGATCTCGTTGTCGAGCCGGGCGCCCGGGAGCAGCTCGCCCGTCTGTATCGCCTCGGCGATCCGCTCGGCTACCTGGAAGTACAGGGGAACCGGGCTCGACCGGTCGAGGTCGATGTCCAATCTCGTCGCAGTCACCGTCGGATGATATCTGACGTCAGAATGTCCTGACCAATGGCCGATTCGGGTCGGCTCGCCGGCCGCCCATCCGGTAACGAGACCGTGTCGGATGCCTCGTTAAAGTAAGAATGTCTTGACAAGCTGTTCACGTGATGTTCATTGTTGACCCCATTGTGGCGCCAAGTCGGGGTGCTTGGCGGCGCCTACGACCCCGATGGGCAGAAGGAGTGACGCTACCGTGTGGCGTACCAAAAAGATCATCCCTGTGGCGCTGCTGGCATTCGCCGCCGCGGCCTGCGCGCCTTCCACGGCCACCGGCGCCCCTTCGCCGGCGACGACCGCCGGGCAGCCGCTGCCCGCACCCTCGCTCGACGCGGACTTCGACCTGGACACGCTGGTCGCCGCCGCCAAGAAGGAGGGCAGCGTGCTGGTCTACGACTCCAGCGGCGACATCGAAGAGGTGGCCAAGGCGTTCACCGCGAAGTACGGCGTCAAGATGGAAGGGGTTAAGTCGGACACCCCGCAGACCGCCGAGAAGATGATCAGAGAGCATGCCGCCGACAACATCACGATCGACGCGGCGATGTACGAGGACGGCGGCGTGCTGGTGGGCCAGCTGATCCCGCAGGGGGTGGCGCGGACCTGGGTGCCCGGCGACCTCAAGGACCAGATCCCGGCCGAGAACCAGAACCCGCTGCTCGCGCTGTCGAAGGCCACGGTCTTCGCCTACAACACCAAGCTGTCGCCGGAGGGGTGCCCGGTGAAGAACGTGTGGGACCTGACCGAGCCGGAGTGGGCCGGCAAGCTGGTGATGCAGGACCCGCTGGGCAAGCCGACCGTGCTGTCGTTCTTCACCCAGATGGACGCGCACGGCAACCAGGCGCTGGAGCAGGCGTACCAGACCAAGTACGGCAAGCCCCTGGAGACCAAGGAGAAGAGCGCCGCCTATGAGTGGATCAAGCGGATGGCGGGCAACAAGCCGGTGCTGACCGGCTCCGACGAGGACATCTCCGGTGCGGTGGGCGCGCCGAGCTCCACGGACAAGAAGATCGGGTTCATGTCGATCTCGAAGTTCCGTAACAACGAGGACAAGGGGTACACCCAGGCGACGTGCGAGGGGATGGCGCCGTTCGTCGGTTTCAGCTATCCCAAGTACGTGGCGATCGCGGCCAAGAGCAAGCACCCCAACGCGGCCAAGCTGTACGTCCACTTCATCATGACCGAGGAGGGCGTCAAGCACGAGATCGGCGAGGGCGGCATCTCCGGCAACGGCACGGTCAAGCCCCAGGTCACCCCGCCCGGGCTGACCGACTGGAAGGGGCAGCTCTTCCACACCGACTCCAACGGACTCCTCGGAGACCTGCAGGGTCGCCAGGGCGTCTCCGACTTCTGGCGGGTCAACCACGGCTGACCCGGTGAGTGGGGGAGACCCCGCGTGAGTTCGAGATCCGGTGCCGTGTTCGCCGAGGGCAGGTGGACGAACCGTCGGTGCGGGCGCCGGGGGAGCAGGTGACGGTCACCCGGCCCCCGGCCCTCACCTCCCAGCCCCCGGCCCTCGACCCCCGGCCCCCGGCCCCCGCTCCCGTCCCCGGCCCTCGCCTCCCGGCCCTCAACCCTCGACCCCCGGCCCCCATGGCCCGGCCCGCTCTCGGGCCGGGCCATGGTGATGTGGGGGCCTGATCGATGTCGGCACGGCCGGTGAGAACGCCCCGGCCGGGGAGTGCCGAACCGATCTGAGGTTCCCGTGGCCCTTCCGGTGGCCTTTCCGGCGGTCTTTCCGGTGGCCGCCCGCCGGTCGTTCGGCCCGGTCGAGCCCTTGAACAGCTCGCGGACGAGGCGACGGACGGCCTTTCTTCCCGGACCCGTGGCCGCCGGTACGGCGGCCTGGACACGCGCCTTGGGAGCCGGTCCGTACGGCTAGGCGTGGACCGGGGGAGGCCGTGGCCGGCCCGGCGATCGCCGCCACGCGGGAGTCCGCGCCGGTCGCCCCCCTCGCTGATTCCGCTGATTTCCCCTGAGTCCCGGTGAGTCCCGATGAGTCCCGGTGTTCGTCCGCGCTGATCGGCGAGCCGCCGCGTTGCCGCGGCGGCGTTCCCGTTTCCTCGGCGCGTGCCCGGCGCGGACACCGGGTCCCCGTCGCCCCGCGCGGGTTCTCTCCGTCTCCCGCACCTCCGCGCGACCTCGGCCGTGAGCGCGGCCGGACCGGGAGCGCGGCTGGACCGGGAACGCGGCCGAACCGCGAGCACGACCGGACCGGGAGCGGCGTTCGGATCCCGATCCGGGACCGGGCCGCACACGGTGTACCCGTACGCGCGTCCGGACAGGGGCGCCTTCGCGAGCGCCGGCCTGTCCCGGCAGCCCGGGAGGCCCCGATGCCGGATCCGGCGGGCACCCACGCCAGACGCCCGGCTGGGAAATCCCAGCCGGGCGTCCGACCAAACCGTTCACGCCTTGATCAACCGATCACGCGTCGCCTACCGGCCCTCGAATCCGCCGAGTGGCCGAGGGCTTTTCCCCGCCGCTCAGTCGCGCGGGTCCCAGCCGTCGGGGTCCACGTCCAGGTCGAGCCCGTCGGCGATGTCGTTCCATTCGGCGAACTTGAAGTTCGTGTTCTCACGGTCGGGCGTGGTCGGGGTGTTGGCGCCGTCGTGCGAGATGAACATGCCTTCCTCGAAGTCGCCCAGCGGGACGTTCAGTACGGTCGAGCCGTCGCTGTGCTCGACGCCGTCGATGCCGTTGTGCGATCCGATCATGAACTGACCCAGGTAGGCGTTGGAACCCTCCCTGCGGTAGACGGCGAAGGTGTTGTCGCCCTGGCTGGAGGCGAGCAGGTAGCCCTTGCCGTCCTCCCGGTAGTAGATCGTGAGACCTTCGGCGTCCGCGGTCAGGTGCTGCCCGCCGTAGCCCGGGTCCGCGCCGGAGGTGCACTCGTCCGCCACCGGGTCGTAGGTGCCGGGCACGCCGTACTCGCGGACCTTGTCCACCAGCACGGGGGCTCCGGTGAGGTCCGCGCGCATCCGCCAGATGCCGACGTCCTCCTGGGCCGCGTAGAGGACGTCCTTCTCCTGGTCCACGACCATGCCCTCTACCTGCGGCTCCCGGCCCGGCTCGTCACAGGGCGTCCAGCTCTGGCCGTTCGGCAGGGTGAACGACGGCGGCAGGTTCAGGGTCTTGACGAGCTGGTAACCGACCTTGCCGTTCGGCTTCGGCAGAAGCTTGACCAGGCCGATCGAGGTCCTGTGACGACGGCTGACCAGCGCGTAGGTGCCGGTGGAGTCCTTCCAGGTGGCCAGGCCGTACGCGGTCTCTGCGTCGTTGACCTGCTGCTGGGTGGTGTTGAACACGAACGGCGCGGCCGGGTCGGTCACGTCGGTGAGCTGGCCGTTCGCGATGGCGTAGATCCGCAGCTGGTCCCGGCCGCGGTCGGAGACGACCGCGAGGTCGCGTCCGCCGAAACCGTAGGTGACGTCGACGTTGTTGAACCGTCCGCCTTCGTCGTCAGGTCCCGGGGCCGCGGGCGCGGCGAGGTGCTGGATCTGCTGTCCGTCGAGGTTGTAGACGAAGAGGCCACCCTCCTTCGCCGTGCCGACCACCACGCTCTTCTCGGACTTGGACGGGTGGACCCAGATCGCCGGGTCGTCACCGTTGGAGTTGCCACCGGCTTCGTCGTCGTACAGAGCGGGGGTCTCTACCTGGGGTTCCACCACCGCAACACTGTTTCCGGTCGCGGGGAGTGACGCCCCGCCTACCAGCGAGATCGTCAGGGCTGCCAGGAAAAGCCTGGACAGAGGACGCATTGCGTCTCCTCGTTTGGGGGGATGAGGTTCACCAAGAAAGTAACGACGAATTCACCATAAATCAATAGGACGTACGTATGTCATGACATGGGTTTGGTATGGGGTCCGTGCCGTCGTCCCTGGTTCGCGGGGGATCGCGAGGGGGATTTCGAGGAGGATGAGGTCATCCGCTCGCCGCCCCGACGGTGGGGCTCGCGGATCGGCGGCCGGTCGCGTGCCCGGCGGGCCGGGGCGGAGCTCGCGGTGGTCGCACCGGCCGAGGCGCTCGGCGACGCGGCGGGGCACACTCACGGACGGATCCGCCGGTATCCGGAGTTCCCGTGCGCCCCCCAAGCGCCGGTGGGTGGTTCTAACCTTCTGTCATGAACAGCGATTTCGACTTCCTGCACGGCAGCTGGGACATCGAGAACCGTAGGCTCCTCGCACCCCTGAGCGGGAGGGACGAGTGGGAGGAGTTTCCCAGCGTCGCCGTCTGCCAGGGGTTCTTCGACGGCGCGGGCGTCTTCGACGAGATCACCTTCCCCACCAAGGGCTTCAAGGGGGTGTCGATAAGGACCTTCGACGTCAAGCGCGAGTTGTGGGCGATCTACTGGATCAACAGTGAGACCGGAGTCCTCCACAACCCCGTCTTCGGTGCGTTCACCGACGGGAAGGGGGTGTTCCACGGCGACGAGACCCACGAGGGCACGCCCATCCGGATGCGCTACACATGGTCGGAGATCACACCGACATCGGCCCTGTGGGAGCAGGCGTTCTCCGCCGACGGAGAGAAGACCTGGGAGACCAACTGGACGATGAGGCACACCCGCCGCGCGTGACACGGCACAGGGTCAGGGTGGGTGGAGGGCGGAATCGGCCGCCCTCCACCTCCGGCCCTGGGAGCGTGGACCGCTGTCCGGCGTTCGGGGGACGGAGCCGGACAGCGATGAATCTAGGTGCCCACCAGCGCGATGTATGCGTAGAAATGCATGCTGCTCACTGCAGGCAGAACTCGTTGCCCTCGGGGTCGGTCATGACCGTCCAGTACTCGCCGTGCTCCTCCGCGGTCCGCACCTCGACGGCCCCCAGGGCGGCGAGCCGTCCCACCTCCGCGTCCACGAGTTTGCGGCGCTCCTCCAGCGGCGTGCCGGGCGGGCCGCCCACGTTGACGTCCAGGTGGACGCGGTTCTTGGCGGTCTTTCCCTCGGGCACGCGCTGGAAGTAGAAGCGCGGCCGCCCCTCGGCCGGGTCCACGATGGCCGACCAGTCGGAACGCCTCTCCTCGGGGATGCCCTGGGAGTCCTCCCACGCCTCCCAGCTCTCGAACCCCTCGGGGGGCGGTTGGAGGCGGTAACCGAGGGCCTCCGCCCAGAAGGCGGCGAGCGACGGCGGATCGTTGGCGTCGAAAGTGATCTGGATCTCCATGGAGATCCCTATGCCCACTCGGCGAGGATTCTGGCCTCCTTCTCGGGATCGATGCCGTGCCTGCCGAACGACCGCTCCGCCGGGGGGACGTCGCGAAGCCACGCCCAGGTGTCACGCACGGTCTCGGCGACCGGGCGGCAGGTCAGCCCGGCCGCGAGGGCCTTCGCCGACGACGGCAGCCAGACCGCGGCGAACTCGGGACTGTCCGGGGCCCAGACCGGGAACTCCGTCCACGGCTGCACCTCCCGGTCGAGCAGGAACCGGTCGTCGACCCAGACGAACTCGGCGTCGGAGCCGGTCACCGCGCGGCACTCGGCGAGCCAGCCGCCGTAGGTGATGTTGCCCGGCACCCCGCTGGCGAGGAAGCGGTCGGCCTTGCCCGCCTCGGTGCGGTCGAGGACGAACGCGGCCAGGTCGCGCACGTCGATGACCTGCATCGCGCGGCCGGGGTCGCCCGGTGCCAGGACCCGCCCGCCCCGGGAGATCCGGTCCAGCCACCACGGCAGGCGGCCCACACCCTCGTACGGGCCCAGGATGAGACCCGGCTGGATGATCACCGCCTCACCCTCGAAGCCCTCCTCCACCGCCCGCTCACATCCCGCCTTGAGCTCGCCGTACTCGCCGTCCTCCGGCCCCGCGTCCGGCGCGCACTCGAATCGTGGCGAGCTCTCGTCGCACTCCTTGGCCGGGAAGTCGGCGATCGCCGAGATGCTGGAGACGTACGTGTAGACGCCCGCCCGGCCGTTGAGCCTGCGCACCGACCCGCCGACCAGCTTCGGGACCCTGCCGATGACGTCGATGACGGCGTCCCACTCCCGGCCCTCCACCAGGCGGTCCAGGTCGGCCGCCACCTCGCGGTCGCCCTTCACCGCCTCCACCCCCGGCAGGTCCACCCCGCTGAGCCCCCGGTTGAACGTCGTGACCTCGTGCCCGCGCCGCAGCGCCTCTTCCGTGACCGCCCGGCCGACGAACACCGAGCCACCGATGATCAGTATTCTCATAGCGTTTCATCCTGGACGCCCGGCCGGTGCGTGACCACAGGCTTTCACCCGTGGCGCAAGGCATCCGCTCAGAGCGGACTGCTCGCGATCGGGGGATGCTCAAGCAGGTGCACCCGGGCGGTGCCGATGTCGAAGTACAGGCCGACCAGCTCCAGGTGCCCGGCGCGGAACAGCCGGTCCACCTGCGGATAGGTCCGCAGGTTCTCCAGCTGCTGGATCACGTTGACCCGGCAGAGGCGGTCCAGCGGTCCGTCGTCCTCACCGGCGCTCTCGCCCTCGATGAACCGTGCCAGGGTGTGGTTGCCGTGACGCATCCAGCGGCCGAACGCGGGCAGGCCCGACGCCTTCTCGCCCCCGCTGAGCAGCGCGGCCATCGCCCCGCAGCCCGAGTGCCCGCAGACCGTGATGGTGCGGACGTTGAGCGTGCCCGTCGCGTACTCGATCGCCGCCGCCACCGAGTCGTCCGCCGGCACCGACCCCAGCCGGGGCACCAGGTTGCCGAGGTTGCGGACGGTGAACAGGTCGCCGGGGCCGCTCGCGGTGATCAGGTTCGGCACGATGCGGGAGTCGGCGCAGGTGATGAAGAGATGCGAGGGCTCCTGCCCGCGCGCCATGCCGTGCAGCAGGGGGCGGACCAGCGGAGCCGTACGCCGGTGGAACTCCCGCGCCCCCTCCAGCAGGTCGGGCACGGCGGGACTGGCGGGGCCGTCGTCGCGGGGCGCGTGCCGGGCGGCGACCAGCGGCTGGCGGCTCACCCGCTGCCCGTTCCGCCGGTGGGACCAGGGCAGCCACCACCGGTCGGGAGCGCGGGGCGGCGTCTTGGCGGGGAAGACCCGGGCCCCGCTGGCCGCCATGGAGTACCACTCGTCGTGGATCTCGTCGATGTTCACGGTCCCGCCGGTGCGCTCGTACTCGTTGCGCCAGTCGTGGATCGCCTCGAAGGCCGCGTTGTCCATGAAGTCGATGTTCAGGTCGAGGTCGACCGCGGCCCCCGCGGGGATGGCGCGCAGCTCCGAGGTGAGCGTGGGCACCCCCAGGAAGGTGAGCGAGCCGGCGATCACCACGTGCCAGCGGCCGTCGGGCTCGGCCATGGCCCGCACGGTCACCCGGGTGAGGCGGCGCAACGCGAACAGCGCGGCGAGGCCGAGCCCGACCAGCACGCCCTCGGCGAGACCGAGCAGCACCACCCCGGCCATCGTGACGACGTACACCGGGACCTCGCTGTGGCCGCGCAGGTTGCGCAGGTGCCCCATGTTGACCATCTGCACGCCGATGAAGACCAGGAGGGCGGCGAGCGCCTCCATCGGGATCAGCGCGATCATCCACCCCAGCCCGACCGCGAACAGCAGGATCCAGATCCCGTGCATGATCGTGGACCAGCGGCTGCGGGCCCCGGCGCGGACGTTGGTGGTGCTGCGGACGATGACCCCGGCCACGGGCAGCCCGCCCAGCGCGCCGGTCACGATGTTGGCCACCCCCTGGCCGGTGAGCTCCCTGTCGAGGTCGGAGCGCCTGCCGTCGTGCAGCTTGTCGACGGCCACCGAGCACAGCAGCGACTCCACCCCGGCCAGCAGGGCCACGAGCAGCACCGCCCCGATGATCCCGTGCCAGTCGCCCCGGGGCCAGACCGGGCCGGACCAGGAACCGAGGCTGGCCGACAGGTCGATCCGGGTGACCTCCCAGCCGAGCGCCCAGGCGGTCACCGAGGCGGCGAACAGGGCCGCCAGCGGCGCGGGGAGGGTCCGCAACCGCTGCGGCAGGCGGGTCCAGGTGACCAGGACCGCGATGGTCAGCAGGCCGACGAAGACCGCGTGCGTGTGGTTGTGGACGATCTGCTGGGGCAGCTCGATGAGGTTCTCGATCGCGGAGCGCTGCGGGCTCCCGCCGAGCACCACGTGCAGCTGGGAGAGGGCGATCACCACGCCCACCCCGGCCAGCATGCCGTGGACCACCGCGGGGGAGACCGCCAGCGCCGACCGGGCGACCCGGCAGACGCCCAGCAGCAACTGCAGGACGCCCGCGAGCAGAGTGATCATGCAGGTGGCCCGCCAGCCGTACGTGACCACGAGGTCGGCCACCACCAGTGAGAGCCCGGCCGCCGGCCCGCTCACCTGGGCGACGGAGCCGCCCAGGAGGCCCGCCACGACGCCGCCCGCCGCACCCGCGATGAGCCCCGCCGCCAGTGGCGCTCCCGAGGCGACCGCGATGCCCAGCGAGAGGGGCACGGCCACCAGGAAGACCACCAGGGAGGCGGGCAGGTCATGCCGCAGCACGGAGCCGATGCCACCCGCTGTCAGAACACCGTCGCTCTTCGTGTCCGTCTCCATGGGGCAGACCTTACGGTGCTGCCCCACGCCATCCGGGCTTTTACCCGAGGCCTTTACGGAGGACGGAAAGAATCAGCGGTAATAGTCGGGGTAGTCGGGCTCCTGAGCCCGGTGGTGGTTGCCCCGCGAGCTCGCCCGGCCTGCGTCGGTGCCGGTGGCCGCGGCCTCGGGGGCCGGTGCCGTGCCGTAGAGCTCGCCGTAGCTCGGCCAGCTCGCCGCGTCACTCCCGTTGGGAGTGCCGGGCTCCGGCCAGGCGGCCGGGCTGGCCGGGCTCGCCTGACGGGGCTCGTAGCCGTACCTGCCCGTCGCCGCCCCGCCTCGCGGGTCGGCCGCACGGTTCGGGGTGGGGCTCGGAGCGGAGTTCGGGGTGGGGCTCGGGGTGGGGGAGAAGGTCCTGGAGGGACCGGTCGAGGTGGACACGGCCGGGCTCGGGCCGGTGATCGCGTCGTCCTCGATGGTGGCCCAGCCCGAGCTGACCTCGTACGAGCCGGTGGTCGGGGCGCCGTAGACCGGCGTCTGGTACGAGGAGTAGGAGGGGCCGGGGTCGTCGAGGATGTCGGCGGTGTTCGCCGCGGGCCAGCCCCCCGAGGAGGGGTTCGTGGCCTGAGCCCACGGGTTGTCCGCCGGGTTGCCGGTCTTGGGCGGCTGCGGCGGGGTGCGGTAGGAGGCGGCGAGGGGGTCGGGCACGGCCGCGGCGGGGAAGCCGCCGCTGGTCGTGGGCCCCATGGGGGGCATCGGGGCACCGGCGCCGGGACGGCCGCCGGTCGGGCCGGGTCGGGCACCGGGGGCGCCGTTGCCGTTCGCCGGGGAGACGGCGCCGCTGGGCCGGGAGCCCGCGCCGTTCGCGGCGGAGCCGGCGCCGCGGCGGGCGTAGGAGCCGCCGAGCGGGTCGTTCAGCGGATCGGGCCGAGACGGGCCCTGGGCGGGCCGGGGCGAGCCGTTGCCCTGGGTGGACTGGGCGGCTGGCTGCGAGGACGCCCTGCCGCCGCCGCGACGGGAACTCGCCCGGGAGGGGCGGGCCTCGCCGAAGGCGCCGGGGGTGGGAGCCGCGAAGGTCACGGTCTTCTGCTCGGCGAGCGAGGCGGCCGTGGGAGCCGGGTTCGGCTGGACCGGGGCGACCAGGTCGGAGAGACCGGAGGGCAGCGAGGCGGAGGCGACGGCCGGTTCGGGAGCGGGCCTGGCCGGTGGGGCCGGGGGCCGCTGCGGGGTGGCGCGGGACGGCTGGGGCCTGGTCGGCAGCGGGGCCTGCACGGTCACCGCGTCGGGGTCGGCCTTCTGGTCCCCCTGCTCGACGGGACGGCTCGCGCCCATCCGAGCCGCCAAGGACCCTCCGAAACCGCCCTCGTCGGCCTGGAGCCGCGTCCAGTAGTCATCGTCGTAGTCGTCCACCTGGCCGAACTCGTTCAGCCCGCGCTTGCCCCGGGAGCTCGGCGGCCGCGGCTGGCGCGGCGGCTTCGGCTCGTCGAACGGGGTGAGGTCGGGGGTGAAATGGTTCATCTTCGGTTCTCTGGTGGCGAAGTCGTCGCTGGACATGGTCGGAGTCAGCGCCTCCTTCTCCGCCATCTCCCGTAGGCGCTCCGCGGGGAGTGCGCTCTCCCTGCGGTTCATCGACCGCATTCCCAGTGCCACGACGACGAGCACGAGGAGCACGACGGCGACCAGGCTTACTACGACCGCGATCATTGCACCACCCTCAAGGCCATGGCCTTACAGCGGCGCCGGTGAGGTCGCGCGGCCATCGACGCGACCTGCCCCCATGCATCACCTGCGCTTGGACATTGGATCTGATTGTGTCGGACCACTATGAGCGTTGTCACACCCTAAGTGAAGAATTGGTAACCATTACTACCTCCGGTGTTTGGCCAGTCACTCGATGTGCGCCGCGGTGAGCCGTCCCCAGGCGATCGTCTTGTCCGCGATGCTCTTCAAGGTCTCGTTGAGGAGAGTCCCCTTACGAAGTTCGACCTTGTCGTCCAGCGCGTAGACAGTGAAACGATAGTTCTCCTGGGCGTCGCACGGAGGGCTATAGCCCACCTTGCCGCTCGTCGTGCTCCCTTCCACGGCTCCCACCGGGACGCTACCCTCCGGTAGCTCGTTAGTCCGCGGATCGATGTCGAAAACGACCCAGTTCACCTCGCCGCCGGTCCGGGAGTTCTTGTCCACCACGATCGCGACGGACTTCGTTCCCTCCGGCACGCGGGACCAGCGGAGCGGCGGGTTACCGGCCGAACCCTTGCACGAGTAGTCGGACGGCAGGGGGCCGCCGTCTTTGACCTGAGGGCTGGAGACGCTGATCGGCTCCAGCTGCAACCGCTCCGTGGAGGCCATGCCGCTCGCCATCCCACAGCCTGAGGACATGACGACGAGCGCCGCGGCCACCGTCGCTTTCGAGGTGTGCCGCGGGCGGCGCGTAGACGTTTTCGGCTGCCCCATGCCCGATGATGCTACGCGGGTCTGGAAGATGTGCAGACCGGATCGCGAGGTTCTGCCGCAGGGAAAAAGTCGGAAATAGTGGAAAATCGAGGGGCGGAAGGGGTTGGAGTGACTCCCAAAACGAGTTTCACTCACCCACCACCACCGGGCCGCTACCCACCGAGCCGCCACCCATCGAGCCGCGCTACTCACCGGGCCGCGCCACCCACCGGACGCTTGTCCGCCGGGCCGTCACCCGCCGAGCCGCCCATCCACCGGGTCACCCACTCACCGGGCGCCTGTCCGCCGGGCCGTCCACCCGCCGGTCCCCCACGGGACCGGCGGGTCCGAGGTCTCAGTCGCCGCCCAGCTCCCGGTAGGGCTTCCTGAGCAGGTCGACCAGCGGGATGTGCCGCACCTTGACCGCGGGCGGCTCAAGGGCCCGCAGCAGCAGGTCGGCCGGGACTCCGGTGACGTCGGGCCGGGGGCGCAGGCGGTTCAGGGAGACGGCGGGGGAGTAGAAGTCCCCGATCCGCTCGTCGAAGGTCCGCTCGTCCGAGGCCCGCCCCTCGGAACGTCGCTCGTTCGCGGTCCGTTCCCCGGAGGTCCGTTCCCCGGAAGTCCGCTCGTCCGCGGCCCTCTCCTCGGAAGCCCGTTCCTCGAAGTTCTGCTCCTCGAAGGACCGTCCCCCGGGGGTTCGCCCGGTCAACGGCCTGCCGCCGGATCCGGTGTCGTCCATGTCAGCTCACCGCCCCGGGGCCGAGCCGGAACAGCTCGCGCAGCTGGTCGGTGGACAGGTCGGTGATCCAGTCCTCGCCGGTGCCGACCACGCTCTGGGCGAGGGCCTTCTTGCGTT
>NZ_JBHMBS010000050.1:0-27446 GCF_042428775.1 Streptosporangium vulgare | reverse complement strand
TCGCGGTGGGTGAGCGCCGTCAGCGCCGCCTGGCCGCGTTCGTCACCCCCGCCACCGCCGACCCCGACCAGATCCGCGCCTTCCTCGCCGACCGGCTGCCCGCTCACGCGATCCCGCCCACCATCACCCCCCTGGACGAGTTGCCCCTCACCCCCAACGGAAAGATCAACCGATCCGCCCTCACCACCACCCTCGAACCCCCACCCGACGACGATCCGCCACGGCCGGGAACGGAACAGCGGCTCGCCGAGCTCTGGGCGGAACTCCTGGAGATCCCGGCACCGGGCCGCAACCAGAGCTTCTTCACCCTGGGAGGCGACTCGCTGCTCGCCACCCGCTTCGCAGAGGTCGCCAGACGGCGACTCGGCGTGGAGGTGACCCTGCGGCACTTCTTCGCCGCTCCCACCATCGCGGACTGCGCCCTGTCCATCGACGACGACCATGACACGGAAGAGGGCGAGCTGTGACCCAGGCCCAGGCACCCGCCGTACGCGGACTGATCGCCGACATGGAGTCGGCCGGGATCAGATTGTGGGAGGAGGAGGGGCGGCTCAGGTTCCGCGCCCCCAAGGGGGCGCTGACCGAGGACCGGCGCGCCGCCCTGCTGAGCGCCAAACCGGAGATCATCGAGCAGCTGCGCCGCGAGACCGCGTCGGAGACCGTGCGGCCGGAGCCGGAACGGCGCCTCGACCCCTTCCCGCTCACCGACGTCCAGCAGGCCTATCTGGTCGGCCGCAACGACGCGTTCGGCTACGGCGGCGTCGCCTGCCACGGCTACGTCGAGGTCGCCTTCGCCGAGCTCGACGCGGACCGCGTCCAGGCCGCCTGGCGGACCCTGATCGGCCGCCACGACATGCTCCGCGCCGTGATCCATCCGGACGGTCACCAGAACGTCCAGGCGGAGGTCCCCGACTACGACGTCCAGGTGACCGACCTTCGCGGCGCCGACCCCGAGGAGAGCCTCGCCGCGATCCGCGAGGAGATGGCGCACAAGGTCTACCCGCCGGGCGCCTGGCCGCTGTTCGAGCTGCGGATCACCCACACCGACGGCGCGGCCCTGCTGCACGCCTCGATCGACCTGCTCATCGCCGACTACGTCAGCATCCAGCTGCTGCTCGCCGAGCTGCACCGGTTGCTCGACGACCCGGAGGCCGTCCTGCCGCCGGTGCCGCTGAGCTTCCGCGACTGCGTGCTCGGCCTGCGCTCCCAGCGCGAGAGCAGCCGGTACGACCGGGACCGCGCCTACTGGTGGGCGAGGATCGACGACCTGCCCCCCGCACCCGAGCTGCCCGCGCTCGGCCAGGACGCGGGCGCCAGGTTCACCCGCTGGGAGGCCACGCTGGAGCCGAGCGAATGGGCGCGGCTCCGCACCCGCGCGAGCGCGGCGGGCATCACCCCCTCGCAGGCCGTGCTGGCCGCCTACGCCGAGGTCGTCGGGCGGTGGAGCCGCAGGCCCCGGTTCACGCTCAACCTGACGCTGCTCGACCGCCCGCCGCTGCACCCGCAGATCGACGAGGTCGTGGGCGACTTCACCTCGCTCAACCTCCTCGCCGTCGACACCACGCCGGACGCCCCGTTCGCCGCCCGTGCCACCGCCATCGGCGAGCAGCTCTTCACCGACCTGGAACACCGCCGCTGCGGCGGCATGGAGGTGATCCGCGAGCTGGCCCGCAAGCGGGGCAGGGCCGCCGCCCTGATGCCCGTGGTGTTCACCAGCGCCATCGGCATCGGCCAGGACGAGGCCGAGCACGGCATGCCGGTGTACGGCATCAGCCAGACACCCCAGGTGTGGATCGACTGCCAGGTCAAGGAGTACGGCGGAGCACTGCTGGTCAACTGGGACGTCCGCGAGGGAGTGTTCCCCGACGGCCTCGTGGACGACATGTTCGCCGCGTTCACCAACCTCCTGACCCGACTCACCGAGGAGGAGACCTGGGCGTCCGCGTCACCCGTCGAGCTTCCCGAGATCCAGGCGCGCCGCCGCGACCACGTCAACGACACCCTCGCGCCGCTCCCGTACGGCCTGCTGCACGACGAGGTCGTGGCCCAGGCCGGGCGCACCCCCGAACGGGTCGCCGTCGTCGGCGACCGCTCGCTCACCTACGGCGAGCTGCTGGCACGGGCGTCGGGGGTCTCGCGGGCGCTGCGCGAGGCGGGGCACGCACCGGGCGAGATCGTCGCCGTGGTGATGGACAAGGGCGTCGAGCAGGTCGTGGCGGTGCTGGGCACGCTGCTGGCCGGTGGCGTGTACCTCCCGGTCGACACCGGCCAGCCGCCGGGCAGGCGCGACCGCATCCTCGCCGACGCCTCGGCGCGCCTGGTGCTCACCCAGTCCTGGCTGGCGGAGGACGGCTGGATCGCGGTCGACACCCTGCCGCCCGCGCCCCCGGGCCCGGCGGTCGAGCGGGATCCGGACGAGCCCGCCTACGTCATCTACACCTCCGGCTCGACCGGGACGCCCAAGGGCGTGGTGATCAGCCACCGGGCGGCGCGCAACACCGTCGACGACATCAACGCCCGCTTCGGCGTCGGCGCGAAGGACCGGGTGCTCGGCCTGGCCAACCTCGGCTTCGACCTGTCGGTCTACGACGTCTTCGGCCCCCTCGCCACCGGCGCCGCCCTCGTGCTGCCCGACGCGCTGCGCAGGGGGGACCCCTCCCACTGGGCCGCGCTCGTCGCCGAGCACGGGGTCACGGTCTGGAACTCGGTGCCCGCGCAGCTGCAGATGCTGGAGCACTATCTTGAGGCGGAGTCCCAGGTGGAGCTGCCCACGCTGCGGCTCGCCCTGCTGTCCGGCGACTGGATCCCGGTGGCGCTGCCCGGCCGGATCCGGCGGCGGCTGCCCGGCCTGGAGCTGGTCAGCCTGGGCGGGGCGACCGAGGCCGCGATCTGGTCCATCTACCACCCCATCGGCGAGGACCTGCCCGGCTGGTCCAGCGTCCCGTACGGCAGGCCGCTGGCCAACCAGAGCTTCCACGTCCACGACGCGAGCATGCGGCCGAGTCCCGACTGGGTGCCCGGGGAGCTGTACATCGGCGGCGCGGGCGTGGCGCTGGGCTATCTCGGCGACGAGGCGAAGACCGCCGAGCGGTTCGTCCACCATCACGGCGAGCGCCTCTACCGCACCGGTGACCTCGGCCGCTACCGGCCCGACGGGAACATCGAGTTCCTCGGCAGGGAGGACTCCCAGGTCAAGATCCGGGGCCACCGCATCGAGCTCGCCGAGGTCGAGGCCCACCTGCAGGCCCACCCGGCCGTCGCCGCCGGCACCGTGATCGTCGACGGTGACCGCGCGCTCGACCGGCGGCTGATCGCCTTCGCACAGGCCGCCCCCAAACAACGGGCCGTAACCGAGCAGCGAGCCGTAACCGAACAACAGGCCGCACACGAACAACAGGCCGTAACCGAACAGCGAGCCGCACACGAACAGCCGGTCGCACACGAACAGCGGGAGGACGTCGTACCGGACGTCGGCGCGGCGGCGAGGGACGCGGCGGACGCGGCGACCGCCGGTGTCGACCTGCCACGGGTGATCGCGGTGGCCGAGACACTCGACGAGATCGCGCTCGCGTCGATGGCGGCCGCGCTGCGCGCCTCGGGGCTGTTCGCCCGCGAGGACGACGGGCACGAGGCGGCCGAGATCCTGGAGGCCGCGCGGGTCGGACCCGACCACCACCGGCTGGTCCGCCGCTGGCTCACCGCGTTGTGCGAGCACGGCCTGCTCGACCTCGACGCGGCGGGCCGGTACCGGAACCTGCGTACCGGCGCCGACCTGGACGCGCTCTGGCGCCGGGTCGACGAGCTGGCGGACGGGCTCGACTACGGGGCCGAGCTGATCGGCTTCCTGCGCGTCAGCACCACGCACCTGCCCGAGCTGATGCGCGGCGAGCTCGACGCTCGTGACCTGCTCTTCCCCGAGGCGGGGGTGGAGACGGCCGAGGGCGCCTACAAGGACAACGTCCTCAGCCGCTACGTCAACCGCGTCGTGCGGGCCGTGATCGGCCGCGTGGCGGAGGAGCACACCGGCGGGCCGCTGCGCGTGCTGGAGGCCGGCGCGGGCGTGGGCGGCACCAGCGCCGAGCTCATCCCCGAACTGGCCGCTCACCGGGTCGACTACCTCTTCACCGACCTGTCCAGGTTCTTCCTCACCCGGGCGGCCGAACGGTTCGCCGACCACCCCTGGGTGCGCTACGGCCTGTTCGACATCAACGCCGACTACCGCGACCAGGGCTACGAGCCCAACTCCTTCGAGGTCATCCTCTGCGCCAACGTCCTGCACAACGCCCACGACGCGGGCGTGGTCCTGGACAGGTTCCGCGAGCTGCTCGTGCCGGGCGGCTGGCTGGTGTTCATCGAGACCACCCGGGAGCACGTGCAGATCATGAGCTCGATGGAGTTCCTGATGAGCCCGCGCGACTACGACGACGTGCGGCGTGGCCGCGACCGCACGTTCATCACCCGAGAGGAGTGGCTCGGCCTGCTGGCCGGGGCCGGGGCGGAGACCCTCGCCTGCCTGCCCGAGCCCGCCGACCCGCTGGCGCCGCTGGGCCAGTCCGTCCTCGCCGCCCGCTTCCCCGCCGACCGCGAGCACGTCGACCTCGCCGAGCTGCGGGCCTTCCTCGCCGAACGGCTCCCCGAGTACATGATCCCGTCCCACATCCAGGTGGTCGACGAGCTGCCGCTGACCGAGAACGGCAAGATCGACAGGGCCACGCTGGCCACCCTGCTCCCGAGGGCCGCGGGGGAGGCGGCACCCGCGGGCGAGGAGCCGCGCGACGATCTGGAGCGGCGGCTCGCGGCGCTCTGGGCGGAGCTGCTCGGCCTCCCGCGCGTCGGCCGCGACCAGGACTTCTTCGCCCTGGGCGGTGACTCCCTGCTGGTCACCCGGCTCGCCGGGCGGGTCCGCGAGGAACTGCCCGAGGCGGGCAACTTCTACTGGGACAGCCTCGTCCGCCAGCTGGTGAACCAGCCGACCGTCGCCGCGCTGGCCGCCCATCTCCGCCAGGCGCGCGAGGACCGCGACCACGGGCTCACCCGCACGCACGTCAGCTCGCTGGTGCGCCTGTCGGAGGGAGAGGGGACGGCCCGCGTGCTGGTCCACGACGGCACCGGGACCCTCACCCCCTACCGGGCCCTCACCGCCGAGCTCGCCGGCACGCCGCTGTTCGGCCTCGCGATCGACGACGCCGAGCGCTATCTGGAGCTGGACCCCGACACGGCGGCCGAGACGCTGGCCGGATCCTACGCGCGGCTCCTGCTCAAGGAGGGCGTGACGCGGGCGCGGATCGTCGGCTACTGCATGGGCGGGCTGATCGCCACCGAGCTCGCCCGCCAGCTCACCGAGAGCGGCGCGGTCGTCGAGGACCTCACCGTCATCAGCAGCTCGCGCTTCCCCTACCGGATCACCGACGAGCTCATGCTGGAGTACGGCTTCGCCCAGGCGTGCGGCGTCGACCCGGTCCGGCTCGGCTACCCCGGCGGGGACCTGGCCAGGGCGCTGCACGCCGTACAGGAAGGCTCGCCGGGACTGGTGCGCGAGGGGAGCCTGGCCGCGCTCGCGGCCGACCCCGACCCCGGGCTCGCGGAGATCGGCCGCCGCTTCACCGCGCTCGCCCTGCCCCCGCACCCGGAACGGCTCGCCGCCCTCGCCCGCGAGCTGGGGCAGCCGCCCGAGCGGGTGGAGCTCGCCTACCGGGTGTTCCGGCAGAGCTTCGCGGCCGTCACCCACTACGACCCCGAGCCCTACGCCGGAGACATCACGTTCCTGCGCCAGCGCGGCGTCACCAACGTCGTGCCGACCCTCCAGGACGACATGACCGAGTTCTGGCGGGAGCTCTGCCTGGGCCGGCTCACCGTCATCGACGTGGCCGGAGACCACTTCAGCTGCCTCGACCAGGAGCGCGCCCCCGAGGTGGCCCGGCTGATCACCGGAGGCACGGCATGATCGGGATCGTCGGGGGATACGGCGCGGTCGGCGGCGCCGCGGCACGGTTGCTCGCCGGCCACGGCGTCCGCGTCGGCGGGCGCGACCTGGAGGCGGCCCGCCGCTTCGTCGGCGAGGAGCTGGGCGGGCGCGGCGAGGCGTGGGAGGTGGACGCCTACGACGAGGCCGCCCTGGCCAGGTTCTGCCGGGGCTGCACGGTCGTGGTCAACTGCGCGGGCCCCTCCTACCTGCTGCTCGACCGGGTGGCGCGCGCCGCGTTCCTCGCCGGGGCCGACTACGTGGACGCCGCGGGCGACGGCCCGGCGTTCGCGAGGCTCGCGAGCACGGGCACGGCCGGGGCCACGGCGGTGCTCTCCGCCGGCATGCTGCCCGGCCTCACCGGGCTGCTGCCGCGCCACCTCGCGCGGTTCGCCGGAGCCGGCCCGCACCGGCTCGACGTGTACACCGGCGGCCTCGACCGGCTCACCCCCGCAGCCGCCGGGGACGTCCTGCTGAGCGGCAAGGGTGGCCACGGCGAGTCGCTGGCCGCCTGGCGCGGCGGCGCCACGGTCTCGCGGGCGCTTTCCCCGGCGTACGGCGTCGAGCTGCCCTACTTCCACGGCCCGGTCACCGCCTACCCCTTCCTCGGCACCGAGGCGGCGCGGGTGGCCGGGGAGCTGGGACTGGAGGAGGCGCGCTGGTACAACGTCATCACCGGCGACCGCGTCATGGCCGCGATGAGCGCGGCGGTCTCGGCGGCCGACCTGATGCGCGTGGCCGAGCTCGAACTGGCCGGGCGCACCCCGTACTACGTCCTGCTCTTCCAGCTCAGCGGCCCCGAGAGCACCCGCACGATGGCGCTGCGGGCGGACGACTCCTACGAGCTCACCGCCGCGGTCGTGGCGCACGCGACGGAGGCCGTGCTTCGCGGCGACGTCGAGGCGGGCCTCCACTACGCCGACGGGGTGCTCGACCCGGCCAGGGTGCTGGCCGGCCTGGAGCCGGTGGCCAAGGTCGAGATCTCCGACGACATCCCGAGGATCGACCTGGCCGCGCCGGCGTTCGAGGAGGGCGCGCTGTGAAGCGGGTCGTGGTCTGCGGGACGGGGTTCGGCCAGATCTACCTGTCGGCCCTGGCCGACGGGCCGTTCGAGCTGACGGGCATCCTGGCCCGGGGGAGCGCCCGGTCCGCCGGGTACGCCAGGGCGTACGGCGTGCCGCTGCTCACCGACCCCGACCAGGTGCCCGGCCTCGCCGACCTGGCGTGCGTCGTCGTGCGCTCCGGGGTCGTCGGCGGTGAGGGCAGCGAGCTGGCCGGGGCGCTCCTGGCCCGCGGCGTCCACGTGCTCCAGGAGCACCCGCTGCACGCCGACGAGCTGGCCCGGTGCCTGCGCGCCGCGCGGGCCGCGTCGGTGGTCCACCACGTGAACACGCTCTACGTGCACCTGGACCCGGTACGCCGGTTCGTCGAGGCCGCCCGCCGGCTGTGCGAGCTCCAGAAGCCCCTATACGTGGACGCCGCCTGCAGCGTCCACGTCGCCTACGCCCTGTTCGACATCATCGGCCGCGCGCTCGGCGGGCTGCGGCCGTGGACGTTCGGCCCGGTGGCCGAAGGGACGCCGTTCAGCTGCCTCACCGGCACGATCGGCGGCGTACCGCTCACCCTGCGGGTGCAGAACCAGATCGCCCCCAACGACCCCGACGCCCACCTGCACCTGCTGCACCGGATCACGCTGGGCACGGAGGGCGGCAACCTCACGCTGGTCAACACGCACGGGCCGATCGTGTGGAGCCCCCGCATGTACGTCGGCCGCGACGCCGACGACCGCTTCGCCCTCGAGGAGGACCATCTCCGCCTGCCGAGCGCCACGCTCCTCGGACCAGAACAGGCACCGACATTTCAGGAAATCGTCGGATCACTGTGGCCGAGCGGCGTCCGGCGCGCGCTGACCGAGCTGCGCCAGGCCGCGGAGGACACCGCCGGGGAAGGCGCCGACCCGCTGCGGCAGGGCCAGTACTACCTGACGCTCAGCCGCCTCTGGCTGGACGCCACCGCGGCGATCGGCCGCCCCGAGCTGCTGGTCCAGACCCCGCCCCGCCCCCTGTCCGCAGCGGAGATCTCATGAGCTGGTTCCACTGCTACCACCCCCGGCCACGGTCGGGACTGCGGCTGTTCTGCTTCCCGCACGCCGGCGGTTCCGCGAACTCCTACCGCTCCTGGCACCACACCCTGCCCCCGGCCGTCGAGGTGCGCGCCGTGCAGTACCCGGGACGCGCCGACCGGCGTGCCGACCCGCTGATCGACGACGCCCACCACATCGCCAAGCTCGTCACCGACGCGATGGCGCCCCTCCTCGACCGGCCGGTCGCGCTGTTCGGGCACAGCATGGGAGCCCTGATCGCCTACGAGGTGGCGCGCGAGCTGGAGGCGCGCGGCCGGGGCGTGGTCCACCTGTTCGCCTCAGGCAGGCACGCCCCGCACGACCACCGGCCGGGCGACGCCCACACCACCGACGACGACCTCGTCTCCGACCTGGTACGCCTCGGCGGCGTGGCGGAGGAGCACCTCGCCGATCCGGTGATCAGGGAGCTCACGCTGCCGGTGGTCCGCAACGACTACCGGGTCGACGAGACCTACCGGCACCGTCCGGGCGGCCCGCTGCACTGCCCCGTCACCGCGATCCTCGGCGACCGCGATCCCGAGGTGACCCCGGAACAGGCCGCGCGGTGGAGCGAGCTGACCCGCGACCGGTTCGCCACCCGCGTGCTGGACGGCGACCACTTCTATCTCGTGCCACGACGGACGGAAGTGGTCGCCCACGTGCTCCGCGCCGTCTCCATGGCCTGGCCCTCCACCCCGTAGAACGCCCTGACCCCCTCCCCGCGGCCGGAGCCGGGGGATTGCACGCCGGAGGTAATTCGATGACGGAACACGAGCTCATGAGGATCCTCACCGGCGGATGGGTGGCGGAGGCGACCTTCGCCGCCGTCCGGCTCGGCGTCGCCGACACGCTCGCGGGGCAACGCCTGTACCCCTGCGAGATCGCGGAAAGGGTCGGCGCGCACCCCGGCGCGCTCGGCCGGCTGCTCCGCCTGCTCGCGGGGGTCGGCCTGGCCGACACCGACGAGGACGGCAGGTACGGCCTCACCCCGATGGGCGCCCTGCTGGGCCGCGACAAGCTGGGCCCGCTCGTCACGCTCTACGGCGAGGACTACTTCGGCGCCGCGTGGCGGGGGCTGCGGCACACCCTGCGCACCGGCGAGACGGCCTTCGAGCACGTCTTCGGCGAGCCCGTCTTCGCGCACCTGACGGGCGACCCCGGCAGGGCCTCCGTCTTCAACGCCGGCATGGCGGCGGGCGCCGCGTTCTTCCGCGAGGTCCCCCTGGCGCACGACTTCTCCGGCGCCAGGACCGTGGTGGACCTGGCGGGCGGCACCGGCGCCCTGCTCGGCACCGTTTTGCGGGACCACCCGGAGGCGAGGGGAATGCTGTTCGACGTGCCCGACGTCGTCGCGAACGCGCCCGCGCACCTGGACCGGATGGAGGTGCTGGACCGGTGCGAGCTGGTCGGCGGCGACCTGTTCGAGTCCGTCCCGGAGGGCGGGGACGTCTACCTGCTCTCCCGCGTCCTGCACGACTGGGACGACGAGCGGTGCGTCCGGCTGCTGCGCAACTGCGCCAGGGCGATGGCGCCGGGATCGGAACTGCTCGTCATCGAACGCGTCGTCTCCACGGACACCCACCTGCCGCTCGCCTACGACCTGCACATGATGGTGATGACCGGCGGGCGGGAGCGGACCGAGGAGGAGTACCGGACGCTGCTGGAGAGCGCGGACCTGATCCCCGGCAAGCTGGTCGAGCTCCCGCTCGGGATGCGGATGCTCACCGCGACCCGCTGATCCTTCGACGACACGACACAGCACGGACAGACGACACGAATAGATGACACGGACGGACGACACAGAAAAAGGACGAAGTAAAAGGCCGCGGTCCCGTCGGGACCGCGGCCTTTTCGCGCGGGTCAGACCACCGCCGGTACCCGGACGACCTCGACGCTGCCCTGGCCGCCGTCGACCCGGATCAGGTCGCCGTCCTGGATCAGCATGGTGGCGTTCCTGGTGCCGACGACGGCCGGGATGCCCAGCTCGCGCGCCACGATGGCCGCGTGCGACAGCGGCGCGCCGACGTCGGTGACCACCGCGGCGGCACGCGGGAACAGGAGCGTCCAGCCCACGTTGGTCACGGTCGTCACCAGGATCTCGCCCTCCGCGAGCCGGTCGCCGTCCGCCACGGAGGTGATCACCCGGGCGATGCCCTCGACCACGCCCGCGGCGCCGGGGAAGCCGCTGATGGTCCGCGAGGGAGGCGCCGCCGTCGCGGCGGCGTCGAACACGTCGCCGCGGCGGTTCGGGTCGGCCGCCCACCGCTCCGGGTCGAACCTGCCGCGGATGATGCCCGGGTACGGCGGGAGCGCCTTGTACAGCTCGTAGGTCGTCCGGCGCTTGGCCACCTGCGAGAGCGGCCGGCGCGTGCCGCGCAGCACGTCCAGGATCTCCTCGATCGTGAGGAAGAACAGGTCGTCACCGTGCCCGGTCACCTCACCGGCCCGCACGACGAGGTCGCGCACCATCCAGAAGCCCCGCATCATCTCCGAGCGGGTCTCCTCGCGGGCGCGGACGATCTCCTCCCAGCGGTCGATCTTGCGGCGGAACTTCTCCGCCTGCCTCGGATACCGCTCGCGGAACCTGCGCCAGGCGTCGTCGCTCGCCTCGTCCTGGCGGGTCAGCAGCTCGGCCGGGTCGACCGTGAGCCCGGCGAGCTGCCTGTCGAGCCAGGCCGGGTCCTCCACCGGCCGGGCCACGGAGACCTCGAACTCGTCCGGGCCCCGGTGGCCGTACCTGCGGACGTACTCCTCGCGGGAGATCTCGCCGCGCTTGAGGCGCGCGAGGCCGAGCAGCGGGCCGAGGCTCTCCAGCCGGCCGTCCGCGGCCTGGATGCCGGACATCAGCACGGCGGCGTCGGCCTCCCCGACGAGCTTGGTCAGCTGCGAGCCGAGGTAGATGAGCGAGCCGGCGTCCTGGCGGGCGGCGGCGGCGAGCATGCGGTTGCACTCGCGGAACCTCGGCTCCACCTCGCTCTCCCAGAGCGCGGCGAGGTCCGCGCCGGTGGCCGTCCCGGCGATCCTGGCGCGGATGGCCTCGGTGGTCCGGGGCGCGGACGCGACGTACTCGGGGATCCGGCCCACGAGCTGCTGGATGGCGCGGCGGCCCCCCAGGAGCGGCTTGGCCGCCTTGAGGGTCTGCCAGCGCGACATCGGCAGCAGCGGGGTCTCGACCCCCTCCGGCAGCCGCCCGTACACCGGTTCCTGGGTGTCCCTGATCTTCTTGGTCATGCCCAGGGCCCTGCCGAGGGAGGCGGTCAGGCTCATGTTCATGTAGACGCGGCCGCCGATGTTGCCGCACTGCGGGTGGCCGCCGAGGTGGCCGGCGACCATGATCTCGTTGATGAACGCCTGCACGAGCGACCAGGTGCACGGCGTCATCACGCTGGGGATCGCCTCGCCCAGGTTGCCGTTGGTCCACAGGTAGTCGCCCTTGAGCGAGTCGTTCCACACCTCGCGCTGCCCGGTGATGGGCCTGGCCTGCAGGATGTACGGCCTGCCCTCGTGGATGGCCCACTCGACGTCCACGGCGTGGCCGTACAGCTCCTCGATCGTCATGCCCAGCTCGGCGAGCCGTACGGCCTGCGCCCGCGACAGCACGGGCACGTCACGCCCGGTCTCGGGCACCGGCACCTCGCGGGTGCCCTCGGGCACCCGGACGGTCATCACGGTCTTGGCCGCGACGTGCTCCTCGACGACCGTGTGGTCGGAGCGGTCGAGCGTGATCGTGTCGGGCGTGACCAGCCCGCCGACGATCGCCTCGCCCAGGCCCCAAGCGGCGTTGATGCTCAGGTGGTCGCGGTCCTCGGTGAACATCACGCCCGCCGCGTCGGCGGGCACGAGCTCCTGGACGACGACGGCGAGGGCCACCTCGTCGTGGGGGACGCCGTTGCGCTCGCGGTAGGCGATGGCCCGCTCGGTCCACAGCGAGGCCCAGCAGCGCCTGACCGCGTCCAGGACCCGCTCGGCGCCGCGGATGTTGAGGTAGGTGTCCTGCTGCCCGGCGAACGACATCCCGGGCAGGTCCTCCGCGGTCGCCGACGACCGTACGGCCACCGCCGGCTCGTCGCCCAGCTCGCGGTAGGCGGCCCGGATGTCGTCGGCGATGTCCTGGGGCACCTCGTGGGCGGCGAACAGGGCGGCGGTCTCCGCCGCGTCACACGACAGGATCCGTTCCCGCAGGTCGTGGTGGGTCACGAAGGCGCGGTAGGCGTCGGTGGTGACGTGGAAGCCCGGCGGGACCGGGAGCCCGGCCCGGGCCAGGCGGGCGAGGGACTCGCCCTTGCCTCCGACGTTCGCCAGCTCGGTACGAGGGTCGGCCAGCGCAAGCGTGTTCATGGACCATCTCCATTCGTCCCAGGGGGTGTCCACTCGCATGAACAGGGCAGACATGTTCACGCTACGGATCACCGGACGAGGCGGCCCACCCCTAGGCGCCCTTAAGTCAGGTCCCGGGGGCCCGCCCGAAGGCGTCCCCGGGTCACGTCTCGGAGGCCCGCTTGATCAGCCCGGTCTCGTAGGCCGCCGCCACCGCCGAGGCCCGGTCCTTCACCCCGAGCTTGGCGAAGATGTGCAGCAGGTGCGTCTTGACCGTCGCCTCGGTGATGAACAGCTTCGCGGCGGCCTCGCGGTTGGTGGCGCCGCGGGCGATCAGCCCGAGCACCTCCAGCTCCCGCCGGCTCAGCGTCTGCTGCTCGGGCGCGCGCACCTTCTGCATGAGCAGCCCGGCCACGGTGGGGGACAGCACCGTCTCGCCGCGGGCGGCCGCCTGCGCGGCGCGGAGCAGCTCGACGCGCGGGGTGTCCTTGAGCAGGTACCCGGTGGCGCCCTGCTCGATGGCGGGCAGCACGTCCGCGTCGTTGTCGAACGTGGTCAGGACCAGCACCTTGATGTCCGGTGTCTGCTCGCGCAGCCGGCGGATCAGCTCGGTGCCGCTCATCTTCGGCATCCGCAGGTCCATCAGCACGAGATCGGGGTTGGTCTGACGTGTCAGGACGAGAGCCTCCGGCCCGTCGGCCGCCTCGCCGACGACCTCGAAGGCCTCGTCGGTGGAGAAGATCTCGCGCAACCCGTCGCGGACGACCGGGTGATCGTCCACGACGATGATACGAATCGGCATGCCTCACGCATTTCTGGAGTCGGCGGTGATGGCGGGCACCGTAGCAGAGACACCCGTCCCCTGGCCGAGAGCGGTCTCGATCTCGAAGTCCCCGGCCAGCCGGGTGACGCGCTGGCGCATCGCGACGAGCCCGAACCCGCCCGCGATCGACGGTTCCACCTTCTCGGGGTCGAACCCGGATCCGTCGTCGCGTACGTCGAGCACCACCACATCCTCCATGTAGGACAGTGTGACGGCGACCCTGCTGGCGGAGGCGTGCTTGCCGACGTTGGCCAGGGCCTCCTGCGCCACCCGCAGCAGGGTCATCTCCACCTCGGCGTGCAGCGGCCTGGCGTCGCCGGTGACCGACACCGGAACCGGCACGCCCGACGTCTGTGACCAGGTGGCCGCGACGTCCTCCAGAGCCGTCGCGAGCTGGGCCTCCTCCAGCGGGGCCGGACGCATCGCCAGCACCGACCGGCGAGCCTCGTTGAGGCTGTCCCTGGCCAGGCCGCGCACGGTGTTCAGCCTGGAGCGGGCGGCGGGCACGTCCTCGATGACGTTCTCGGCGACCTCCAGCTGGGTGAGGATGGCGGTCAGCCCCTGGGCGATCGTGTCGTGGATCTCCCTGGCCATCCGCTGGCGCTCGCTGAGCACGCCCGCCTCGCGGGCGCGGGTCAGCAGCTGTGACTGCAGGTTCGAGTTCTCCTCCGCCATGGCGGCCAGCTTGGTGCCGGTCGCCTTCAGCTGCGCGATCATCACCTTGCGCTGCTGGTTCTGCTTGGAGATGGTCTGGATGAACAGGCCGACGGTCGAGGCGATCAGCACGGCGACGAGGAAGGAGAAGATCAGCTCCTGCGGCGGCCGGGACTCGGGGCGGGCGCCGACCAGGACGGCGGCCGTGGCGGCCACCCCCACGTAGGCCGTCCACCCGCGCAGCAGGGTGAAGGCCTGGATGAACGCTCCGGGGCCGGCCACCGTGAACACCGAGTCGATCCTGATCAGTGCCGCGATGAAGGCGAGCATCACGACGAAGTAGACGATCGCCACCACCGGCCGCTCGATCCGGCTGAATCGCGATGAGACCATGAACCAGTGCCAGACCCCGGTGCACACCGCCAGGACCACCACGTCCGGCCGCCAGTCCCGCAGCAGGGCGAAGACGGTGGGCAGCAGGATGAAGAGGTACGGCAGGGCCGGCCAGGCGCGGTCCCATCGCGAGACGTTGGGTTCGATGGTCGTCACCAGCGGAACGCCTTCAGCGCGACGCCGCCCGCGACGATGGTGATCGCGACCAGCACGGCCAGGGTGAGCGGAGACGCGGGCTGGCCCTCCCAGGCGGCGCGGACGGCCTGGACGGCGGGGGCCATGGGGGTGAAGTCGCCGACGGAGCGCATCGACTCCGGCAGCGTCTCGCGGGCGCTCATGGCGCCGGAGACGAAGACCATGGGGAAGAAGGCGGCGAGGCCGATCACCGTGGCGGCACGGCCGCTGGGCACCAGGGCGCCGATGAGCAGCCCGATGGAGCCGAGGCTGAGGGCGCCGAGGACCCAGGCGAGGACGAGTCCGGCCGGGTCGGCCGGCCCGTTCATGCCGTAGACGACCAGGCCGACGACGCCGAGCAGGAGGCCGCCGAGCACGGCGAGCAGCATGTGCGCGACCCACTGGGCACCGAAGATCATGGTCGGGGCGGCCGGGGTGGCGCGCAGCCGCTTGAGCACGCGGCGTTCGCGGTACTGGGCCAGCGTGGCCGGCAGGACGACCAGGGAGGCCAGGCCGATGACGAAGACGCTGAGCATCGGGACGACGGCCTCGATGATGGGCAGCCCGCTGGGCAGCGTGCCGCCGTTGCGCATCTTGATCCACAGGATGACCATGGGGAAGGCGAGCGCGAAGAAGGCGGCCATCGGGTCGCGCATGGCCAGCTTGAGCTCGATCGCGATGACGTTGCCGAGACCCTTCATTACACGGTCCTCTCAATGAGTGCGAAGTAGGCGTCGTCGAGGGAGCCGGAGGAGTCCCTGGTGAGGAGTTCGCCGGGGCTGCCCTGGTGGACGACGCGCCCCTGGTCGATGACGGCGATGCGGTCGCAGAGGGCGTCCGCCTCGTCCATGAAGTGGGTGACCAGCACGACGGTGACGCCGCGGTCGCGCATGGCGCGGATCAGGTTCCAGGTCATCCGGCGGGCGGAGGGGTCCAGGCCGGTGGTCAGCTCGTCGAGGAAGACGACCTCGGGGTTGCCGACCAGGGCCAGCGCGATGAACAGGCGCTGCTTCCAGCCACCGGACAGGCCCGAGAAGCGGGCGCGCCTCTTCTCGGTCAGCCCCCACTCCTCCATCAGGGCGTTCCAGTCGGCGGGCTTGTCGTAGAAGGAGGCGTACATCTTCAGCGCCTCGTTCACCCTGATGGCGTCGGGCAGCGCGGCCTCCTGCAACTGGGTGCCGATGCGCTGGAGCAGCTCACGCCGCTGCGTCTGGGGGTCCATGCCGAGCACGCGCAGGGTGCCGCCGTCGGGCTTGCGCAGCCCGGACGCGCACTCCACCACGGTGGTCTTGCCGGCTCCGTTGGGGCCGAGGATGCCGAAGATCTCGCCTCGCTCGACCGTCAGGGTGACGTCGTCCAGTGCCTTGTGTGTCCCGTAGCTCTTCTGCAGGCCGTTGATCTCGATGACTGTCATGTGTCGAGAATCCCCGCCGACCGGGGTCTTCGTAATCCACCGAACGGTTGATGGGGGTCAGCCGTCCCGGTCGGGGTTTCGCCGGTGGAGGCGGTGCGTCAGGCCGCTGAGCAGGAGCGGGTCACCGTAGGGGTATCGAAGGGAGTAGAGACGGGGTTCCGAAGGATGAATATCGCAAACCCTGCCGATCTCGAACCCTATGGAGCATGAGCGACTCAGCAGTACGTGTACGTGAGCTGCGTAAGAAATACGGCGACCTGACCGCCGTCGACGGCATCGACCTGGACATCAACCGGGGGGAGGTCTTCGCGCTCCTGGGCCCGAACGGCGCCGGCAAGACGACCACTGTCGAGATTCTGGAAGGGCACCGCCGCCGGGACGGCGGTGAGGTCAGCGTGCTCGGCGAGGATCCCGGCCGGGCCGGGCGCCTGTGGCGGTCCAAGCTCGGAATCGTGCTGCAGTCGGCCACCGACGCCGCCGAGTTCACCGTCCGCGAGACGGTGCACCATTTCGCGAGCTACTTCCCGCGCCCGCGCGACCCCGACTCGGTGATCGAGCTGGTGGGCCTGGCCGGCAAGGCCGACGCCCACATCCGCCACCTCTCCGGCGGCCAGCGGCGCAGGGTCGACGTGGCCTTGGGCGTCGTGGGCAACCCCGAGCTCCTCTTCCTGGACGAGCCGACCACGGGGTTCGACCCCGAGGCCCGCCGCCAGTTCTGGGGCCTGATCTCGCTGCTCTCCGACGAGGGCACCACCATCGTGCTGACCACGCACTACCTCGACGAGGCGGAGGCGCTGGCCAGCCGGGTGGGGGTGATCGCGAAGGGCAGGGTCGTCGCGCTCGGCGAGCCGGCCACGCTGGCCGGCCGCGACCGGGCGGACGCGACGGTCAGCTGGTCCACCCCGGACGGGGAACGCCGCGTGAAGACCCCGACACCCACGAAGGTCGTCGCCGAGCTCATCGCGCAGTTCGACGGGGAGATCCCCGACCTGACCGTCAGGCGGCCGACTCTCGAAGACACCTACCTAGGCCTTATCGGAGAGCAGTTGTGACAACCACGTTGCCGATGCAACCGACGCAACCGACACCACCCACCGACATCCGACCGGCGCAGGAGGTGCGGCTGCCCGGCGTCGGCCGGCTGACCCTGAAGCGCGGTGCGATGGAGCTCAAGGGCTTCTTCCGCACGAAGAGCCAGTTCATCGTCATCTTCTCGCTTCCGGCGATCATGCTGATGCTGCTGGGCGCGATGTCGGGGAGCAGGCAGGGACTGCCCGGCATCACGGGTGCCCAGATCCTCACCGCCGGCATGATCGGCGCCGGCATCATGGGCACCTCCTTCCAGAACCTGGGCATCAACATCACGCTGGAGCGCCACGACGGGACGCTCAAGAGGCTGTACGGCATGCCCATGCCGCGCACGGCCTACTTCGGCGGGAAGATCATCCAGGTCCTGGTGTGCATGGTCGCCGAGGTCATCCTCCTGATCGCGGTCGGGGTGCTGATGTTCGGCGTCAAGCTGCCCACCACCGTCACCCAGTGGCTCACGTTCACCTGGGTCCTCATCCTCGGCGGGATGGCCTGCACGTTCCTGGGCATCGCGATCGGCAGCCTGCCGAAGTCCACGCGCGGGGCCAACGCGGTGATCACGCTGCCCTTCCTCATCGTGCAGTTCTGCTCGGGTGTCTACATCCCCTTCTCCGACGTGCCGTGGTTCCTGCAGATCTTCGCGTCGATCTTCCCGCTCAAGTGGATGACCCAGGGCATGCGGTCGGTGTTCCTGCCCGAGCAGGCGGTGGTCCTGGAGCCGGCCGGCAGCTGGGAGCTGCCGATGGTGGCTTTGGCGCTTGGCCTGTGGTGCGTGGTCGGCCTGGTCCTGTGCCTGCGGACGTTCCGCTGGACGGCGCGCGACAGCTAGTCGTAGGGGTCGATTGGGGGTGCCTCCCGGAAAGCGGTTTTCTAATATGTGATAAAGGTCAATCCATGGAGGTGCCCGTGACCATAGCCCCCGGCTCGACACGAGAGGTTCATGCGGATTGCACGATTTCCGACCACGGCCCGTACGATGTCAATGTCTTTCTTCTCGGTGGACCCGTCGACTTTCCGGAGACTGCCCGATACCGACGGCTGGACAAGGCGGACGGAAAGGTCAAGGTCCAATACCGGAGCGGCTACGAGCACTTCGAGCGCACCGAGGAGCACTACCACCTCGAAGGCTCCTGCCAGGGGCTGATCTACCGGTGGACGACCAGGACGAGGATCGCTGAATAATCAAGGACACAGACGCCCGATTCCGTGCGCCGCGCCCCCTGAAATCCGGGCGCGGCGCTTTTCCGTGCTCTCCGGGAATCGAAAGTTGTAGACCGGGTGCTATTAAGGGTCACCCCATTGTGGGCGTATAAGGGGCGGCGTAGCGTATTAGTCATGAATCGGTTATGCAGACCAAGGACAATCGTTCTCACTCTCGTGAGGGGTGTTCGGCATGGGGTTCTTTGAGAGAGACGCGGCGATGGCCTCCCTGCAGGGGCTCCTCACCGAGACCGTCGAGGGGAGGAGCAGGGTCGCGATGGTGACCGGGGTGGTCGCCACCGGTAAGAGCGAGCTGCTGCACTCCTTCGCCGAGCAGGCCTACGACCGCGGGGCGCTCCCGCTCGTGGCGACGGCGTCCCGGGCGGAGAGCGACCTCCCGCTCGGCGTGCTGGGACAGCTCTTCCACAACGCCCCCCTGGGCGAGCGGCTGCGCGTGCGCGCGATGGACCTCCTGCGCGAGGGCGGCGAGCGGCTGGAGACCCCGGTCGTCGAGGGACTCTGCGGGGTGCTGCTGTCCCTGGCGGAACAGCTCCCGCTGGTGATCGTCGTCGACGACGTCCACGACTCCGACCGCGCCTCGCAGATGTGCCTGTCGTACTTCATGCGCCGGGCCAGGTCGTCGCCGGTGATGACGGTGTTCGGGCACGCCGACTACCCGCACCAGGCCGACAGGTTCTTCCCCACCGAGATCATCAGGCAGCCGCACTGCACCGCGATCCGGCTGCTCCCGCTCTCGCGCGACGCCGTGCTGGGCATGGTGGGCGAGCGCCTGGGACACGAGACGGCCGAGCGGCTGGCGCCGGAGTGGCACGACCTCAGCGGCGGCAACCCGATCCTGCTGGACGGGCTCCTGGAGGACTTCGCGAGGAACGGCACGGGAGCGCCGGCGGAAAGGTACGGCGAGGCCGTGCTGTCCTGCCTGCACCGCGTCGACCCGGCCCTGCTGGACGTGGCCAGATGGGTGGCGGCGATCGACGACCCCGCGCTCGTCCACCGGCTGGCCCGCGCGGACACGCCGTCGGTCCCCCTGTCGATCCGCTGGCTGGAGACGGCGGGACTGCTGGCCGACGGCCGGTTCCACCACGAGGCGGGCGAGGAGGCGGTGCTGGCCGACCTCGGCGCCGACAAGCGCCAGTACATGCACCGGCGCGCGGCCGAGCTGCTGAACAGCGAGGGCGCCTCCGACCTGGCGATCGCCGAGCAGCTGAGCAAGGCCGACGACGCCGACGCCTCCTGGGCCGTGCCCGTGCTGCGCTCGGCGGCCCGCCGCAGGCTGACCGACGGCGAGGTCGAGTCGGCCGTCGACTACCTCAAGCTCGCCCTGCGCGGGCGCCTGAGCGACCACGAGCGCACGGCGATCGCGACCATGCTGATGCGCGCCGAGTGGCGCATCGACCCGAAGACGCCGATCAGCCACATGGAGGAGCTGACTGACGCGCTGCACAACGGGAGCCTGCGCGGCAGTGACGCGATCATCCTGGCCAGGGCGCTGCTGTGGCACGGCAGGGTGGACGTCGCCTGCGACGTCCTGGAGCGCGCGGCGGAGTTCGGCGACACCGACCCGCACACGGTCGCCGAAGGCGTGAGCACCAGGATGTGGCTGCGCTGCTCCGCGCCGCCGCTCCTGGCCCACATGAGCAGCTGGGCGGGCAAGAACATCAGCGAGGCGGTGCTGCCGTTCCAGGTGAGCCGGCGCCTGGAGTCGATCAACGCGCTGGCCGGCGTGCTCACCGGCGGCCCCCACGACCAGATCGTGACCACGGCCGAGCGGATCCTGCGTGGCTCCAACCTGGACGAGATGTCCATGGACACCGTGGAGAGCGCGCTGCTCGCCCTCGTGTACGCCGGGCAGTCCAACCGGGCGGCGCCGCGGTGCGACGCGCTGATCGGGGAGCTGCGTTCCGGGGGCTCGCCCGCCCGCCGGGCACGCCTCACCGCGATCCGGGCGGAGATCTCGCTGCGCCAGGGAGAGCTGGAGGAGGCCGCGTCGTACGCCCGCCTCGCCCTGGAGATCATTCCGCCGGGCAGCTGGGGCGTGGCCGTGGGCGACCCGGTGGCCACCCTCATACTCGCCGCCACCGCGATGGGACGCTACGACGAGGCGCTCGCGCAGCTCAACCAGGTGTTCCCCGAGGCGATGCTGCAGACCAGGTGCGGCGTGCGGTTCCTGCAGGCCCGCGGCCGGTACCAGCTCGCCGTCGACAACCCGGTGGCGGCGTTGCGCGACTTCCGGCTCTGCGGGGAACTGCTCACCGCCTGGAAGATGGACACCCCCGGGTTCGTCGCCTGGCGCGCGGACGCGGCGGAGGCCCTCATCGCGCTGGGCAGGCACGACGAGGCCCGCGAGCTGGTCGAGGAGCAGCTGAGCCGGTCGGCCTCGGGCTCGGAGCGCACCGACGGCGTCGCGCTGCGGGTGCTGGCCGCCACCAGCGAGATACGGCACCGGCCGATGTTCCTGCGCCAGGCCTCCGAGCACCTGCAGGCCTGCGGAGACCGCTACGAGCTGGCCAGGGCGCTGATCGACCTCACCGAGGCGTACCACGGCGTGGGCGAGTTCCGCAGGGCGGGCATCATCGCGAGCCGCGCGCGGGTCCTGGCCCAGGAGTGCGGTGCCCGCCCGCTGAGCCAGGCGCTCGCCGACGAGGGCGGCGCGGACGACGGGGACGGCAGGACGAGCAGGGTGGTCGCCATCCTCAGCGACGCCGAGCGCAGGGTGGCCGGCCTGGCCACGGTGGGGTACTCCAACCGTGAGATCGCCGACAAGCTGTTCATCACGGTGAGCACCGTCGAGCAGCACCTGACGCGCGTGTACCGCAAGCTGAACATCACCCGGCGCTCGGACCTGCCGCCGGACCTGAGGGCCCAGCCCGGCCGCGTTCCCGGCCTCGCCCGCGAGGGGGCGCACCCGGCCAGGCCGGCCGGCCGTTAGCGGCGTGACCGGCCGCTCACAGGGGCGGCCAGTCACGCGCCAGCTGCGGCACGATCACGCAGACGTGCAGCACGTACTGGGTGACCATGAAGACGGCGTACGGCCGCCGCCGGCGCGGCCCGGCCGGGATCGGGCCGCGGCAGAGCAGGGCGATGGCCAGCCCGCCCAGGCACATGGCGGCCGCGGGAAGATAGAGCGACGTGTCCCCCAGCAGCAGCACGACCCCGGTGACGACGGTGGGCAGGGCGAGAGAGACGTTGACGATGGCCAGTCGCAGCGCGCGTTCGCCGTACACGACGGCGAACGTCACGCGGCCGGCCGCCGCGTCGCCCTCCAGGTCGGGCAGGTCCTTGGTGGTCGTGCCCACCAGGCCGGTCCAGAGCGAGGCGGCGAGGACGAAGACGATCAGCTGCGTCCCGCTGTCGATCCCTCCCGCGTAGGCGTGGGCGCCGGCGTAGTAGGTCAGGATGCTGGCCGTCAGCCCGATCGCGACCGTCCCGCTGGTTTTGCGCTTGAGGTGGAAGGGCGGGCCGGAGTAGAGGTAGCCGAGAACCAGCATGAAAATGATCATTCCCACGCTCACCGGCCCCAGCGCCAGGCTGATCGCGACGGCCGCGACCGCGGCCCCGGCCGCGACCACGGTGGCGAAGCCCGGCGGTAACTCCCCCCGCGCGATGGGCCGGCGCGAGCCGTTGAGCCGGTCCTCGCACACGTCCGTGACGCCGTTGTAGAGATAGACGGCGAAGACGGCCAGCACCCAGGTCAGCGCGCCCCACGCCGTCCTGCCCAGGTCGCCCTCGTCGGCGACGGCGGAACTCAGCGACGCCCCGGTGAGGAAGCGCAGCAGGAAGTTGAGCTGTACGGAGGGGCGGGCCTCGGCCAGGCACAACACGCCGTGCCGAAGGGGGAGAGAAGACCCGGTGGAGGGACCGATGCTCGTCGTCACTGTCAGCCCTTTCGCCAAACTGAAGATCGATGAATGATCGTTTCCAGTCGTGTCCCCGCCTGGGGCGCGTTCGTGGAAGGCGCTTGCCAGAGGAGGGTTCGTCGCAGATCGACGTCAGGTTTTCGATCTAGTGTCACACACGACACTCCCGACCAGACATCCGATGTCTGGACCCGGGGTGGTCGGACGGGCACACCGGCTCGAACTTTCGATACCCGAAATGATCCTTCGGTGCGGGACGGGAATTCTCCTGACCGCCCGTCTTGACCGGGGAATTCAATCGCTATTTGGTAATGGTGAACATCCGAGGCAGTCGGATAATCTCAGTGAAGGAGATTGGGGAATGGGCGCGAACCGTGCTGTGGAGCGTTATTCCGATTTTACTCCCCTCGTTCTTCCCGATCGGACGTGGCCGGACGGGCGGATTAGTTCGTCACCGCGCTGGCTGTCCACCGACCTCCGAGACGGCAACCAGTCACTCGCCAACCCGATGTCCCCGGCGAGGAAGCTTCGGATGTTCGAGCTTCTGGTCGACATCGGCTACAAGGAGATCGAGATCGGGTTCCCGGTCGCGAGCCAGGACGACCACGACTTCGTCCGCCTCCTCATCGAGGAGGACCGTATCCCGGACGACGTATGGATATCGGCCCTGGTTCCGGCGCGCGACGAGCTGATCGAGCGCACCATCCGCTCCCTGTCGGGAGCGCCCAGGGCCACGCTCCACCTCTACAACGCGACGGCCCCGCTGTTTCGGCGCGTGGTGTTCGGAATGGACCGGGCGCAGTGCAAGGACCTGGCCGTTCGTGGTACGGAGCTGGTGAAGAAATATGCCGAAAAAGAGCTCCGTGGTGGCAATTTCCGTTTCCAGTACTCGCCCGAGTTGTTCAACGAGACCGAGGCCGACTTCTCCCTTGAGGTCTGTGAAGCCGTCATGGACGTGTGGGAACCGAGTTCCGACCGGCCGATAATCCTGAACTTCCCCACGACCGTGGAGCGTTCGCTGCCCTCCGTCTTCGCCGACCAGATCGAGTGGCTCGACCGGAACCTCTCGCGCAGGGAACACGTCTGCCTGTCCATCCACCCGCACAACGACCGGGGCACCGGAGTCGCCTCGGCCGAACTCGCCCTCCTGGCGGGCGCCCAGCGCATCGAGGGCTGCCTGTTCGGCAACGGCGAGCGGGCGGGCAACGTCTGCCTCGTGACACTGGGGATGAACATGTTCAGCCACGGCGTCGACCCCGGCGTCGACTTCTCCGACATCGACAGGATCCGCGACACCGTCGAGTGGTGCAACGAGATCCCCGTGCACCCCAGGCACCCCTACGGGGGCGAGCTGGTCTACACGTCCTTCTCCGGCTCCCACCAGGACGCCATCAAGAAGGGCTTCGACGACCTCGAGCGCGGCGCGGCCGAGGACGGGGTGAGTGTCGACGAGCGGCCGTGGCTGATGCCGTATCTGCCGGTCGATCCCAAGGACGTGGGCCGCACCTACGAGGCGATCGTGCGCATCACCACCCAGTCCGGCAAGAGCGGCGTCGCCTACGTCATGAGCGCCTGGTACGGCATGCGGCTGCCGAAGGAGCTCCAGAAGGACTTCGCGGCCGTGGTCCAGTCGAACGCGGAACTGCTCGGCAGCGAGCTCTCGCCCGAGCGGGTCCGGGAGTTGTTCGAGAAGGAGTACGTCTCCTCCGACGGCCCGGTCGGCGAGCCGTACGTCGCCGGCGGGAGGGTCGCCGCGACACTCCACCTCGACGGCGCGGGGGAGCACGACGCCAGGACCATCGGCGCCAAACTCGCCCCCTGGGGCATCGACGTACGCACCGTGCACCGCGCGGCCGAGGCGGACCCGGCCGGGGGCGCGGAGGCCGTGGTGTACGCCGACTGCCGGGTCGGGGGGAGGACGGTCTGGGGCGTCGGCGTGGACGCCTCCGCCGTGGGCGCGGCCCTGTCGGCGGTCGGGGTCGCCCTCAGACGGGGCGGCAGGGAGGCGGCCGCCGTCGTCGCGCCGCACCTCTGATGTCCCGTGCCGCGCGTCTGATCAGGGACTGCGCACCCGTGGCGACGGCCACGGGTGCGCGGTTCGCGGCATTGGCCGGCCTCACATTCGCCCTCGGCGAGTTGCTTCCAATATAAAAATACTGACTATTTGTGAGATATTCAGTAAAGGGCCCTGGGATAATTGAGTTAGGCTCGGGTTTGCCGCTTGACTGCCCTGTTCACCGAGTGTCGGTTGCCTACTTGCCATCCATGAACCATGATGTGAACATCTGGGGAAAACCCGGAAACGCAGCAGGGGGCAGCAGGGAAGCAGGGGGCAGGATGGCGGAAGACGACGATGGAGTAGCCTACACACAGAGTCCCTCAGCAGCTCTTATCGAAGAGTGTCGAGCGGATATCCTCGCTAAGTACGAACAGGACCTGGAAGTCGTCGGGAGCGTCCTCGTCCAGGACGAGCAGGCGAAAGCCCAGGTCATGGCGAACGCCAATCAGATCCTGACCGATATCGCCGCCGCGCTGGACAACGGTCTTCCCCACTCCGACGAGTCGTTCCGCTTCCTGTCCTGGGATATCGGTCTGACCAGAGCGGCCACCGGTGTCCATCCGAAAGAGTCGCTGCTGGCCGCCTCCGTGTTCTTCCGAGCGGCCTTCACCATCCTGAGCAAGTGCATCCAGGACGACTCCGAGACTGACCGGCTGCTCAGGAACGTGGTCACCACGCTGGAGCAGTCCGTCTCGCTCCGCATCAGGGAAGCCGCGACCAGCTACGCCGGATTCCTGCTCAGCAAGGTGCACGAGGCACACGTGGCCGAGCGCGGACGCATCGCGAGAGAACTTCATGACCGCATCGGTCAGAGTCTCAGCGTCGCCCACCGGCAGGCCGAACTCTGCGTCATGTACCGCACCAGCGACCCCGCCCAGGCGGTCGTCAAGATGGAGCGGGTGCAGGAGGCCATCCAGGAGGCCATGTGGCGATTACGTCAGCTGACCTCCGACCTACACCCCCTCGAACCGATACAGAGCCTGGAGAAAGCACTGCTCGCCCACCTCGAGGCCATCGGCGTCGAGGACATGACGGCGGAGCTGGTGGTCAACGGTGACGAGGTCTGGGCGACCCCGGCCATCAGCGAGGAGTGCCTGCTGATCCTGAGCGAGGCGATACGCAACGCGCTCAGGCACGGTCAGCCGTCGTCCATCTACATCAGGGTCGACATCGCGCCGCACGAGCTGCGGGCGTCGGTGATCGACGACGGATGCGGCTTCGACGTCAACAGCCGTCCCGCCCATCACAGCCTCGGGCTCGCCTCGATCCAGGAACGCGCCGCCCTGCTCGGCGGCATGGTCACCATCAGCACCGAAGTGGGACGGGGCACCCGAATCGATCTCGCCGTGCCATTACCGGGGTCCTTCGATGATCAAGAGTGACCACCCCATCAGAATAGCGATAGTCGACGATCACGCCCTGTTCCGCGAGGGGGTGCGAGAGATCCTGGAGGCGCAGGAGGACCTGGTGGTCGTGGGCGAGGCCGGCACCTCGTTCACCGCTCTGGAGCTGGTCTCGCAGAAGCGCCCCGACGTCCTCCTGCTCGACGTCGAGATCCCCGGCGACGCGGTCACGCACACCGTCTCCCGGGCGCGCGTGATCTCACCGACCACCCAGATCATCATCCTGAGCATGTACGACGGGCCGCATCTCCTGCGGCAGCTGCTGTCCGCCGGCATCCGGGGCTATCTGCTCAAGACCGTGCACCGCTACGAACTCGTCGCGGCGATCAGGAGCGTGCACTACGAGCCCGACCGCCTCATCCTGGTCGTCTCCCCCGAGAGCCTCGCCCAGATGGAGACCGCGCGCACCGAGGTCCTGACGACCAAGGAGCGGGAGGTGCTCGAACTGGTCGCCCAGGCGTTCAGCAACAGGCAGATCGCCTCCCGGCTGAACACCACGGAGGCCACGGTCAAGCGCCACCTGCGCAACATCTTCGTGAAACTCGGGGCGGCCTCGCGCATCGACGCCGTCAACCGGGCGATCGACGCCTCGCTGATCACACCGACCCGATGACCCCGTCCGCCCCCTGATCAAGTTCTGAGCGACCCCAGAAGCGCGTCGCGACGATTCTCCCGCGTTCACCGCCTCCCTACAGTGAAAATGTGAACGCCGAAGCTTTGATCGCGAACATTCTGCCCCCATGGGCGATGGCTGCCGACACCTTCGAGGACCACGCCGACGCCATGCTCTTTCCCGCCGAAGCAGAGGTGATCAGCAGGTCCGTGGAGCAGAAGCGCGCGGAGTTCGCGACGGCGCGGATGTGCGCCAGGAAGGCCATGGGCGCGCTCGGGCTGCCCCCGCAGCAGGTGCTGCCCGGCGTGCGCGGCGAGCCCCAGTGGCCCAAGGGCGTCGTCGGCAGCATCACCCACTGCACGGGCTACCGCGCGGCCGTGGTCGGCGCGAGCAGCGAGGGGCTCACGATCGGCATAGACGCGGAACCCGACAGGGGCATCGCCGGCGGGGTGCTGGAGGCCATCTCCAAACCCGAGGAGCGCGAGGCCATCCGGATCCTCGCCAGGGAGCACCCGGGCCCCTCCTGGGACCGCCTGCTCTTCAGCGCGAAGGAGTCCGTCTACAAGGCGTGGTTCCCGCTGACCAAACGCTGGCTGGACTTCGAGAGCGCGACGGTGACGTTCGACCCGGTCGGCGGCACCTTCTTCGCCCGCCTGCTGGTGAACGGCCCCAGCCTGTTCGGCCGCCCGCTGACCGGGTTCCGCGGCCGCTGGATGGCGAGCGAGGGGCTCATCCTCACCGCCATCGCCATCTCGGCACGCCCCGACCGGCTGCACTACAGGGACCGGGCGCTCTACCGGGACCAGGCGCAGTACAGGGATCGAGCGCAGCAAAGAGTCTGAGCGGCGAAACAGGATCTGAGCAGCGGAACAGGACCTGAGCGGCGGCACAGGATCTGAGCGGCGGCACGGAGTCCGAGCGAAGTACAGGGACCGAGCGCAGTGCGGAGTCCGATCCACACCCGAGGTCATCGGTCACCACGTTCACGGAGGAACGCGTGATTTCACGGAGGAACGCGTGATGAGGAAGGTCCTGATCGCCAATCGCGGTGAGATCGCCGTACGGGTGGCGCGTGCTTGCAAGGACGCCGGGCTGCGCGGCGTGGCGGTCTACGCCGAGCAGGACCTGGACGCGCTGCACGTCAGGATGGC
The DNA here is from genome assembly GCF_042428775.1 of Streptosporangium vulgare. NCBI lineage: Bacteria > Bacillati > Actinomycetota > Actinomycetes > Streptosporangiales > Streptosporangiaceae > Streptosporangium > Streptosporangium vulgare. The sequence goes on along the minus strand of NZ_JBHMBS010000050.1, from coordinate 194 downwards.
GGACGAGGCGTACGCGCTGGCCGGCCAGTCTCCGGCGGAGACGTACCTGAACATCGCCAAGCTGCTGCGGATCGCCGCGCAGTCCGGGGCCGACGCGGTGCACCCCGGCTACGGCTTCCTGGCGGAGAACGCCGGGTTCGCCCAGGCCGTGATCGACGCGGGGCTCACCTGGATCGGGCCTCCCCCGGCCGCGA
>NZ_JBHMBS010000005.1:63110-478157 GCF_042428775.1 Streptosporangium vulgare | reverse complement strand
TCCGCTTCTGTCTGAATACCTCATACATCCAGGCTGTCACCCGCGAAAACGATCCCGATCAACGGGGCACAAGCTTGTCACGCCTACGTTTCTTGATTAGTACAGCGATCTGGAGGCCTTCCACAATTAATGCGAGGCCCTACTCAAATTGTTCTGATTCACTTGGCAACTGGCCATTGACAACGCAGCTGGTGGCCGAGTCCACCGAGCGGACCTCAGGGTTGGCACGAGCAAGCGTGCGCCTGACGTCCCTCGAACGACGCCTGCCGGTGACCGGGCTCGCGCTCCACGTGCGGCGGGAGTCTGTCTCCCCTTGCGACAAGCGGCGTAACCGGTTGCCGCGGTGCCCATCACCGTGGCCGCGACCGTCGACGGCTCACGCCGGCGTCTAGATGAACCGTCGATTCGACATACTCGAATGCCCGGTGAGGAATCCGTCGATCAGTCGGGAAAGTCCACGAATCGAAACCCTTGACAAGGCGTCTCGCATTTATCAAGGCTGTGATCAGGTACCAAATCGAAGAGGATTCGAGTTATTCGAATGGTGACGACAGGAATGGCGACGATAAAAAATTCGTCGAGTACGACCAAGGCGTTCGGGCTGCTGGAGACGGTGGCGTCCGCCGGCACAGCGGGTGCGAGCCCGTACGACCTGGCAGCCGCGTCCCATGTCGCGGCCAGCACGGCCCACCGCCACGCCGCATCCCTGCTTGAGCTCGGCGTCCCGGAGAAGAACGGCGGCGGCCGGTACCGGCTCGTCGACATCACGATGACCAAGAAGGACACGATCGACCAGCCCGACCGGCCCAGCCGATTCGCGTACCGGGCCACGCGGATCGAATCCGAACGGCCATACATCGAGCTCTGGGCGGGCACGTCCGACAGGTTCTTCTCGGCGGTCCTCCAGCCGCACCGGACGGGCTCGTGGACGGAGTCCTCGGCGCTGGCGCTTGGGCTCGCCGACGGCGCCAACGCCACCGCCGACGGCGCCGCGCACGTCGGGTTCGCCCACGACGACGAAGGTGTGCCGGTCACGGCCAACGTGTTCACAACCCTCATCGGCCAGGACGTGACGGCCGCCCTGGTCGACGACTCGACCGGAAGCACGCTGACGAGTGCGACTCACGGGTGACGCGTACGTCTCGCACGAACTCCCGGCACCCGTCGAGTCCGGTGCGACCGCGACGCTCGTGCTCACCGATGGTGCCGGGAAGGAGTTGCCGCGCGCGAGCGTGACCGACGAGTGAACCGAACCAGCGCACATCGGCACCCGTGACGGGGGCCGCGCCTCACGCGCGGCCCCGAGGCCCGGAGCGGCACGAACGGACGCCTAGCTCAACGGAGAAGGAAGCGTAATGAGAGCAACAACTCGCAATCACAGGCGTCGCTCGGCCGTGACGGCCCTGAGCGTGGTCACCCTGGGGGCATCTCTGCTCCTCGCCGCGACACCGGCCGCCGCGATACCGGCCGCCGCGACGTCGGCCGCCGCGGACGGGCCCAGTGCCTCGATCATCTTGGGCGAGGTCAACGAGGAGAACGGTCTCCGCCAGATCGAGGAGGGTGACGGCACGACCGCACCCGTGACGGTCGGCGGGCGGAGCGCACGCAAGACCGTGCAAACCTCGGCACCGGCGCAGCACATGTACTTCCAGGTCGACGACGCGGTCGCCTTCGATGGCGCCTTCGTCGCGTGCCTGCAGGTCGAGTACTTCGACGAGGGCGGGGCCACATTCCGCGTCCAGTACGACTCGACCAGCAGCGCGTACGGCTCGACGGGTTCGGTGAACCGCACCGGGTCGAACACGTGGAAGACGGCGGGCTTCGAGCTGATGGACGCCCGGTTCGCCAACCGCGAGAACGGCGGCGCCGACTTCCGCGTCGAGGCGGGCACGGCCGGGGTGACCTTCCACAGCGTGAAGTTGACGATCATTCAGGACGACGACGGCGTGACCCCGCCGTGCGCGGCCGCCGATCCCGAGCCGGAACCCGTCCCCACGCGCTGGAGGCTCAAGTACGACGAGCCGTTCGAGAAGCGGATCCGCACTGAGGCCAGCCCGTGGGTGCTCGACGACTACAGCGAGCCGGTCGACGACTTCAACGACGACAACGGCGACCTCTACCGTCTTCAGCTCGGTCCGAAGTTCGACGCGGCGATGGCGACCATGCGGACCTACCGGCAGGAGACCAAGTTCGGCCGGGACGGCTGGCTCACGGCGTCCCTCTCCACGCGCGAGAGCGGCGGGCGGGTCGACGACAGCTATACCGACGCTGCCGAACGTCCGTCGATCAAGACGGAGAAGCTGGAGACCGCAGGCGCCGTCGCCAAGATCACCGTGCCTCACTACACAGGTGGCGCGATCATCCGCAACACCGAGCCGCTGCCGAAGTACTACCGCATCGAGTACGACCTCAAGACGCTCGACTTCGGCGGCTTGCGTAACGGCTCGCTGTTCTACGACGGCAAGTACAACGGGTACACCCTCGGGGAGTGCAAGACGTTCTACCCCTGGGTCGGCGACCCGAACGACATCGACCCGGCCGACCCCTGCGCCACCCGCTCCGTGCGGGAGGACAGCAACGAGGCGTACAACGCGTTCCACTTCATGTCGATCCTGGACTTCCCGGCGATGCCCCGGAACCTGGCGATGTACCACTGGCACCGCAAGGTGCTCATGGACCAGTTCAGCCCGGCCCCGTCCCGGAACACGGACGGCTACGACGTCTGCAACTCGCTGACCGGCGAGAAGTACCCCTGGGACCAGAGCAACCGCACCACGGTGAACATGCTCTACTTCACGGGTTCGCTCGGTCAGTCGCAGACGTTCGTGACGAGCTGCGACCGTCGGCCGGTTTCCGGCGTGCAGAAGTCGGCCGTGGAGCTGCAGCCCGAGCTGATGCCCCACAAGGACTACGCGTTCGCCATCGAGCGCACCGAGGCGGGTTACACGCTCGAGGTGAGCGGCGTCTTCAAGAACGTCGGCAAGCAGACCTACCGGTTCACCCGGGGCTTCATCGACGACGACGCCGGCGTGGTCGGGGCGAACGTCCCGATCTTCCACTACAACGTGGACGCCGAGGAGTACGACGGCCAGTTCAACACGTCGCACACCGCGCGGGGCGCGTTCGGCTCCAAGACGTGGGACAACCAGTGGCCGGCCGGCTCGGCCTACCCCGACTACTTCGTCATCGGTGAGCCGTACACGAACGTCGGTGAGGGCCAGGCCCGCATCGACAACATCCGGCTGTACGTGCCGAAGAAGTAGGCATGGGAAGGTCGCGGTCGAACTGACGCGGCCGCGCCCCTGGGACCTCGGACTGCCCCCAGGGGCGCGGCCTGCGCTCCGAGTTCACGCGACCCTTCAACCTTGACCATGTAATGAAAATCCTCGCGGATCGACCCGCCAACGCGATCTCGATCATGTACCTCAGGGGGCCTACATGGTCAGTTATCCAACGTCCTGGCAGCTCAGAGCACTGTTCACCTCAATGAGCCGCCACGCCGAGCGCTCTCCGGCGAATGATTGCCTTTGCGGTTGAACCAGTGTCAAACCACTTGGTCGTCTCCAACGGCGCCAACCCCTCGGCGTCCCGGGCCGTCGCGAAGTACGGATCCGCACTCCCGGAAAACCGCCGGCAACTCAAGCCGGGCAGTTGGAGACACCCACGCGGGCCAGGTCGGCGACCACCAGCCGGTTCCGAGTCGTTCGCCAGAAGACGAGCGGGCCGTCCTGCGGCCACGTACCGATCTTGATCTCACCCCATGGCATCGTGGCCCTGGTCAAGGCGTGGGACCCGAGCAACGCGGTCCGGCGGGTGCAGCGGTCGTAAACCTGGGTGACATGTCCGAGGCCCCCGGATCCCCAGGTCTGCGGAATGAAGTCATCTCCGTCGGCGGCCGACACGCCGACGATCGTCGGGACGCCGAGAAGGGCGAGCCGATCACGAATCAACGGCCTCATCAGGAGCGCGTCCCCCGGCACCGTGGTGCGGTCGGAACCATCCAGACGCAACACCGTCGCCTGCGTGACCTTCCACAACTCCTGCCGGTCCTCCCCCACACACCATGCGGGCCCGCAGGCCAGGCGGCGTTGGAGATCATCGATCTCGGTCACCTCGGTCTCCTGGCCCGTGTCAAGATTGACCACCGTCCGCTCGGACTCGTCATACGCCCACGGCCAGGAGCTCACTCGAAGACGCCTTCCCGGAAGCACCTGCTCGGGTTCGCCACCGCTCAGCGGCACCCGCCAGACGGCGCCGTCATAGCCCCACCAGACAGCGTGCTCACCGGCGATCTGAAAGCCGTGCACGTAGGCGTCCTCGGCCGGAACGTTTGGCGGCAGCCGCACCACCATACGCATGGGTCCACCTGTTCGCGGCATGGCCCACAGCTCGTAGTGACGTTGCCCACCAGTAGATGCGCCTGGCGCGTACCCCTTGACGAAGAACGCCACGTGGGACGTTCCGACAGCCGTTTTCTGGACCTCGAAACATCCGCCGCACGCCGCCCATTTGGGAGCCCGCGCCATAACGCGCTGCTTCTTGGTCCGCGTGTTGAAACCAATGAATTCCGTACGGCGCTCATGCGTCCTCAAGAGCAGATGATCACTGTCGAGTGCGCCAACGGGCCATAACCACGTGCCGTCCTTTCGTTCGGCGGGTACCACACTGACTGCTTCAGGCCAGACTTCATCGATCGGAGCAGGGCGCGGTAAGGCCGGGAGCTGCGCCGGCCGCTCCGGCACCCCTTCGTCGCGGGAGGTCCACGCCACCCCCAACGCGATCACCAGCAATACGGCCGCACCCGCACGCGTCACCGCGACCTGGTTCCAAAGACCGCTCATCTGCCGCCCCCGTACCCTGGCTCCAAATGCCACAGAATAGCGATGTATGAAGTGAGCAGTAAACCACACATAATCCTTGGAGCCTCGTCATGACAGAAGAACACGTCGGGGTGTCCGTCCCACTCGAATGCTCGACCGGAACTCGACACGGGTCGCCACGGGGTTCAGCCTCAGGCCACCGAATTAGAAAACCTTTCCGGCGCACTGCCGTGGCCCCTTTCGGCGGGATGTGATCCTGTGAGGCGAGGTTGCCGTACCGAACCCGAAAGCCCGCTGTTATCCGTGATCACGACTCCGACCTCGAAGGACGGGCGTTTTCCGGGTAACGCCGACCTTTGGTCACCAGTAATGTGTGGGGATGACGACGAAGGCGTACGCGGCGCTTCTCCGGGGCGTCAACGTGAGCGGCCACAAGAAGGTCCCGATGGCCGAGTTGCGGGCGCTGCTCACCGAGCTCGGCCACGGCGACGCGCGCACCTATCTGCAGAGCGGCAATGCCGTCTTCACCAGTGCCCTGGACGACGAGAAGGCGCTCGCGGCGCAGCTGGAGGGGGCCATCGAGAAGCACTTCGGCTTCGGCGTCGACGTCCTGGTGCGTGATCACGCGTATCTGAAGGCGGTGGCCGACGACTGCCCGTTCCCCGCGGCCTCGCTCGAAGGCAGGCAGCTGCACGTCACGTACTTCTCCAGGCCGGTCACCTCGTCGCACCTGGCGTCCTTCGACGCGGCGAGACACCTTCCCGAGGAGTTCCGGCTCGGCGACCGCGCGCTCTACCTCTACGTTCCGGACGGCCTGGGCCGCTCCAAGCTCGCGGAGGTCCTGGCGAAATTCGCACCCGCCGATGGCGTCATCGCCACCACCCGCAACTGGAACACCGTCACCAGGCTGGTGGAGCTGACCCAGGCCCCGCCCGCCTGACCGCCGCTGTGCACGACGGGCCGCCGTCCCACACCCCTGCGCGGCCTCCCGATCTCGGCCATGCGCGCCGAGCAAGCCGAGTACGTGACCCGTGGGGACACCGTGGCCCGGACGGCGGCATGAACGATCGGGGGCGGACGAACCGGGCTGGTGCGGCCCTCAGTGGCGAGCCTGTCGTCCGGGCGCCGAGGCGTCCGCGACCCGTTCGCCGAGCAGTAGTGCTGCGACCGCCTCGGGGGCCTCGTGCATCGCGTCGTGGCCGGTCGGGAGGTCGTGGACCTGCCAGTCGGGATCGGCCCGGAGCCGGGTGCGGAGTTCGGCGAACGGCGTCCGGTCCTCCCATCCCGAGCAGTGGACGAACTCCCGGCGGGGGACCTGGGCGAGCGCGCCCGTGAGCCGGATCGTCTGCAGGAACGAGGCGAGGGGGTGGGGGCGGCGGCGGGGATCGCCGCCGTCGGGCGGGCGGACGGCGTAACCGGTGGTCGCGGCGCCGGAAGCGAACACTTTCCGGAAGTGCTCGTTCGTCGACGACCAGCACGACTCGCCGTCGCGCGGGACGTAGGCGTCGAGATGCACCAGTCGTGAGATCCGGCCGCGGGCGCGGTCGGCGGCGGCGGCGATCACCATCCCGGCGTAGCTGTGGCCGACCAGCGTCGCGTCGGCGATGTGGGCGCGATCGAGGAGCCGCAACACGTCGCCGGCGTGCGTGTCGAGGTTGGCGGTCGCGACCGCCGCGTTGTCGTCGTCCGGCCGCAGACCCGTCAGGGTCAGGGCGTGAACGGTGTGACCGGCACGCTCCAGCAGCGGAACCACCGCCTCGAACGACCAGGAGCCCTTCCAGGCGCCGGGCACGAGGACGAACGTCGCCATGCGGTTCTCCTTCTCTCGCGAGCCGCGGCGTCGAGGCACGCCGCCTCGACGACAGGTGGTCCGCCCGGGCGCTCCGCCCGGCTGGGGACCACTTCGCACGGAGACAGTGTCACCAGGTCAGGGCGTGGCGTGCCACCGATAGAATGCCAACTTATGCCTGTTCGCCGCCAACCTCGCCGGATCGCCGAGGTGACGTCACATGTGTGGCCGTCCGGTGGGCGCCACCTCTGGCCGTCCGGCGAGACGAGCGCGGTGCAGTCGCACGCACGGGGACACCTGGTGTACGCGGCCAGCGGCGTCCTGGCGGTTCACACCGAGCGCGGCACGTCGGTCGTTCCCGCCAACCGGGTCGCCTGGACCCCCGCCGGGTTCACGCACTACCACCGCGCCCACGGCGACACCGACATGCGCATCGTCTTCCTCGCGCCGTCCCTCGCCCGGCTCATACCAGACCGTCCCGCCGTGTTCCTCGCCTCCGACCTCGCCCGCGAGGTCCTGCTCGCCCTGACCGGCCCCCGCGATGACGACGACGCCTCACCCGACCGCAGCCGCCCCGCGCGCTCTCGCCTCCTTCGGGTCCTCGTCGACGAACTCCGCGAAGCACACGAACAGCCGCTGCACCTGCCGCAGCCACGGGACGACCGGCTGCGGGCCGTCGCCCGGATGCTGTACGAGAAGCCGTCGGACAACGCCACGCTCACCGAACTCGGGAAGACGGTCGGAGCCGGCACCCGCACCCTCAGCCGGCTGTTCCGCGACGAATTCGGCATGACCTTCTACGAGTGGCGTACGCAGCTCCGCGTCTACCACGCGCTCGTGCTCCTCGCCGAGGGTCACGACACCATCCAGACCGCCCACGCCTGCGGATGGGCCAACCCCAGCGGCTTCATCGCGGCGTTCACCGACATCATCGGAACGACCCCGGGCCGCTACCGAAACCGTCGCCAGACCACCGCCCGCTCATCTCGGCTCCCGACGGCGGTCAAGTCCCCGGGGTGATCCGTACTCGCACCCCGGCCGATGTGATCCGCGATGGGACAGGAGCCGGCCCCGTGTCGCCCCGCGATTCCCGCACGACCACAACGGCGGCGCCAACCATCGGCTCGACCGCGCGAAAGACCGGGACAGCGCGACAGGTCGGGACCGCGCGATCGGGCTCGAAGCGTCGCCCCACGACGACCGAACCGAAACTCGTCGAGCCCGGCGGCCAGTCGGCGACGTTCACACCCTCGACCGCGAAGAGCCGCTTTCGCCCCCTGAGCTCCTTCGCCGTTTCGCGCCCCCGTGAAAAGCGAAACCCAACGGCCCCGACCCCGGCACCCGGAATACGCGTTCCAACGCGGTCAGGTGCGGTGAGTCGGGAGCACGGCGGTGACTCGACGGGACGGATCATCGCAGGTTGAGGCGGTGGTGAGGCTCTCCGGTCAGGGTCCGGGCGTCGGGCCCCGGCCGGAGAGCCTCGCCGCCGTATTACCGGGGCCCCGTTCTCATGTCAACTTACCTCGGTGCGCCTTTCCAATGACCTGTCTCATCGGCTTGACAGACCTTTAATAAACCGCCGTATTCCGGTTACCAGCGAAACGGGAAACGCTTTTCTGCATGGTGATAAATCCCCGGCCCGTCGGCCCGAATTTTCTGTGTGACAAAAAGGTGACAAATATATTGAAAGTCGGGCCGTAGCGGCACACACTCAGCGTGAAGAAAGCTCACCCCCCAGCCTTTGGAGCCGCAATGGACCGATCCGTAACCGGAATTCGCGGGCGCAGGAAAACGATGATCCGGCGCCTCGCCTCCGCCGTGGTCGCGATGCTCTCCGTGGCGTTCCTCTGCGTGCCGCCCGCCAGCGCTCTCGCGCTGCCGACACCGAAGGATCTGACCGCCTTCCTCGACCTCGAATGCTTCAAGACCAACTCGTACCAGCCGCCCGCCACCACGCTCACGCTGCGGCACCTCAACCCGGTGCTCAGCAACCTGCCGATCGAGACCGTCACCCTCGGCCCGCGCCAGCAACTGTGCGTCCCGGTCGCCAAGAACAACCAGGCGCCCCCCTCCCCCGCACTCGACTTCATCAAGTACATCGACCTGGCCTGCTACCGGATCTCGGGCACCACGGTGACCACGGGCCTCGTGCTCAGCCACCTCAACCCGCTGTTCCAGTCCCTGCCGCGCACCCAGATCTCCATGAACACCCCGCAGCAGCTGTGCGTGCCGGTCATCAAGAACGACGTGCTCCCACCGTCCGAGGTGCTGTCGCTCGTCCGCCACATCGACCTCAAGTGCTACGGCATCACCCCCAACGACCCGCTGAACCAGCAGCTGTCCCTGCGCCAACTCAACCCCGTCCTGACCCCGATCATCCCCACACACGGCGCGGTGGTCCTCAACGCCCGCCAGCTGTGCGTCCCGGTGCAGAAGGCCGGTGACGTCATCCCGGACGAGGTGCTCAAGATCGTCCGGTGGATCGACCTGGAGAAGTTCGACCTCTCCACCCCGGCCCTGCCCACGGTCTCGCTGACCCTGCGGCACATCAACCCCGTCCTCGCCGGTCTCCCGATCGAGCAGGCCGTTCTCAGCGGCGCCAGCCAGATCGCCCTGCCGGTCGCCAAGAACGGCAACTTCCCCCCGGGCTGATCCTTCCGGTCCCTCCGGACTTCCCGGTCCTTCCGGTCCTTCCGGTCTCTCCGGGCTTTCCGGGCCGGCCCGATCGCCCCGAAGCCCCTCCACCGGTTCCGGTGGAGGGGCTTCGCCGCTGTGTGATCGAATACGTCCCCATGGACGACACGGCGCTGGAGGCGCTCGCGCGGCGGCTGGCACAGGTCCCCGGGGTGGTCGCGGTGGTGCTCGGCGGCAGCCGGGCCCGTGGCACGCACCGCCCGGACTCGGACATCGACCTGGGGTTGTACTACCGGGGCGACCTGGACGTGACGGCGCTGCGGGCGCTGGCCGCGCGGGAGACCGGAGAGCCGACCGAGCTGACCGAGCCGGGCGGCTGGGGCCCCTGGGTCGACGGCGGCGGCTGGCTCACCATCGACGGTCAGCGGGTCGACTGGATCTACCGCGACCTGGACCGGGTCCACCGGATCTGGGCCGACTGCCAGGAAGGCCGCTACGAGGTCGGCGTCCAGGCCGGGCATCCGCTGGGCTTCCACTCCCACGCCTACGCCGGCGAGGTGGCCCTGTGCCGGGTGCTGGCCGATCCCACCGGCGAGCTCTCCGACCTGCGGGAACGCACCCGCACCTATCCGGAGGCACTGGGCACGGCGCTCGTGAACGGCCTGTGGGAGGCGGATTTCTCCGTGGCACTGGCGCGGTACGGGGCGGCCGGCACCGACCCCGCCTACGCCGCCGGCTGCCTGTTCCGCGCCGTCGGCGTCGCCTGTCAGGCCCTGCACGGCCACGCGGGCGAGTGGCTGGTCAACGAGAAGGGCATGGTGGCCTCGACCGGCCGACTGCCCACTGCTCCGAGGGACTTCGCCGCACGGGCGCGGAGACTGTTCGGCCACGTCGGCGAGTCGACGCGGCAGATCGAGCAGGTCGTGGCCGACGCGGCCGCCCTCACGGACGAGGTACGGGCGGCCGTGTCCCCCGACGCCCCCCGGGTCCGGTGGAACCGGTTCGGCTGACTCCCCTATCGGCCGGTGGGCCCGGCCTGCGACGAGTGGCCTTCGCCCGGCGTCCGTCCGGGGAACCTCGGGCGGACGCCGGGCGATCGGAATGCCGGGGTCAGGGGTAGGGGTCAGTAGCGTTCGCTGAGGTTGAGGTTGATCTCGGTGAGCAGGGTCTTCGCCTCGCCGTACTTGAGCAGGTTGGCGAGGTTGTCGGGGAGCTTGAGGGTGGCGTGCGCGTGGCGTACGGCCTGGCCCACGGAGCGCAGGTCCAGCCTGGCCGCCACCAGCGAGACGATCCTCGTGGTGGCGTTGACGCGCCGGTCGGCGAGGTTGAGGTAGGTCGTCAGCAGCTGGGCCCGGAGAAGCTGCGACTGGCTGAGCGAGAGGCCGAAGACGTCCCTCACCTCGGCGCGGGTGAGGACGCCGTCGGGGGCCGAGCCGTCGGCCCCGTCGAAGCGGGTGTCGGTCGCCTGGACGCGGGCCAGGAGTTCGGCGCTCTGCCGGTCTCCGTGCAGCTGCCAGGTGAGCTGCGGCCAGGGGTTACGGGTCGGGGTGACCTCGGTGATCTCGGTGGAGGCCGTGGCGCTCACCGGGGTGTAGACGCACCCGTTCGCGTTCCGGTACGTGGTGACGGCGGTGCCGGAGATCGTGCTGCCGCCGGCGAAGAGCAGGCCGGGCCGCGCGGTGAACTGGATCCCGCGGCTCTGGCCGCCGTCGAGCGTGCCGAGGGACCAGTTCAGCGTGGTCGTGCCGTTGGGGTTGGTGGTCACGGACGAGGGTCTGGGCCCGGCTCCCCGGTCGAGGGCCTGGCTGTAGTGGACCTCGGCCGGGAGGGTGTCGGTGAGGGTCACGCCGGTGGCGGCGGCGCTGCCGGAGTTGGTCACCGTCAGGTCGATCGTCATGGCCTCACCGGCGTTGACGGTCCGCGGCGCGCTCCTGGTCAGGGTGAGCCTGGGGGCGTGCACGGTGGTCGTGGCCCTCGCGGTGTTGTTCGCCGTGTTCACCTCGGGGTCGCCGCCGGCGTCCTTCGCCGTCACCGCCGCCGTGTTGGTCAGGACGGTCCCGTCGGCGACGTCGCACGCAACGCGGTGGTCGAAGGTCTCGGTCGCCGACCTGGCCGCGTCGAGGTACGGGGTCGTCCTGGTCACCGTGGTGCCGTCGGGCAGGGTGTCGGTCAGCTCGATCGCGGTGGCGGCGCCCGTGCCGACGTTGTCCGTCCTCACGCGGTAGGCGAGCGTGTCGCCGGGCAGGGCGTCGGCCCGGTCGACGGTTTTCGAAACGGCCAGGTCGGGGTCGTAGAAGCGGAAGAACTCGATCTCCCGCCGCATCACCCTGGTGAAGTCGACCTCGGATCCGTGGTCGGTGTTCGCCGTGCCGTCGGACAGGACACCGGCGCGGTACTTGAGGTTGTTCCAGTCACGGAAACCGAACAGCGTGGTCTTACGCGGGGCCGGCGCGTCGTCGTCGGCGTTGATGTCGACGGACACCGTGCCGGTGTCGAAGAGCGGCGCTCCCGCCGGGGTGAGGTTCCAGTTCCAGTTGAGGGGCCCGTTGCCCCGGCCGACGCGGTAGCGGCCGGCCGGGTCCGTCCATAACGTGAAGTCGGTGCCGTCACCGATCCCGGCGGACTCGTCCAGGCCCGCCTTGTTCAGCGGGGGCAGCGAGACGTTGGAGTAGTCGAGGCGGCGCTGCGCGGCGGTGATGTTGATGTTGTCCCTGAGCCGGGGGGCGGGCGGCGCGATCGGGATGCCGCCGGGATCGAAGTTGTAGTTCATCACGCTGAGGTAGTTCGGCTTGTTGTTCGTCTTCTCGTCACCGCCGTGCTCCAGGCCCAGCGCGTGTCCCAGCTCGTGCATGATCGTGCCCGACTGGTCGCGCACGGTCCCGACCTGGGCGTACTCCGAACCGGTCCCGAGGTCGTAGAGCTGCTCGTCGTCGGCCGGGAACGTGGTGTTCGCCGTGGTGTCGATGTCGCGGTCGGGTCCCACGTCGACGGTCATGTCGAGCTCCACGTCGTCACCCGCGCGGACCGTCTCCAGGACGCCGCCGGGGCCGGGGAAGATCGACGTTCCGGTCATCACGTCGTTGCCCGCCGGGACGGAGTCGAGATTTCCGTCGGGGCCCGGGGTGATCTCGCTGCCGCGGCCGAGCGCGTCGTCGCCGGCGGGCGTCGTCTCCAGGACGCCGTTCGCCCCGGCCGACACGCCGGCCAGCCGCCAGGACCCGAGCGTGACGACGAAGTCCTTCACGTCCGAGCAGCAGCGTCCCGAGTTACGGCTGGCGTTCTGCAGGTCGTGCGCGAGGATCGCGTAGTGGGCGTAGGGGCGCAGCCGGTGGTGCAGGTGGTTCCGTCGCGCCGTCGCGAACGCGGCGTCGTCCTCGGTCATGGTCGGCTGCTCGGTGACCGGGCTGCCGGGCACGTGGACGAAGTCGATGCCCTTGGGCTTGTGCGCGCCCGGATAGGGGCAGGACTGGGCGGCCGTGTTCGGCAGGTCCGCCGCGTCGAAGGCGTTCACGACCTCGTCGACGGCGGCCTGCTTGGGCTGGTGCGAGTGGCCGTTCGCGGCCCCGGCCATGTAGTCGAGCTGGACGACGACCGACCGGCGGCAGGGGTCCGCGCCGAGCCGGGCGAGGTCGGCGATCATCGCGCCGTTCACGTCCTTGACGCCGAAACGCTCGACCAGGTCGGGGATGCCGTCCTGGTCCCGGTCGACGAGAGGTGAGTGTTCGAGGCTGAAGCCGATCCTGACCTCCTTGCCGTCACCGAACTCGGGGAAGTTCGAGTCGCCGTCGCCCTTCGCGCAGGTCTGTCCCAGCTCGGGATCGTTGTCACACGGCGCGGCCGGTTCGACCCCGTCACCCGACCAACCGCCGGTGACCAGGTCGTACTCGACGTTGAGCTCGACGTCACGATTGGCCGGTGAGACGTCCATCCGGTCGTCGCCGAGGCCGCCGGTGTCGTCGTCGTCCCAGATGCGGACGAGGACCGGGATCTTCGTCTGGTCGTCCTGCAGGGTGACGTTCTGGGTGAACACCCACTTCTGGTCGCCGAAGTGCGCCTGGCTCGGCCGGAACACGTCGTCCGACACGGGCGCCCTGCGCTGGGTCCCGGCGGCGTCCCCGATCCTGACCTCGGGCAGGAACTCCCCTTCCTCGTCGATCCCGTCGTCGGGGACCTCGAACCGCTGGAAGTAGTCGATGCTGAACGTCACCGAGATGGTCGTGGCCGCCGCGGCGGGCAGGGCGGTCAGCAGCGGTAACAGCGCGGCCAGCAACACTCCGGCGGACGAGAAGACGATCAACCGCCGTCTCGTCGTTGTGATGGTCATGGGACACCTCGGCATATTCGGGAAAGTTGCCTCAGCGTCCGTCATGACCCGGCAAAAGCCATGAGTATCCCCATACTCAACGCGACCGCGGCCTCGGCTACCGAGCGGGGCCTCGGCTACCGAGCGCGGCGACGGCTACCAAGCGGGGCCTCGACTGCCGACTGCGGCCTCGGCTGCCGACCGCGGCCTCGACTGCCAAGCGGGACCTCGGCTGCCGCGCGGGGCAAGCCACCTTGAGGCGGAGCGAACCACCTCAAGGTGGATCAATCCGCCGCCCTGCGACACCGGCGGGTAGGATCATCCGCGTGGATCTGGACGCCGCCGCCGCCCGGCTCGGGGTGCGCATCGAGGACGTCGACCGCGTGCACCGCCTCGCCGGCGACCGGCCGTCGGCTCCGCTGCCCGCCAAGGCCGACGCGCCCGCGATCCTCGACCGGCTCGCGGTGCGGCCGGACGACGCCGCCGAGATCATGGCGGGCTGGCCCGACCCCGGCTCTCCCCTGTGGACCCCGGAGCTGCGCTGGCTGCTCGACCGCTCGATCGCCCTGGTCCGCGCCGACCTCGGGGGGCACGGCTGGCTGTCGCCCGGCCCCGAGCTGCCGCGCGAACGGGGTCCCGCCTGGCGGCATCTCTACGTGTACGCGTACCTGGCCCTGGTCGACGTCGCCACGAGCTACCATCGCGACCACGGCGTCGCCGACGCCGTGTCGTGGGTGAGCCTCGCGGACCTGGGCCGCAACCTCGCGATCGACCGGCGGATGCACGGTGAGGGCTGGCCGGTCATGCAGAGCTGGCTGACGCTGCACGCGCGCGGCAGCGTCTACGAGCTGGGCCGGCTGCAGTACCACCGCGGCGGCGCCACCATCGACCTGCACGTCCCCGAGTCGGGGCCGATGACCCCCGAGGCGATCGCGGCGTCGCTCGACGAGGCCCGCGCGTTCTTCCCGCGCCACTTTCCCGACGAGCACTACACGGAGTTCGCCTGCGGCTCGTGGCTGCTCGACCCGCAATTGCAGGAGTACCTTCCCGAAGACTCCAACATCGTCCGGTTCCAGCGGAGGTTCGAGCTGGAGCCCTACCAGGAGCCGGAAGGGCTGGACGCCGACGTCGAGGTGCTGCGGTTCGTGTTCCGTACCCTGACCACGCCGCTCGACCGGCTGCCGCGCCGCACCGCGCTCCAGCGCGCGGTCGTCGACCACCTGAAGGCCGGCCGCCACTGGTACTGGCGCCGCGGCCACTTCCCGATCTAGCCCCCCTGACGCCCGTCTCGTCTCCGGCGCCAGCGAGGACGACAGTGGCCGACGCCGCGACCAGGCCGCTCAGACAGCCGTCCGGACCGGTGACCGGGGTCGGCGTCCCGATGAGAGCCGGGGCAGAGACGAAGGTCGCCTTCGACGCCGACGGCTCCCTGCTCGCGACGTGCTGCCGCAGCGGCGCGGTCCAGCTCTGGCGGCTCTGGCCCGACGCCTAGGACATGGCTCGACCGACCCGACGACCGTCCCGACGACCGACCGGCCGGACATCCGAACGTCCGGCCGTCCCGAGCGCCCGGGTCATCTGCGGGGCAGGCCGGTGCGGCGCAGCCACGCGTCGATGTCGGGGCCGGCGCCGGTGACCTCTTCGCCGCGGACGGCGAGGCCGTCGCCGATGGTGGCGCCGGGGCAGGAGGCGGCGTAGTCGCGTTCGGTGGTGCCCAGGCCGCTCACGGCGTAGGTGGTGACGGGGTGGACGGTTTTTCCGGTGAGGTCGAGCTTCTCGGTGAACGTCGTCATGATCATGGGGGCGCGGACGTTCCAGATGGGGCCGGCCAGCAGGACCGTGCCGTAACGGCCGAGGTCGGGCAGGGGGCCGGCGATGGCGGGGCGGGCGTCGGCGTCCTGTTCCCGGACGTTGCGGGCGACGGTCTGGCCGTAGTCGTCGGGGTAGGGGTCGGCGGCCCGGATGCGGTGGAGGTCGCAGTCGAGACGCTCGCTGATCATCTGGGCGAGGACCTGGGTGTTGCCGACCTTCAGGTTCCGGCGGCCGCCGTAGTGGTAGTTCTCGCCCGGCCGCGAGAAGCAGGCCAGCAGGACGGACGTCGCGGCCGGGCTGGAGCGGGCAGGCCGGCCCGCGCGGGGCTGGGCGGGTCGGGCGGGGAGGAGGCACAACCGAGGATCGGGACTCCGGCCATCACGGCCCCTCCGGCCAGGAACGTGTTACGCAGGAACGAGCGCCGTTCCGGCGCGGCGGTGTGATCGTCGCCGAGGTTCGTCATCACATGCTCCGGTGGGTGTGAGGGCGTGGGGCTGGACGACGTGCGGGCGGGCCGCCGCTCCGCGCGGCGTGGGGATCGCACCGACGCGGCAGGCCGACGGCGGAGCCCGCTTCCGGCATCGCACCGGCGCGGCGGGCCGGTGACGGAGCCCGCTTCCGGCCGGGTCAGTCGCTGACGCGCGCCCGGCCGAGTTGGCTGACCATGGCCGGGTCCCGATGGTCGAAGAACAGCGAGCTTCCGGTGTCCAGAGTGGCGATGCGGGCCATCTGGTCGTCGGTGAGCTCGAAGTCGAAGACGTCGATGTTCTGCGCCATCCGGTCGGGGCGCACCGACTTGGGGATCACCACGACGCCTCGCTGGACGAGCCAGCGCAGCACGACCTGCGGCACCGACCTGCCGTGCGCGCCGGCGACCTCGCTCAGCAGCGGGTGGGCGAACAGGTTGTTCCTGCCTTCGGCGAACGGGCCCCACGACTCGATCTGGACGCCGCGCTCGCGCATGATCTCCTGGTCGGCGGTGCGCTGGAAGAAGGGGTGGGTCTCGATCTGGTTCACCGCGGGGGTGACGTCGTTGTGGTCGATGAGGTCGACGAGCCGGTCGGGATAGAAGTTGGAGACGCCGATCGCCCTGATGAGGCCTTCGCGGTAGAGGTTCTGCATGGCGCGCCATTGGCCGTAGACGTCGCCGAAGGGCTGGTGCATCAGGTACAGGTCGAGGTGGTCCAGGCCGAGCTTGCGCAGCGAGGCGTCGAAGGCGCGTTTGGTGTTGTCCTCGCCGGGGTCCTGCACCCACAGCTTGGTGGTGACGAACAGGTCGTCGCGCGCGATGCCGCTGCTCTTGATCGCGCGGCCGACGGCCTCCTCGTTGCGGTACGCGGCGGCGGTGTCCAGCAGCCGGTAACCGGCGGCCAGGGCGTCGGTGACGGCCTGCTCGGTCTGCTCGGGCGGGATCTGGTAGACGCCGAAGCCGAGGATCGGCATCTCGACGCCGTTGTTCAGGGTGACGGTCCGCATGGGATGTCCTTTCGCGGGTGATGCCGGGACTGTGTCGCGGCGTCGCCTCATGCTCAGGGGCGGATGAGGACTTCGAGCGCGCGGCGCTCGGCCATGGCGCGGCAGCCGGTGCCGTACATGACGGCTGCTCGCATGACGTGCTCCTCGATACTCCTCGATACTCCTCGGGTCAGCGCTCCATCATCCGCAGGCCGGATTCGGGGTGGGTGTCTCCCGCGGCCGGAGGGAGGCTGGAGAGCCGGTCGATCTGCCGGGGGGTCAACCGGACGCCGTCGGCGGCGGTGTTCTCCTCCACCCGGCTGACACGCTTGGTGCCGGGGATGGGCGCGATGTCGTCGCCCTGGGCCAGCAGCCAGGCCAGCGCGACCTGGGCGGGGGTGGCGCCCGCCTCGGCGGCCACGGCCTCGACCTCGTCGGCGATGCGCAGGTTGCGCTGGAAGTTCTCGCCGGTGAAACGCGGGTTGCCGCGGCGGAAGTCGTCTTCGGCGAAGCCGTCGGTGGAGCGGACCTTCCCGGTCAGAAAGCCGCGCCCCAGCGGCGAGAAGGGCACCAGGCCGATGCCCAGTTCGCGCAGCACCGGCAGGACGCGCTCCTCCAGGCCGCGGGTCCACAGCGAGTACTCCGACTGGACGGCGGTGACCGGGTGGACCGCGTGGGCGCGGCGGATGGTCTCCGGGCCGGCCTCGGACAGGCCGATCGCGCGGATCTTGCCCTGGGTGACCAGGTCGGCCAGCGCGCCGACGGTGTCCTCGATGGGCGTGTTCGGGTCGACCCGGTGCTGGTAGTACAGGTCGATGCGGTCGGTGTCCAGGCGCTTGAGCGAGCCTTCGACCGCGACGCGGATGTTGGCGGGGCCGCTGTCGAGGTTCCAGGGGCCCGCGCCGCCGTGTGAGACCAGGCCGAACTTGGTGGCCAGCACCACCTGGTCGCGACGGCCCCGCAGCGCCCGGCCGAGGAGTTCCTCGTTGGTGTAGGGGCCGTAGATCTCGGCGGTGTCGATGAAGGTGACGCCCAGTTCCAGAGCACGGTGGAGGGTGCGGACGGATTCGGCCTCGTCGGTGCCGGCGCCGGTGTAGCCGTGGGACATACCCATCGCGCCCAGGCCGATGCGGGAGACCTCCAGGTCTCCGAGCAGGATGTGCTTCATCGGGTTTCTCCGTTCCTGGCATGGATGTCGTGAGGGGCGGGCGCGGCTCCCGCCCCAGGATGTCACTTTCCGCAATATTTCACATGCGTAGAGTGCGCTTCCGGGGCGGGGTGGCCGGGTGGTCACCGCCGCGTCGCGGCGATCATCAACCCGCACCAAAATGGACATATAGCTCGTTATTAATGTCCACTCTCGCGTGGTTCCGGCTTCGGTGCCAGGGCGGGTCGTGCCGGGGTGTGACGTTCGGGGTAATGACACGGCCCCCCACCCGGCCACCGAGCACGCCGGCACGGTGTGAGACTGAGGGCATGGCATCCCAGCACCCCACCACCGGCGGCAGCGACACGGAGCTGGGCCGGTTCCTGCGTGCCCGCCGTACCCAGACCGGCCCCGAGCAGGTGGGCCTGTCCGCCGGTACGGGTCTGCGCCGGACCCCGGGGTTGCGCCGGGAGGAGCTGGCCACCCTGTCCGGGATCAGCATCGACTACTACGTGCGCCTGGAGCGCGGCAAGGAGACCCGCCCCAGCCCCTCGGTGATCGACGCTCTCGCACGCGCCCTGCGGCTCGACGACCAGGAACACCAGCACCTGCGCGAGCTGGTCGCCCGCGCGGCCCACCACGCCTCCGGACCACCGCCCTCGCCCAGCCGTACCGTACGCCCGCACCTGAGGCTGCTGCTGGAGACGATGCGCCCCAGTCCCTCCTACATCGTCAGCCGCAGCATGGACCTTCTCGCCTGGAACCCCGGCGGGCTCGCCCTGTACGCGGGCATGGACGACTGGCCGCTCAAGCAGCGCAACCTGGCCCGCTACCTCTTCCTCCACCCCGCCTCCCGCGATCTGTTCCCCGACTGGGACAACCAGGTCCGCGGCTGCGTGGCCCGCCTGCGGGCCCAGGCCGGCACCGCCCCCGACGCGCCCGACCTGACCAGCCTGGTGGGCGAGCTGCTGCTGAAGAGCGCCGACTTCGCCAAGCTCTGGGAGCGCTATGACGTGACCGGCCGCAGGCACACCCTCAAGACCTTCCACCACCCCCACGTGGGCACCATCGAGCTCAGCCCCCAGTCCATGAACCTGGAGGGCACCCCCGGCCAGCGCCTGGGCGTCTATGTCGCCGAGCCCGGTACCCCCGACCACGACGCGATGCTGCTGCTCGACATGACCGCGCCCGGGCCCGCCGCCCGCCCGGCGGCGAAGGACGAGGGCCGGCCCCGCCCGCGGCCCTGAGCCCACCGGCGACGCGAGAGCGTCGGGGGGTGCCGTTCTCCCGGGCGCCGTTCCCCCGAACGGCGTTCCCCGGCACGCCGTTCCCCGGCACGGCACGGCCTGTCACGAAGCCGATCAAGCCGCCAGTCCGACAGGGGCGGTCGTGTACCGCCCCGGTCACGGTGCCACGTCCGCGCCGTGCACGCCTTCGCGCACCACGCACGCAACGGAACACCCTCTACCCCACCCCCGGCTCCGACAAGAGGCGGCCTCGATCCGGCCTGACGACGCGACGGTCGCCAAGCACGCCTCGTCGCCGGACGGAGACGGCCGGGCGAGGGGTCCGGATCTCGCCACCGCCCGCCCTGCCGCGTGCAAACTTTTCCTCCGGAAGGCGCGTCTCACCCTTATGGGAATGTTGTTTCGCGGCGCCGCCGCAGCCATCGCCTTCTTCGTCGCCGCCGGGCCGGCCGCCGCCCACGCCGTGGCACCGGCCGGTCAGTGGAGCATCGTCCATGAGCAGCGCCGTGACTCCTACGACGCGGTGACGGTGACGCCGGGCGGGGCGGTCTGGGTCGCCGGGACGAGGCGCCCGGATCGCGGATCGGGTCGCACCGAGTCGCTCCTGCTCAAGGGCGGCCGGTCCGCCTTCAAGCGGGTCACCGGGCCGGGCTTCCGGGTGAAGCGGCTGACGTCGGCGTCCGACACCAGGGTCTGGGCGTTCGGCACGTCGCGGTACGCCCGGTGGGACGGCAGGCGCTGGCAGGTCAAGCGGTGGCGCCATGGCCGGGTGGACCGGGCGTACGCCATCGGCGAGAACCTGTGGGTCGTCGAGAACTCGAACACCTTCCCCGTGGCCGACGGCTCCGGGTGGAAGGCGCGGTCCACGCTGCGGCGCCTGACCGGGTCGGTGTGGCGCAAGGTCGACACCCCGATCGTGGTCAAGGGACTCGACGGCAAGTGGGCGGCGGGCTCGGTGCGGGGCAGGGCGGCTCTGGCCCGCTGGAGCGGCGCGGCCTGGCGCACGGTCGCGCTCCCCGCGATTCCGTCCGCGCGCTCGGGCCAGATCTCGGAGCTGACGGATGTCGCGGTCGACGGTGAGACCGGCCGGGTGATGGCCGTCGGCTGGGTCGCCTGGCCGTGCGGCGGCGCCAGGCGCTCCTTCTGCGGTGAGACCTTGCTGCTGACGGGCTATCTGGGCGGCTTCGGCTTCGAGGTCCGTGGCGAGCCGGGCATTCAGCCGCGCGCCCAGGCGGAGCCCGACGGCAGAGGCGGGGCCTGGGTCGTCTACGACGCCAAGGGCGGGGGCAGCGGGTTCCTGCACATCGGCACCGACGGTGTCGAGCCGGACGCCTTTCCGGCTCCGCCGAACCGGAGAGCACTCGTCCGTGACCTCGCCATCCGGCCGGAGAGCGGTTCCGCCTGGGCGGTCGGCGCGGCGTCTTCCGGCCAGGGCGGTCTGATCTGGGCCCACGGCCGCTGAGCCGGCCGCGGTGATCCAGCCCCTGCCCGGCCGCTGCCGCCCTCCACGGCCCTCGACGGTCGCCGTCCAGGGCCGAGGACCGTGAACGTCGGCGATGTCCTCACCGGGACCGTCGCAGAGATCACGCGATCGGGAACGACCGTGCTTCTCGACGCTTTCGCCGGCGCTCCAGTCGGTGCCATCGGCCCGCTCGATCTTTCCCGGGGTCCTTCGGGGGCTCGGCCGCCGACATCCTTGAAGTCGGCGGCCGGGTCTCTGCCGAGGTGATCGCCGTTGATCTCCCCGGGCGACAGGTTCGGCTCTCGCGGTCCGCGACCGAGAACCCCCGGCCATGGGCCTATCCGAAGTCACCGCGTCCGGGACAGCGACTGTCCGGCACCGTTCTGCCGATGAGCGCCCCCCTGGCCTCCGGAGCGACGTCACGTGACGAGCACGGCGGTGAGCATCGAGAGATACGACTCATGGGCGAGACTCAGGCTGTCAAGGTCGGACGTCTCGAACCACGCCACAGCGTCGTGCTCGTCCGGCGCGGCGTTGACGGGTGTTCCGGCCCACCCGTCGACCAACCAGATCTGCATGTCGAACGTCGCGGTCCGGATCTCACGCATCGGCGGGCCGGACGGCTCCGATGCCGTGATTCCCAACTCCTCCCGAAGCTCGCGGACAAGGCTCTCCTTCGGATCCTCCCCCTCCTCGACATGACCGCCCGGCAGGTCCCACACATCGGGATACCAACGGCGTCCGGCGCTTCGATGACACAGCAACACCCGATCGCCGTCGCGAAGAACGGCCGTCACAATCCGGACCGGACCGGAGTCGCCAGCGGACATCGCCATCGGCACATTCTGACCCATGCGGATCTGCCGCAGACAAGGCGCTGTCGAGGCCGGTCTCGGCTCCTGCCCCTTCCAGGCCGGGATCTCCCAGAGCGCCTGCGGGTGCGGGCGGCCTCCAGGGAGTCGCCGATCAGGGTGGCCGGCACGCCGGCCCCCAGCGAGCCCGCCACGTGACGGCACGCCCGTGGGCTTACCGGTTTCCGGCGGGCGACCGTAAGCACCAGACGTCGGGGAGGCGACGGCCACCTCCGAACCCTCTGACATGCGGCTTTCACCTTAGTTTCAGCCGAAGCAGGCAGGACGGATTCATCGGCGCAGCTCAACGTGGCCCACTTGACGCGAATTCACGGGAATCCCCGCCCGGCCTTGTCCGGCCACGGCAACCTCATCAGAATCAGTTCAGTCTTCAACTAATTGGTCGGAGGCTCACTCGCACGGATGAGGAGAGGCATGAAGCGCACCATCTTCGTTCTCATCGGCGTCCTCGGCGCCATGCTCACCGGCATCAACCCCGCGTCCGCGGCCACCTCCGCGGTCGACTGTTCCACTGGCGGGTACACGCGGGCGTACAACAGCTATATCCCCTCCAACATGGAGCGAGGGGCCATCGACGGGCGCAGCTACAACATCGGAGGCTCGCTTTCGTACGATTACGAGATCTGCCTCGACATCCCGGACACCTCAACGTTCACGATCGAAGTGCGGATCTGGAACAACGGCACACAGACCGCCTTCGTGGACGACCGGCCCGGTGACAAGGTCTTCCGCTTCTCGCTCGCCCCGAACAGCTTCTGGCAGGTCTACGGCACGCTGACCGGGCCCGGCAGCACCTACCTCTACTACACCTGGCACGAGAAGCGGGTCTAGTCGCAGAGGGTCCGGCCGCTCTGCCACGCCGCCCTGGCGAAATCGCGGCCCCGGACGACGCGCTCCTTCCTCGCCAGGAGGCGGGTCGGGGCGGCGTAGACGGTGTAGCGGCCCCAGCCGTTACCGTGGGCGCCCTGCTGCACGCGCAGCAGGGCGCCCATCTCGACGGTGCACGGGATGACGTTCTTCGACAGGGTGACCCCTCGGTCGAGGCCGGTCCCCTGTTCGTACAGGAGATGGGTGGTGGCCCGGCCGTTCTGCCGGCGATGCCGGTCGACGACGGTGAACCCGGCCCCGTACAGGTCTTCGGCCGTGTTGGGGTTGGGCTCCCTGACCCTCGTCGGGCTCGGGCTCGGGGGACGGCGAGGGCGTCGGGGTCAGGCTCGGGCGCGGCTTGTCGGCCACGTGGGGGCGTTCGGTCGGGGCCTCCGCCGTCGGCGCGGGCGGTTCGGCTGTTTCACCTCCGCCACAGCCTGCGCGGGGTGTCGCTGTCGCCGCGCCGGACGGGCCGGTCGCCGCAGATGAGCGTGCACCCACTGACGACCCGTGTGCCGTACTGACATCCGCAAGGGCCCCAGGCAGACTGTCTGGACTCATCGAAGATGACAGTGGGACCTGCTCCCGACCTCGGCACTGTCAGTTCGACGGGTGTCGAAATATGGGTGGTCGCGTCATCGAAGTTGGCAGTACCCGGTCGAAGATCAAGTGTCATGCTTCGGGTGGACTGGGTGGAGGCTATGACGGCCTCGGGGAACAATGGAGCAGCCCTCAGCGCTGAGGGCTGCTCCATTGTTCCAACTGCCGCTGGACAATGTCGCCGAACGACGTGGGCGGCGGCGAGGTCTTCGATGGCCCGTCGTTGGCGCCCTTGGCCCTCACCGTGAGACAGCCGCCCGACGGTGTGCGCGGCGGGGCAGCTCGGTCAGCTCGCCGGATCGATGACATCGTGGAGGTACTGCACGGCAAGCTTTTCGGCGTGGCGGCGGCGTTCGATCGCCGCTTCGGTGTCGTCGAGCCACTGCCGGTAGATCTCGACGCTGGCGAGGAGAGCCTGACCGGCGTCGTGCCGGTCGTAACCGCAGAGAGTTCTCCGAAGGTCACGCGCCTCATCCGGTGCGATGGATTCGAGATGGCGGACTCCGCGGGGTGATGCACCCACCCGTTGAGCAGCCAGAGGACCCAGCACGGCCTCGCGCAGGTAGCTGAGGAAGCCGATGACCTCGAACAGCTCACCGCGGCCGAGTTTCGTCGCACCATAGTGCACCCAGATCCAGAACCGGTCCTCGATCCACTGGAGGTCGAGCTGCGGGGCTGCCAGCGGATGCTCCGCGAGGGAGCCGGCCAGGTCGCCGTCTCGGTCCCACAGGATGTCCGGGTCCTCAACGCGCTCGGCGAATTCGGAAGCCCGCACGAACTTGAAGTCGACATGGAGGAGGGGTGGCCCGACGAGCGTGATGATCAGGCGGGGTTCGCCGACGTGCTCCCCGGTGAACCCCGCCACAAGGGCGGCCCACGAGCCGATCAGCGCGAGACGCTCCTTCATGACCGAGCCGAACGCCTCGTCGTCGATGACCACGATGAGATCGACATCGGAGTAGATGTCGGGGTGTCCCCCCGCGAGGGACCCCGCGACGGCAACACCGGCCACTCTCGAATCCTGCCGAATCCGAGGAAGCGCGTCGCTGAGGAACCGGCTGTGCAAAGAGAGGGCGTCCATGGCGTTCCTTCCCGGTACGAACAAAGTTTTCAAACATACCAGGCCAGCCGGTCGGATTCGCGAGGAGAACACGGCGAAGAAGGCGCGGGCCGAGCCCGCGGTGCTCTCCAGGAGCTCGGCCCCGTTGTCGCACGCCGATACCCTGCCGGAGAGCACCTACGGTTACCATCCAGGCCGGGCTTCACGGGGAACCGGCGACAGTTGAAAACGAGCACCGTCACTCCGGTATCGGAATGCACACCCCGGCATCGGTGCACGACGGCTCCGCGGTCGAGGTCCACGCCCAGCGGATCGCCACCTTGAACGCGGCCTTCCTGGCCCACCCCGAGCGGTTCCGCGGCCGTCGGCCCTGCCCTCCGCCGCTGCCCACCCGCGTGTGGATCAACAAGCCATCCATGACTCTTCAGACGCAGACCTCAGTACAGACGCCACAAGTAGCCTGATGTCTCAATCGGTTTGACAGCTACCGACTGACCGGCACTCACCACTTGGCCCGCGATCAGCGCAGGCCGGCGACGCGTCGCCACCTTGAGCACGAGCTGCTGCTGATCGGCGAGTTCGTTGCTCACCGTGCTCGTGCTGATCTGTGGGATCGGCTGGTCGCATACAGCCCCGCTGAGGAGCGCGCCGCACTGCAACGGAGCCGACATCCGTGAGCGAGACAGACGGCCCGGCTGACCGGCCGGGCCCCGTCGCACGGGAACGCGGCATCTCGGGCAGTGATCCACCGGCAGCACCCGATGCGCGGGACAAACCGCGGCCCAGCCCAGCTTCCACCAGACCTGCCACACTCCCTCCGAAGCCGCTAGGCACTTCGGGCATGCCCGGCCGCCGAAGAACTGCACCCACTCACGGCCCTCTGCCCGACGGACTGACTCCCTACCCCCACGGGAACGCCTGCCAGGTCCACGGCCGAGCCGTCGAACACCTCCAGGTGCATACCACGCACGATCTCGGCGCTTACGCCTGTCGCAGCCTCGATCGCTCTGCACATCTTCGGTGTCGCAACGATGCCGTACGCCAGTGAACGAACGTCACTTGACGCGCGTACATCCAGCCCTAACGCCTCGACCATCGTCCACGGCGGGCATCCGTTCTGCAGGGCCATACGATCAACCCACGACGCGAACGACTCGCCGCACGCCGGTGCCACCACTAACGCCAGTCGCCGGGGCCAGATCGCCGGCATTTCTTGGGCCGAACCTCCTGCCGTACACGCCCCTACTGCCAACCCCGATGTCGCGCTTCCATGTCCGCTTCCATCTGAGGTGACGCACTTCCATCTGCAAGGCCGTCAGACACAGACGACCAGGGGATCACGCCACTGTTGACATATCAAATGAACGTTCTTTTAATTGGCCTATGGGGCGTATCGCGGGCGTCACCGCCACCGAGACCCGGGAGCGGCTGCTGCGAGCGGCGGCCGAGTCCTTCGCCCTGCGCGGCTATGACGGCACGCGCGTGGCCGACATCGCCGCGGCCGCGGGGGTGAGCAACGGCGCCCTGTACGCCCACTTCGGCTCGAAGGCCGAGTTGCTGGTGGTCGCGCTGCGCGCGCACGGGCCGCAGCTGCTGGCCAAGCTGTTCGCCGCCGAGCCGGACCGGCCGATCACCGAGCTGCTGGCCGTCGTCGGCCGCGGGCTCCCGCGCCGGCGGCCCGACGCCCACGGCTCCCTCATCGTCGAGGCGCTCGTGGCCGCGCGCCGCGACGAGGACGTCGCCCGGCCGATGCGCGACTACGTCGGCGAGCGCGCCGACTGGCTCGCCGGGCTCGTCCGTGCCGCCCAGGACGCCGGCGAGCTGGACGGCGCGCTGTCGCCGGACGCGCTGTCGCACTTCTGCCTGCTGCTCGCGATGGGCAGCGCGCTCGTCACATCCGACCTGCACACGGTCGACGACGAGGAGTGGGCGGCCTTGCTCACCCGTGTCGTCGCCGCCCTGGCCCCTGCCGACAGCGTCGACAGCACCGCACAGAGGGGAGCGCCCTGATGAGAGTGAAGCTCGACTCCGACAGATGCCAGGGGCACGGTCGCTGCTACGACCTCGCCCCCGGCCTGTTCGGCGAGGACGACGAGGGTTACGGGCATGTCGTCGGCGACGGCGTCGTACCACCGGACGAGGAGCAGGCGGCACGCCTGGCCGTGGCGAACTGCCCGGAAAGAACGATCGAGATCCTCCAGGAGGCGCGACATGACCGTCGATGACCGCTTCGGCCAGCAGGAGTTCCAGGAGAGGTTGCGAGACCGCCCTGACGGCGTGCGCAACGCGGTCGTCACCGGACCGGTCTCCGACTGGGCGACCGACTTCTCCCACACCGAGCCGGAGTGGGCGGCCGACCCGTACCCGATCCAGGACGACCTGCGGCGGCGCTGCCCGATCGCGCACACCGACCGGTTCGGCGGCGCGTGGCTGCCGACCCGCTACGAGGACGTCGCGGCCATCGCCTACGACACCGAGCGCTTCTCCTCCCGGTCGGTCGTCGTGAGCAACTTCCGGCCGCCGCCCGAGGTGGCGCCGGTGGGCGGCACGCCGCCGATCTCCTCCGACCCGCCCTTCCACCACGACGCGCGCAAGCTGCTGCTGCCGATGTTCACCAAGACGACGGTCGCCAGGCAGGAGCCGGCGACGCGGGCGTTCTGCCACTCGCTCCTCGACACGCTGGAGGGGCAGGACGTCATCGACGCCGCCCGTGACTACGCCCAGCACATCCCGACGCGCGTCATCGCCGACATGCTGGGCTTCCCGCCCGAGGACGGGCCGCGGTTCCGCGAATTCGTCGAGAACGCGCTGGAGGGCGTGAACCTGCCCCCGGAGGAGCGCATCCCCCGGATGGAGATGCTGTTCGACTACCTGCTGAAGCAGATCCGTGACCACATCGACAACCCTCGGGACGACCTCACGACCTACCTCATCAACGCGGAGCTGTACGGCCAGAAGCTGGAGTCGCTGCACGTGGCGGGCACGATGGCGCTGCTGCTCATCGCCGGCATCGACACGACGTGGAGCGCGATCGGCGCGTCGCTGTGGCACCTGGCCAAGACGCCGGCCGACCGCGAGCGCCTGGTCGCCGAGCCCGCCCTGCTGCCGACCGCGATGGAGGAGTTCCTCCGGGCCTACGCGCCGGTCACGATGGCGCGACTGGTCAAGGAGGACATGCACTGGAACGGCGTCGACATGAAGGCCGACGACTGGATCCTGCTGTCGTTCCCCGCGGCCAACCGCGACGAGGCGCAGTTCGACCGGGCGGGCGAGGTCGTCATCGACCGCGAGGTCAACCGGCACGCCGCGTTCGGCCTGGGTATCCACCGCTGCGTGGGCTCGCACCTGGCCCGCATGGAGCTGCGGGTCGCCCTTGAGGTCTGGCTGGAGCGGATCCCGGCTTTCAGCCTCGACGACCCGGCGGCGGTGACCTGGGCGACCGGCCAGGTCCGCGGGCCACGCACGCTCCCGCTCCGCATCGGCTGACCGCCTCGGCTGACCGGATCGGCCGACCGGATCGGCTGACCGGGGCCCGGTGCGGGTCCCGGACGAGGGCCGGTCGGCTCCCGGTGCGCGTCCCGCGAAGCGGGCCCGTGCTCAGCCGTCCAGCGGGAGTGCCCCGGCCAGGCGGCGCCACGCGGCGCGCGGCAGGTCATGGAAGGGGTCGTCGGTCACCACCTGGATCGCCAGGTGGTCGGCTCCCGCGGCCAGGAAGTCCGCGGCCCGCTCGGCGACGGCGTCGGCGTCCCCGAGCGCGAACACCGCGTTCACCAGCCGGTCGCTGCCCCCGTCGCGGAAGTCGTCCTCCCCGAACCCCAGCCGGCGCAGGTTGTTGGTGTAGTTGGGCAGCTTCAGGTAGAGGCGGAGATAGCCGCGCGCGGTGTCGCGGGCGCTTTCGAGGTCGGGATCGAGGACGACCTTCAGCTCGGGGGCGAGCAGGGCGTCCTCTCCCAGGATCTCGCGGGCCCGGGCGGTGTGCTCGACGGTGACGAGGTACGGGTGCGCGCCCGCGGCCCTGTCCCTGGCCAGCTCCAGCATCCTGGGGCCGAGAGCGGCCAGCACCCGCGCCTGCGCGGGCACCGGATCGGCGGCGGAGTCCAGCGCGTCCAGATACTCCCGCATCGCGGAGTACGGGCGCGCGTACCGCTCGGCGAAGCCCTCGTGGCTCACGCCGAGCCCCAGGACGAAACGCCCGGGATACCTTCTCTCAAGGTCGGCCCACTGGGCGGCGACCTCGGCGGCCCCGTACTCCCAGATGCTGAGGATGCCGGTGGCCACGGTGACGCGAGGAGCCGCGTCGAGGAGCGGTACGGCGTAGCCGACGGCAGGGTTCCCGCCGAGCCAGAGGGTGCCGTACCCCAGCGCGTCCAGCTCGGCCGCCGCGTCGTCGAACTCGCCCATGTCGGCCGGGCCGTTGCCGCGCAACGCGTTGCCCCAGGCCCCGCTCCAGATACCGAACCTGCCCAAGCGGCTGTGCCGCGGCATGACGACCTCCCTGAACGTAGGTGGACATGTCCTGCAATCCTCGGTTCCGCTCACGCGGCCGAGGCGCGGTCACCGGCCATCCGACGCACCGGCCCTCCCGCCTGCCCCTTCATCTCCACCACGTCCCCCGGTCAAACCGGGTGCGCGCGCAGCGTGGCGTCCGGCCTCCTCGGCCGGAACCGGCGGTGTCTGGATTAGGGTGGCGGTGCCCGTGGCGCGCGGCCTGCCCGTCGACGCGGGGCGACCTCCCCCCCTCACGCTTCACAGCCGAGGCCGAGGAGAGACCACATGTCCCGCAGTCACATCGCCGCCACGGGGTGCCTCCTGGCGATCACCGCGTTCATCCTGACGACCCTTCCGGCCGTCGCCACGCGCCGACCGGCGGGCACCGCCCCCGCCCCGGCACCTTCACCGGCCGGCACCGCACCCCGGCCGGTGGGCACCGTTCCCACCGCGCCGGCCGTCACCGCTTCCCCCGCCGTCACCGCACCCCGACCGGCGGGTACCGTTCCCGCTCCGACGGCCGTCACCCCGACGCTCCTCATCCCGGTGGCCGTCACCCCCACTCCCCTCATCCCGGTGGCCGTCACCCCGACGGTCCTCACCCCGGTGGCCCCGCCCCAGAGGGCGGAGAGCACTCCCCCCGCGATAAACCTGCCGCGGGGTGTCATCGAGGCGCTCCAGCGCGATCTCGGTCTCACCAGGAAACAGGCCGAGGAGCGGTTTCGCAACGAGATGCGGCTGACGCAGGTCGAGGCGCGGTTGCGCGAGGAGCTCGGCGGCCGCTTCGGCGGCTCCTGGTTCATCGGAGCCCTGGCGCAGACCCTCGTGGTCGCCACCACCAGCGCCGCCGACATTCCGAGGATCGTCTCCGCGGGCGCCAGGGCCGAGGTCGTCCGCGCGTCGCTGGCGACGCTCAGGGCGGTCAAGCGGAAGCTCGACGAGGCGCTGCTCACCCACCCGGCCGGGGGGAGCGTCCGCTACGTCGACGTGCGGAACAACAGGGTCGTCGTCCTGTCCAGGCACGCCCCGCTGACCCGCAACGCCATCAAGTCCATCGGGGTGGACATGGACCTGGTCGTCGTGCTGGCCTCCATGGAGGACCCGCGCCCTGCTCGCCCTGGAGCGTCCCGGGTACGGTCTCAAGGGCGGTGACGCCCACCACGTCGGCACGGGCCGGGTGCTCCGCCGGTTTCCCGGTGACCCGCGGGACCCGCAGGGGGTTCGTCACCGTCGGCCACTGCGGCAGGAGGGGAGACGCCACCACCGGCTTCAGCCAGGTCGCGCAGGGCGTCTTCCGGGGCTCGACCTTCCCGGCCCGCGACTTCGGGTGGGGCGCGGTGAACGACGACTGGGTGCCCACGGCGGAGGTGAGCGGTGGCGGCGGGCGGGTCAGCCCGCGAAGAGGAGGAGCAGGCCCACCACCGTGTAGACCACCATCAGCACGAGCAGCGGAATCTGCCCGATGACGGCGGTCCGCCTCGGGAACAGGGCCAGCGCGCGGTCGTGGGCGAGCACGGTGCCGAGCACGTGGCCGA
The DNA here is from genome assembly GCF_042428775.1 of Streptosporangium vulgare. Lineage (NCBI taxonomy): Bacteria > Bacillati > Actinomycetota > Actinomycetes > Streptosporangiales > Streptosporangiaceae > Streptosporangium > Streptosporangium vulgare. The sequence continues at coordinate 448,066 of NZ_JBHMBS010000005.1, read as the reverse complement.
CGACGATGACCGTCACCTGGAGCATGGCGATCCCGGCGGGGGAGGTACCGATCGCCTGGACGGTCCACCCCGCGGTGCCCAGCCAGTCGGCACCGGTGCCCAGCGGGTCGGAGAGCAGGGCGAGGGTCCGCTGGCCTTCCAGGAGCAGGAGCGTGTAGTAGTGGGCGACCACGTACCCGACGGCGATCGGGACCACCGCGTGGGCGAGCTCGCCCGCCGTCGTCCCCGGCTCCGCCGCGCCCCACCGGCCGGCCAGCGAGGTCGCGCCACGGTACGCCGCGAGGACCAGCCCGATGACGGTGAGCAGGCCCACCGTCCCCATGACCGGGGCCGGCACCGAACTCTCCTGCACGAAGCGCACCCAGATCGGCGCGTTGGAGAGGCTGTCGTACATGGTGGAGCCCAGGAGCACCACCACCAGCACCGTCAGTCCCGGCACCGGCCGGAGCCCGGCCATCCCGTCGAGCGAGTTCCGCCAGGTCACGACGCCGTCGGGACCTCTCACCACCGGGGCGAGCCGGCCGACGAGGGTGCTGTAGACCTCGAACGCGTCCGCGTGGTCGAACCAGCGCGACCCGAAGAGCACCGCTCCCCCGAGCATGAACACGACGTACACGGCGAGCCAGGCCCCGATGACGGGCAGGGTGGCCCGTTCGGGGGCGACCAGTTCCAGCCAGACGAAGGCGAGGAGACCGGCGGCGGCGGGCCAGTAGCCGAGCCCCTCCGGCAGCGGGCGCAACCCGGTGCCGGGGTCGCGTCCCAGTCCCCGGCAGGCCAGCAGGTGCAGCGTCCGCAGCGGGTTGAGGGCCGGCCACACCGGCCCGAACAGCAGCGAGAGCGGCACCAGGCCGACCCAGAACAGGACGTAGAACACCCCCGCCGTGGGGTTCTCGACCCGGTCCGGGCCGAAGAGCAGGCCCACGCAGAAGTACGCCGCGGCGACGAGCCCGGCGACGCGCCAGAACCACGGCCACGCCCGCGCGGACACCATCCCCTGGACCAGGGAGGCGAGCGGGCGGGGACGGCGGAGGTCACCGCCCAGCCGCGGCTCGGTCCACAGGGCGCCCAGTGCCACGAACGACACCAGCAGGGCGAGGATCGCGCCGATCAGCGCGGCCGAGAACGGGATCGGCAGGTCCTGGCGACCGCCGATGCCGTGAGCCAGGAGCATCACGCGGGCCTAGCGCACCACGAGCTGGAAGAGCTGCAGCTTCGAGTGGTGGGTCTCGACCTCGAACAGGCCGTCCTGGTCGGCGACGAACTCGATCGTCGCGGGGGTGCCCGGCTTCAGGTCCGCCGCCTTGTCGTAGCCGTGGACGTGCGCCTCGTCGGCCGCGTCACCGGTCATCGTGATCCGTACCGTCTGGCCCTTGGTCACGTCGATCCGCCCGGGCGGGGGCGTCACCTGCCGCCCGGCGATGGTCACCGTGATCTCCTTGACCGTCGAGGCGCCGGGGGCCGCGCTGGGCGAGCCGCAGGCCGTGGCCGTCAACAGGGCCATCAGCATGGTCACGCCGAGCATGAGCGCGGCGGACAGCGGGCGGCGGCGGGCAAGGGGGGGCGTCATGACTGTTCTCCTGGGGGTGGGTGTCAGGCCGGCGCGAGAGGCGGCGAGCCGGCACGGTGGCGAGGACGGCGAATCGGTACGGGGACGGGACAGCGGGGCACCGGCGGACCGGAGGCGAAGGCGGGAGCGGGGGCGGGGGCGGGCGGGTCAGCGTCGCTTGGCGGTCTTGACCGCTTTGCCGCTCCGCGCCTTGCCCGACGTGGCCGCCGCGGGCCTGCCCGGGGGCTTTCTCCCTGGCGGCCCGGTGGAGCGCCGCCGGACCTCCGCGCCACGGGGCGACGGCCGCCGTGCCGCCCGGACCACCATGAACCCCGCTCCGACGACGAGGAGCGCGGGCAGCAGCCACACCGACAGGTCGAAGCCCGAGGTGGCCTGCGGCGCGTTCGAGGCCGCGGCCTGGGGCGTGGTCTGCGGGGTGGCCTGGGAGGTGACGGGCGCGACCGGCCCGGCCGACGGCGCGGTGGTGCCGGGTTCCGCCGGGTTGAGCAGCGCGGGGTCGGGCTCGTTCGTGGGAGCCTTCCACCCCTTGGGCGGTTGCGACATCTTGCCCTTGTAGGTGAACTTGACCTCTCCGGTGACCTTCTCGCCGTCCGAGGCGACCGACACGTAGCGGGCGACGTACAGGCCCTGCTCCGGCCAGTACGCGACCGGGACGATCGCCGGGAACCCGGTGTGGTAGAGGTTCGGCTGCCAGTTGCCGTCCACGAGGTTGTACTCCGTGACCGGCTCGTCGAGGCGCTTGGGCTGCCCGTGCGACCACGGCTCGTCGACGCGCGCGCCGCTGGGGGTGGTGACGGTGAAGTACGCGTTCGGGGCGGGCTTCTCGGTGAAGTAGAGCGCGAGCGACTCCATCGGCTCTTTCACCGTGCTGTCCTTGGCCGGCGTCGACATCGCGAGCTGGCCGTGCGCGGACGCGGGTGTCGCGAGGGCGGTCAGCGCGACGCCGGCGACAACGGCCAGTACGAGCAACTGGCCCAACCAGCGCGCCATCGCCACCTCTGCTCTCCACCGAAGGCCCGCAGGCCAAGGGAACCGCGGGCGATTTCGACCGCTCATGGTCAATTCCCGTCGAGAGTAGCCGCTTTTGTCCCATATGAACAGAACTACGGTGCTCATCCAACGAAAGAGCGCCAGAGATTGTGAACCACGCCCGTACCAGGCCCGCTCCGGGACCCGCCCCCCATCCGCCCCGGGCCCGCTCCGGGTCCGCCCCACATCCGCCCCGCGTCCGTCCCGCTCCCGTTCCGCGACGCGCGGCGGCTCCCCGCGGACCTCGCGGCCGGAGGTTGAGAGCGCTCTCAGGCTTTTTCCGACGAGAGTGTTGACCAAACTTAACCTTCGCGTAACAGTGAGATCAATCGGTCTTTACGCTGCAGCGACGTTCGGCCGTTCCTTCTCGTTCGCCCTGTGAGAGGTTCCGAATGAGCAACCCCCCGCGAAGAAAGCGCTCTCTCGGATGGATCTCGGTCATCGCCGCCGCCCTGGTGCCGACGCTGATCGCGATCGCCGCCCACGCCTCCGTACCGTCGACCCCCTCCGGCTGGTCCCTGGTCTGGAGCGACGACTTCAACGGCGGCGCCGGATCGCTCCCCTCGTCCGCCAACTGGATCGTCGACACCGGCCACGCCTACCCGGGCGGCCCCGCCAACTGGGGCACCGGTGAGGTCCAGCGCTACACCGACAGCCCCGCCAACCTCAGCCTCGACGGCGGCGGCAACCTGCGCATCACCCCGATAAAGAGCGGGAGCGAGTGGACGTCGGCCCGCGTCGAGACCCGCCGCGCGGACTTCAAGCCCGCCGCGGGGCGCGTCCTGCGCATCGAGAGCCGCCTCCAGATGCCCAATGTCACCGGCAGCGCGGCCCTGGGCTACTGGCCCGCCTTCTGGGCGCTGGGAGCCCCGTACCGCGGCAACTACTGGAACTGGCCCGGCATCGGCGAGTTCGACATCATGGAGAACGTCAACGGCCTCAACTCCGTCTGGGGCGTGCTCCACTGCGGCGTGAACCCCGGCGGGCCCTGCAACGAGACCACCGGCCTCGGCGCCAGCAGAGCCTGCCCCGGCTCCTCCTGCCAGTCGGCGTTCCACACCTACCGCTTCGAGTGGGACCGCGCCGTCACACCGAACCAGTTGCGCTGGTACGTCGACGGGCAGCAGTTCCACAGCGTCAGCCAGTCGCAGTTCGACTCCGGGACCTGGAACGCCATGACCGGCCACCAGGGCTACTTCCTGCTGCTCAACGTGGCCATGGGCGGGGCGTTCCCCAACGCCCTGGCCGGGTCGACCCCGACCTCCGCCACGGTCTCGGGACGCCCGATGCTCGTCGACTACGTCGCCGTCTGGCAGAGCGGCTCCGGCTCCACCCCCAGCCCGACGGTCACTCCTCCCCCCGGCGGGGTGGACGCCCGCTCGACCATCCAGGCCGAGCGCTACCAGGCGCAGTCGGGCACGTCGCTGGAGACCACCACCGACAGCGGCGGCGGGCAGAACGTCGCGCAGATCGGCAACGGTGACTGGCTGCGCTTCGACGGCGTGAACTTCGGCAGCACGGCGGCCACCCAGTTCAACGCCCGCGTCGCGTCCGGGGCGGCCGGAGGGGTCAGCGGGCTGGTCCAGGTGCGTCTCGGCAGCCCGACGGCCACCCCGATCGGCGACTTCGCCGTCGGCAACACCGGGGGCTGGCAGAGCTGGCGCACTGTCCCGGCCAACATCAGCGGGGTGACCGGGACCCAGACGGTCTACATCACCTTCAGCAGCGGGCAGCCCGCCGACTTCGTCAACCTCAACTGGTTCTCCTTCGGCGGCTGACCCCCGGCCACCGGACCCACCGCGGCTCGCGCGCCCCCCGGGACGCGCGAGCCGCACCGCTCCGGATCACGCCCACCGCGCGCCCCGGCGTACCGGGGAGACGTCACCCCACCGGGGAGACGTCAACCTGCCCGATGGGTCAGCCTGCCCGGTGGACGTCGGCGTACCGGGGAGACATCGACCCGCGGGGGAACAGCAGGGGGACATCGGCCGGGGAGACGCCGGCCCGTCTCAGTCGTCGACCCAGCCGTGGGACCGGGCGAACGCCAGGAAACGCTGCCTGACCTGCCCGATCTGCGCGCCCGTCAGCGTGGGCGCGTGCTCGATGAGCAGCTCGGTCACCGCACCGCTGAAGGACTTCGCCGACAGGACGTCACACACACCGTCGTCGTCACCGAGCTGCTGCGCGGTGGTGCCGACGACCGAGGGCGCCGCCACCACGACCGGCCGCCGGGTCGGCGGCGGGTCCAGAAGACTGACGGTCGAGACCTTCAGGCCGCGCTCGCCCTCCATGACCTCGTACTCCACCCGCAGACCGGGCTGGACGGCGTGCCGGCTCTCACCGAAGTCGTTGGCGTGGAAGAACACATCCTCGCCCCCGCCGACAGCGGCGATGAAACCGTACCCGCGTACCTCGTCGAAACGAAGGATCGTACCGACTGCCACAACAACACCACCTACACAGAGAATCGCACCGCTTCGCTGTCACTGTCCGGAACTGTCCGGACAGTGAGTCCGCCTGCCTGTCGCGCCGCGGACGACTCGATGCTAGACCGGAGGGCCCACCGTGTCCGAGCCGATTCCACGACACCACTCCAGGCCGCCGCCGTCTCACGACAGCGCGGGCGGTCACCCGCCGGGGCCGCCTCGCGCGGCGCGGGAACCTCCCCCGGTACACCGGCCGTTCGGCGGGGATGCCAGGCTTCGAGTCCGTAGCCGTGCCGACCGAGGAGAGGCAGCCGATGTCCCCGTCACCGACGCCACCGACCTACGACGACGTCCTGAGCGCCGCCGCCCACATCGCGCCGCAGGCCCACCGCACCCCCGTGCTGCGCTCACGCCGGGTCAACGAGAGCGTCGGCGCCGACGTGGTGTTCAAGTGCGAGAACTTCCAGCGGATGGGCGCCTTCAAGTTCCGTGGCGCGTTCAACGCGCTGTCGCGGTTCACCCCCGAGCAGCGGCGCTCCGGCGTGGTCACCTACTCCTCGGGCAACCACGCCCAGGCGATCGCCCTCGCCGCCCGGCTGCTCGACATCCCGGCCACGATCATCATGCCGCACGACGCGCCGGCCTCGAAGGTGGCCGCCACCGAGGGCTACGGCGGGAAGGTCGTCCGCTACGACCGCTACACCGGTCACCGGGAGGAGATCGGCCGCGCGCTCGCCGCCGACCAGGGCCTCACGCTGATCCCGCCGTACGACCACCCCCACGTGATCGCCGGTCAGGGCACCGCGGCCAAGGAGCTGTTCGACGAGGTCGGCGACCTCGACGCGCTCTTCGTGCCCCTGGGCGGGGGCGGCCTGCTCTCCGGTACGGCGCTGTCGGCCCGGGCGCTGTCGCCCGACTGCGCGCTGTACGGGGTCGAGCCGGAAGCGGGCGACGACGGGCGGCGGTCGCTGCGCGAGGGCTCCATCGTCCACATCGACACGCCGAGGACCATCGCCGACGGCGCGCAGACCCAGCATCTGGGCGCCTACCCCTTCGAGATCATCCGCCGCGAGGTCGACGCCGTCGTCACCGCCACCGACGCCGAGCTCGTCGACGCCATGAGGATCTTCGGATCCACCATGAAGATCGTCGTCGAGCCCACCGGCTGCCTCGGCCTCGCCGCCGTCCGCAACCTCGCCGCCGAACTGGGCGGGAAGCGGGTCGGTGTGATCGTCAGCGGGGGCAACGTCGACCTGGAGCGCTACGCGTCACTGCTGGCCTCGTGACCGCCCGCCCGCCGCGCGTGGGGCGCGCTCGGCCGGGGGGGACGAACCGGAACCGTGGTCAGCGGGCGGGGCGGTCGGCGCCGTAGGCCGGGATCGTGACCATCGGGGGGCGTTCGGCGACGGCGACGTCCCGGACGCTCACCTGGTGGCCGTCCGCGCCCCGGCGGAACTGGGCCAGTCGGGGGGAGGGCCGGTGCAGGGAGACCATCATGTTCTGGCGCTCCAGGCGCGACCACGAGGTCTGCAGGATCTGGGCGGCCATCCCGCCGAGCGCCTCCGTCGACTGGTGGGAGTGCACCCGGCGGCCCAGGTCGACCTGGGCCAGGGCGTCGAGCCCGGCGAGCTCGAGCAGGTCGATCAGCAGGGCGAGCTCCACCCCGTAGCCGGTGACGAACGGGACGCTCTCCAGCACGGACCTGCGCCCGGCGTACTCCCCCGCGAGGGGTTGCACGAACCCGGCCAGCCGTGGCCAGTGCAGGTTGAGCAGGGGGCGCGCGACCAGCTCGGTGACCCGGCCGCCGCCGCTCTGCACGTTCCGCAGGGGCCGGTCGTAGCAGCCCTTGACGTAGACCACCGACGGGTCGGCGAGCAGCGGGCCGAGCAGCCCGGTCACGAAGGACGTACGGAACTCGCGCAGGTCGGCGTCGACGAAGACCAGCAGGTCGCCGGAGGTCGCGGCGAGGGACTTCCAGAGCGCCTCGCCCTTGCCGTCCAGCGGCTTGAGGTCGGGCAGGACCTCGTCCTGGGCGATCACCGTCGCCCCGGCCCGCGCGGCGCGTGCGGCGGTGTCGTCGACGGAGCGGGAGTCGATGACCACGAGTTCGTCGACGAGCGGCGCGGCCTCCATGAGATCGCGGCGGATCGCGGCGACGATCTCCCCGACCGTCTCCTCCTCGTCGCGGGCGGGCAGCACGACGCTGATCGTCGTCCTCCCCTTGGCCGCCAGCAGCTCCGGCAGCGCCCAGTCGGCCGAGGATGAGGTGCGCCCGCGTAGCCACGCCTCGACCTCAGGCAGCACGGCCCGTCCTCTCCATCACCTCGGTGGTTAGGGGTATCACCCTATGTGGCGCCGATTCCGCACACCTACCGGCTCCCGTCCCCACCGCGCAGGTGGGAAGATCAGTTCAGTCCGGAAAGAGGCCGGAAAGAGGGGGGACGGCATGAACCCGGTAGCCGTGATGCGGGCGGCGCGCGGCGTCCGCGACGAGCTCGACAGCTTGATGGGCGGCGCCTCCGGCGAGCTTCGCGACCGGCTGGATCCGCTGCTCGCCGAGGCGGGCAGCCGGCCTCCCGAGCAGCTGGCCGACGCGGTCATCATGCTCATCGCCGAGTACGGCCCCGCCTGGGACCGGCTCACCACGCTGCTCAGCCTGGACCGGGGCATCACCGCCGAGCAGGTGCTTCCCCTGCTCTCCCAGAAAGCGGGCGCCGAGTCCGGCCCGCATGGGGGCGGCGGGAGCAGCCTCAGCCCTCCGTCGCCGGGCGGCGCGGGTCCCATGCCGCCCTCCTGGGGCGCGGCGCCGCCGAACGGCACCGACCCCTCCGGCTGGGACCCGGCCGACGCCCCGCGGACCGCCTCCTACACCCCGGAGTGGATGCTCTCCGGCGCGGAAGAGCGGGAACCTCCGGCATCGGGCCCCGGGCGGGCGTCGCGGGACCGGGGCGAGGACCCGCACGAGGGCGAGCACGACAACGGGTACGACGACATGCCCGCCACCGGTGCCATGAGCGCCGACTGGCTGCGTCCCGACCAGGCCGCGGACCTCGCGGACCCGGCGGCCCCCGTATCCTCCGCGTCTCCTGTGTCTCCTGTGTCTCCGCCGTTCCCGTCGCCGTTCCCCCAGCCGCCGCCGTCCCAGGGACCGTCGGCACCCCAGGTCCTCTCCCCCGGAACCCCGGGAACACCCGGAACACCCGGAACACCCGGAACGCTCGGAACACCGGGAACACCGCAGGCGTCACAGGCACCGCAGGGGGCACCACCGCCGGCACCCCAGGCGCCGATGCCGGCGGCACCGGCCGGGGTACCGGCACCGGCTCCCACCGGGGCCCGGGGCCCCTCGGTCCTCGACCGGCTCACCGGCGCCTTCCGCAGGCGGCGCAAGGAGACGCCCGCCGCCGCGCCGGGGCCGGAGTGGAGGGGGATCCCGCTGATCGAGTCCCCCGCCGAGGCGGTCGCGGGCTGGGGCGCCGAGGTCGCGATCGGCGTCGCCCCCGGCCAGGGGCAGGACGGCACCGCGACCCCGCGCGAGCCGCTCGACCTGGACATCCAGATCGTCGCCGAGGGCTTCGACGCGCCCGGCGGGTGGCGGGTGCGGCTGCGCGCCGACGAGACGGGACCGTACCCGCGCGCCGCGGTCAACCTGGTCGCCCTCCCCCAGGAGGAGCCGGAGGTCTCCCGGCAGATCCAGGCGACCTACGCGGTACGCGGCCAGGTGATCGGGTTCGGCCTGCGCGCGATCACGGTCCACGGCTCGCCCGGCAGTCTGAGCGGGCACGAGGCGCTGGAGCCGGTCTCGGGGACCCGCATCCGCCCGGCCCTGATGGGCGAGCCCGCGGACGTCACGGCGATCATCGTTCACGGCGACAGGCCGGGACGGCTGTGGTGGACCTACCAGTCGCCGCACTTCGTCACCCCCGACCGCGCCGAGCTGTGCGACCTCGGCACGCGGGCCTCGGAGTTCGGCGGGCGGCTGACCGGGCGGGGCCGTCTCTCGGAGGAGCTGGGACGGGAGGTCGGCTCGCGTGTGCCGTGGGGGTTCTGGGAGCTGCTGAACGCGGTGGCCGGCCGGGTGGCGCCGCGCCGCCCGAGCGTGCTGTTCCTCTCCCAGGAGCCGCACGTGCCCTGGGAGCTGGCCGTGCTGGAGCAGCCCTACGACCCCTCACTCCCCGGTTACCTGAACTGCCAGACGGTGACCGGCCGCTGGCCCCTCGGCGGGCGGCGTCCGGAGTTGCCCCCTCCCCCCAGCGCGCGCGCCGACCGCGTCGTGGTGGTGTCCGGCGAGGCGCGGGCGCATCCGCTGGTGACGGACCACGGCGCCACGCAGGTCTCCCCCGCCCTCGGCGACGTCCTGGGCGTGCTCGGCCAGGGCCCCGAGGTCGTCCACTTCACCGACGGCGGATCCGCCTCCGAGGCGCTGGGCCACGAGCTGCCCGGGTCCCCGTTCGTCTTCCTGGAGGAGCCGGGGAACGCCCAGGCGTTCCTGCTCGCGGGCGCGAGCGCGGTCGTCGCCCCGCTGTGGCCCGCCGGTGGCGGGCCGGTGCCGGAGTTCTACCGGCGCTGCTTCGCCGGCGAGCCGCCGGCCGAGGTGTTGCGGTCCATGCGCGGGCAGGACCCCGACGGCGCCGGCGCCTACCAGTTCCACGGCCACCCGTCCCTGACGCTGCGCCGGACGGCCCCGCCCGCGGGGTGAGCCCCGCCTGCGAGGTGACGCCGGGCCCCGCGCGTTCAGCCCGCGGCGTGGCGCTCCAGGAAGGTGTAGACGTCGGCCTCGTCCACCCCGGGGAAGGACCCGGGCGGCAGCGCGGCCAGGATGTGGGAGTTGCCGCGGGCAGAGGGCCAGGCGTACCCCTCCCAGCGCTGGGTCAGCTCGGCGGGCGGGCGGCGGCAGCAGTCGCCGGTGGGGCAGCCGGACTTGGTGCGGGTGGTGACCTCCCGGCCGCGGAACCAGCGCGACTCCCGGTAGGGGACGCCCAGGGTGATGGCGAAGTCGCGCTCGCGCGAGATGTCGACGTGGGCGAGGCAGAAGTAGGTGCCGGTGGGCGAGTCGGAGTACTGGTAGTGGACGGAGAAGCGGTCGGGTGACAGGAAGACCTGGCGCCCCGACCACTGCAGGCACATGCGCTGGCCCTCGATCGCGCCCTGCTCGTCGGCGGGGAAGACGATGCCGTCGTTCTCGTAGGCCTTGTAGATGATCCCGTCGGCGTTGTTGCGGACGAAGTGGCAGACCAGGTCCAGGAAATTGGTGGCCAGGTTGGTGAAGCGGTGCGCGGCCATCTCGTAGGAGACGGCGAACACGTCGCGCAGGTCCTCCACGCTCAGCGCGCGGTCCTTCTTGGCCTCCCGCAGGTACGGCACGGCGGCGGCCTCGGGCACCAGGACGGCGGCGGCGAAGTAGTTGGCCTCGGTGCGCTGGCGCAGGAAGTCGGCGAAGTCGCGGGGCCTGTGGTGGCCGAGGGAGAGGTGGCCGAGGGTCTGCAGCAGGATCGTGCGCGGGGTGTGCATGCCGACCTGCTCGTGCTTGACGTAGATGCGCCGGTTGCGCAGGTCGGAGATGGAGCGCACGGTGCGCGGCAGGTCCTGGACCGTCTGGACGGTGTAGCCGAAGTGGCTGACCAGCGCCTGGACCGTGCTCTGCGACAGCGCGCCCGAGCGGTAGCCGACCGCGGCGAGCGCCTCGGCGGCGGCCTGCTCGATCTCCGCGAAGTAGTTGCCCTGCTCACGCTGCTTGCGGCGGAGCTCGGCGTTGGCGGCGCGGGCCTCCTCGGGGGTGGCGGTCCCCCTGGCCTGGCGTGAGCGCAGCTCGCCGTAGAGGCCGAGGATGTGTTCGAGCACGTCGTTGGGGACGCGGGCGGAGAGTTTCAGCCTGGCCAGGCCGAGCCCGGCGTACAGGGGGTCGCGCTGGGCCTCCTCCAGGGCCATCTCCAGCTGGGCCCGCCGGTTGGGGGCCTGCCTGCGCAGCAGCTCCTCGATCGGCACGTTGAGCGCGGCGGCGAGGGACTTCAGCAGCGACAGCTTCGGCTCGCGCTTGCCGTTCTCCAGCAAGGAGAGCTGGCTGGGCGCGCGGTTCACGCGTTCGCCCAGGTCGGAGAGGGTGAGGCCGCGCTGCTTGCGCAGGTGTCTCAGCCGCTGGCCGAACGCGATGAGATCAAGCTCCTGCGTCAAGGAAAGCGGTTCTTCACCCACCAAAGATGCCATGACCCGATGCTAAACGAAATTTCCGAGGAAATTTCATCTCCGGCCGGGTCCCCGGGGCGGATGTCGTCCCACCCGCCCCTCGGGGACGTCGCCGCCCACGGAACCCACGCGGGGCGATCCCCGGCGCGCCCGTTCCGGCGCGGCGGTGATCTCCCCGCCGCGCCGGAACGGGCGCGCACCCCGGGCGACGGCATCCGGAACCTGATCCCGGCACAAGAATTGGTCTAGTCCATAGAGAAAACTATTAACTTCTTCCCATCCAAATACCGACGAGTATTGATCCCAGGAGAATAATCTCCATTCTTTCGTCCGAGTCGACCTTGTTTGACCGTTTCGTCGCGGCACACACTCGGAGTAGGCCACCCAGGGGACGAAAAGGAGCCACACCATGAATGATCGCCTCAAGGGAGCCGCAGACGAGCTGCGGCGCGAGTGGGAGACCGACCCTCGCTGGAAGGGGACCGAGCGGACCTACACGGCCGAGGACGTGGTTCGACTCAGGGGTTCCGTCCAGGAGGAGCACACCCTCGCCCGGCTCGGCGCCCAGCGGCTGTGGGACCTGCTGAACACCGAGGAATACGTGCACGCCCTGGGCGCGCTCACCGGCAACCAGGCCGTGCAGCAGGTCAAGGCCGGGCTCAAGGCCATCTACCTGTCCGGCTGGCAGGTCGCCGCCGACGCCAACCTCGGCGGCCAGACCTACCCCGACCAGAGCCTCTACCCGGCCAACTCGGTCCCGGCCGTCGTGCGGCGCATCAACAACGCGCTGCTGCGCGCCGACCAGATCACCTGGTCGGAGGGCGACGGGGACGCGCCGCACTGGCTGGCGCCGATCGTGGCCGACGCCGAGGCCGGCTTCGGCGGCGTGCTGAACGCCTTCGAGCTGATGAAGGGCATGATCGCCGCGGGCGCCGCCGGGGTGCACTGGGAGGACCAGCTCGCCTCGGAGAAGAAGTGCGGCCACCTGGGCGGCAAGGTGCTCGTCCCCACCGGCCAGCACATCAAGACCCTCAGCGCCGCCCGCCTCGCGGCGGACGTGCTGGGCGTGCCGACCCTGGTCATCGCGCGGACCGACGCTCAGGCCGCGACCCTGCTGACCACCGACGTCGACCCCCGCGACCAGGCGTTCACCACCGGCGACCGTACGGCGGAGGGCTTCTACCGGGTCCGCAACGGCGTGGACGCCTGCATCGCCCGCGGCCTGGCCTACGCGCCCCACTCCGACCTGCTGTGGATGGAGACCTCCACCCCGGACCTGGACGTGGCCCGCGAGTTCGCCGAGGCCATCAAGGCCGAGTACCCCGACCAGATGCTGTCCTACAACTGCTCGCCCTCGTTCAACTGGAAGAAGCACCTGGACGACTCCACCATCGCCAAGTTCCAGCGCGAGCTCGGCCACATGGGCTACAAGTTCCAGTTCATCACGCTGGCGGGCTTCCACTCACTGAACCACTCGATGTTCGACCTCGCCCGCGGCTACGCCGAGGACGGCATGACCTCCTACGTCGAGCTCCAGGAGGCCGAGTTCGCCTCCGAGGCGCGCGGCTACACCGCCACCCGCCACCAGCGCGAGGTCGGCACCGGATACTTCGACCTGGTCAGCACGGCCATCGCGCCGGACTCCTCCACCACGGCCCTGAAGGGGTCGACGGAGGAGCAGCAGTTCGCAGAGGCTCACTGACTCTCCGGACCGGGCTCGTCAGGACGACTTCCAGGGCGTGGGACGGTTCCCCGGACGAGCTCGACGACCAGGCCGACGGGCCCCGCCGCACGGATTCCCCCCGAGGCCGTGCGGCGGGGCCTCCCCGTTTCCCGGCCTGCCCGCCCCTCGCGCTCCGCGCGCCGGCCACGGCGGGCCTTCCCGTGCCCCACGGCCCGCGTTCCCGGGAGTCTCCTTTCCGGGAGTCTCCTTTCCGGGAACGCGGGCGGTGGACGGCGGGCGGCACCTCAGCGGCCGACGGCCTCGATGAGCTTGCGGCGCTGCTGGGTACCGAGGCCTCCCAGCCGGCGCGCCTCGTCCACGTCGGCCTGGGCCATCAGCTGCGCGGCCTTGACGGTCCCCACTCCGGGCAGGGCTCGAAGGGCCTGCGACACCTTGATGCGCTTGGCGATGTCGTCCTCACGGCCAAGCAGTTGCTCCAGGCTGAGCGCGCCGTTCTTGACCTCGGCGAGAAGCTTGGCGCGAGCTGTACGGGTCTCGGCGGCCTTGACCAGGGCGGCCTGACGCTGTTCGGGGGTGAGCTTGGGCAAAGCCATGGTGTTTTCTCCCTGATGACGGTAATTCCAGCGTCCTGCTACCCAAAGCCGCCAGGTTAATCATCGAGAGACATACATATAGATCCACAGCTTCCACTCCGCGTATCACGATATGCCCGTTTGGTTACCCCGCGCTTACCCGGTTCTCCGTAGCCTCGAGCTCATGGGTATCTGGCGAAGCCCCCAGGGCATCGAGGTTGAGGCGATCGTGATCCACGACGGCCCCTGCCTGCTGGTCACCCGCCGGATCGACGGGCGGAGGGTCCTGGTGGCGTACTGCATGAACATCCGTGAGGTCGGAGAGCACGTCGATCTGGCGCAGCTGGTCCCGGCCTAGCGGACCCCGGCGTATACGAACGATCAATGTTGGATCACGCCCGAGTCTTGTTCGGTACGCGTGTCAACTTCTGGGTCCGCTGGGGCGTCAAGTAGTCAGGGAGGCTCGATGGATGTTCTGATCGGCCTCGTTGACGAAGATCTCCTTCTGGAGCTCATCCTCGTCGAGGCACTGCACACAGAGGCGGAACGGCTGGCCGCCCAGCCCGAACGCTGAACGAGGACGGGTGCCCGCCGCCCGAAACGGCGGGCACCCACACGGCAGGCGAAGGCCACCCGAGCCGCGCCGGGGCCCGGTCACCGTGAAAGCCCTCGCGAGGACCAGGTCACCGTGAAAGCCCGTGTGGGGACCCGGTCACCGCGGAGACCTCCGGACGCCGGCGCAGAACGGCCGTACGACAACCCGGTCACCGCAGGAGCCTCCGGACTGCGGCGCACGACGGCCGGCCGTACAAGGACCCGGTCGGCGCGCGGCCGCCATGAGTGGCGAACGGGGCTCGATTCACCGGGTGGTGATGGCGTTAACTGTTCCCATGAACAAGCGCGAGCTGATCGAGAAGGCCGCCGCCGAGGCCGGGCTCACCCGGAGGCAGACGGCCGCGGCTCTCGACGCGATCCTGGGGACGATCCAGACGGCCGTGGCGGCCGAGGACAAGGTGGCGATTCCCGGGTTCGGGTCCTTCGAGATGGTGCACAGGCCCGCGCGGAGCGGGCGCAACCCGCAGACCGGGGAGCCGCTGGAGATCGCGGAGACCTGGACCGCGAGGTTCAAGCCCAGCCCGGGGTTCATGGGCCTGATCCGCCAGCGCAAGAAGGACTGACGGCCCCTCCCCCACCCCCTCGGGCGGGGAAGGCGACGGCCCCCGGGGAAGTATCCATTCCCCGAGGGCCTGGAGTGCCGCCATATCGCGGCACCGGCACGTTTAAGGATCCGGGTCACTCATGATGAGGTCGCACTCTGCCGTTAAGTTATAGGCGCATGTGGAGCACCCAGCGGGATTCGAACCCGCACTCGACCATCGTCGCCCGTATCCGTTCGATCCGGCGCCCGGCGGCGAATGCTGAGCCTGGAGCGAGAGTCTGAGCGTGAGCGGCTGCCTCTGCCGGTTGGGCTACCCCGGCAGGTGGTGCCGGGGGAGGGACTCGAACCCCCACTGTGGCCGCGTGTCAGTCTGACGGTTCAGTTTCAGCTTTCGCGCTTTCGCGCATCCCCGTGCTCCGACGGGGAGTCCTGTGATCTTACCCGAGCAGGTAGCCCAGCACCTTCTCACCGACGCGCTGGTAGGTGATCTCGGTGCCGTTCGCCTCCTCCCGGGCGAACTTCACCGCGTTCTGAAGCCTGCCGACCCGCTCCAGGAGCTCGTTGACCCGCTTCTGCGGCACGGCCCCGGAGAAGGTGACCTTGGTCCAGAAGCCGACGACGATGTCCTCGTGGTAGACCTCGACCTGGGCCGGGTGCTTGTCGGTGGCCTCCGCCTTGACGTGGTTGCGGGGCACCTTCTTGGTACGGGTCGTCTTGACCGGCTCGGTCCGCCAGCAGTCGGTCGACTGGTCCAGCGTCCAGGCCTCGGCGGCGTCCAGGACGGGCAGCTTGGCGATGAAGGTGTGCAGGTCGACCAGCTGCTTCTCCAGGAACAGCAGATAGGTGACGGGCACGTCCTCCAGGAGGGTGGAGCCGTCGACCTTCACGTCGGCCCGCGCGGTGCAGTTGGCCCAGTCCTTGGTGGCGGTGACGTCGAACAGCCGGGTGAGCGCGGCGCCCACCTGCTTGAGCAGGTCCTCGCCCTGCACCTGCACCCGGGTCGACTCCGGGGGCAGCCGCTCGCCCTCGTCGTCGATGGGCTGGTAGGTCCGCGAGAGGCCCGACAGCAGGGCGTTCTTCTGGATCGTGTGGTAAGCGTCGGTCACCTTGCGCTGGGTGTCGGACTTGACGCCCTTCTCCACGGCGAGGATCTGGTTCAACTTGGTCGCCATGCGTGACACCGTACCGGGAAGATCACCCGCATAACACCGCTTTTCCCGCAGATCACCCCTCCCCGGCGCGGAGCTCTCAGCCGCGTACCGCGCGGGCGGACCAGCGGCCGTCGAGGTGGTCGACGCGCAGCGGACGCCCGAAGCACTCCGACAGGTTCTCCGCGGTCAGGATCTCCGCCACCGGCCCGCCCGCCTGGACGCGGGCGTCGCGCATCAGCAGGGCGTGGGTCGTGGTGGCCGGGACCTCCTCCAGGTGGTGGGTGACGGTGACCGTGGTCAGCGCCGGGCGGGTCGCCGCCAGGTCCTCCACCGCGGTGATCAGGTCCTCGCGGGCGGGCAGGTCGAGACCGGCGAACGGCTCGTCCAGCAGCAGGATCACCGGATCGGACATCAGCGCCCTGGCGACGCGGACGCGGGCCCGCTCCCCCTGCGAGCAGACGCGAAAGAGCCGGTCCGAGAGGTCCTTGCAGCCCATGTCGGCCAGCAGCTGGTGGGCGCGCTCGTGCTCGGCGGGGCCGTAGCGGTCCCAGAGCGGGGCGCTGGTCCCGGTGTGGCCGGTCAGGACGACGGTGTGCGCGGTGGCGCCCTCCTCCTCCAGCAGCTCCTCGTCGACGAGCCGCTGGCTCGCCGCGACGAGGCCGATGTGGCGGCGCAGCTCCCGCAGGTCGACCCGGCCCAGCCGCTGGCCGAGCACGGTGACGGCCCCCTCGGTGGGATGGCGTACGGCGGCGGCCAGCGAGAGCAGCGTGGTCTTCCCGGCCCCGTTGGGGCCGAGCACCACCCAGTGCTCCCCGTATCCGACCCGCCAGCCGATGCCGTCCAGCAGGGTACGGCCGACCACCCGGACCCCGACGCCGCTCAGCTCCACCGCACCGGACACAGGCCCGCCCATCGGTATCCCCCTCCGCCTCGATTCGCGGCGCTCACTTTAACCGATGCACCGATATCTCCCTGTAAATCGTCCTAAAAGGATGACTCACCCCATTTGCATGGAGGGCCCCGGGGTGG
Organism: Streptosporangium vulgare; assembly: GCF_042428775.1. Lineage (NCBI taxonomy): Bacteria > Bacillati > Actinomycetota > Actinomycetes > Streptosporangiales > Streptosporangiaceae > Streptosporangium > Streptosporangium vulgare. The sequence goes on along the minus strand of NZ_JBHMBS010000005.1, from coordinate 431,266 downwards.
GGTGCGGGGTGATGGTCGTCCCCGAGGGGGCGGGAGCGGTGGGCGTCGGGGACGGGCTCTCCCCGTCGCCGGTCTGCGGGATCTGGGTGAAGGAGGGCTTGGGGTCGCTCGAGGCCGTCGGGCAGTCCCTGGCCCGCCCCTTGCCCTTGGCGGTGGCGTCCGCGCAGTCTCGCGGGTCGTCGCCGTCGTCGGGCGAGTCGCCCGAGCCACGGGGCCCCTGAGGGCGCTCCGGCAACGGATCCTCCCGGCCGTCACCGCCGTCGACACCCGTGGTGGGCAGCGAGACGGTCCTGGTGGTGGTGACCTGGACGGTGGAGGGGGTGGTCGGCGTCGCCACCCGCGGCCTGCCGGTGGGCGGGCGGGTGCCGTCGCGGAAGACGGAGGCGGTGGGCATGCCCTCGGCGGGCAGGACCAGCGGCACCGGCTCGGGAACGCCGGGACCGCCCAGCGGGCCGGACCCGCCACCACCGGTCGCGGCGGCCACGGTGACCGCCGCCATGGAGACCGTGGCCAGCGCCGCGAAGCCGGCCTGCGACAGGTGCGCCCCCTTGCGCGGCCCGGCCCTGCGGGCCCCCTTACCGGGGATCCTCACCGGGACCGAGGGCTCGTCGTGCAGCGACGAGGACGACAGGGACGACGGGGACGACACTGACAGGGAGGACGAGTACGGCGGCGAGGACACGGCCGCGAGCCGACCCCTCCCGGCTCCCGGGGTGCAGGGCACCGGCGTCCAGATCTCCGCCAGCACCCCGGCGACCGCCTCGCGCAGGTCCCACGGGTCGCCCACGCCGCCCGCGGCGAGCAGCGCGCCGAGCAGGTCGGCGGCCCTGGGCCGCTCGGCGGGGTTCTTGGCCAGGGACGCCTCGACCGCCGGGCGCAGCAGCGCGGGCACCGAGGCCACCCTCGGCGGCTCGACCAGGATGCGCCGGGTCAGCACGTCCGCCTCCCCCGCCCCGAAGGGGTGATGGCCCGCGGCCGCGTAGGCGATCAGGCAGCCCCAGGCGAAGACGTCGGAGGCGGGCAGCGCGAGCCCGCCGGTGAGCCGCTCGGGGGCGACCCAGCCGGGGCTGCCCATGACCTGCCCGGCCTGCGTGTGCGCGGCGAGCACGTCGACGTCCCTGGCGATACCGAAGTCGATCACCCGGGGGCCGGTGTCCGACAGCAGCACGTTGCCGGGTTTGAGGTCGCGGTGGACCAGCCCCGCCTCGTGCACCGCCACCAGCGCGGCGGCCACCCCCAGGGCGACGCCGTACGCCAGGTCGGGGGTGAGGGGGCCGTGCGCGGAGACCACCTGGGACAGCGCGGGGCCCGGGACGTACTCCGACACCAGGTAGGGGCGGTCCTTGTCGGTGCCGTCCTCGATCACCGCGGCGGTACAGAAAGGCACCACTCTCCGGGAGAATCGCACTTCTTCCGCGAAACGGGCGCGGAGCGTGGCATCGTTGAGATGCATCGGGTGCGGCGTCTTGAGCGCCACCACCCCGCCCTGCGGGTGTTCGGCCAGATAGACGATGCCCATCCCACCCACCCCGAGGCGGCCGAGCAGCAGATAGCGGCCGATGATGACCGGGTCCCCGACGGTCAGCGGCCGCACACCGGTCGGCATGCCGTTCACGGGACCTGCTCCCCCACGTGCCATCCTCGTTGAGCCTCTCGTGCGCGGGCTACGGCAAGCACACTGTGGCGGGATTCGGGCGTTCTTCGCTCCCGACCGGTCAGAAGGGATATGAGAGGTAAGGCGAATGATCCCCCGGGGTAAGGAATCCATGGTGTACGGGATGCCCTTGGGATGGGGCGGAACGGTGTGACCAGCGGGAAGGACACGCACGCCATCGCACGGGCGGCCGTCCCGGCCGGCCGCGGTACGCCTTGGTCACACGGCGGTAGGGCCTCAGGCGGCGGCGGAACCGGAGCGGGCGGACGGCTTCCGCCGAGCCGGGGCGGCGACGTCCTCGGGGGAGGGAACCGTCTCGGCGAGACCGGGGACGGCGAGGTCCGGCAGGAGAAGACCCGAGCCCGACAGGTCCGGGCCCGACAGGTCGGCCACGGCGAGGTCCGGCAGCTCAAGGGCGGCCGGGGCGCGGCCCCGCTTCGAGGCGGCGCGGCCGGGCAGGAGGTCCTGGGTCGCGGCGAGGAAGCGGGCGATGTGCGGATACACCTCGCGGGCCTCGGGGACGACGTCGGCGAGGATGGCGAAGACGTGCGGCATGCGAGGCCACTCCTCGTACATCACCGGCACCCCGGCGCCGCGGGCCCGCTCGGCCACCCGGCGGCCCTCGTCACGCAGGACCTCGGTGGAGCCGGTGACGATCATCAGCGGGGGCAGGCCGGTGTAGTCGCCGAGGACCGGCGAGAGCAGGGGATCCTGGGGGTCGAGCCCCGCGGTCCAGCGCCGGGCGAGCCAGTCGACACGGCCGGCCGGGATCATCGGGTCGAGCAGCCGGTTGACCCTGCGGGGCGCGCCGGTCAGGTCCGCCCACGGGGAGAGGCACACGGCGGCGGCCGGCAGCGGCATCTCCTGGTCACGGAGCGCCAGAAGCGTGGCCAGGGTGAGGTGGCCACCGGCGGAGTCCCCGCCGAAGACGACGTCGGCGGGGTCGTACCCGCCCTCCAGGAGACATCGGTAGGCGGCGATGGCGTCCTCGAGGGCCTCGGCCGGCCGGTGGACGGGGCCCTGGCGGTAGTCGACCGCCAGCACCGGGCGCCGGGTCGCGGCCGACAGACGCCAGGTGATCGGCCGGTGGGTCGCCGGGGAGCAGGCGAAGTAGCCCCCGCCGTGGAAGTAGAGCAGCACCTTGCCCTCGTCGAGCTCCTCCCCCGCGCGCACCCACTCCCCCGGGCACGCCCCCGCCTCGTCGGGGGTGACACGCACGTGGACGGGCAGGCGGAACGGCACCCTGCCCGCCAGCGCGACGAGGCGGGAGGCCGCGGCGAAGCCGACGTCGTTTCTCAGCAGCAGGTCGGAGATGGGCTTGAAGGTGCCACGCATGATCGCGTTGAGGGTCGCGGCCTGCCAGCTGAAAGGGTAGACCGGACTGACGTCCATATTGATCTCGTCGCGCATGGGGGACCTCCACAAAAGGACATTCCCCCCAGAATGGTCTTCTATCGACGATTGGACATATCGGGGAGATTACAACTACATATCACGCAGGTAAATCTCACCCTGAGGACAGGGTGAAACACTCACCGTCACGGCCGTCCGGAGCCACGGACCACGCCGTCTCGACACCCTGTCCCGTCCCGTCCCCCCCGCCTCCCAATCCCCACCCGCCCCCACCTGCCCCCGCGTCCCGCCTGCCCCCCCGGGCAGGCGTCCGCTCACCCCGGCACACCTCGTCAGGCACGTCAGCTCACCTTCGCCCGGCCTGACCGGCGTCGGCTCGTCTTGGTCGGCATCGGCCCGCCCCGGCCCGCCGCCGAAAATCCGTTGCCTCACCCCGGAGCGCCCAGGAAGATAGGAGGGTTGTCCGGACACCCCCAGGGAGGCAGCCTTCCTGCTCTACGCGCGCATCGCCGGATACGGCTTCCGCCGCCACTCCACCTACCGTGCCGCCGCCGTCGCCGGAGCATTCACCAACACCGTCTTCGGCATCCTCCGCGCCTACGTCCTCATCGCCCTCTGGGAGGCCCGTCCCGGTCTCGCCGGATACGACCTCGCCGACGCCGTGACCTTCTGCTTCCTCAGCCAGGCCTTCATCGGCCCCATGCAGGTCTTCGGCGGCGGTCTGGAGCTCTCCGAGCGCGTGCGCAGCGGAGACGTCGCCCTCGACCTGCTCCGGCCCGCGTCCCTGCAGATGTGGAGCCTCGCCGACGACCTCGGCCGGGCCGCCTACCTCTTCCTCGCCCGCAGCCTGCCCCCCACGGCCGCCGGCGCCGTACTGTTCGGCCTCGTCTTCCCGGCCGACCCGCTGACCTGGCTGTCCTTCACGGCCGGCCTCACCCTCGGGGTGATCGTCAGCTTCGCCCTCCGCTACCTGGTCGCCCTGTCCGCCTGCTGGGTCATCGACGACCGGGGCGTGCAGACGATGTCACTGGTGATGACCTTCTTCTTCAGCGGCATGGTCCTGCCCCTCAACCTCTTCCCCGGATGGCTCGGCACCCTCGCACAGGCACTCCCCTGGTCGGCCATGGTCCAGGTCCCCGCCGACCTCTACCTCGGCAAGCGCGACGTCCTGGAGGCCCTCGGCTTCCAGGCCGCGTGGGCGGTGGCACTGCTGGCCCTGGGAGCCCTGGCCACGAACGCCGCCCGCAGGAAGGTCGTGATCCAGGGTGGGTGACGACAACGGCGCAACCGCCCGGAACCACAGGGACCACGGGAACCACGGGGAGAACAGACCCGCCACACGGAAGACGGCCGGGGAAGACCGGTCGCGGGGACCTCACGGGAACACGGCCGGAGGGAGCGGACGATGAGGACGTACCTCCTGCTGGCCTGGACCTGGCTGAGGGCCTCGGCACAGTACCCGAGATCGTTGATCATGATGGCGATCGGCTCGTTCACGATCAACGCGCTGGACGTGGCGGCGATCTGGGTCATCTTCGAGCACACCGGATCGCTGGGCGGATTCGACCTGGCCGAGGTGATGTTCCTGTACGGCACCGCCGGCCTGTCCTTCGCGCTCGCCGACATGCTCTTCGGCAACGTCGACCGGCTCAGCCAGCACATCAGGAGCGGCAGCTTCGACACCATGCTGATCCGCCCGGCGAGCGCGTTCACGCAGATGGCCGTCGACCGCTTCGGGGTGCACCGCTTCGGCAGGCTCGCCCAGGCGGCCGTCGTGCTCGCCGTCGCCCTGCCCCAGCTCGGCCTGAGCTGGAGCAGGGTCTGGATGATCCCGCTGATGGTCGCGTGCGGGCTCGTCATCTTCACCTCGGTCTTCGCCCTCGGCGGGGCCATGCAGTTCCTGCTGACCGACGCCCCCGAGGTGGCCAACGCCTTCACCTACGGAGGCAGCACCCTCACCCAGTACCCCCTGAGCGTCTACGGCTCCGAACTCGTCAAGGGCGTCACCTTCGTCGTGCCGCTGGCGTTCGTGAACTGGCAGCCCGCGCTGTTCGTCCTCGACCGCGACGACCCCCTCGGCCTGCCGTACTGGCTCCGCTTCGCCTCGCCCCTGGCGGCCGTCCTTCTGGCCGCCGTCGCCGCCCTCGCGTGGCGGGCGGGCATCCGCCGCTACCGCTCGACGGGAAGTTGACACATGATCGAACTCGACCGGGTCGGCCGCTCGTTCACCGTGGGCCGCCGCGGGACCAAGAAGACCGTGCACGCCGTACGGGATCTGTCGTTCACCGTGGGGGCCGGGGAGTTCGTCGGCTACCTCGGCCCCAACGGCGCGGGCAAGTCCACCACCATCAAGATGCTCACCGGCATCCTGGCGCCGACCTCGGGCAGCATCCGGGTGGCCGGGCTCGACCCGACCCGGCGCCGTACGGCGCTGGCTCGCAGGATCGGCGTGGTGTTCGGCCAGCGGACGACCCTGTGGTGGGATCTGCCGCTGCGGGACAGTTTCGAGCTGATCCGACACCTTTACAAAGTAGATCAGGTGGATTTCCGGCGGCGGCTGGGCGAGCTGACCGAGCTCCTCGATCTCGGCGGCCTCATGACCACCCCGGTCCGCCAGCTCAGCCTCGGCCAGCGCATGCGGGGCGACATCACGGCCGCGCTCCTGCACGACCCCACCGTGCTGGTGCTCGACGAGCCCACGATCGGCCTGGACGTGGTCAGCAAGGCCGCCATGCGCGACTTCCTGCGCCGCCTCAACGCCGACCGGGGCACCACCGTCCTGCTCACCACCCACGACATGGGCGACATCGAGAAGCTCTGCCGCCGCGTGATGCTGATCGACCACGGCAGCCTCGCCTTCGACGGCACCCTGGACGACCTGCGCGCCACCGCCCCCGAGGGGGAGTCCATCGAGGAGGTGGTCACCCGCCTCTACTCCGGCTGACCGCCGGGCGCCCGGAGGGGCGGCACCCCACCCGGAACCCGTGGCCGAACGGAGGGGCCATCTTTTACGCCACCCGCGAGCGGGGGGTCAAGATGTCCGGCCAAGATTCTCCCGGAAGACAAGTATGACCTTAATCACATTTTCACGATCCAGCCGATGCGGGGACATCCTTCACCCGCGCTTGGAGCCCGCTTGACCCCCCGGGCATTCTCCATACGAAAAGCCGGTTCCCGGTAACCGTTCCCCGCCGCCCTTTACCATTGGAATCCCCGTATACGGCCGCCAATGCCGCCGAGGAGAGAAAGGTAAAACGCGACCGAACGCGATTCCACGATCATCGATCCGGTGCGGAAACGATCGGAAAGAAACCTTAGAAAAAGGCTCCTACCAGGGCGTTCGTCAAGATCCGAGGGCGTCCGTGGGAGTAATACTGCCACCATGTCAAATGGGTTCTGGCATACCTTAATGCTATGGACAGCGACAATCTCCTAGGTGAGTTCCTACGCGCTCGGCGTGAACTCACCACCCCCGAACAGGTGGGGCTCCTGCCCGCCGGTTCCCGGCGGACGCCGGGACTGCGCCGGGAAGAAGTGGCGATGCTGGCCGGAGTCAGCACCGACTACTACATACGCCTGGAGCAGGGACGGGAACGTCACCCGTCCGAGCGGGTGCTCGGCGCCCTCATGCAGGTCCTCAACCTCAACGCCGACGCCGCCACGCACATGCACGAGCTGGCGCACCCCGGGCCGCGACAGTCCAGAACCGCCGACCAGCCGGAACGGGTCAAACCGGCGCTGGTGCGGCTGATACGGAGCTGGCCCTACACCCCGGCGATCGTGACCAGCCGCTGGATGGACGTGCTGGCCTCGAACCAGATGGCCGACGCCCTCTACGACGGGCTGGCGCACCGGGACAACCTGCTCCGGCTCCTCTTCCTGAACCCCGTCTCCCGCCGGTTCTACCGCGACTGGGAGGAGTCCGCCCGCCTCAAGGTCGCCCAGTTACGCGCCGTCGCGGGCGCCGACCTCGACGATCCGTACCTGACCGACCTGGTCGGCGAGCTCTCGCTCAAGAGCAAGGACTTCCGCCGGATGTGGGCGCGCCACGACGTGTCCAGCGGGAACGTCGCGACCAAACGCTTCCACCACCACGACGTCGGTGACCTGACGCTCACGTACGAGCTGTTCAACGTCAGCGGCTCCACCGGCCAGAGACTGATCGTCTTCCAGGCCGAGCCGGGAAGCCCCTCCGCGCACGCTCTGAACCTGCTGGGCAGCCTAGCGGCGCTGACGTCGCCATGAGGGCGCCGCGCATGCGCTCGATCCAGGCGCGATACACGATCATCACGACGATGCTGCTGCTGGTCATCCTCGCCCTGGTGGGGACGAGCATCGACATGGCGATCCGCTACCGGATCCAGGACGACGGCTTCGGCAACGCCGAGCGGGTCGCCAGCCAGTGGAGCGCGCTGGTACGGATCGGCGACATCCCCGACCCGATCCCCGCCACCGCCCCGGTCGACCTCGTCCAGCTGGTGAACTCCCGCGGCGTGGTCATCAACTCCAGCAGGCAGGCCATGGGCATGGCGCCGATCAGCACGACCCGCCCTCCGGCCGACGACCGGTTCCAGCAGCTGACCGAGGGATCCGTCATGGTCATGGCCATCCGGGTCTCCCCCGCGGCCGACTCCCCGGTGGTCTACGCGGGCCTGGAGGAACCCGCGATCCTGCACGAGCACCACCTGGAGTACTTCATCGCCGCGGGCGTTCTCATCCTGCTGGCCCTCGCGGCCTGGATGACCTGGTGCGTCGTGGGCCGGACGCTACGCCCGGTGGCGGCGATCCGCGCGCGGATGTCCGAGATCACGGTGAGCGACCTGAGCCTGCGGGTGCCCATACCCCCGGGCGAGGACGAGATCGCGCTGCTCGCCCGCACCGCCAACCAGACGCTGACCCGCCTGGAGGAGGCCGTGGAGCAGCAGCGCCGTTTCGCCTCCACCGCCTCCCACGAGCTCAGGACCCCGATCGCCGGCCTGCGTGTGCAGCTGGAGGAGGCCCTGCTCTACCCCGACGACATCGATCCGCGCGACACCATCCGGGGGGCGCTGACGGCGAGCGGCCGGCTTGAGGCGATCGTCAACGACCTGCTGCAGCTGGCCCGGCTGCGCGCCGCCGACCCGGCCCCACAGGAGCTGATCGATCTCGGCGCCCTCGTGACGGAGGAGGCGGCCCAGGGCACCGGGATGCCGGTACGGGTCCAGGTGAACGCCCGCGTACAGGTCAGGGGCTCCCGGATCCAGCTGATCCGGGTGGTGAACAACCTGCTGAGCAACGCGCGGCGGCACGCCGACAGCCGCGTCGAGGTCTCCGTCGGCTTCGAGGACGGCAACGCCGTCGTGGCCGTGGTCGACGACGGCGCCGGCATCGCGCCCGCCGACCGCGAGCGTGTCTTCGAGCGCTTCACCCGCCTGGACGACGGACGTCTGCGCGACTCCGGCGGCAGCGGGCTCGGCCTCGCCATCTCCCGTGACATCGCCCACGCCCACCAGGGAACCCTGCTGATCGAGGACTCGCCGCGAGGGGCCAGGTTCGTCCTCAGGCTCCCGGCGGAGGACACCCAGCCGCTCGGGGCCGCCGACTCGGACGTCCAGCGCACCGGCACGGTGAAGGCCGCCTCGCCCTCCAGGAGGGCGGCCGGTAAGGACTCCGCCGTCAAGGAGACCGCCGTCGATGGGCGCGGCTCGGGGCCGAGGGCTCAGCCGAGGGCTCAGCGGTAGCCCTGGGCGTCGGACTCCTCGTACTCCTCCTCGTCGTCCCGGAACCGCGGCGCCCAGCGGGAGGGCATCAGCACCGGCAGGAACAGCAGGATGCCGAGCAGCGCGTAGACACCGGTGGTGAGCAGCAGGCCCATGCCACGACCGGCCTGCAGGAGCACCTCGTGGAAGGCCGGATCGTCGGGGACCAGGCCCATCGCGCGCCTGACGTCCAGGGCGTAGACCACGGTCCAGGCGAGCAGGACCATCGACGGGACGAAGGTCGCCAGCGGGGAGACGCGACCGGCGACCACCAGGCCGACCAGCAGGCCGATCCCGGCCATCACCCCGAGGGCGATCCAGGTCCTCGAACCGCTCTCCGCCGGAAGGGGCACCAGGCTCGCCCCCGCCTCCTGCACGGCCCAGCCCGCGCCGAAGAGAAGCACGGCCGCCACGAACAGCCCGACAAGCACCCCAACGACGTGCCGCATCGCCACCACCTCGGCTTGAAGGACCTGTCACGGTCGCGGCAACCATAGCGACAAAAAGTCCAGAACGGCAGACATCCCAGGCGTGAGAACATATGGGTCACCATGCGTGCCCGCCTCCCGCTACGCCTCACGCGCGCGGCCACCTTCTCGGCCGTCTGCCTGGCACTCGCCGTCCTCGGCCACGTGGCCGCGGGCGGTTCCTGGCCGCGGCCGTGGGTGGTGGCCGCGGCGGGAGCGGCGGTCATGGCTATGGCCGTGCTGCTCGCCGGGCGCGAGCGGTCGATGGTGACGATCAACGCCGGGCTCGCCACCCTGCAGCTGGCGCTGCACGAGCTGCTCGCCCTCGGTGGCACCGCCGGGATCCCGCCCCCGCATCCGCACGTCAGGGGGCTGGGCGAGAGCCTCGGCATGCTCGTCGCGCACCTCACCGCGACCCTGATCACCGGATGGTGGCTGGCCCGCGGCGAGAGTGCCCTGTGGGTGCTGCTCCGCTCGGCCGGCCGCCGCCTCGGCGCCGTGTTCCTCCTGCTGTGGTCCCCGGCCGCCGTCGCCGCCCCGCCGGGCCTCGCGTACGCCCCGGTCACGCCCGTCCCCGCGCGTGCCGTCCTGCGTCACTCCGTCAGCCGGCGCGGTCCTCCGCTTCCCGCCGCCTGACCCGACCCCGGAGAACCCGAGATCACGAATTCCTGAAGTTCCGAAGTGGAGAACCCCCATGTCGCTCTCGCACGCCTGCCGCCGTCTGGCCGCCGTCACCGCCGGTGTCACCGCCCTCACCCTCGGTCTCGCCCTTCCCGCCCTCGCGCACGTCACCATCAATCCCGGCAGCGCCGAGCAGGGCGGCTTCACCAAGGTCGCCTTCCGGGTCCCGAACGAGCGTGACAACGCCTCGACGACCAAGCTGGAGGTGACCTTCCCCACCGACCACCCGCTGGCCTTCGTCTCGGTCAAACCGGTGCCCGGCTGGGACGTCAAGGTGGTCGAGGGCAAGCTGCCCAAGCCGATCACCACCGAGTACGGCGAGCTCACCGAGGCGGTCACGAAGGTCACCTGGTCGGGCGGGAAGATCGACCCCGGCCAGTTCCAGGAGTTCGAGGTGTCCATGGGCACGCTGCCCACCGACACCGACCAGCTCGTCTTCCCCACCACCCAGACCTACAGCGGCGGCGAGGTCGTCAAGTGGGCGGACGAGCCCAAGGCCGACGGCTCCGAGCCCGAGCGCCCGGCCCCGACGCTGAAGCTCACCCCCGCCTCCGCCGAGGGGGCCGGCCACGGCGCCTCCGCGACCCCCTCGGCCGCCTCCTCCTCGGCCCCGGCGGTGTCGACGCCGTCGGTGGCTCCCGTCTCCGCCTCGGAGGGCTCGGACGGCACCGCCCGCCTGCTCGGCGGGGCCGGACTGGTGCTCGGGCTCGCCGGGCTCGTGGTCGCGGCGTTCGGCCTGCGCCGGGGCCGCTCCTCCTGACCGTCTTCCGGCGCACCTCCCCCGACCGCCCCTTGACGGTCCCGTGACCACCTTCTGACCATCCTCCGACCTCCTTCCGATCTTCCTCCGATCGCGCGGAACGGCCCCGGGAAGCCTCCCGGGGCCGTTCCGCGTTCTCCGTCGCCCTCCCGCGTCCTTCCGGCGGCGGCCGCGGCCGCCCGTCCTCCTCCGGTCTCCTCCCGGCGGAGGGCCGCGTCACGCGCCTCCCGGCGTCCCCCGGCGTCCCCCGGCCGCGCCGACGCCTCGCCGGGCCGTGAGGCGGGGCGCCCGGCCGCGCGCCACGGAAATGTTCGCAGCTCAGGACGGTGTTCTATCGGTATGTCTGTTGCATCACGCTCCCGTGCCGTCCCCCCGCCCCCCTCCCCCACGGCACCGCCTGTTCCTCCGGTCGAGGCCGCCGAGCAACGTTCTCCCACTCCTCATGGAGGTCCCCGTCATGCGGCACAGCACGCGCGTCACAGCGATCGCCGCGCTCTCCGCCGTCCTGCTCGCCCCGGCGGCCTGCGGAGTGCCGTCCCAGTCCTACCCCGGCCCGCAGCCTCCGCCCCCTGAGGTCAAGGCCGCCGACATCGAGCGGGCCCTGCAGACCAAGACCACGCTGACCTTCTGGTCGTGGGTGCCCAACCTCAGGAAGACGGTGGCGCTGTTCGAGCGGAAGTACCCCAAGATCAAGGTCAACCTGATCGACGCCGGCCGCTCCAGGGTCGAGTACACCAAGCTCCGGGCCGCGCTGAAGGCCGGCACCGGCGTTCCCGACGTGGCGCAGATCGAGTACTTCGCGCTGCCCCGCTTCGCGTTCTCCGGAGCCGTGACCGACCTCAACATGTACGGCGCGGAAGACCTGGCGCGGAGATTCAGCCCCTCGGCCTGGGACCAGGTGGACCTCAACGGCAGCGTCTACGCGATCCCCCAGGACACCGGCCCGATGACCATGATCTACCGCAAGGACGTCTTCGACCGGCTCGGCCTGACACCGCCGAAGACCTGGAAGGAGTTCGTGACGGTCGCCGAGGAGATCAGGAGGAAGGACCCCCGCGTCTTCATCACCAACGTCGACCCGACCGACTCCGGCATCGCCGACAGCCTGATCTGGCAGGCGGGCGGGCGGCCGTTCGGCATCGAGAACGCCACGACCATCCGGATCGACCTGCAGGACAAGGGGACCAGGCGGTGGGCGAGGCTGTGGACGCGGCTGTCGCGCGAGAAGCTCGTCGAACCCGCCGCGAACTGGACCGGCCCGTGGTGGAAGAACATGGCGAGCGGCAGGTACGCGCTGTGGATAACGGGTGCCTGGGGCCCCGGCGTCATCGAGGGCGCGATCCCGCGGACCAAGGGCGTGTGGCGCGCCGCGCCCCTGCCGAGCTGGGACGCCGGGAAACCGGTCAACGCGGAGAACGGCGGCTCCGGCGTGTCCGTGCTCGCCACGAGCGGACACCAGCTCGCCGCCTACGGCTTCGCCCGGTGGCTGAACTCCGATCCCGAGGCCGTCAGGTCGATGAACACCGTCTCCGGGGTGTTCCCCGCGACGACCGGCCTGCTGGAGAGCGAGGAGTTCCTCGACGTCGAGATCCCGATCCTGGGAGGTCAGCGGGCGAACAGGCTGTTCGGCGAGGGCTCCGAGCGGGTGGCGAAGGGCTGGCAGTACCTGCCGTTCCAGCTCTACGCCAACAGCGTCTTCGCCGGCAGCGTCGGACGGTCGCTCTCGCACGCCACCGACCTCGACACCGGCCTGAGGGCCTGGGAGCAGCGACTCGCCGCCTACGCGCGACGGCAGGGCTTCAAGGTCTCCTCCGGGCAGTGAGCCTTCCCGCCGACGCCTTCATGGCCTTCATCGCCTTCATGTCCGGGAACATCGCGAGAAGGACGGGCGACAGGACGCGAACCCCTGCGGTCGCGCGGTTTCAGACCGCCGGGGCGTCGAACGCGAACCGCCCGCCCCTCCGTACGACCTCCGGGCGCCCGCGCCTCGGGGGACGCGGGGCCGGGGAAGGCGTGGTCAGGCGGTGATGTCCTTGCCGGTGAAGCGGGCCCAGGCGATGGAGCCGAAGACGACGGCGTAGGCGGCGAAGACCAGCAGGCCCTGGCCCATCTCGCCGGTGGCCATCGGATCCCGCAGGACCCCGTCGAAGCCGTTCCACCACTCGGTGAGCATGTACGGCCGGATCATCTCCAGCTGCGGGATCACTCCCAGCACCTGGGCCACGATGACGAGGACCACGGTCGAGGCGATGGCCCCGATGGACACCTCGGTCAGGGTCGACAGGGCCAGCGCGATGGCGGCCAGGGCGGCCATGCCCGCGGTGACGTAGAGGACGACGACGCCGATCCGCAGCACGCCGTCGAGGAAGGGGATCGTCCCTCCCGACAGCAGCGTGATCGGACCGGCGGGGAACAGCAGCAGGCCGGTGAGCAGCGCGGACAGCGCCACCACGGTGACGGCGGCGAGGCAGAAGAGGATCACGCCGACGTACTTGACGGCCAGCAGGCGGGTCCGGCCGGCCGGGGCCGCGAGCAGGTAGCGCAGGGTGCCGATGCCCGCCTCCCCGGCGATCGAGTCCCCGGCGACGACCGCGACGGCGACCGGCAGCAGCAGCTGTACCAGGACCGAGAGCGCGGCGAAGGTGAGGAACAGCCCGTTCCCGGTGACCTGTTCGAAGATCGCCGGTCCGCCGCCCTCGCCGACGCCCCCGCCCTCGCCCCCCATGGATCCGCCGAACGTCCGCAGCGTGATCCCGATCAGCGCCGGGATCACGGCGAGCACCGCGAGCATGGCGAGGTTCCTCGGCCGCCGGAAGACCAGGCCGGCCTCCGAGCCGAGCAGCCGCAGCCACGCCCGGGGGGCGCCCACCGCCCGCGTGACGGGAGCCGGGCTCCCGAGGACGCGCCCGCCGCCCGCGAGGGCCGTTTCCGGCGCCGTTTCCCGGGCCGTTTCGCGGGCCGTTTCGCGGGCTGTTTCCGGCGCGGGGCCCGTCCCCGTGGCGGGCTCCCCGCCGGGGGTGGCGCGTGTGGCGTTCTCGGTGGACACGGCTTCCTTCCCGCTAACCGTCGACATCGAATCCCTCCCCGGTCAGGCCCACGAACATGTCCTCAAGGCTGGGCCGCTGGACGGCCAGGCCGCGGACGGCGACGCCCCCGGCGACCAGGGCGGCGCACACCCGCTCCGGCGCGTCGGTCCCCAGCGCGGCGCTGACGTCGCCGTCGCCGAGACGGACCTCCGGCAGGCCGAGCCCGGCCAGCACGGCCGCGGCCTCGACGGTGTCGGGGGTCTCCACCCGGATCCTGACCGTCTCCCCCGCGCGCAGCTCGGCGATGGACCCCTGCGCGACGAGCCGCCCGGTCCGCATGACGGCGACGTGGGAGCACATCTGCTCCACCTCGGCCAGCAGGTGGGAGGAGACGAACACCGTCGTCCCCTCGGCGGCGATCTCCCTGACCAGGCCGCGTACCTCGCGGGTGCCCTGCGGGTCCAGGCCGTTGGTCGGCTCGTCGAGGATGAGCAGCTCCCTCGGGCCGAGCAGCGCGGCGGCGATGGCGAGCCGCTGGCGCATGCCGAGCGAGTAGGCCCGGTAGCGCTTGCGGGCCGCGGCGGCCAGGCCCACCCGCTCCAGCGCGTACCCGATCCTGGCCGAGACGGTGCGCGGATCGGCCGAGGGGTCGGCGGCGTCGTAGCGGCGCAGGTTGGCCTCGCCCGACAGGTAGGGGTAGAAGGCCGGCCCCTCGACGAGGGCGCCCACCCTGGGCAGCACGCCACCCGCCCCTCCGGGCATCGGGGCGCCGAGCAGCCGCCAGTCGCCCGCCGTCGGGGCCACCAGGCCGAGCAGCATGCGAATCGTGGTGGTCTTGCCCGAGCCGTTGGGGCCGAGGAAGCCGAACACCGACCCGCCGGGGACGGCGAGGTCGAGGGAGTCCACGGCCACCTGGCCGCCCTTGAAGCGCTTGGTCAGCCCGCTGGTGACGATGGCGAACCCCCCGCCGTCCCCGCCTTCCCCGCCGGAGTGGCTCGGGACCGGTCCCCCGTTGGTCAGCACGGCTCCCCCGTTGGTCGGCACGGCGCCCCCTGCGGTCGGCACGGCGCCCCCGCCCGCCGGGCCTTCCCCGGCCTCGCCGGTCCGGTTCTCCTCGCTCCCACTGTTCCTCACGTTCTGGGCGATCGGCACTTCTCCCCCACTGCTCGTCGGTTTCGGGACGGCCGCGCGGCCGTCCCGGCTGGATCTCGCGCCCTGGAGGTTCATGAGCGCCCCCGAACACTCGTGAACCGGCGAGTACGCCGAATCCGCTGGATCTGCTGGACGTGCTGGACGTGCTGGGTTCTCGGAACGTCGGCGCGCGGCCCGGACGGCGGCCCCGATTCACCCCGCCGGGCCCCGCCGGTGGATCCCGCTGAGCCCGCCGGTGGATCCCGCCGGGCCCCGCCTGTCGATCTCGCCGGGAGCCTGGCGCCTCCCCGTACGGAGGTGTCAGGCTCCCGGCGCCGGGCTCACTTCCGGCCGGCCACCTCGGACAGCTTCTCCGGGGTTACGGCTCCGACCAGCAGGCGGCCGTCGTCGGTCAGCAGCGCGGAGACCAGCTTGGTCTGGACGACCTTGCCGCTGCCCCACGTGCCGCTGATCGGCTTGGCCGACTCCAGCAGGGCCTCGGTGACCGCACCGGCGCCCTGCCCCGCGGCCTGCCCCGCGCCCTGTCCTGCGGGGTCCTCACCCTGGGGTGCCGAGGTCAGTTTCTCCACCTCGGAGGCGGGGATCACCGCGACCGTGGTCCAGCCCTCACCGACGACCCTGGTCTTCTCCCGGATCTCCTCGCCCTTCGTGAGCTTCTCGTCCTGCCGCGCGCCGCGCTCCTCGGCGAGTTCGCCGATCGAGGTCTCCTCGACCTTGGCCCCCGCGGGCGGGGTGAAGGTGAAGTTCTCCGCGGCGGGCGGGGAGAACGTGACCGAGGTGAAGCCGACCTCGAAGGCGGGCTCGGCCGCGCTCCTGGCGTACACCTGGATCCGCAGCGGGACGAAGGTCTCCCCGTCCAGCGCCAGCTTGACCTCCTTTACCAGGGACGAGGGGTCCTTGGGCGCGAGGACGAGCTGGTAGGCCGCGCGGTCGGCGACCTTCTCGGTGCTGGTCACGCTGACCGCGGTGTCGGCGCCGATCCGGCCCAGCAGCTCCTGTGCGAGTTGCTGCGGGGTGGTCGCCGTGGGCAGCGCCTTGTGCGCGTCGCCGGCCCCGGCCCCGGGCTTCCCCTCTCCGAGGCCTTCGGCGCCTCCCGCCTTGACGCGGGTGGCCTTGTTGACGTCGCTCTGCCACAGCCACACCTGGTCGCCGTTGACGATCAGGTCGGTCTCGCTCATCCGTCCGGGGAGGGCGAAGCGGAACCTGTCCTCCCCGCCGTACCAGACCTTGAGCTCGTGCGAGCCCGCCAGCAGGGCGGCGGGCGAGGATCCGCCCGCGCCCGGCAGGCCGGGCAGGCCCGGCAGTGCGGGCAGTCCGAGCGAGGCGGTCTGCATGACGGTGCCCGACATGGGCTTCAGCCCGCTCCGGCTCGCCTGGGCGGCGCTCGCCAGCAGTTGCTCCGCGGTGCGTTCGGGCAGTGTGGGATCCCCCTGGACGGCGGCGATGACCGGTCCGGCCCCGATGGCTCCGGCGACCAGCGCGGCCGCGGCGACCGGAACGGCCCACCTCACCGCGCGGCCCCGTCTCGCTTGCTCAGACATCTCATTCCTCCACGGTATGCCGTCGATCCCTGTCAACAGCAGCTTGCGTGACAGGTCCTGTGCCGAAGCTGAGACAGACTGAGAGGGCTCACAGTCTTCTCAGCCGTCTCTCAGGCCGGGTGGTCGAGGATGGGCACATCCGGTGACAGCAGTGGCGGCAGGTGGAAGGAGCGGTTCATGCGGGTTCTCGTCGTGGAGGACGAGCGGAGGATGGCGGCCGCTCTGCAGCGTGGCCTGCAGGCCGAGGGGTTCGCGGTCGACCTCGCGCACGACGGGGAGGACGGACTGCACCAGGCCAGGCACGGCGAGTACGACGTCGTGGTGCTGGACATCATGCTGCCCAGGATCTCGGGCTACAACGTCTGCAAGCAGCTGCGGGCCGAGGAGAACTGGGTGCCGATCCTGATGCTGTCGGCCAAGGACGGCGAGTACGACATGGCCGACGGGCTCGACCTCGGCGCCGACGACTACCTGACCAAGCCGTTCTCGTACGTGGTGCTGGTGGCCAGGCTGAGGGCGCTGCTGCGGCGCGGGGCGAACCGGCGCCCGTCCGTGCTGAGGGCCGGGGACCTCGCGCTCGACCCGGCGCGGCGGCGGGTCACCAGGGGCGAGACGCCGGTGGAGCTGACGCCCAGGGAGTTCGCGCTGCTGGAGTTCCTGCTCCGCCACCACGACGAGGTGGTCTCCAAGACGGAGATCCTGGAGCACGTCTGGGACACCTTCGACACCGACCCCAACGTGGTCGAGGTGTACGTCGGCTACCTGCGACGCAAGATCGACGTGCCGTTCTCCCGGAACGCGCTGCAGACGGTGCGCGGAGCGGGATACCGGCTGGCCGGCGATGGCGGCTGACCCGGCCTCCCGTGCCCAGGCCCCCCGTGCCCGCCGGGACCGGCCCGGTGCGGGGGCGGACGAGGGACATCCCGCCGGCGCGGCCTCCCCCGCCGGCACGACCTTCCACGCCGGAACGGCCTCCCCGGCCGACGTGACCGCGCACGGGGGAGGGCGCGCGGTCGGCCTGTGGCGGCGCAAGAGCCTGCGCTTCCGGCTCACGGCCGTCGCCTCGGCCGTGCTGGCGGTGGCGCTGGTGGTCTCGGCCTACGTGATGATCGCGGTGCTCGGCAACGCGCTGCTGGCCACCATCGACGAATCGATCTACCAGCGGGCCAGGGACACGGTCTCGCTGGCCGACGCCGGGCGGCTGCCCGACGAGATGACCTCGCCCGACGGCACGCTCCTGCAGGTGATCGACGGCACGGGGCGGATCACCCACACGACCACCGGCACCGACAGGCTGGTGCCGCTGCTGGGCGCCGGGGACCGGGCGGCGGCCGTCGGCAGGGGCGAGGCGCGCTTCCTGGACGGGAAGCCCTACGGCATCCCGCACATGCTCCGGGTCCGGGTGCTCAGCGCCGACCGGGGGCAGACAGTGATCGCGGCGCGTCCCTTCAGCGAGGTGCAGACCAGCGTCTCCACGGCCGGGCACGTGCTGATCGTCGGTACGCCGCTGCTGCTGATCCTGCTCGCGGGAGCCAGCTGGGTGATCATCGGCGGGACCCTGCGGCCGATCGCGGCACTGCGCCGGGGCGCGGACGAGATCACCGACACCGCCCGCTCGCGCCGCCTGCCGGTGCCCGAGGCGCGCGACGAGGTGCACAGTCTGGCCACGACGCTGAACGCGATGCTGGCCCGGCTGGAGAAGGCCGGCGTCCGGCAGCGGGCCCTGGTCTCGGACGCGGCGCACGAGCTGCGCAGCCCGCTGGCGAGCATCCGGCTCCAGCTGGAGGTGGCGCTCGGCCACCCCGAGGGACAGGACTGGCGGGAGACGGCCGAGGGCGTGCTGGAGGACACCATGCGCCTGTCCAGACTGGCCGAGGACCTGCTCTCGCTGGCCCGGCTGGACGAGCGCGGCGGCACGCCCGCGCGGGGGGAGCCGGTGGAGCTGGACCAGCTGGTCGCGCAGACCGTCGAACGGTACGGCGAGGCCGTCACGGTACGGATCGCGGGCGACCCCGGGGACGAGACGGGGAGGAGCCCGGAGGGCGGTCCGATCAGGGTCACCGGGGACGCACTGGACCTGAGCCGGGTGCTGGTGAACCTGGTCGACAACGCGCTGCGGCACACCTCCGCCCCGGTGGTGGTCGAGCTGTGGGCCGAGGGGGCCGACGCCGTGCTGACCGTCACCGACGACGGGCCGGGCATCCCCGAGGCCGACCGGGAGTGGGTGTTCGACCGGTTCACCCGGCTGGACAGCGCGCGCAGCCGCGACGAGGGCGGAGCCGGGCTGGGCCTGGCCATCGTGCGCGAGACGGTCCACGCCCATGGCGGCGCGGTCCACCTGGAGGACGCCTCCCCGGGGCTCCGCGCGGTCGTACGGCTTCCGCTATCTTGACCGAGGCTTGTGAATCACCCGCTTGGCCGGGCGATCGGCCGGGACCTAGCGTCGCACTATGACCTCAGTTGACGGCAGCCCGCGGGAGCTGATCCTGCGGGTCGCCACCAGCCTGTTCGCCGCGCTGGGGTACGACAGCACGTCCGCGAGCCAGATCGCCGAGGCCGTCGGGCTGAGCGTCGAGTCCCTCGGCGAGGAGTTCGGCAGCAAGCGGGAACTCTACCTGGAGATCATGGAGCGTGAGTACCGGGCCGAGCGGGCGTCCCTGGTGAAGGCTCTGGAGGGGATATCCGCGGTGACCCCAGAGCAGACGGCGCTGGTGGTCCACCGGGTCGTCGACCACTACCTCGACTTCTGCGTCGCCCACCCCGAGTTCCCCTCCCTCTGGATGCACCGGTGGCTCGCGGACGCCAGCGACGTCACCGAGCTGGAACGGAGATACATCCAGCCGCAGATCGACCTCGTCTCCAGCGTGATCACTCCCGCGATGGACGCGGGGTACGTGGACGCCGGCGTCGACACGAAGTACGCCTTCTGGTCGGTGGTGTGGTGCGTGCACGGCTTCTGCCAGGGCGGGGTCCTCGACCGGGAGGGCAACCGCCAGGACTCGGGGGATCCCGCCGTGCTGCGGCGGTTCCGCGCCTACCTGCACCGGATGATCCATCGCGTCGCCGCCCTGCCCGAGCCCTCACCCATGCCCTGACCACCGCCCGGCTCTCCGCCCCGTCCCGTATTCCGGTCCCCCGCCTCGTATCCCCGGCCCGGTGCGCGTCATCGGATCTTCGCGCGGCACGATTTCGTGTGATTTCGTGTGATGCTGGCACTTCCCGGCGGCCCCTGCGGGCCGCGCCCCCGGCCCGCGCGAGCCGTACCACCGAGGAGACCGATGAGCCTGCCTGACAAGGGCCGTACCACCGACGAACTGCTGGCCGAGATCGCCCGCCTCAAGCGGGACGACCTGCCGGTGCGCGGCGGCAAGGTGACCGCGTACGTCTACGACACCGGACGGCCCGAGGTGCACGAGGCCGCCGCCAGGGCCTACTTCGAGATGCTGGAGGTCAACACCCTCGACCCGACGGCCTTCCCCAGCGTGGTGGAGATGGAGAAGCAGGTCGTCGGCGCGGTCGCCGAGCTGCTCGGCGGTGGGGTGGGCATCTTCACCAGCGGAGGCACCGAGTCGATCATGCTGGCGGTGAAGGCCGCGCGGGACTCCCGCGAGACCGCGGGCCGCCCCCGGATGGCGGTGCCGGTGACCGCGCACCCCGCCTTCCACAAGGCCGCGCACTACCTGGGCGTCGTGGTGGACGCCGTGCCGGTGGACCCGGTGACGTTCCGGGCCTCCCCCGCGGACGTCGAGGCCGTGATCACCGAGGACACCGTCCTGGTGGTCGCCTCGGCGCCGTCGTACCCGCAGGGCGTGATCGACCCGATCGCCGAGATCGCCGGGATCGCCGCCGCGCGGGGCGTGCTCTGCCACGTGGACGCCTGCGTGGGCGGGTGGCTGCTGCCGTGGCTGCGCGAGGCCGGGGCGGAGATCCCGCCGTTCGACCTGTCGGTTCCCGGGGTCACGTCGCTCTCCTGCGATCTGCACAAGTTCGGGTACGCCCCCAAGGGCGCCTCGGTCGTGCTGTTCGCCGACCCGGCGCTGCGGCGCAGGGCGTACTTCGCCTCGGCGTCGTGGCCCGGCTACACGGTGATCAACGCCACCGTGCAGAGCTCGAAGTCCGCGGGCCCGCTGGGCGGCGCGTGGGCCACCTTCCAGGCACTGGGCCGGGAGGGCTACCTGGAGCTCGGCCGCGCCACCCTGGCGGCCGCCCGCGAGCTCCGCGAGGGCATCGCGAAGATCCCCGGGCTCCGGGTGCTCGGCGACCCCGAGTCGACGCTGGTCGCCTTCGGCTCGGCGGAGGGCGAGGACGGGGTTGACGTCTTCGTGCTGTCGGACGAGGCCAGGAAGCGCGGGTGGTTCCTGCAGCCGCAGCTGTCCTACGCCGGCATCCCTGCCAACATCCACATCACGGTGACCGGGGTGACCATGCGGGGGGTCGAGGCGATGCTGGAGGTGATCGCGGAGGCCACGGAGGCGGCACGCGAGCGGGGCCCCGCGGAACTGCCGGAGGGGCTGGTCGAGCTGGTCGCGGGCCTGGACCTGGACGCGCTCGACGACGCCGCCTTCGGCGAGCTGGCGGCGGCGGTCGGGGTGGACCTGGGCGGCTCGGGGCAGCCGGAGATGGCCGTGGTCAACGCGGTCCTCGACGCCCTCCCCGCCGACCGGCGAGAGGCGGTCCTGATCCGCTTCCTCTCCGTCATCTACTCTTGACCGCCGCTCTCCACTCCGAATCGCCCGCGGACAACTACATAACAAATTGATTTACCCTTGTCATGATATTGCAGTAAATATCGTGCTGGCCGACGATGGGGACGCTCCACCGCCGCCCGGGATCCCCGACCGGGATGCCGGGCCCACCCCCCTCCAGGAGGTCCGCGAACATGAGCAAGGCCCCCGCCCTCCGATTAGCGGGCTTGGTCACCGCCGCACTCCTGCTCGCCCTCGGGTCGGTCACCCCGGCCTCGGCGCGGCAGCACACGGGATCCACCGGATCCACCGGTTCCATCGGCTCCATCGTCAAGGCGGACAGCGCGACCGCGCTCCCCGACAGCTACATCGTGGTCCTCAAGGGCCAGTTCAGCCGCGTCGACCGCGAACGCATGGCGCGTGAGGTCGCCGAGGGCGAGGGCGCGCAGGTCAGCGCCGTCTACCAGCGCGCCATCAACGGCTTCGCCGTCCGGGCCAGCGAGGAGCAGGCCCGGCGGATCGCCGCTCGGTCCGACGTCGCCTACGTCGAGCAGGACCAGGAGTTCACCCTGGTCAACCAGGCCGTGTCCTCGTGGGGCCTGGACCGGGTCGACCAGCGGAACCTGCCGCTCGACGGCAACTACACCGCGCCGAACACCGGTTCCGGCGTGCGGGCCTACATCATCGACACCGGCATCCGGGTCACCCACTCCGACTTCGGCGGACGGGCGCAGGCCGGACGCGACGTCTACGACGACGACAACGACGTGGCCGACTGCAACGGCCACGGCACCCACGTCTCGGGAACGGTCGGCGGCGGTCAGTACGGCATCGCCAAGGCCGTCACGCTGATCGGCGTGCGGGTGTTCGGCTGCGGCAACAGCACCTCCACCTCGATCATCATCGAGGGCGTGGACTGGGTCACCGCCAACGCGGTCAAACCGGCCGTGGCCAACATGAGCCTGGGCGGCAGCGCGAGCACCACGCTCGACACCGCGGTCTCCAACTCCATCGCCTCCGGCGTCGTGTACGCGCTCGCCGCGGGCAACGAGAGCACCGACGCGTGCACCCGCTCCCCCGCGCGGCTCCCCGCCGCGATCACGGTGGGTGCCACCACCAGCACCGACGCCCGCGCGTCCTACTCCAACTTCGGCACCTGCCTGGACCTGTTCGCCCCCGGTTCGGCCATCACCTCGGCCTGGAACACGAACGACACCGCCTCCAACACGATCAACGGCACCTCGATGGCCTCCCCGCACGTCGCGGGCGCGGCGGCGCTGATCCTGAGCGGCACTCCCGGCGCCACCCCGGCGCAGGTGCGCGACACGATCGTCGCCAACGCCACGCCCGGCGTGGTGACCAGCCCCGGCACCGGATCGCCGAACCTGCTGCTGTACGTCGGGGGCGGCGGCCCCGGCCCCCAGCCCACCGTGGTCTACTCCGACGACTTCGAGGCCGAGCGCGGCTGGACGACCAACCCCGGCGGCACCGACACCGCGACGACGGGCCGCTTCGAGCGCGGCGACCCGGGACAGACGTCGAGCGGCGTGATCACCCAGCCCGGTACCACCCCCAGCGGCACGTACGGGCTGGTCAGTGGTGCGGCGGCCGGGTCGAGCGCGGGTGACGGCGACATCGACGGCGGCGTGACGAGCGCCCAGTCACCGGCGATCACACTGCCCGCGAGCGGGACGCTCACGCTGTCCTTCTCCTGGTACCTCGGTCACCTGAACAACGCGAGCAGCGCGGACTACGTCCGGGTCCGCGTGGTCGGCACGACCACCACGACCGTGCTGAACCAGACCGGTGCCGCGTCCAACCGCGCCGCCACCTGGGCCACCGCCACGGCCAACATCTCCGGCCACGCCGGACAGGTCGTCCGCGTCGTCGTGGACGCGGCCGACGCCTCCGGGGCGAGCCTGGTGGAGGCCGGGATCGACGACGTCAAGATCACCTCACAGTAGACCTTCCGGGAGCACGAGGCACCCTCGCCTCGCGATCGGGCCACCCTTCCCCCCAGGGGTGGCCCGATCCTTTTCTCCCGGAGGTGACGCGGATTCTCCCCCGGAGGTGACGCGGAGGTGATGCTCTAGGAGAGCCTGACCCCGCCGATCACGGCCACCAGGCGGGGCTCGTCACCGGCGGCCACCTCCAGCTCCGCCCCGAGCGCGGCGAGGTCCGCGGCGACGGCCGCGGGGTCGGGGTGGAGGGCCGAGAGCGAGGTCAGCTCCACCACGGGCAGGCCGCGCTCGGCGGGATGCGCCGTGCTCCCCCAGTCGATCAGGAACGGGACCAGGCCGTCGCCGGTGTCGTCGGGTGAGGACGTGAGCCGCCACTCCAGCAGCTCGCCCTCCGGGGTGCGGCGTGACATCGGGTGGACGTCGCCCGGCTCGTACCCGCGCTCGCGGGCCCGCGCGACGGTCGCGTCGAGGTCGGCAGGGTGGATCGCCCAGGTGACCAGGCGCGGGCCGGGCAGCAGGTCGAGGCCGAACGGCCGGGCGAGGCCGGGATCAGGCTGGTCGGGATCCGGGCCGATGATCTCCAGGTAGCGGCGCCCGCCCAGGCCCAGCAGGTAGTTGCGGGTGCCCAGGCCCACGTGGCGCCCGCCCTCGACGGGCTCCGCGCCGAGCAGGCCGGCGAGCTCCCGTACGGTCGCGTACAGGTCGGGGGTGGCGTAGACGAGGTGGTCGAACAGTTCTTCCGGCATGGGTCGGGCTCCCGTCCGTGTTCGCGGCGGACGGCTCGGCGCCCGCAGGAGAGGTGTACTCACGGTACGAGGCGAGGCGGGCGTCACCACCGGCGGTGGCACCGCTACCGGCACCGCTACCGGCACCGGCATCCATCCCGGCACCAACGCTGACACCGGCACCGGCATCGGCACCGGCGCGGTCGTCGGCGCGGCCCGGCGACGGCGACACCGGCCCCGGCCCCGGCCCCGGCGTCGGCCCCGGCGTCGGCACGGTCATCGGCGCAGTCTCCCGACGGTGGCCAGGGCGGCGCGGGCGGACGCGGCGTCGTGGACCCGGAAGACCCGGGCTCCCTGCCAGGCGGAGACCGCCAGCGTGGCCATGGTCCCGGCGTGGCGCTCGTCCACCGGCAGACCGCCGAGGGTCTCGCCGACGAAGTCCTTGTTGGAGACCGCGACGAGCACCGGCCAGCCGGTGGCGACCATCTCGTCCAGGCGGCGGCTGACCTCCAGGGAGTGCCAGGTGTTCTTGCCGAAGTCGTGCGCCGGGTCGATGAGGATCGACTCCCTGGGCACCCCCGCGGCGACGGCGCGCTCGGCGAGGTCGACGGTGTAGCCGATGACGTCGGCGACCACGTCGGCGTAGGCGATGCGGTGCGGGCGGGTGCGCGGGGTCACGCGGCCGGCGTGCGCGCAGACCAGGCCGATGCCGTGCTTGGCGGCGACCCCGGCCAGCTCGGGGTCGACCCCGCCCCAGGTGTCGTTGAGAAGGTCCGCGCCCGCCTCGGCGACGACCTCGGCGACCTCCGCGCGCCAGGTGTCGACGCTGACGACGAGCCGGGGGTGGCGACGCCTCACCTCCGCGACCAGGTCGGCCACCCGGCGGATCTCCTCCGCGGGATCGACCTCGTCGCCGGGACCCGCCTTGACGCCGCCGATGTCGACGATGTCCGCGCCTCCCGCGACGGCACCGTCCACCGCCTCCAGGGCCGCCGCGAAGCCGTACGTCCTTCCCCGGTCGAAGAAGGAGTCGGGAGTGCGGTTGACCACCGCCATGATCGCGAACTCGCCGGGCCGGAACTCACGGCCGCGCAGGCGCAAGATAGTCATCGAGACCGAGCCTATAGCCCGGTGTCGGAGAGGACGGCGCTCCCACCTGCGCCGCCTCTGGGGGAAACGTGGAAAACCGATGAGCCTCGGGGCTCCTACGCGGCCGACCCACTTTCGGCCACGGACAGGAACTCCTGGGCGATGGCGGGCAGCCGCCGCCGCGCGTGAACGATGGCGATCACCCGGCGGACCGAGGGATCGAGGGTGCGGACCACGAGCCCGGCGCGGGCGGCCTGCTCGGCCATCCCCCGATACCAGAGCATCGAGGCCGTACCCGAACGGACGGTGCTCAGCCAGTTGCCGCGCTCGTCGAGCTGCGTCGCCACCACGGGGGCCACACCGTGTTTGGCGAAGAGCGCGTCGAACTCCCGGCGCCGGGAACTGCCGGGAACCGGCAGCACCAGACGCATGCCGTTGAGTCTCCTCATCGGCACCGGGTCGGGCAGGTCCACGCCGGGCGGGGAGATCAGCACGATCTCCTGACGCTCCAGCGGATGGCTGATCAGATCGGTGGGGACGGGAAGGTCCGTCAGGCCGAGATCGGCCCGCTGGTCCCTGATGGCGCTCACCACGCCGTCCCGTCCGTCACAGCGGACGATGTGAATGCGTACTCCGGGATGTTCCGCGGTGTACGCGGGGAGGAGGCGTCCTGCCAGCCCCGGTTCGAGGCTGGGTATCGAGGCGATGCGAAGCTCCGCCTCGGACGCGTGGCCGTGCGTGGACAGGGACTCGATCTCGCGGACGGCGTCGAGCGCCTCCCGGGCCAGCTTGACCACCCGGCGCCCCTGCGCCGTGACGACCACGCCACGTCCGGAACGTGCGAACAACGTCATTCCGAGCTCTCGTTCCAAATCCCTGATCGCACGGGAAAGGGCAGGTTGTGCGATGTACAGCGACCTGGCCGCGTCGGTCATGGTGCGATGCTCCGCCGTCGCGACCACATAGCGGAGCTGCTGCAGATTCATGATTTGAAGCTAGGTCACGGGCCCTGGATCGGTCCGGCACATCGCGGAGATCACCTCGGATGATTTCGGAATGTAATCGAATGCAGCGACATCCGTGACGGATGATAAATCAGTATGCTTACGCCCCAAATTCGGCAAAAGTCCGGACCCGTAGCTCAACATCGGACGCTCGGGTCAACGGGGAGACAGCGTGACAGGCAACGGGCATTACCCCCCTCCGCCCCCTCCACCTCAGGGGCGACCACCCCAGGCACCGCCCGAGTGGGCGGCCCAGGGCCATCCTCAACCGCCACCGCCGGGATATCCGCCACAGCCGCCACCCCCGGGACAGGGATACTCACATCTGCCCACTTATCCGGGGCAGGGAGGCCCGCCGGGGCGGGGAGGCCCGCCGGCGCCTCCACCGGCACCGCCGCCGGAACAGGCGGGGTATCCGCCGGCACCACCGAGACAGGGAAACCATCCAGCGTCGCCGCCGGGGCACGGGAGCCACCCGGCGTCGCCGCCAGGACAGGGATTCCCTCCCGGGTACGGGTACCCGCCCGCTCCCTCGCGGCAGCCACCCCCGCCCCCGCCCGGCCAGGGGTACCCGCCCCAGGGACCACCTCAGGGCCCGCCTCCGGGACCACCTCAGGGCCCGCCGCAGGGCCGCCCCCAGCCGCCGCCCCCGGGATATCCGCCACCCGGACATCCGCCGCGTTTCCCGCCCCCGCCGGCGCCTCCGCAACAGCCACCGCCGGGACAGGGATACCGGCATCCGCCGACGCTGCCCGGGGGCCAGGCGCCGTACGGGGGTCAAGCGCCGTACGGGCAGACGCTGCCCGGGGGCCAGGCGCCGTACGGGGGTCAGGCGCCGTACGGGCAGACGCTGCCCGGGGGCCAGGCGCCCTACGGGCATCCGGCCCCGCCACCGCCGCCGGACCCCCGGCAGCGGCACGCCTACCCGCCACCGCGGTGGCAGCCGCAGCGTCGGCGCTCCGGCGGTGCCGGGGCGATCGTCGGCGGGGTCCTCGGCGTGTTCGCGCTGGTGTTCGTCGGGCTCGTGGTGGTGGGCGCGGTGGCCAAGAACAGCCGCCGCTCGGATCCGGTCTCGCCGGTCGCGATCCTGCCGCTGCCCACGTCCCTGGACGACAGGCCGTCGTACACGCCCACCGCGGAGCCCGCGCGGACCTCGTCCGCCGAGCCGAGCCGGACGACGGCCTCCTCCGACATCTCGCAGGACACGATCAAGCCCCCGGTCAAGGTGCGTACGCTCAACACCAGCCTGGAGAACAACACGCTCTACCGGGCCGGAGGGCTGCCCAGGGTGAACTGCCCGGCGGGATCGGCCAGCATCTACAGCCACAGCCAGCTCAAGGCGCTGATCCTCAGGACGTCCAAGTGCATGGATCGGGGCTGGTCCCAGATCATGCGCAAGCAGGGCATGGACTGGCACCCGCCCGGCTACGCCCTCACTTCGACGAAGGGCCGCGGCGCCTGTGGCGACTTCCCCTCGCCGGGCAGCATGGTGCCGTACTACTGCCCGCGCAACACCACCATCTACGCCTCGACCAGGGCGATGGTGCGGGGGGTGGGCAACTCCGGCGGGTACGGCTCCATCACCGACTGGCACGGCGGGGTCGTCAGCATGATGGCGCACGAGTACGGGCACCACGTGCAGCAGATGTCGGGGCTGTCCAACACCTGGTGGCAGCGGTCGCTGCGGTCCGGCAGCCGGAGCGGGAGGCTCGCGCTGAGCCGCAGGTTCGAGCTCCAGGCGACCTGCTTCGGCGCGATGTTCATGCGCTCGGTCTCGGCCAGCTACCCGGTGACCCCGGCCCGTCGCAACACCCTCTACTACTTCTACTCGCGCGTGGGCGACTGGCCCGGCTACCCCCGGGACCACGGCTCCCCGCAGAACAACAACCGGTGGTTCCGTCAGGGCTACGAGAAGAACAAGGCGTTCCAGTGCAACACCTGGTTGGCGCCTTCCTCATCGACGTCTTAGGCGACGTCACGACTTAAAGGATCATTCACCACAGATTAGCCATCTGTCTGTCATGTCCAGGTATGGGGACTAGAATCCTGGCAAATTCCGTTCAATCGGGGAACCTGGCTGTTTTGGCAGGTAGACCGGGGCAAAACGTAGTAGGAAGCGGTGTGACGATGCGCCTTGGGCAAGACTCGGGGGATCTCGCCGGCGACAGTGGGAAACGGCGCCCCCGGCGTCGCAGCGGCGGCTCGGGCACGAACCGCGGCAGCGCGCAGGGTCCGGCCGAGACGCGAGTCCCCCCTGGCCCACCCGGCGTGCCACCGGCCCAGGACACTCCCGCCGGGGACGCGCGCAACGGGCTCAGGGCGGTTCCCGACCTGGTCCAGGGCGTACCGGACGGGCAGGGGACGCCTCCCCCGCACGGTGCGCCCAACGGCCAGGGAACATCTCCCTCGCACGGCGTACCCAACGGGCAGGGAACGTCCGCCTCGCACGGTCTGCCCAGCGGGCAGGCCGCGTACAACGGGCAGGAACCCCTTCCCGCCCAGGGCGGGCCCGACGCCCGGATGACCTCCTCCTCCCAGACCGGAGCGGGCACGCGGCCCGGCCAGGGCGCGGGGCCGGGCCAGGGCGCGGGGCCGATCCAGGGCGCGGAGCCGGGCCAGGCGGGCGGCCGGACCGGAGGGCCCGCCGGGTCTCCCCCCGGTCCCCCGGGCCCTCCCGGGCCGCCCGTCCCTCCCGGGAAGCGCCCGCGGTTCGCCAGGCCGCTCACGGTCGGCGCGCTCATCGGCTGGACCGCGCTGTCGGCGATCCTCCCCGGCGCGGCGCACCTGCGGTCGGGCCACCGCCGCACCGGATACATCCTGCTCACGATCTTCGGCGCGCTGCTGCTGTCCGTCCTGGTCGGCGCGCTCGTCCTCAGCAGCAAGGGGAACGCGGGGTTCCTCGCCCGCGACAGCACGCTGATGACCGGGGCGGTGCTGGCCATCGTCGGCGCGATCGCCTGGTTCCTGCTGGTGCTCTTCTCCTATATCGCCCTCGGGCCCGACCGGCTCAGCGGCCGGGGACAGATCTTGTCGGGCGTCGCGGTCGGCGTGCTGTGCGTGTCGGTGATGGCGCCGTTCGCGCTGACCGCGAGCACCGTGCTGACCGGCAAGGAGACGGCCAACGCCATCTTCGAGAGCACCTCCAGCAACCCCACGGCCGTCCCCGTCAAGCACGAGGACCCGTGGGGCGGGCGCAAGCGGGTGAACTTCCTGCTCGTCGGCGGCGACGGCGCCGGAAACCGGGAGGGCGTGCGGACCGACAGCATGACCATGGCCAGCGTGCACGTCGAGACCGGCAACACCGCCATGTTCAGCCTTCCCCGCAACCTCCAGCACGTCCGCTTCCCGCCCAGCACCGCGCTCGGCAAGAGGTTCCCCAACGGCTTCATGCGCGAGCTGCCCAACGGCGGCCTGCTCAACGAGGTCTGGCAGTACGCCGAGGACCACCCCGAGCTGATGCCCGGAGTCAAGAACGGGCAGCGGGGCCCCCGGGCGCTCATGGACGCCGTCGGCTACACGCTCAACCTGAAGATCGACTACTACGCCCTGGTCAACATGTTCGGCTTCGCCCACCTGGTGGACGCCATCGGCGGCCTGAAGATCAGGGTGGAGCGCGACGTCCCGTGGGGCGGCCTCTACGGCACCGCCGGGACCATCAAGGCCGGATACCGGAAGCTCTCCGGCGAGGAGGCTCTCTGGTACGGGCGCTCCCGCGTCGGCAGCGACGACTTCTCCCGGATGGCCCGCCAGCGCTGCGTCATCGGCGCCTTCGCCCAGCAGGCCACCCCTTCGGTCGTGCTCACCAACTTCGCCAAGATCGCGGGCGTGGCCAAGAAGATGGCCAAGACCGACATCCCCCGCGAGCTGCTGGAGCACATCATCGAGCTGGGGCTGAAGGTCAAGGACGCCCGGATCGTCAGCCTCCAGTTCGTGCCGCCGCAGTTCTACACCGGCTCGCCCGACTGGCAGAAGATCCGTGCCGCGACCGCCAGGGCGCTGCGCCGCTCGCTGCAGCCCGCCCGCCGCCCCCTGGCCGCGACGGCCTCGCCCGGCGCGAGCGGTACGAGCGGTACGAGCGGCGCGACACCCGCCGCCACGCCCAAGCCCTCCAGGACGGCGGTGGCGGCCGCCCCGAGCCAGACGCCCACCCAGAACGGCGAGGCCGAGTCCCTGGACGAGCTCTGCGGATTCTGACGGCCCCGCGCGGGCGGCCCCGCCGCTGAGGGCCCTCGCGCTGTCGCCACACGCGTGTGGCCCGCCCTCCTTCACGGGAGGACGGGCCACAGTGCTTTTCCAGGACTCCAGGTGCTCCGGGACTCCGGGATTTCGGGACTCCGGGCCCCCGGCGCCTCAGAACCCCGGGGTCACCCGGAACCCGCCGACCTCAGCCGACCTTCGCCACTCCGGCACCCCCGGCACCCCCGGCGCCTCCGGCCGCCCCGGAGGTCCTGGGCAGCAGGGCGAAGGCGCCCAGATAGACCAGGCCCGCCACGATCAGCAGTCCCTGGTAGCCGATGACCAGCGCCAGATACTCCAGGCAACCGCCGACCATCGCGCCCAGCAGGTTGGCCCCGAAGGACACCGTGGCGTCCGCGGAGTCGGCGAAGCGCTTGGCGAACACCACGTTGGCCGCGAAGATCGGCAGGAACGCCACGACCACGGCGGTCACCGCGCGCAGCGGCAGCGGCAGGCTCAGCAGCCAGGAGTTGGGCACCAGCCAGGCCAGGACGAGCCCCGCGAGCAGCACGCCGTACATCACGGGCAGGGACGGCACCCTGAAGCGGCGCGTCACCTCCACCGCGGCGAGCACGGCGACCAGCACCCCGCCGAACACGATCGCGTTCACCACCCAGGTGGTGCCGAACAGCAGCGCGAACCCGGTGACGCTCTTCGTCTCCAGCAGCAGGAACGCCACCCCGAGCAGGAACAGGTCGGCGTACGGGCGCATCCTCCGGTACGGACCGGCGACGGCGCGGACGGCGAGCAGGCTCACGACGAGGATCAGGCCGAGGGTGATGATGTAGATCTGCGGGATCGTCCGGTCCTTCAGATACAGGAAGGGCAGGTCGTCGCTGGCCGGCGGCGGGGTGTCGGCCTTCGCCCCCGCCCACTCGGACTCACACCGCTGCGCCTCGGCGGTGAGCCCCGCGGTGATCACCGCCTGCTGGCCGGTCTCGCTGACGATGTCGACGCAGGGCTTGTGGCCGAAGGCGGCCTGCATGGTGGAGCCGAGGCGGTCCACCAGCCAGGTCTCGCGGTAGTAGTTGTACATCGAGAAGGTCCCGCCGGGCTTGAGGTGGTCCCTGGCCGCCTCCATCGCCTGCTGGGTGAACAGGTAGCTCTCCAGCCGCAGCGAGCTCGCCCCGGACACCAGGGTGAGCGAGTCGGGCAGCGCGAAGAGGATGAGGTCGTACTTGTCGGAGGTCCGTTCCAGGAAGGCGCGGCCGTCGGTGACGTGGGGGGTGACCCGGGGGTCGTCGTAGGGCTTGTCCGGGTGGTAGGAGCGGCCGAGTTCGAGCAGCTTGGGGTCGATCTCCACCGCGTCGACGTGCTTGGCGCCCTTCGACAGCGCGATGGACACGTCGGTGCCGCTGCCCGCGCCCACGATGAGCACGTTGTCCAGCTTGCCGGAGGTCGCGCGCTCGTACGGCAGGGCGTACTGGCGCTCCCACTCCAGGCGGCTCTTGGCCGGGGTGGCCTGCTGGTGCGGGATGCCGTTGACGTCGATGTTCATCAGCGGCACGTCGTTCCAGTAGCCGCGCACGTAGGTCACCTTGTAGTAGGGCGACCACAGCGCCCCGGCCGTCAGCGTCTCCGTCGCGAGGACGCCGACGACGATCAGCGACGGCACGAGCAGCGCCGCGCGGGCCCAGACCCTGCGGGGCCAGAGCAGCACCGCGTAGGCGATCGCGGCGATCGTGCCCCACACCACCGGGGGCGCGCTGAGGAACGACAGCGCGGTGAACAGCCCGATGCCGGTGAGGCTGCCGATCAGGTCGTAGCGGTAGGCCTCCAGCCGTTCGAGTTCGGGGAAGCACCGCCCGACCAGCTCGGCCGGGCCCATCAGCACGATCGCCGCCGCGGCGAAGATCACCGGCAGGATCAGCCAGGGGGGCGGCCCGCTCGCGCTCAGGCTCGTCCAGTACAGGACGCCCTCGGTCTGGCGGTCCACGGTGACCGGGAAGAGCCACACGACCAGGACCAGGACGGCCAGCACGATCGGCGAGTAGTACGGCTGCCGGGTGCTGCGTCCCACCCGCAGGAAACCGAGCCCGATGCCGAGGAAGGACCCGAGCAGGACGAAGTTGGTGAAGTAACTCAGATGGACGATGTTCGATCCGGTCCATCGAATCAGGGCCAGTTCCAGGAAGAGCATGAAACCACTGGCCACTATCAGTCTGGGCCGCGTGCTCAGCCAGTGCGTGTGCCGGACATCGGGGCTGGGGGGTGGAGTCGTCTCCGCCTCTGCGGTCATGACGCACAACGCTAGTGATCGGTACCCGCGCAGGGAAGGAAATCCACGCCTGTCGTTTGCAGTGGTTCGTCCTACGAGTTCGGTTAGGGGGTGATTTCAACGGCTGGACGCGATCGAGGCGGATGCAGGAACGTGGTGGGACCCGATCTCCTCGAACCCCGGTGGTGCACATGCGGGTCCTGCTCCAGCTCCGTCCCTCCCCCGACGTCGTCGCGGCCGTGGCCGACCCGGCGGTGAGCACTCCGGCGGCCGACGTCGCCGACGCGCTGCCCGGGGTCGTCGTGGACCCCTCCTTCACCCCGGTCGTCTCGCCCCGGCCGGTCCCCGCGGCCGGGGGCGACCCCCTCTCGCTCAACCAGCCGCTCACGTTCTCCTTCGCCGACAACGAGGCCTCCGTCCTGGTCCGCGGGGAGATCTCCGACGACGAGATCTCCACCCGGATCACCCTGCTGCCCTCGCTCCGTCCCGACGTCGTGGGAGTCTTCGCCGACCCGGTGATCGAGCGGGGTCTCACCTGCGGCGGGACACCCCCGGTGGGCGACTGGCGGGACGTGGAGCGGCTGCTGAACGTCGCCGAGCTGGCCCGCGAGGGTCTCGACGGCTCGGGCGTCGCGCTCGCGGTGCTCGACACCGGCATCAACGCCGCGCACGTGGCCCGGCGCCTCGACCGCGCCGTCGCCCTCGACGCGCAGCACAGCTGGAAGCCGTCGGGGGTACGGGGCGAAGCGGGCGAGTTCCCCGTCGACCACGGCACGATGTGCGCCTTCGACACGCTCATCGCCGCGCCGAGGGCGTCGCTGATCGACGTGCCCGTGCTGCTGTCCCGGCGCCCCGGCGGCAGCGCGCTGGACGGCCTGCTGTCGGACGCGGTGGCGGCCTTCGCCCACCTGCGCACCGTCCTGGAGGCCCAGCCCGCCGCCTCGCGCTCCCTGGTCATCAGCAACAGCTGGGGCTCCTTCTCTCCCGACTGGGACTTCCCCGCGGGCCACCCCGGCAACTACTCCGACAACCCGGCCCACCCGTTCAACCTGATCGTCGCCAGCCTGGAGCGGGCGGGCGCCGACGTGCTGTTCGCCGCGGGAAACTGCGGGCGCGACTGTCCCGACGGCCGGTGCGCGTACCCCAGCCGGCCGATCACGGGCGCCAACTCCCACCCGCGCGTCCTGTCGATCGGCGGCGTCGACGTCCAGAAGCGGCGGGTCGGCTACTCCTCCCAGGGGCCCGGCCGCCTCACCGCCCGCAAGCCCGACCTCTGCGCCTACACCCACTTCTCCGGCTCGGGGGCCTTCGGCGACGACGAGGCCGACTCGGGCACCTCGGCCGCGTGTCCCGTCGCCGCCGGGCTGGTCGCGGCCGTACGCACCCAGTGGCCCTCCTCCCGCCTGTCGCCCGCCCAGCTGCGCACCCTGCTCCGGCGCACCGCCGACGACCACGGCGACATCGGGTTCGACCACGACTACGGCTACGGCGTCCTCGACACCGCCGGAATGCTCGCCTCGTTGCGTCGCCGCGCCAAACGCGTAGCGTGAGTGCATGCTCCTGATCACCGTACGGCTCCCGTCCGACGCGACGCTCGCGCAGGCCATGCGGCGACTGGAGTTGTCCGAGGACGACGTCGACACCGACTACGGCCTGGTGCTCATCGACCCCACCAAGGGTCTGTACGGTCTGCGGGTGAGCGAGTCCGCCGCCCACCGGGTCTCCCCGGCGGGCGGTGGCCCCTACTCCGACCCGAAGATCGAGCCGTACGGCCCCCCGGGCTGAGCACCGCGCTCGCCGGGCGGAGCCCCTGTTCCGGCCCTGTCCAGGCCCTGTTCAGGCCCGGCGGCGACCCGGCGGCGATGCCGTGGCCGCGGGAGGAGTCCGCGGAGACGGACGGTCAGGCGTTCTCGCGGTTGAAGACGCGGGTCCCCGCGGCGACGCAGAGCACGGACAGGACCACGGTCACGGCGACGCCGAGACCGACGGTCCCGTTCGCGTAGTGGCCGTTGAACAGCTCGCGCATGGCCTCCAGCACGTAGCGGAACGGCGTGGCGCGCGACAGGACGTCCAGCCAGCCCGGTGCCATCGACATCGGCAGGAACGCGCCGGACAGCAGGACCAGCGGGACGATCGCCGTGCTCATGATCGGCGCGAACGCCTCGGGGTCCATGACGAGCGCGATGGCGTTGGACAGCGCGGCCAGGCTGACGCCGAGCAGGATCATCATCAGCAGCGCGACCAGCACACCGGGAACCGCCGCGCGCAGGCCGAAGGCGTAGCCCACCGCGATCAGCATGATCGACTGGATCACCAGGGTGAGCGAGTTGGCCAGGACGCGGCCGAGCAGCAGGGAGACGCGGTGTGCCGGGGTGACCCGCAGCCGCTCCAGCACCCCGGCCCTGGCGTCCATGACGATGCCGAACCCGGCCAGGCCCGCGCTGAACAGCGCCACCTGGATGAGCAGACCGGGGATCAGCGTCTCCCAGGGGCCGATCGTGACGAACAGCGGGCCGAACAGCACCAGGTAGAGCAGGGGCTGCAGGACCCCGAAAATGATCCCCGCCTTCTGCCGCAGCGAGATCCGGACGTTGTGCCGGAAGATCAGCCAGGTGTCGCGGACGACGCTCATCGCTCCCCACCCGCCAGGTGAGCCGCCCGCCGCCCGCCGTTCGTTTCCGGTGAGCCCGGTGAGCCCGGTGGATCGTCTCTCAGGGAGCGGTCCGTGACGGACTCGCCGTCCGTTCCCGATGAGTCCGGCGAGCCCGGCGAGCCCAGTGAGCCCGGCGGATCGTCTCTCAGGGAGCGGCCGGTGATGGACAGGAAGACGTCGTCGAGGGTGCCGGTGCCGCCCTTGAGCTCGGCCGGGGTGCCCTGGGCGACGATCACGCCTCCGTCGATGATGAACAGGCGGTCGGCGAGCGCGTCCGCCTCGTCGAGATAGTGCGTGGTCAGGAAGACCGTGAGACCGAACCCGTCGCGCAGTCCTCTGATGTGGTCCCACAGCGCGGCCCGGCTCTGCGGGTCCAGGCCCGTGGTGGGCTCGTCGAGGAAGAGCAGGACGGGGTCGTGCACCAGGCCGAAGGCGAGGTCGAAGCGGCGGCGCTGACCGCCGGAGAGCGCGCCGCCCGGCCGGTCGCGCAGTTCGGTGAGCCCGAACCGGCCGAGCACCCCCGCGACCCGTTCGCGCGCCTCGGCCGGGCGCATGCCGTACAGCATGGCGTGCAGTTCCAGCTCCTCCCCCACCGGGTTCGACAGGTCGATTCCACCGCTCTGGGACACGTAGCCGACGCGCCGCCGCACCCCCCTCGGGTCGGTGAGCAGGTCGTGGCCCGCGACCGTGGCGGTGCCGCCGGTGGGACGGACCAGGGTGGTCAGCATCCGCATCGTGGTCGTCTTCCCCGCGCCGTTCGGGCCGAGGAATCCGACGATCTCCCCGGCCTCCACCGCCAGGTCGACGCCCCGGACGGCCGCCACGCCGCCGGGGAAGGTCTTGCTCAGTGCCGATGTCTTGATCATTCGATCGCCTCCATTTTTACAGTAACACCAATTTTGGAGTCACTGTAAAAATAGCCCGACACCTAGGATGGGATCCATGAGCGAGGGCCTGCG
The DNA here is from genome assembly GCF_042428775.1 of Streptosporangium vulgare. Taxonomy (NCBI): domain Bacteria; kingdom Bacillati; phylum Actinomycetota; class Actinomycetes; order Streptosporangiales; family Streptosporangiaceae; genus Streptosporangium; species Streptosporangium vulgare. The sequence continues at coordinate 395,364 of NZ_JBHMBS010000005.1, read as the reverse complement.
CGAGCGTAAGAAACGGGAGACCCGGCAGCGCATCTCCGACATCGCCACGTGGCTGTTCGTGACGAAGGGCTTCGACAACGTGACGGTGGCCGAGGTCGCCAGGACAGCCGACGTGTCGGTCAACACGGTCTTCAACTACTTCGGCACCAAGGAGGACCTGCTCTTCGACCGGCAGGAGGAGGTCGAGGACCTGCTGAGCGGGGTCGTACGGGAGCGAAGGCCCGGCGAGAGCGCGCTGGAGGCGCTGCGCCGCGACTTCCTGGACGCGCTCGACACCCGCCACCACCGCTACGGGTTCCACGAGGGAAGCGACGCCTTCACCCGCATGGTCTCGCGGAGCCCGTCACTCAACGGCCGGGTGCGGGAGATGAACGAGGCGCGGGAGAAGGCCCTGGCCAGGACGCTCACCGAGGAGGCGGGCGCCGAGCCCGGCGACCTCACCCCCGTGTTCGTCGCCGCCCAGATCAGCGCGGTGCTGCACCGGCTGATGACCCACGCCGTCGAACGCATGCTGGCGGGCGAGACCCTCGACGTCATCGCCCCCGACCTGCGACGACACGCCGAACGCGCCTTCGGGCTGCTGGAGTCGGGCATCGGCGACTACTGCGTCCGCCGGTAGGACGTCCCCCGGGGAACCCTTCCGGCCTCCCCGCGGCCGGAAGGCCACGGGGAGCGGAGACAACGACGACACCGGCGCGTCGCCCGCGTCGCGGTACGTCGGCGTGCGAGCCAGGGGGGCCGTCCCGGCCGGGCGACTTCCGGAGCCCGAAGGTGACCGTGACGGACGAGGCTCCGACGGGCCGGCCCAGCGCCCGGACCGGGCTCCGCTCACTGCCGGTCGTGGCGGTTGTCGAGCAGGTGGGTGAGCAGGCCCATGGTGGCGGCACCGGCGGCGCCACCGCTGAGCAGGGCGGTGGGCCAGGTCGCGCCGGTGGCCAGGGTGAGCGCGCAGGCGATGGTCGTCACCAGCGTGGTGGTGGTCAAGGTGAGAAGCACGGGTACGGAAAACATCGAGGTCACTCCTGAAGGGGCCTTTGAAAGGGCGTTGCCGGGGATCCGGCGGTCTGGTCGTCGGCCCAGAACGCGATGAGCTCGGTGGCGGTGAGCTCGTCGGTGGGGCGGCGGGGCGGGACACGGCCGGTGGTCAGGGACCACACGGTCACCAGCAAGGTCAGCAACTGGTCGTCGTTGTGCACCCACGGCGGGGGCGGGGAGCCCGGCCGGGTGGCGGTGACACGGAGAAAGACCGGGGAGGCCAGGGCATGCGCCACGGGCTTTCTCCTTCGTCGTCGACATCGGATGGCGTGACCAACGATGGGGTGCCGCACGGGTGGCCGCTACCGGTTCAAACATGTCCGGAAAAAGCCGGATAAAAGATCTTTTTCGGCCCGAAAAAGATTCATGTTCCTCTTTTGGCAACGGCTTTTCGACCCGGCTGGACGTGACGAGGTTCCCGTCCCCTTCGATGAGGTCCGGCATCATCCGGTTTCGTCCGGAGTCATCCGGACTTATCCGCATCCGGCCGTACTCATCCGAGCCCATCCGGATCTATCCGGTCTCATCCGGGGCTCGGTGCAGTTGTGTAAGTACAGGTCAACCGCTAGTTAATTCCGGACGAAGCAGAATGTGTGATCTCCCTCAGATTGACCACCACTGGTGTCAATATGACTTCCGCAACCACCGATAGATCATGGATCACTTGATTTCGGCTAAGGGTGATGGCTGAACAACACCGTGTTGCGGCGCTACGCGCCTTCGTCGACCAGCTCAACGAGCTGCACGACCTGGCCGGCTCCCCGACGCTGTCCCATTTGCGCACGCTGTCGCTGCTCGTCCCCGAGGACAACCTGAGAAGGGGGCTGGCGACGAGCACCACGCACGACATCCTGAGCGGGAAACGCAAACGCGTACCGCCTTGGGCATGGGTGGCGTGCTTCGTGGCCACCTGCGCGCTGGCCGCCAAGGAGACCGGCTTGAACGTCCAGGCCATGGGCGATACGCAGGCTTGGCACCGGAGATGGCGGGCCGCCCAGGACGCGCGCCCTCCCGACCCGCCGGCCGCGCTCCCCTCACCCGCGCAGCGGCTCCCGGCCCGGCACGCGCCGCTCACCCCGCCACCGCTCACCCCGACACCGCTCGCGCCGACACCCACCCCGCCACCGCTCACTCCGACACCGCTCACCCCGCCGTTCACCCGGGCTCCGGGCAACAGCGCGGCCCACCCGCCGACGGCCGAAATCGAGTTCCCGCCGCTGTCTCCGGCCCGCCAGCGGCTGCTGCAGATCTACGGCAGGACCGGCGCCCGCCTGCTGACCCGAAGCGAGACCGGCGACGGCCGACGCTGCATGCACCTGGCCGTCATCGCCCTGCTGAGGGGCTGTTCCAGCGAGGCACGGCCGGAGCTGCGCCAGGCCCGCGCCGCCGATCACCCCGACGTGTCGAGACTGCTCGACCATTCCGGCCGGCTGCGGGCCGATCACCGGCAGGCCGCCGCCGACCTCGCCTACGCCTATGGCCGTGACTACGAGCGGGCCGATCCGACCAAGCCCAGCGTCGCGATGTTCTTCTACCGGCTCGCCAGCGACCACGGCCACGCCGCGGCCGCCTACCGGCTCGCGATGATCCACCAGGACAAGGGAGAGGACTGGGCGGCCGCGAGCCTGTTCAGCCGGGCCGCCGGTTTCGGCCACCCCCAGGCGGCCGCGAAGTTCAACGGAGCCTCCCAGCAGCTCACCCAGGCCCCGTGGAACGCCGCGGGCGTCATGCGCCCAACCCTGATCGAGGAAGACGAGCCCGCCATGGAACCGCCCTCGCCGGCCGGTGACCCTCCCCCGGAGTTTCTCTGAGACGGCCCGCCGACCCTCGGCGTCGCCTCTCCCCCCGAACGTCGCCCTGCGGCACGCCGATACGAAGAGACCGCCCCCAACGCTCGCCGCGACGAGACACACCACGGCGGGCCGGGCCAAGCCGATGACCGGGATCCTGCCCCTCCTCTTCGAGCGGGGGCGGCCCTGTCTCCGTGGCCACCCTTCGTCGAAGTGTCTATCAGTGCTCGGCTCGTCACTTCAGGTGAATGCTCAATTTTCATGATTCCTCACCGAGCGCTCCGTGGCGCCCCGGTGGTCGTCCTCGACGCGGGCGAGGAAGAAGTCCCGGACATCCCCGGCGAGCAGCTCCGGCACTTCCATCGCGGCGAAGTGGCCACCGCTCTCGAACTCCGACCAGTGCCTGATGTCGTACAGCCGCTCGGCCAGCGGTCGCACCGACTGCGTGATGTCGTGCGCGAACACCGCCACGCCAACCGGCACCGGGCACGGCTCGATCCGCCGCGGAGCCTCGCGGGACAGCCGCGCCGAGGAAGCCGCGGTGGCGGTGAGCCAGTACAGCGAGATGTCGGTGAGCATCCGCTCGTCACTGATCGGCGAGCGAGGGTCCGTCCACTGCGCGAAGCGCTCGGCGATCCAGGCCAGCTGGCCGACCGGCGAGTCGGTCAGCGCGTAGCCGATGGTCTGCGGGGTGGTGGCCTGCAGAGCCTGGTACGGCGGACGATTCGCCATCAGCTGCCGGACCTTGTCCAGCCGGGCTTCGTCCGTTTCGGACAGTTCGATGTCGGCGTCCGGGACCGGCCGGGTCGGCAGGTAGTTGACGTGCACCCCGACGACCCGCTCGGGCGCCACCGCGCCGAGCGCCATCGAGATGCCCGAGCCGAAGTCGCCCCCCTGCGCGCCATAGCGCTCGTACCCGAGACGGCTCATCAACTCGGCCCAGGCCCGCGCGACCCGGACGATGTCCCAGCCGCGCTCGTGGGTCGGCCCGGAGAAGCCGAAGCCCGGGATGGACGGGATCACCAGATGGAAGTCGCCCGACAGCGGCTCGATCACGTCGAGGAACTCCAGGAACGAACCGGGCCAGCCGTGGGTGAGGACCAGCGCGAGCGCATCCGGCTTCGCCGACCGGACATGGACGAAGTGGATGTTCTGGCCGTCGATCTCGGTGGTGAAGTGCGGGAGCTCGTTGAGCCTGGCCTCGTGCTCGCGCCAGTCGTAACCGGTGCGCCAGTATTCGGCCAGTTCCTTGAGTCGCGCCAGCGGGAAGCCGTAGTCCCACCCGGCGTCGGCGACCTCGTTGGGCCAGCGGGTGCGGGCGAGCCGGTCGGCCAGGTCGTCGAGGTCGGCCTGGGGGATGTCGATGCGGAACGGCTTGATCATGGTCTCGGCTCCGGGGAGATTCGTTCGGTGGGCGAATGTTTGATGGACTAACGTTTACTTGGCAAACGATAGCAAACCATTAGTGCGCCGAACGAATCCCTGGACTTGCCACATGGAGACCGGCATGACTTCCCCGGCGGGAGGGCCTGCCCAGCCGGCTGCCGGGCCATACCGCCCAGCACGCGCACCGCCTGGCGGCCGACGGCTTCTCGTCCGTCGGCGCCCGCACGGCCGCCGGTGTCGCGCCTGGCCGGTTCCACCTCGGCGTACGGATCGCGACGCGGTGCGCAGGCCCTCGCCCTTGCCGGGATGCCGTCGGAGTGGGGGGTCATCGGAGCACGGCGGAAACCGGGCGCCCCCCTGAAGACGCGGGTCGAGGCAGGACGAGAGCACAGGTTTCGGCGATGGGCCGCCGCGTGACGCGCGGGCCCGCCGCCACCGGCCGGGAAACGATGTGCGCGGTACGAACCGCTGGGAGGCGCGATGTTTCCGGACAGCAAAGATCGAATGGCCGGAATGTTTCGCAACACGTATACAGGATCCGGAACTTCACCAGTCCGTTATGATCTTGGCTGTTCCCGGCCCCTCCGACCCCCAGGAGCCCCCGTGCCCTCGCGCGAGCGTCTCCGCGCCCTGCTCGAAACAGACCGTTTCCAGCAGTTCATCATCGCCGTCATCGTGATCAACGCGGCCACCCTCGGGCTGGAGACCTCGGCGGCGACCGTCGAACGGTACGGCACGGCGCTCACCGCCGTCGACCACCTGGCGCTCTACATCTTCGTCGTCGAACTGGCCGCCAGGCTCTACGCCTACGGCTGGCGGTTCTTCCGCAACCCGTGGAACCTCTTCGACGCCGCGATCGTGACGGTCTCACTGCTGCCCACGGCGGGCGGGCTCTCGGTGCTGCGGGCGCTGCGGATCCTGCGGGCGCTGCGGCTGATCTCCGTGGTGCCGAGCCTGCGCCGGGTGGTGACCGCGCTGCTCACCGCGATGCCGGGGATGAGCTCGATCGTGCTGCTGCTGGCACTGGTGCTCTACGTCACGGCGGTGATGGGCACGAAGCTCTATCACGTCACCGCCCCGGAGTACTTCGGCGACCTGCCCACCTCGCTGTTCACCCTGTTCCAGATGATGACCGGGGACGCCTGGTCCGACATCACCCGCGAGGTGATGGCCGTACACCCGTCGGCGTGGGTGTTCTTCGTGGTGTTCATGCTGGTGTGCACCTTCGTGGTGCTGAACCTGTTCATCGCGGTGGTGGTCAGCGCGATGGAGGAGGAGCACGCCGAGGAGTCCGTCCAGGCGACCGAGGACCTGGGCAGGGCGGTGCTCACCGAGCTGGCCACGCTCCGGGCCGAGGTGCGGGAGCTGCGGGACCGGGTCCCGGTGACACCGAACGGCGGTCCCGGCCCGGCCGTGAAGGACACCCCGGGCGTGGTGGGAAACGGCGCGAGAAAGCCCGCCACCCGGGGGGCGGCGGGCCGGCGCCGCGGATCGGCGTCAGGTCAGCGCGAGTAGAACTCCACCACGAGCTGCTCGTCCACCGGGACCACGACCTGCTCGCGCAGCGGGCGGCTGAACAGGGTGAACTTGAGCTCGGCGTGATTGACGTCGAGATAGGCGGCGATCCGGTCGTCCGCGTACACGCCTTCGGAGGCGGCGACGAAGGGCTGCATCCGGTGTGACTTCTCGCGCACCGCGACGACCTGGCCCGGCTTGACCAGATAGCTGGGGATGTCGACCTTGCGGCCGTCCACGGTGATGTGGCCGTGGGCGACGTACTGGCGGGCCGCGTAAATGGACGGGGCGAGGCCGGAGCGCAGGACCAGGGAGGCGAGGCGCGTCTCCAGCAGCACCACCAGCTCCGCGCCCGCACGCCCGGTGCCGCGCAACGCCAGGTCCCAGTAGCGGCGCATCTGCCGCTCGGAGACGTCGTAGTACCAGCGGAGCTTCTGCTTCTCCATCAACCGCAGCCCGTAGTCACCGGTCTGCCGCCGGTTGGTCTTGCGGCCGTGCTCACCCGGCGGGTAGGGGCGCTCCTCGAAATAGCGGACGGCCTTGCGGGTCAGCGGCACGCCGGCCCTCCGGGACAGACGCACCTTCGGTCCGGTGTAGCGCATGCTCACTCCTTTGTGGTTAGGTCTACCTTAGTTAGGTAAGGCTAATCTTATACAGCAGTGTCTCCCGACCTCAAGGAGAGCCGGTCCATGCAGCCCGTCACCGCTCCGCCGATCCCCGAGCGGGTCCGCACCCTCGCCGCCACCGCCGCTCCCACCCACGTGTCCATCTCCGGAACCACCGGAGCGGCGGCCCCCGCCAAGGGCGGCGTGGACGGCGCCGGCCGTCCCGTGCTGCTCGTCCTGCCGGGCGACCCGCTCTACGACGCGCGGGACGAGCCCGTGGTGACCGTGGACCTGACGTCGAACCGCTCGCTGGGAGAGCACGAGCTGTCACGTGGCCTGCTCAAGGTGCAGGGCTGGGTACAGGCCGTGCCCGAGGCCGAAGTGCGGGAGACGGCGGTGGCGATCGCCGAGCGCTGCCCCGACGAGGCCCTGTTCGAGGTGCTCGAGAGGACGGACGGCCCCCGGCTGCTCCGCGTCGACGTCGGCAGGGTGATATATCTCACCGGGCCGGAGTCGGGCGTGCTCGACGCCGAGGAGTATCTCGGCGCCACCCCCGACCCCCTGATGGGCGAGGCCGAGCGCATGCTCCACCACGTCAACGATTCCCACCGCAGGCAGCTGGAGACCGCGCTGGGCTCCCTGCTCGCCGCGCCGGTGCCGGAGGCCTGGCTCTGGGAACTCGACCGCTTCGGGGCGACCGTCCGCCGCGGCGTGGACGACCCGACGCTGATCCGGCTCCCCTGGCCCTCCCCCGTCACCGACGCCGAGTCTCTCGAACACGCCGTACGCTGCCTGCTCTGCCACCACTGACGAACCCCCACCACCGCCGGAGCCGGGCCGGTACGGACGGAGCGGCCACGGACGGCGGGGGGCGGCCAGGTCGGGGGCGGCCGGGGCGATCGGGAGGCGGGCGCCCGGAGGACAACCGATGTCCGGAGGGCGGCCGCCGTTCCGAGGACGGCCGGGAGACGGAGGGTGTCCGGGGCACCCGGAGGACGGCCGTTGGCGCGATCAGGTGGCAGCCGTTCGACGGCAGGCGGGCGATACCTTACGCGGATTTCTTATCGCGGATTTCTTATCGCTGTGGCGCCATTTCCGGCCTCGATGGGAAATGGCGCCAGGCCATTTCGCGCGAAACCACCCCGGAAGCGGAATTATTCCCAGGGTGCGATCGTCCCGAGAGGAATTCGTCTCGGGAACGGAATGTCAGCCCTCGGACATCACCTCGCTGGTGTTCCGGATGACCTGGTCGACGAAACCGTAGTCCATGGCCTCGGTGGCGGTGAACCAGCGGTCGCGATCCCAGTCTTCCTCGATCCGCTCCAGCGGCTGGCCGGTGTGGAAGGCGATCCGCTCGCGCATCGTCTGCTTGGTGTAGAGCATCTGCTCGGCCTGGATGGCGATGTCGGCGGCCGTACCCCCGAGGCCCCCCGAGGGCTGATGCATGATCACCCTGGCGTGCGGCAGGATGTAGCGCTTGCCCGGGGCGCCCGAGCAGAGCAGGAACTGCCCCATGGACCCCGCGATGCCCATGGCCACGGTGGCGACGTCGTTGGGGATGTACTGCATCACGTCGTAGACGGCCATTCCGGCCGACACCGAGCCACCGGGTGAGTTGATGTAGAGCCAGATGTCGCGCCGGTCGTCGTCGGCGGAGAGCAGGAGCAGCTCCCCGCAGATCCGGTTGGCGACCTCGTCGTTCACCTCGCTGCCGAGCACGACGATCCGCTTGCGCAGCAACCGCTGGTACAGCTGGTCTTCGGGGACGATCTGGGGACCGCTCATGTCTTCCACCTACTCCGAACCCGGGTTCGCGAATAACGAATACTCGCGACCATAGTCCCGCCGGGGACCGCGCTTTCCATTCGTTCGCTGTCAGCGCTTTTCGCTGAAAGCGCAGCGTCCGTCATTTCGTTTTCCCATCGCGCCCGGCCGTTCCCCGGCGAGCCGGTGGCCTCTGCCCCACCCCGCAGGACCAGGTCCCGCCGCGCCGGCCACGTCTCGTCGCCGGGCGCGGTCACCGGCTCCTGTTCGCCCGCGCCTCGGCGACGGCCGGCGACCGCCGTGGCCGGATCCCTCGCCAGGCGGCGGTCATCCCGCCGTCGATCGCGAGCGCGGCCCGGCGACGAACCCGGTCTCGTCGCCCGGCGGGAACGCCACGAACGCCACGATCTCCTTCCGCCCGCCCGGTCCGCCCGCGCGGTCGCATCGCCCCGGCCGCGCGTCACCGGCGTCCTCAGCGGCGGTCCGGGGCCGGATCGGCCTGACCCCCGGGGAGGGCATGTTTACCCCCTCCTCTGCGGGAGAGGGGATACCACTGCGTGGACAAGACTCCACAAACGGGAGGGATCACATCATGGGTGCAGACGACAAGATTGCCAACAAGGCCGAAGAGCTCGGAGGCAAGGTCAAGGAAGGCGCGGGACGCGCCACCGGCGACGAGCGCCTTGAGGCCGAAGGCAGGACCGACCAGGCCGAAAGCCACCTCAAGCAGGCCGGGGAGAAGCTGAAGGACGGCGCGGAGAAGGTCAAGGACGCTTTCAAGAGCTGATTTCCGGTCATGTGACGGGGGTCGGTTCCCGGCCATGTGGCGGGGGTCCCGGTTTTCCGGGACCCCCGCCGCCGCGTTCGGGGTGGGAACGCCCCCTTGGGAGGCCGGGCCGGGAGGCTCGAAGCGAGCGGTTCCAGGAGGCCGGGTCGCCCCTGAGGGGCCAGGTGATCCCTGAGGGGCAGGTGATCCCTGAGGGGCAGGTGATCCCGAAAGGCCGGGGCGCTCCCGCAGGAGACCGGGTCAGCGGGTCAGGAGGAGGCCGGGTCAGGAGGCCGGGCCGACCTCCGGTTCCGGTGCCCCGTCGCCGGCCGTGCCCTCCCCCTCCCCCGCGTTTCCCCCGGCATCGTTCCCGACGTTCCCGACGTTCCCGGCGTTCCCGGTGTCCCCATCGGCCTCGCCCGCCTCGCCGTCCTCAGCGCCGTCCCCCGGGACGGTCCCGTCGTCCCCGTCATCGGCCTCGGCGTCGCTCGCGCCTTCAGGGCTCTCCTCTTCCGGGGTGCGGCGCGCGTCGTCGGGGTCCGCCAGCAGCGGCCGCTCGGGGAAGGTCGTGTCCGACCCCGACCGCTCCGCCACGACCCGGGTCTCGCCGTCGACCCCTCGCGGACCCGCGGGCGGCGGGTCCTTCTCGGGGATGTCACGCTCGGTCGTGTCTTCGCTCACATCAGGAGTCTCGGTCATGCCGGTCCCCTCCCCTGGGAAACCCCAAATATGTCGCAGGCAGGCATGGGGCCGGTCAGCCGGGTAGGGAAACCCTCGACGAAGGGAGCGAGATCATGACGGTCACACGATTCCAGGATCTACCACTGGCCGATCACGACAGGGCCTGGGACAGCGAAGCGGCCGAGAAGCGCATCCGCTCGTGGTCAGGCGCCACGGAGGAGCCCAACACCCGCTACCGGGAAGCCCATCTCTGGTACGACGGCGACGAACCGGAGAACTTCGGGAGCTACAAGCTCCCCATCGCCGATGTGATCGACGGCAGGCTCAAGGTGGTGCCGCACGCCGTACGGGCCGCGGGAGGGATCCTGCAGGGGGCCCGGGGCGGGGTCAAGGTGCCCAAGGAGGACCTCGACCGGATCAAGGCCCACCTGGCCAAGTACTACGCCAAGATGGGCGAGGACGCCCCCTGGGAGTCCTGAGCGGATGACGCGCTTCGCGTTCGGCCTCGACCCCGCGTGGCGGATACCGTTGCTGCTTCTCGGGGTGAGACCCGGCACGGCCTTCGCCGAGGTCCGTGAGGGCGAGTTCGCGGTCCGCTTCGGTTTCTGGTCGCTGCGCACGCCCCTGTCCAATGTCGCGGGCACCACCGTGACCGGTCCGTACGCGCCGTGGAAGGCCATCGGGCCGCGCCTGTCTCTGGCCGACCGCGGGGTGACGTTCGGCACCAACGCCAGGCGGGGCGTGTGCGTCCGGTTCCACACCCCGGTGCCCGCCCTGGCGCCCGGCGGTTTCCTGACCCATCCGGGCGCAACCCTGACGGTCGCCGATCCCGAAGGACTGGTGGAAGCCCTCGAACAGTCACGTCGAACGTGAGCCGGACACATGACAGCGGGGCGTCCGGGTAAGGGACGCGTTCCAACCGAGGAGGGAAACATGACGGCCGAAGGACAGATGCCGGAGGAGACTTCGGCGAGCGGGAAGCCCATGGTCGCGGCCACCCCGCGCGACGTCGTCCACATTCGCCTGGGCTCGTTCGCCCTGATAGCGGTGATCGGCCTCGGAGTGCTCGGTGTCGTGGCCGGGATCACCTGGCTCACCGTCGCGATGGCCGTGCTGGCCGTGATCGCGATCGCGGACATCGTCCTGGCGATGCGCCGGCAGTCACGTGCCGCTCCGGGCACGACGACGGAAGCGGGCTGAGCCGCCGCGCGGCTCCCGGGACGCGCCCCCCGCGCGTCCCCGGCCCGGCACCTTGCGCCGCCCGCGCGGCAGAGGCCGGTACACGGCGCGGCACGTGCCCGGAAGGCGCCCATGTCCCCGATCGCCCCCTCCGGCGACCGCACCGCGCGGCGTGACGGCGAACGGCGCCGGGCGTGGTCGGCCACGCCCGGCGCCGTCATACCCGGCCATTACCGTGTTCTGCCTTTTCCAGGATTACCAGGTGCGGAAGACGACAGGAGGGTAGAAAGACCGGAAGCCAAAAGGAACGTACGTGTTGTAGAAACCGAACGGCGAATAGCGGGGGTAGAAGCCGAACGGGTTGTAGGGGTTGTAGGGGTCGAAGCTGCTGCTGCCGGTGGTCGCCGGAAGGGCCGACAGGGAGGCGACCTGCTGGGGCGCCGCGCTTGCGCCGGCGGGCTGGGCCGCCATCGTCAAGCCGACGACCAGGCTGGATGCCACCAAGGTGCCGGCGGCGAGAGCATGCTTGAACATGAAAAATCACTCCGTGTCTGATGGTTGAACCCGGCGTGCCGCCAGGACTTACAGGGCGTCGAACAGATTTCCAGGAAATATGCTGAATCGACGTCACGTAAGACGCTAGTTCAGAGCCATAAGGACCTTCGCCCCAGAAAGGACAAAGCCTTGGTCCGGGATCGTCGCCGGAAAGGACCGGAAAGGAAAGGCGGGGGTTACACCGGAGCGGGGATCACACACCCGCTTTCCACCGGGGATCACTCACCCGTTTCCGCCGGGGATTCGCGCCTCGTACGGCGCACCGTCTCCTGTACGCGCCGTCTCCCGCGCAGCACACCGTCTCCCGTACAGCGCGTCGTCTGCCGTGACCGCCTACCGTCCTCCCTGCCGTCCCGGACGCCACGTGGTCCGGCGTACCGGCAGCCGGAACCGGCCGGTCCACTCCAGCCGGTCCAGCAGATAGGCCACGCCGCGCGCGGTGTAGGAGACCTGGAACCTCTCCGCGATCAGCGCTGCGACGCGCTCGGTGGTCCAGCGGCCGTCCTCCCAGCCGTGGGCGGCGGCGCCCTCCTCCAGGGCCTCCTCCAGCCGCGCCAGTTGCTCGTCGGTGAGCTTGCGGCCACTGCCGGATCCCTTGGAGGCCAGCGCCGCCCTGCCGCCCCGCCGCCAGAGCGCGTACCACTCGTAGGCGGACTTCCGGGTGATTCCCAGCAGCCGCGCCACCTGCGCCGGCGCGATCTCCCCCGCGAACATGTCCGCGGCCCGGAACCGCAGTCTCTCGCGCCTCTCCCGCTCCTGCGCGGACAGCCCACCACCTCTGTCTGAATATCTCATACTTTAAGGCTCTCACCTGGGCAAACGTGATCTAACAGGCACCCATCCCGTGTCACCCCGGCGGTTCCCGGAAAGGAGCGGGATCAGCGGGGCGCGGGGATCCTCGCGGAGGGGTGGGCGTTCAGGAACTCGTCCAGCACGAGGGTGGCGGCCCCGTGGGCCACGGCGTCGGGACCGAGGCGGCCCAGGACGATGGAGGTCGCCGCGTACGGACGGGGCAGGGAGCTCTCCGCCGAGGCGGCGCGGATGTCGTCGAGCAGGTGCCGGCCGAGCAGGAGCCCGAGCCAGCCGCCGATGACGATCCGCTCGGGGTTGATGAGGTTGATCAGGTTGGACAGGCCGACGCCCAGGTAGGTGACGGTCTGGGTGATCACCGGTGATCTGGACTCCACCAGGGCGGCCAGCTCGGCCTGCCAGTCTGCCGTCCGGGTGGGCACCCCGGCGCGGTCGAGGATGCCCTCGGCCCCGATGTAGGCCTCCAGGCAGCCGCGGCCGCCGCACCGGCAGGTCCGGCCGTTCACCACTATCTTGGTGTGGCCCCACTCCCCGGCGCTGCTGCTCACGCCGCGGAAGGTCACGCTGTCGGAGACGATGGCGGCCCCGACGCCGGAGCCGATCAACACGATCACCGCGTCGCCGGAGCCGCGCCCCGCGCCGTCGCGTCCCGGGGCGCCGCCACCGCGGCGGGGGTCGGGCCACAGCTCGGCACGGCCCAGCGCCTTGGCCCCGTTCTCGACGAAGAGCGGGAGCGTGGTGCCCGCGCGTAGGAGCGCTCCCATGGGGACGCCGTCCCAGCCGAAGGTCCTGGCGTGGATGGGCGCGTCGGGACCGTCCTCGACGATGCCGGGAACGCCCACGCCCACGCCGAGGGCCTGGTCCGCCGGGACGCCCGCGTCGTCGAGGACGACCTCGATCCCGGCGAGGATGTGGCGCGCCACGAGCTCGATCTGGTGCCCGCCGGGGCGCAGGGCGTACTCGACCCTGGCCCGCTCGTTCATCTCGAGGTCGAACAGCTCGACGCGCACGTGGGTCTCCGCGACGTCGACGCCGACCACGTGGCCGTAGACGGGGTTGACGCGGAGGATGGCGCGCGGGCGGCCGCCGTCGGACTCGGCCTGGCCGGCCTCGACGACGATGTTCTCGGCGAGGAGGTCGCCCGTCATGCTGCTGACCGTGGCGGCGCTGAGGCCGGTGAGCCTGGTCAGCTCGTTGCGGGTCACGGGGCCGTTGAAGTAGAGGGTCCTCAGCAGCATGGCCCGGTTGCCCTTGCGCACGTCGCGGACCGTCCTGCGCTCGGGCCTCACGATGGCCCACCTCCCCATGTCACGGCACATGGTAGTTGAGAATCAGAAGATCTTCGTCCGGCTCCCCGGGCCTCCGGGCGGCCCCTGCCCCACGGGTGACCGACGTCCGTCTTTCCTCCGTGTTACCAAAGCGTTTCTTAAGGGGACTGAACTTTTTTCACATCTTACATTATCGTCCGTTGCACCCCCCATCAGGAGGAAGAAATGATCAGGAGAGTCACAGGGGCTGCGGCCGGTATGGCACTGCTCGCCGGGCTCGTCGCCTGCGGCGGCGGCAACGGGACGGCCTCAGAGGCCACGACACTGACCTACTGGATGTTCCAGGACCGCACCCCGCAGGCGGGGGAGGTCGTCGAGAAGCTGCGCACCGACTTCGAGAAGGCCAACAACGTCACCGTCAAGATCGTCAAGATCCCCAAGGACGACTACAACACCAAGCTGGGCAGCGCCGTGGCCGCCGGGACCGTCCCCGACGTCGGCATCCTGGACCAGCCGCTGGTCGCCAGGTACGCGCTGGACGGCACCATCAAGGAGGTGCCCGCCGGCACGGTCGACGAGAAGATCTTCTACGAGGGCGCCCTCAACACCAACAAGGTGAACGACAAGCTCTACGGGCTGCCGCTCGACCACACCGCGGTCGCGCTCTTCTACAACAAGAAGCTGGTGCCGACGCCCCCCAAGACCTGGGACGAGCTCAAGGCGACGGCCGCGAAGATCCACCAGGCCGACCCGAAGATCGCGGGCATGGTGGTGCCGAAGGGTGACGGCTACGGCGGCTGGATGTGGCCGGGCTTCCTCGGCGCCGCCGGAGGCTCCCTGGTGGACGAGAAGAGCAAGAAGATCCTGTTCGACCAGCAGCCCGGAGTCGACGCGCTCCAGCTCTGGGTCGACCTGCTGCCCTCGTCGCCCCGGCAGATCACCGACTCGGACAAGCCCTTCGAGAACGGCCTCGCCGGAATGATGATCTCCGGCCCGTGGGACGTGGCCACCATCAAGGCGGACTTCCCCGACCTGGAGTTCAGCACCGCCCCGCTGCCGTACAAGACCGAGCCCTCCGGCAACATCGGCGGCGAGAACGCGGTGGTCTTCAGCAAGGGCAAGAACGCCGAGCTGGCGTGGAAGTGGCTGACCTTCCTGACGAACGCCCAGAACAACACCACCCTGGCGCAGGCGCTGGGCGGCTTCCCGACCAACATCGAGGCCGCCGAGCGGGACGCGGCCACGTTCGGGCCCGACCAGGCGGCGTTCCTGGAGCAGCTCAAGGTCGCCCAGGCCAGGCCGGCGCTGCCGGAGTGGATCCAGATCAACGACGAGATCATCGCACCCGCCATCGAGGCGGCGCTGAGCGGCAAGGTCACCTCCCAGCAGGCGCTGACCGAGGCCGCGGACAAGACGCGCGCGCTGCTCAAGTGGAACGGCTAACGCGAAAGCGAGGCAAACGTGGCATCTCCGGTGCTGGCTGACAAGCCCGCCGTGACGCCTCCTCCCGGGCGGCGACGCCGTCGCCCGGGGTTCGGGCGACGCGACCACGTCATCGGGTGGCTGCTGATCGCCCCCGCGGTGATCTACTTCGTCATCTTCCTGCTCTACCCCGCCCTGGCCGCCCTCTACTACAGCTTCACCGACTGGAACCTGCGGACGGCGCCGAACTGGGTGGGCCTGGCCAACTACACCGACCTGCTGTTCGACGACGTGAAGTATCCGCACTTCTGGAAGTCGGTCCAGGTCACCCTGCAGTACACGCTGATCGCCGTACCGCTCACGCTGGGCACCGCGCTCGTCCAGGCGCTGCTGATCAACGCGATCCGCCGGGGCTCCAACCTGTTCCGGCTGCTGCTGTTCCTGCCGGTCGTGACGGCCGAGGCGGCCGTGGGCGCCATCTGGCGGTGGCTCTACGACCCGCAGTACGGCCTGGTCAACACCATGATCGGGCTGGTCGGCATCCCGCCGCAGAACTGGCTCAACACCCCGGACCTGGTCATCCCCGCGCTGTCGTTCATCGCCGCCTGGCAGTGCGGCATCTCGATGATCATCTATCTCGCCGGGCTGAAGGGCATCCCCGACTCGATCCGCGAGGCCGCGATCATCGACGGCGCGGGCCCCTTCCAGCGGTTCCGGAAGATCGTCGTGCCGATGCTGCGGCCCACCACCTTCTACCTGCTGGTCACCGGCGTGATCGCGGCGCTCCAGGTCTTCGGCCTGGTGTACGTGATCTTCTCGGGCGGCGGCGGCAGAAGCGTCACCGGTGGCCCCGAGCAGTCGGGCCTGACCTACGTCCTGCACCTGTACCTGTTCGCGTTCCGCTACGACGCGATGGGCGCGGCCTGCGCGATGTCGTTCATCCTGTTCGTCTTCATCATGATCATTACTGCGCTGCAGTTCAAGTTCGTCAAGCAGGAGGCGTCGTGAAGGCCGCGAGGAGAGTACGGCTCGCGCCCATCTACATCGCGCTGGTGCTGCTGGCCCTGGTGTCGGTCGTCCCGTTCCTGTGGATGCTGGCGACCTCGTTCAAGCACGGCTCGGACGTCTACACCAAGGTGCCCAGCCTGCTGCCGCTCGACCGCAAGACCGGCGAGTTCTCCCCCACGCTGGAGAACTACGAGCACGTCCTGCAGGTCAGCGGGCTGGGCCAGGCGTTCGTCAACAGCGTCTGGGTCTGCCTGATCCTGGTCCCGGCCAAGCTCCTCGTGGACGCGCTGGCCGCCTACGCCTTCGCCAGGATCCCCTTCCCCGGCCGGGACAAGCTGTTCGTCGTCCTGCTCGCGGGCATGATGGTCCCCACGATCACGCTGCTGGTGCCGCGCATCCACGTCACCCAGGCGCTCGGCATGTTCGACTCCGGATGGGGTCTGATCCTGCCCAACGTGGCCTCGGTGCTGGACATCTTCCTGCTGCGCCAGTTCTTCATGTCGCTGCCCTCCGAGCTGGAGGAGGCGGCGCGCATCGACGGCGCGGGGCGGATGCAGATCTTCTGGCGCATCATCATCCCGCTGTCGAAGCCGGTGCTGGCGGTCGTGACGATCACCAGCTTCATCTTCCACTGGAACGACCTGGTCTGGCCGCTGGTGGTGCTCAACGACCCCGAGCTCTACACGCTGCCGCTGGCCCTGCAGCAGCTGGCCAGCAGCGAGTCCGGGCGGGCGTACTACATCATGGCGGGCGCGGCCCTCGCGGTCATCCCGGTCATCGTGGTGCTGCTGATCTTCCAGCGCCGCATCATGCAGGGGATCGCGTTCACCGGGCTCAAGAGTTGATCTCCCCGCCGGGCGCGGGCGAGGCGCCGTGCGACCGCGAGGACCCGCCGGGTACGGGCAGGGCGATGCTCGACCACGAGGATCCACCGGGGACGGGCGGGACGGTGCTCGACCACGAGGATCCACCGGCCGCGAGCCGGACGACGCTCGACCGCGAGGGTCCTCCGGCGGCGGGCGGGGCGGCGCTCGACCGCGAGGACCCGTCGGGTGCGGGCGGGACGATGCTCGGCCGCGAGGACATGCGCCGGCTCGTGACCGAGCTGGCCGAGCCGCTGCTCCCCCGCTTCAGTCCCGGACGGGCGCGCCTGCGGCTCGGGACGAACGCGGCCCTCTACGGCGACGAGGCCGCCGAGCTGGAGGCGTTCGCCCGCCCGCTGTGGGGGCTGGCCCCGCTGGCGGCCGGAGGGGGGTCCTTCGGGCACTGGGAGCTGTGGCGGCGCGGTCTCGCCGCCGGGACCGACCCCGGGCACGAGGAGTTCTGGGGGGCGGCGACCGACGTCGACCAGCGGCTGGTGGAGACCGCCGCGATCGGCCTGGCGCTCGCCCTCGCCCCCGAGGCCGTGTGGGACCCGCTGAGCGGCGCGGAACGGGACAACCTCGCCGCCTGGCTGCTCCACGCGATGACCCGCGAGACCGCCGACAACAACTGGCGGTTCTTCCCCGTGCTGGTGGGGCTCGGGCTGGACCGGGTCGGGGTGCGCTTCGACCCCGGGCCCAACCACGCCCGGCTGGAGCGCCTGGAGTCCTTCGCCCTGGGCGGCGGCTGGTACGGCGACGGCCCCACCGCGCAGCGCGACTACTACGTCCCCTTCGCGATGCATTTCTACGGCCTGGTCTACGCCGCCCTGGCCGGCGACCGCGACCCCGGCCGGGCGGAGCGCCTGCGCGGGCGGGCGGCGGCGTTCGCGCTCGACTTCCAGCACTGGTTCACCTCGGACGGGGCCGCCGTGCCCTTCGGCCGGAGCCTGACCTACCGCTTCGCGCAGGGGGCCTTCTGGGGTGCCCTGGGCTTCGCGGGGGTCGAGGCCCTGCCGTGGGGTGAGGTGCGGGGCCACCTCATGCGGCACCTGCGCTGGTGGCTGCGGCGTCCGCTCCGCGACGCCTCGGGCCTGCTGACCCTGGGGTACGGCTACGCCCAGCCCGCCCTCGCCGAGCAGTACAACGCCCCCGGCTCCCCGTACTGGGCGATGAAGGCGTTCCTGCCGCTCGCGCTCACCGACGGCCACCCCTTCTGGGCCGCGGGCGAGGAGCCCGCGCGGGAGCTCCCCGAGACCAGCGTGCAGCCCGAGGCCGGTGTCGCGCTGATGCGGTGCGAGGAGGGCAGGCAGGTCGTCATGCTGAGCGCGGGGCAGCACAACACGTGGGTGCGGCACGGCCCGGCGAAGTACGCCAAGTTCGCCTACTCGACGTCCTTCGGGTTCAGCGTGCCCGCCGGTTCGTGGGGGCTGGAGCAGGGCGCCCTCGACAGCACCCTGGCCCTGAGCGACGACGGGACGCACTGGCGGCCCTGTGAGGAGCCGGGGGACTTCTCGGCGCGCGACGGCCTGCTGCACGCCCGGTGGGCGCCGTGGCCGGACGTGGAGATCGACACCTGGCTGCTCCCGCGCTCCCCGTGGCACGTGCGGGTGCACCGCGTACGGTCGGGGCGGAGGCTGCTGTCTGCCGAGGGCGCGTTCGCGGTCGACCGCGACCCGGTCGCGCACCGCGTCGCCGAGGGGCGGGGACACGCCCGCCTCGACTCCCCCGCCGGGCTGTGCGTGATCGAGGACCTCGGCGGGCCCCCCGGAGCGGGGAGGACCGGGGAGCTGGTCCGTCCCCTGCCGGGGACGAACGTCGTCGTCCCGCGTACGGTCATCCCCACGCTGCGCGGAGAGCACGAGCCGGGCGAGCGCTGGCTGGCCTGCGCGGTCCTCGGCCTCTCCGGTTCCGGCCTCTCCGGTTCCGATCACCCCGGTTCCGGCCATCCCCGTTCCGGCCTCCCCGGTTCCGGTCCGGACGGCTCTCGGACGCCCGGTTCCGGGCCCTCCGGCGCCGGAGGACCCGCGGGCTGGCCGGAGCCGCCCGGCCTGGAGGACGTACTGGCGCTCCTCCCCGGCGGCCACCCCTTCGGGACCGGCTGACCGGCGCCACCCGGGCCACGTACGAAAAGGTGTCGAAGCAGGTCAGAACGGGAATTTCCTCCCAGAGCCACCATTTCTCCCGGCGGCATTCTCGGCCGGGAGGGTGCCACGACGGCCGGGACGCCGAACGGAGCGCCGCGTCGCCACGACGAGCCGCGAGCGCCACGTGTCGACCGCGCGCGTCGGGCCATGGAGCTCTCCAGACGCCCCACCGGGAGGAGGCGACCGTGAAGTCCTTCGCAGACGGCACGTTGCCCTCGGACGACGTCGTCGTCGCGGCCCTGCGCGCCGGGGACGAGGCGATGTTCACGGCGCTGCTGGACACCTGGTCGCGGGGGATGCTGTGGCTGGCCCGCGCGCACGTGTCCACCAACGACTCGGCGGAGGAGGTCGTGCAGGACACCTGGCTCGCGGTGATCCGGGGCATCGAGGGCTTCGAGGGCCGCTCGTCGGTGAAGACCTGGGTCTACCGGATCCTGGTCAACACGGCCAGGAAGCGAGGCGTGCGCGAGAACCGCACGGTGCCCTGGAGCAGCGCCTTCGAGCAGGAGCGGCAGACCGTCGACCGCTCGTGTTTCCAGGGGGCGGGCGATCCCTGCCCGGGGCACTGGAAGGATTTTCCCGCCGCCTGGCCGACCCCGGAGAGCGAGGTGCTCGCCGCCGAGGTGCGCGGCCGGATCGCCGCAGCCCTCGCCGAGCTGCCGGTCAGGCAGCGCACCGTGATCACGCTCCGCGACGTCGAGGGATGCACCTCCGAGGAGGTCTGCGAGATCCTGGAGATCTCCGCCGCCAACCAGCGCGTCCTGCTGCACCGCGCCCGCACGGCGGTGCGCGGGCGGCTGGAGGATTACTTCGAGACGGCGAGACGGCCGGCGTAGCGCGGGCGGCGCGACAGGTGCGGTCACGGATCCGGTTACCGGGATGGGAGGTGGTCACGGTTGTGAAGCGGTTCAGCTGCGAGGAGGCGGTGGAACTCGTCACCGCCTTCCTGGAGGGCGACCTCGACGAGCCCACCCGGCGCCGGTTCGAGGAGCACCTGGACGGCTGCGAGGGCTGCGAGCGCTATCTCGACCAGTTCCGCGTCACCGTCGAGGCCCTCGGCCGCCTCCGGACCACCGAAGCCCCTGACCGGCTCCACAGCACGACCGACACCCCCGGCACGACCGGCACGACCGAAGCCGACGGCCCGCACCACGACGCCGCCGACAGTACCGGCAGCACTGACGCTCCCAGCGCCACCGACGCTCCCGGCGCTCCGGGGGTCACCCCGGGCCCGTCGCGGCCGGGAAGCCTGCCGAAGAGGACGCGCGACCGGCTGCTGGCCGCCTTCCGCGCCAGGCGGACCACCTGAGCCGGTGGAGACCCCGCCTCCCGGAGCACCGTCCCGGCCCGGCCGACCGCTTTTCACCACCTTGCCCCTGGAATGACCCGCCCCCTTGTAACGCCTGGGCGCCTCACGGCTCTGTAAATCCATACATATCTGCATATGTCAGGCGAAAGGGGATGGGGATGACCGGTCTGGCGACCGAGGACACACTGATCCGGAACGCCTCGGATGTGGAGATTTTCGCGCGACGCTGCTTCCTCGGCTCTCCCGGCGACCAGGTGGGGATCGAACTGGAGTTCCTGGTCTTCGACCGCACGGCCCCCGCCCTGCAGGTCCCGATGGCCAGGATCGCCGACGCCCTGCCCCCGCTGCCCGGCGGGAGCCTGGTGACCTTCGAGCCGGGAGGCCAGTTGGAGCTCTCCGGGCCACCCGGCTCGCTGCCGGTCGCGATCGCCCTCCTCACCGCCGACGTGAACGCCGTGCGCCTGGCGCTGCGGGACGCCGGCCTGGCGCTGGGCGGGGTGGGTCTCGACCCGCTGCGCCCGGCCAGACGGCAGCTGCGCCTGCCCAGGTACGAGGTGATGGCGCGGTTCCTCGGCACGCCGTACGGGTCGCTGATGATGTGCTCCACGGCGTCGATCCAGGTCAACCTGGATTTGGGCGACCGGCCCGCGGTGCGGTGGGAACGCGCCCACCTGCTGGGACCCGTCCTCGTGGCGGCCTTCGCGAACTCTCCGCTCAGCGAGGGCCGGCCGTGCGGGTGGATGTCGGGGCGCCAGGCGGTGTGGGAGCGGCTCGACCGCACCCGGACGGCCTCCGTCCCGGCGAGCGCCGACCCCGGCGCCGCGTGGGCCGAGTACCTGCTCGACGCCCGTCTCATGGCCGTGCGCGACACCACCGGGAACGGCGGGAACGGGAACGGCGCGGAGCCGTACCACCCGGTCCTCGACGGCTCGACCTTTCGCGACCGATTGGCCTCGTCCGGGCACCCGCCGACCCTGGCGGACCTGAACTACCACGCCACGACGCTCTTCCCGCCCGTACGGCCGCGCGGCTGGCTGGAGATCCGCTACCTCGACGCCCAGCACCCGGCGAGCTGGCCGGTGTGCGCGGCGGTGACCCACGCCCTGGTGATGGACGACCGCGCGGCCGACGCGGCGCTGGCCGCGGCCGGACCGTGCGCGGAGATGTGGTCGTCGGCGGCACGCCACGGCCTGTCGGATCCCCTGCTGCGCAGGGCCGCCGGCGCCTGCTTCCGTGCCGCCCTCTCGGCGCTGCCCCGGCTGGGGGCGCCCCCGTCCCTGGTCTGCGAGGTCGCCGCGTTCGCCGACCGGCACGTGACACCCGGCCGCGCCCCGGCCGCCGACCTGCTGGATCTGGCGAGAGGACCGGGAGGGCGCCTGCCGGACTGGCTGGCCGAGGAAGGACGGATCTGAGTCCTTCCCGGACCGGCCCGGGACCGGAACCGGAACCAGGACCGGAGCCGGACCGGACCAGGACCGGGACCGGACCGTTTCCGGGCCGGAACCGCACCGGAACCGTGAGCCGGCCCCAGACCCAGACCAGACCCAGACCGGATCGGAACCGGCCCGGACCGGCCGGGGACCGGATCGAGAGCTCGGGCCGGAAGGACCCGGGGTCTCCACGCTGGAGGTATCTGATGAGCGACTTCAAGGAACGGATCGCCGCCGAGCTGACCGCCGCACGGGACCGCTCCACCGCCTACACCGACGCCGAGGACGACCTGCTGGTCACGCAGCACTCGCCGCTGATGTCGCCGCTGGTGTGGGATCTCGCCCACGTGGGCAACTACGAGGAACTGTGGGTGCTGCGGCAGGTCGGCGGGATCACCCCGCTCCGCCCGGAGATCGACGAGTTGTACGACGCGTTCAAGCACCCGCGCGCGGACCGCCCGTCCCTGCCCATCCTGGGCCCGGTGGAGGCGCGTCGCTACATCGAGGGCGTGCGCGGCCGGGTGCTGGACGTCCTGGACACGGTCGACCTGCACGATCCCGACCCCCTGCGGCGGCAAGGCTTCGTCTTCGGCCTGGTGATCCAGCACGAGCACCAGCACGACGAGACGATGCTCGCCACCCTGCAGCTCTCTGGGCGGCCGGGCCTGGTCCGCGACGGCGACCTGCCGCCCGGCGGGTCCGGGCGGGCACCGGGCGCCGACGAGGTGTTCGTCCCCGCGGGCCCCTTCATGATGGGGACCGACACCCATCCGTGGGCCTACGACAACGAGCGCCCCGCCCACCGGCTCGACCTGCCCGGTTACTGGATCGACAGGCTGCCCGTCGGCAACCGCGCGTACGCGGACTTCATCGAGGACGGCGGCTACGACGACCCCCGCTGGTGGGCTCCGGACGGCCTGCGCTGGCTGCGGCGGACCCGCGCCTTCGCCCCGCTGTTCTGGACCAGGGACGGCGACACCTGGTGGCGCACCCGTTTCGGCAGGACCGAGCCCGTCCCCATGGACGAACCCGTGCAGCACGTGTGCTGGTACGAGGCCGACGCCTACGCCCGGTGGGCGGGGAGGCGGCTGCCCACCGAGGCCGAGTGGGAGAAGGCCTGCGGCTGGGACGCCGAGGCCGGGCGGTCGCGTACGTATCCGTGGGGCGACGACACCCCCGGGCCCGGCACGGCGAACCTCGGGCACCGGGCGGCACGGCCCGCGCCGCTCGGCGCCTTCCCCGCGGGAGCGAGCCCCTGCGGCGCCGAGCAGATGATCGGGGACGTGTGGGAGTGGACCGGTTCGTGGTTCCTGCCCCACCCCGGCTTCCACAGTTTCCCCTACCGCGAGTACAGCGAGGTGTTCTTCGGCTCGCAGTACCGGGTGCTGCGCGGCGGGTCCTGGGCGTCCGACCCGGCCGTGGTCCGCACCACGTTCAGGAACTGGGACCGTCCGGCCCGCAGGCAGATCTTCTCCGGCTTCCGGTGCGCCCGCTCGGCCTCCCCCGAGCAGTCCCCGGTTTCCGCAAAACACTCCACGGAACGCCCGGCGGAGCGCTCCTCGGGACGCCCGGCGGAGCGAGGGTAGATGTGCCGCCACGCGTCCTGGCTGGGTGTTCCCCGCACCCTCGCCTCGCTGATCCACGAACCGGTCCACGGCCTGCTCAGGCAGTCCTACACCCCGCGCCTGCAGCGTCACGGCACGATCAACGCCGACGGCTTCGGCATGGGCTGGTACGACGCCGCCCGCGCGGAGCCGGTCCGCTACCGCCGGACGATCCCCGCCTGGACGGACGCCAACCTGGCGGGCCTCGCGCGAATCGCCCGCTCCGGCTGCATGCTGGCCGCCGTACGGTCGGCCAGCGCCGGGATGCCGGTCGAGGAGACCGCGACCGCGCCCTTCACCGACGGGTCGTGGCTGCTCAGCCACAACGGCCGCGTCGCACGGGAGGCGGTCAGAGGGCTCGCCGACGACGCGGAGAGCTCCTGCGACTCCGCGTGGCTCGCCGCCGCGGTGTTCCTCCGGCGCCGGGCGGGCGATTCGCTCGGCGAGGCCGTCGCGGAGATCGTCACCCGCGCCGGGCTGAAGGATCCCCGCGCCCGCCTGAACCTGCTCGCCTGCGACGGCACGTCGGTCGCCGCGACCGCCTGGGGCGACACGCTCTTCGTCCGCCTCGACGGCCACCCGCTCGACGGCGTGTTCGTGGCGAGCGAGCCGCTGGACGACCTGCCCGGCTGGCAGGCCGTACCGGATCACACCCTGGTCCTCGCCTCACCCGACGGGGTGCGCGTCCAGCCCCTGTGACCGGGCGGAGCGAGACCACAGGAAAGCCCACAGGAAAGCACAGCACCCGGCCACGGACCGGCGAGCGGGACCGTGGCCCACACACCCAGGAGGCCCCGTGTCCGTCAGCCAGTCAGCCATCCGCCTGGTCAACCATCTCGGCCGCGACCATCTTCGCCAGGCACTCGAACACGACGTCCGCGCCGGGCTGACGTCGACGCCGAAATGGCTACCGCCCAAGTGGTTCTACGACGAGGCGGGCAGCGAGCTGTTCTCCCGCATCACCCGGCTGCCCGAGTACTATCCCACCCGCCGCGAGCTCGCCATCCTGCGCAGGGAGGCCCTCGACATCGCCGTGCGCAGCGGCGCGGACACCCTGGTCGAGCTCGGCTCCGGGACCAGCGAGAAGACCGTCCTGCTGCTGGACGCCCTCTCCGCGACGGGGAGGCTGCGCGCCTACACGCCGGTGGACGTCGACGCGGCCACCCTGGGCGAGGCCGCGCACCGGCTCGCCTCCCGCTACCGGGGCCTGACCGTACGCGCGATCTGCGCCGACTTCGAGGCGCACCTGAGCCTGCTGCCCCGTACGGGACGGCGGATGGTGGCCTTCCTCGGCGGGACCGTCGGCAACCTCACCCCGGCGGCGCGCGAGGTGTTCCTGAAGGAACTGCGCGCCACGCTCCGCCCCGGCGACACCTTCCTGCTCGGCGCGGACCTGGTCAAGGACACCGGCCGGCTGATCGCGGCCTACGACGACGTGAGCGGGGTGACCGCCGCCTTCAACCGGAACGTCCTGCACGTCATCAACAGGGAGCTGGACGCCGACTTCGAGCCGGACGCCTTCGAGCACGTCGCGCTGTACGACGCCCGGAACGAGTGGATCGAGATGCGGCTGCGCGCGAGCCGCGCCATGGGCGTGCGGATCGGCGACCTCGGCCTGCGGGTCTCCTTCGCGGACGGGGAGGAGACGCGGACCGAGATCAGCGCCAAGTTCCGCCCGGAAGGGCTGCGGCGGGAACTCGTCGCGGCCGGTTTCGGGATGATCCGCCAGTACGTCGACCCGACCGGCGACTTCGTCCTCGCCCTCGCCCACCCGTGATCCGCGCCAACGGCGACCCGCCCGTCCTTCGCGTGATCCGCGACCACCGCGACACACCCATCCCGCCCGCCGCCGTCGTGTCGCGGTGAGGGCCGGAACGCGGGACCCGGCCGTCACGTCGCGGCACGGGTCCCGACCGCACGGCTCCTGACCGTAGGGGTCCTGACCGTACGGCTCCCGGCCCTCGTACACGGTGAGAGCCGACGCGCGAGCCCCCGCCGTCGTACACGGTGGGAATCAGGGCACGGACCCCGTCCCCGGAGCGGTGATCCGCCGGAAGACCGGGCGCGGTTCGGGAAGCCCGCCGTCCCCGGCCGTGCACTGCGCGGTGATCCGGGCGGCCGTGCCGGGCAGGAAGGGCGCCAGCTGGTCGCCCAGCGTCACGCACGCCCGGACGAGCTCGGCGAGGACGGCGTCGAGCCGGGCCGCGGCGCCGGGGTCGCCGTCGCGTTCGGCCCGGGCCAGTTCCCAGGGCCGGACGTGGTCGACGTAGCGGTTGGCCTCGTCGACGACGGCCCAGACCGGCGCGGTGGCCCGGCGGAACTCGAAGTCGTCCAGGGCCGAACGGACGAGATCGGGGGCCCGCAGGCAGGCCGTCCGGAGAGCTTCCCCGTCCGGCGCGCCGGTCTCCGCTTCTGCTCCTGCTCCTGCTCCTGCCAGGGGAACGTGCCCGTCGCGGTAACGGTGGACCATGGCGACGACCCGGTTGACGAGGTTGCCCAGCCCGTTGGCGAGCTCGTCGTTGGCGCGGGCGACGAGCCGGTCGACCGTGAAGTCGGCGTCCCCGACGCGGGGCACCTCGCGCAGCAGCCACCAGCGGACGGCGTCGGTGCCGTACTCCCCGGCCAGGGCGACCGGGTCGGCCGTGGCCCCGCCGGACTTGCTGATCTTGCGGCCATCGGCGGTGAGGTAGTCGTGCACCACGATGTCCGTGGGCAGCGGCTGCCCGGCCGACAGCAGCATCGCCGGCCAGTAGACGGCGTGGAAGCGCAACACCCCCTTGCCGACCAGATGAACGCGACGGTCGGCACCGGTCCACCAACGTTTGTAGCTCTCACCTTCGGTGCCGTAGTCCAGGGCCGTGACGTAGTTGCCGAGCGCGTCCCACCACACGTAGACGACCTGGCCCGGGTCGCCCGGAACGGGAATCCCCCACCCCCGGGCACGGGCGGTCGACCGGGAGACCGAGATGTCCTCCAGGCCACCGGCGACGAAGCCGAGGACCTCGTTGCGGCGTTCGGCGGGCTCGATCCTCAAACGCCCGCTGGAAACGAGGTCGTGGAGCCGGTCCGCGTAGCGCGAGAGGCGGAAGAACCAGTTCTCCTCGGCGATCCGCTGGGGCTCGACGCCGTGTTCCGGGCAGCGTCCGCCGGTGAGCTCGGCCGGGGTGTAGAACTGCTCACAGCCGACGCAGTAAAGCCCCTCGTAGTGCTTGCGGTAGAGGTCACCGGCGTCGGCGCAGGCCCGCCAGAGCCGCTCCACCCCGGCCCGGTGGCGGGGGTCACGGCTGGTGCGGACGACGTCGTCGACCGCGAGCGCCAGCGGCTCGCGCAGCGCGACGAACGCCTCGGCGTTGCGGTCGACGAACTCCTGGACGGCAACCCCCGCGGCCTCCGCGGCCAGCACGTTCTTCAGCGAGTTGTCGTCGGTGCCGGTCTGGAAGCGCACCCGGTCGCCCTGCGCCCGGCGGAACCTGGCGAGCACGTCGGCCTGCACGAGCTCCAGCGCGAACCCCAGGTGGGGACGGGCGTTGACGTACGGGATGGTGGTGGTGACGTAGGTGTGCGTCGTGGTCATCGGAACCTCCTGGAGAAGGGGGCTCCGGCCGGTGAAACGCGTCGAGGCCCCGTGACAGGGCCTCGGAAACGAACGTCCGTGCGGCGTCAGCGGCCCCGTGAGCGGGGCATCATCACCTGGCGTGCGGACGCGTTCATACGGTCAGGCTAACACCCGCCACCCGGCACGATCCGCCGGTTTTACCGTAAGCCAGAAGGTCCGGGCCGCTGACTTCTCCCGCGCGACGGCGGGAAACCGCCAGTGGCGGCGGTGCGGGCGCACCGCGCCCAGAGCCGGGACGGTTCGGCGGGTGGTTCGTCATCGGAGCCCGCCCGGGAAGCGCGGTTCCCCCACGCGTGATTCTCTGTCGGGGCCGTTCGGAACAATTGACTGGACGTGCCTTTCACCCGCCTCCACGCTGCGACTATGAACGACCACGCCTTCGAGACCTCGGCCGCCACTCCTCCGGTTCTCTCGAGTGAGCTGCTGGGCTTCCCTCCCGATGCCCGGGTGCTCATCGTGAACAACGACGACTTCGGGATGTACCACGCGATCAACACCGCGGTCGTCGACTCGATCGAGGAGGGGATCGCCAGCTCGTGCAGCCTGATGGTGCCGTGCCCGTGGGCGCTGCACGCCATGCACCTGCTCCGCCGGCGGCCGGAGATCCCGTTCGGGATCCACCTCACGCTGGTCTGCGATACGACCCACTACCGGTGGGGGCCGCTGGTCGCGAAGGAGAAGGTGCCCTCACTGCTCGACGAGAGGGGTGGACTGTTCACGCCCGCCGGGGTTCCCGAGCTTCTCGCCCGGGCTCGCCTGGACGAGGTGGAACTCGAGTTCCGCGCACAGATCGACGCCGTGGTCGACACCGGGCTGGCGCCGACCCATCTGGACTGGCACTGTCTGGCCGACGGCGGACGCGAGGACATCTTCGACCTCACCGTGGCGTTGGCCGAGGAGTACGGCCTGGCGGTGCGGGTCTGGCTCGAACCTGGACGCCGGAAGTCGCGTCGACAGGGCTTGCCGGTCACCGACAACGACTTCCTGGACAGTTTCGGTCTCGACATCGACGGCAAGGCGGCACGATACGCCGAGCTGCTGCGCGACCTGCCGGTCGGTCTGAGTGAGTGGGCGGTGCATCCCGGCCTGGGCAACGAGGAGTCGCGGGCGATCGACGGCGGCTGGCGCGTGCGCCGGACCGACTACGAGTTCCTGACATCGCCGGAGGCCCGCGAACTCCTCCGGCGGGAGGGGATCGTCGTGATCGACTACAGGACCGTTCAACAGGCCTGGTCCCGGACCGGCGCACCCCGATAGATCGACAGGTCGGGCCGGTGCCTCACCGTCCCACTCGACGGAACCTCGCGCCGAACCTGTCCACGTCACCTTTTCCAGCGCCTGGTTGGGCTCGCGTCGACACTCTGCGCATATGGGCCCTCCTTGCACCGGCGGCCCCAAGGAGCACGAGGCTTTCATGGCTGATCGCACCCGGAGCAGTGGTCGCCCTTGCGCCGTTTCCGTGGAACACGGAAACTCAAGCCGCACCAGGCGTTTCGATCGGGATGTTCAGCGCCCTGGTCGTACCCTCACAACTGTTTCAACAATTCACAGGTCCACCACATTCAGCCGCCTGCGTTCCGGCACCCGGCGAGAGGCGCGAACCGGTTTCTCTTCAAGAGCTTGACACGACAGGAACAGCTCAATTCACAGGCGGAAATGAAGTGCAGGTCACTTCCTACGAGGCGGGCCACCCGGCGGTACCGTTCGTGAACCGTCTGCGACGCGATTGTGTCGACAATGAGCTTTGCCTGACATATTGTCGCCGGCCGGGCGGCCGATTTTAGCACACGTGGAACCGCTCTCACAATCGTTGCAATGGACTTGCGGACGGTTGATAATTCTGGTCGCGAAGGCGTTCGACGTGACCGTGCCGGTCATCCTTTGTCGCCCATTCACAGGAGGTTCCGTGAAGGTCAGCGTCGTCATTCCAGCCTTCAACGTGCGGAGCAAGTTGCGCCTGTTGCTGTACACCCTCGCGCACAGCGTGCTCGATCCGGAAGACTCCTTCGAGCTCGTCGTCGCCGACGACGGCTCCACCGACGGCACCGGCGAGATGGTCGCCGAGCTGGCGGGCCGCGACAATCTGACCTACCTCTACCTTCCGCGCACCGATCGGTCGAGCCGGGCGGCCGCCCGTAACGCGGCCATCGCCAAGGCCACCGGGGAGCTCGTCGTCATGGTCGACGCCGACACGGTGGTCGGGCCGACCTATCTCGCCGAACACGTCCGTTACCACCGGCTCAGGAATGACCTCGTCGTGATCGGCCCCCGCCCGGACCTCGGAGACGGAGACTTCGACAAGGAGCGCCTCAGCCGCGAATTCACCTTTGACGCCATGCCCGCCGTCGCCTGGGGTGATCCGCGCGAGAAGGTGCTGGCCGAATTCTCGGGCAACATGAACCGGCTCGCCATCTGCTGGCATCTCCTGTTCACCTGCAACGCCTCGGTGCGCGTCGAGCACCTGCGCCGGCTCGGTGGTTTCGACGAGGCGTTTCTCGGCTGGGGACTTGAGGACACCGACCTGGGGTATCGGCTGCGGCAGGCGGGACTGGCCTTCGCCTTCAACGTCTCGGCCGTGGCCTACCACCAGCGGCGCCGGGGGATAGACGCCGGAATGTACAGCGACTGGGTCCGCAATCTCGCCTACATGATGGCCAAGCATCAAGCGCCCGAAGTGGCGATCCAGTCGATCGTCGGGCTGGCCATGAACCCCGCCGACCGGCGGATCGGCTGGGTGGAGGCGATGCGCTGCTTCGAGTTCGCCGCGCGGGCCCTCGACGGCCGGCTGCCGGTGCCCGTCACCTACCGGCTCGTGGTGGTCGAGGAGGACACGGTCGACGCCGCGAAGGCGGAGCTGGTGGCCCGCGGTGCGACGAGCGATCTTCTCGTCATCGACGAGACCCGCGGCGCCGAGCTGGCCGGCCTGGTCCAGTGCGTGGACACCCCCGGCGAACTGCTCTACTTCCACCGGCCGTCGGCGACGCAGCGAGCCGAGATCTTCAGCCGCTACCCGGTGGCCGACGGATGAGTTGAACGTATTCCATCCCGCTTCGCGGGCCTGAAGGACGAAGACGGCTTTGACGAGCCGACCTGCGCGAAGGGGGCAGCAGCGTAGTTTCCGGAGGCGGAATTACAGAAAGGCGGTTCAACCATGCCGCCCCATCCACTCCCAATACTTACACCAACGAGCCAAACCGGTACGGCGGCCTCATTCCTTTTCAACCGATGAAGCCTCCGGCGATCCCGGCGCGGTTCGATTTTACAGACCATCGCGTTCAGCCTCCCACCCCTTCTCCGAACTACGGCAGAACAGGTACCGGCGTCCTTCCCTCCTGATCACGGCACGTATACGGCCGCGTCCCGTCGAAAGCCGGCACCGGGCCGAGGCGGCAATCGGCTGGTAACCGCCGGCCAAAGACAGGCCCCCGGCCACCGTGCCCTCATCGATCGTTGGGGGCGATCCGATCCAGTGAAGCACCAGTTCAGGTCGGGCGCGATGAGCTTCGGAGGGGTACGGGGTACGAAGAGGCCATGACCAAGAAGCACAAGCGGGACGAACTTGATGTGGGCGACGAGGTCACGTGGGAGAGCCACGGCTCGTCGACCTCGGGCAAGGTCGAGAAGAAGATCACGAAACGGACCGAGGAGGCGGGGCGCGTCGTGGACGCCTCGGCCGACGATCCGCAGTACCTCGTACGCAGCGACAAGAGCGGCAGGACCGCCGTGCACAAGCCGTCGGCACTGCACAGGAAAGACCCGCCGTGACTGAGGACGGCGAGCGGATCTCCGTGGACTTCGACCAGGCGGTCAACATGACGGCCGCGGAGCTGGAACAGTGGCTGGAGACGGAGGAGTCGAAGAGCGTGGGAGACAAGCCGGGCGGTGAGGAGTCGACAGGTCACCGGTCCGGCCGCCGCATCGTCGAGATCCTGCGGAAGCGGAAGGGCGACCTGGGAGAGGACGACTACGCCCACATGCGCAAGGTGACCGGCTACGTCCACCGCCACCTGAGGCAACGCCCGTCCGGGGACGTCGAAGAGACTCGGTGGCGATACTCCCTCATGAACTGGGGACACGACCCGCTCAGGTGAGCGGCGCGCTCCGGACGGCCCCGCGACGGCGGCTGGGCGCGTAGCCGGACAGTGTGACATGACGGTCATCCCGGATACGTCGCTAAGATCATCCGCATCGTCACTCGAATCCGGGCCGCCGTCGGCCGATACCGCTTCGGGCGCCCGGCCGCGGTCGTCGTCGCGCTCTACCTGGCCGTCGTGGCCGTCGCCGGGGTGTTCGCCGTCGTGTCCGGCGAGGTGTCGGCGCTGTCGGTGGCCGCGACGGCCACGACCTGGGCACGCCTCATGCGGGGGGCCTGGGTGGTCCCCCTGCTCGCCGGGATCTGCGGGCTCAACGCGTGGGCGCTGTGGCAGGTGCTGCGCGGTCCCATGCTGCCGCGCGCCGAGGGGTCGCCGCGCGACGTGATCTGGCTCCGGCGCCTGCTCTACGCGGGCATCGCCGGCGACCTCGTGCTCTGGGAACTCGTCGAAGCGCTGTCCGGCATCGTGGAGTACGTCGCGCGCCTGGCCCTGTGGACCGCCACGCTGATCCTGCTGGCGCGGGTCGTCTCCGGGGTCTCGGCCCGGTTCCGGGCGATCACCCTCGCGCTCGGCCTGATCGGCACGCTGACCCCGTCCCTGCTCTTCCTCCTCGACGACCTCAGCCTCCGGGTGATCGACCTGCTGAGCCTGGCGAGCCTCGGCTGGACGGTGATGACCCTCATCGGGCAGCGCCGCGACGGTCGATGGAGCGGCGCCACGATCGGCGTCGGCAGGATCGCCCTCGCCTCCTCGCTGGCCTTCCCCGTGCTCGGCTTCGTCTTCCAGAGCGACTGGCCGCTGTTCGACGGCTCGGTGCTCGCGGTGAACGCGCTCGGCGTGTTCACCACGGTGTGGCTGGCGCGTACCGCGCACGAGCTCGCCAGGCCCGCGGACACGACCGCCGCCGAAACCACCCCCCGGTCCGCCACCGGCCGCGAGCCGCGGCTGCTCGTCGCCGTCGCGCTCGCGCTGCCGCTCGTCGTGGTCGGCGCCGAGGAGGGCGCCCGGTTCGGTTTCACCGGCCTGGACGAGGGGTGCCGCGAGCGGATCCGGCCCTACGCCGACACCCGGCCGCAGGACCGGCGGCGGTCGTTCCTCTGCCTCGCCAGGGACGCCCCCCACGCAGGGGTGGCGATCTTCCCAGGGAACCTGCCGGAGCAGCGCGTCCTGGCCCTCGGAGAGGAACTGTGCGCGGTGTCCGGCGCCGAGGAGCGGCAGGCGCTGCTCCGGCGAGCGGGCGGGTCGGCGACCACGGACGAGCTCGGCGACACCCTGGAGTTCCTGTGCCCCGGCGTCATCGCCGGGCAACGGGCGGACCAGGTGCGGGAACAGGCGCGCAGGCAGGCCGAGCAGGAGCGGGAACTGGCCGCGTGGAAAGCGGAGGCGAACGCCCGGTGCGCCGACCCCTGGCCCAGGCTACGGGCCGGGCGGCAGGGCACGGCCGCGTACTCGCTCTTCGAGGGAGGCGGCTACTACGTCTTCGACGACCGGGACAGCGTCGCGGGCCCGGCCGGGGACATCTTCAGGGCCATCGACGACGGGTTCGTCGACGCCGCCGGCAGCAGCGCCGCCATCAACACCTACGGCGAGAACGAGGCGATGTGCCTCACGGTCAAGGCGTTCGGCGCCGCCCCGCCGCTCCGGCTCAAGGGCTGGGACAAGGTGGTCGAGGTGGGCCTCCTCAGCCGCAGCGGCCGCATGGTCGTACCGCCGTACCCTGAGGGCGGCGACAGCGGGGCGATCGGGCCGCTGCCCAACCTGGCCGTCGACGGCCCCGGCCGCTACCGGATGCGCGTCTACGCCCGCGCGTTCGAATGGGACGAGGACGACCCCGAGGCGCCCGTCGAGGAGCACCTGATCGTCGTCTATCCCGGCCGTTCCACGAAGAAGGTCATCCACCGCCCGTGGCGGTGACCTGTTCAGGAGCGGAGAAGGTCCCGATCGAACCGCACACCGCCTGATCCGTTTTTTGCGGCACGAACCGCCCGCACGCCGCGTCCACGCAGGCGGGGACGGCCGGGATCACGGAGAGCGCGCCCTGCCGGCAGGGCGCGCTCTCCGTGATCCCGGCCGTCCCCCTGTACGTTCGTCCTGTTGGACATCTCCGCCGACAGCGAGGACCCGTCATGCGAGCCGTCACCGTCCGAGACCGCGCCGCCGGTCTGGACGGGCTTGCCCTGACGGAGGAGCCGTACCCGCATGCCGCCGAGAACGACGTCGTCGTCCGGGTGCACGCCGCGGGGTTCACCCCCGGAGAGCTCGACTGGCCGGGGACGTGGTCCGATCGCGCGGGCCGGGACCGGACGCCCAGCGTGCCCGGCCATGAGCTGTCGGGTGTCGTCGCCGAGCTGGGATACGGGACCACCGGCCTCACCGTCGGCCAGCGGGTGTTCGGGCTGACCGACTGGACCCGCAACGGCTCGCTGGCCGAGTACGCGGCGGTGGAGGCCCGCAACCTCGCGCCGCTGCCGGCCGACGTCGACCACACCGTGGCCGCCGCGCTGCCGATCTCGGGGCTCACCGCCTGGCAGGGCCTGTTCGAACACGGCCGCCTCGCCGCCGGGCAGACCGTCCTGGTCCACGGCGCCGCGGGCGGCGTCGGTTCCGTCGCGGTGCAACTGGCGCGCGAGGCGGGAGCCCGGGTGATCGGCACCGGCAGGGCCGGCGACAGGGACACGGCACTCGGTCTCGGCGCGGACGCCTTCCTGGACCTGCGGGCCGATCCCCTTGAGGACGCCGGTCAGGTCGACGTGGTGCTCGACGTGATCGGCGGCGACGTCCTGGACCGTTCGGCCGCGCTGGTGCGCGCCGGGGGCACGCTCGTCACCGTCGCCTCGCCGCCCACGGTACGGCCCCGGGACGGGCAGGCGATCTTCTTCGTCGTCGAGCCCGACCGTGCCCGGCTCGCCGACCTGGTCCGGCGGGTCCGGGACGGGCGGCTCCGCCCGATCGTCGGGGCCGTGCGGACGCTCGCCGAGGCGCCCTCCGCGTTCGCGCCCGGCCGGCGCACCCCCGGTAAGACGATCATCAGGGTCGTGGAGACCCCCTGAGCGTGCCGCCGGCCGGCGGGTGGTGACGGCGGCCCCGAGCGGGGCCGGTTCGCCTGTTGACGGGCGGCACGGCATTTCGTACGTTCCGCGTGGGCCGTCTCCCGGGCGCGCCGGATCGGAAGGGGTCACCATGAGCACCGAGCTGGATTCGGACGGGGCCTGGCCGGACATCGTGCCGGGACCGCTCGCCACGCCGCCGCCGGAGTTCGCCCGCAGGCACGAGTCAGGGCCGCTGGAGCCGGCGACCATGCCCAGCGGCGACCGCGTCCCGCTGGCCGTCAGGTACGAGGACGTCCGCGCCCTGCTGGCCTCGCCCACCTCCAGCCGCAACCTGCGCCTGCCGGGGTTGCCGCGGCTGGTGAGCGGCATCGGCATCGACGACGACCCGGACGCGCTGATCAACCAGGATCCGCCGGAGCACACCCGCTACCGCCGGATCATGCACGGCACCTTCACCCCGCGCCAGATCGAACCGTGGCGCCCCCGCGTCGCGGAGATCGCCCAGGAGCTCCTCGACGGCCTGGGCGACGACTTCGACCTGGTCGAGGGGTACGCGCTGCAGCTGCCGGGCCGGGTCATCTGCGAGATGCTCGGCGTGCCGATGGACCACTACGAGCGGTTCGTCCGGTGGACGGACATGTTCCTGACCACCTCCACGGCCGACGAGCGGGCGCGTTACGAGGGCTACACCGACTTCATGTCCTACGCCGCCGAGCTGGTCGCCCAGCATCGCGCGGAGCCCGGCGGGGACCTCATCGACCTGCTCGTCCAGGCCAGGGACGAGGGCGACCGGCTGTCGGAGGGCGAGCTGGTCAACACCGTGTTCTCCCTCATCACCGCCGGGCACGAGACGACGGCCTCGATGATCGCCCGTGGTGTCTTCCGGCTGCTCCTGCATCCCGGCCAGTGGGCCGAGCTGGTCGCGGACCCGGGCCTGACGGCCACCGCCGTCGAGGAGATCCTGCGCTTCGACGGACCTCCCGCCAGCGCCTTCATGCGCCGGATCACGAAGGACACCGACCTGCCCAGCGGCTGTCTTCGCGCGGGGACGGTCGTCATGCCGGAACTGAACGCGGCCAACCACGATCCGCGGGCCTTCCCCGAGCCCGGCCGCTTCGACATCCACCGCTTCACCGGCCATCCCCCCAACCCGCACGTGGCGTTCGGGTACGGCCCGCACCGCTGCCTGGCCGCGAGCCTCGCGAGGGTCGAGCTCACCGAGGCGATCAGGGCCCTGGTCACCCTGCGGCCCGGCCTCCGCCTGACCGGCTCGCCCGAGTCGGTGACCTGGACCGACGGCCTCACCCTCCGGCCGGTCGCCATGCGCGTCACGACGGGGGAACGCGCGTGACGGTGACCGCGGACGCCGACGGCCGATCCGTCTCGGCCGCGACGGGACCGCGAGCGGCTCCGGACCCGTTCGGCCCCGGCCCCTCGTGACGATCGGCGTCGAGGGGGTGCGCGGGCACGGGTGCGGCAGGTGAGCGCAGGGCCCGTCACCGGGAGACGACCGGCAGGGTGACGTGGGGGCCGGGAGGGCGGCGCACCGGCTCGCCCATCTGCTCGAACTCATCGCCCCGGCGATACTTTCCGTGAGCGATCCAGGCCATTCGCGGCACACTTTACTCACTCAGAGTAATATCTTGATGACTCCAAGTAGAGAACCGAGATCATCGAGAGGATCGTCGTGAAGCGAATCGCCCTCGTCCCCGTCATCTCCGCCGCCATGATCGCGATCATGAGCAGTGCCGCCTACGCCTCGCAGTACGTGGCCTACGAGGGGCCGGGCTTCACCGGCCGGTCGGTGGTCATCGACCGGTGCGGCCCGTCCAACATCCCCTTCCACGGATCGTACAAGTGGTACGGCGACGGCCAGAGCGGCCGGATGTACAACCAGCCCGACGCGCAGGGGGTGGCGCACTTCGAGCTGGCGTCCGACCGCAACGCGGAGCAGCGGACACCCGTCGGCTGGAAGAGCATCTTCATCGTGTGCTGAGGCCCGGAAGGCGTGACCGGAAGCCGGAGACCGTCCGTCTTCCGGTCACGCGCCCGCCGAGACCGACAGGTCGCGTCCCCACGCGTGAAGCCAAGCCCAGCGATGCAGCCGGACCGGGAGGCGAAGCGCCTGCGACGACGACTGCCGGGCAGGGATGGCGATCGTGGGTCCGGACCCGGCCGGCAAGGGCCGCAAACGCCGGCTCGCCCGCCGGAAAGCCGCCCGACCGCCTTCGCCATCACCTTCGAAGGACGTCTGGCCTCGACCACGCGGTGGAACCAATCAAAGTCGAAATACACCGGTCAACCGGACACCTCCATCTCGGCCGCGAGAAGCCCCCGATGCGACACGCTCGGCTCCGGCCCGTTCGGCCCCCTGTGACGATCGATGTCGGGGAGAGGTCGCGGGCGCGGGTGCGGCAGGTGACCGTCCGGACCGGGGGCCGTCACCGGGGGACGATCGGGAGGGTGACGTAGGAGTCGGGGAAGACGGTCTGGTGCTGGACGACCAGGTCGGCCTCGGTGGAGTCGGCGGAGGTCCGGCCGGTGCCGGGGTTGCGGTCGAAGCGGGGGAAGTTGGAGCTGGAGATCTCGACGCGGATGCGGTGGCCGGTCTTGAAGACCTGGCTGGTGGCGACGAGGTCGACCTCGTGCACCCCGGACGCGACGGAGGTCCGGACGATGCCGTCGGTCACGCTCATGGCCCGGCCGTCGGGGTGGACGTCGACGAGCTTGGCCGTCCAGTCGGTGGAGACCGCCGAGGTCTCGGCGTGCAGGGTGACGGAGAGGGGGCCGGTCACCTCGACATCGGAGGCGAGCGCCTCGGTGGTGAAGCAGAGCACGTCGGGGCGGAGCTCGATGTCGCGCTGGTCCTGGGGGCCGGTGTTCGTCACGTCGGGGAGCAGGAGGGGGCCGCCGGTCGTGGGCACGGGATCGCGGGGGTCGAAGGTGAAGGTGGACGGCGCGGCGTCCGAGGGAGGCTCGGTGGACAGCAGGCCGCCGGTGTGCAGGTGGTAGCGGGTGCCGACCGCGCGGGACAGCGGCCATTCCTCCTCGTCCCGCCAGACGTCGTCGCCCATGACGAAGATCTTCACGGCCGGTCCGGTGTCCTCGCCGCGCAGGAAGTCCATCTGCCGCTGCGGCAGCCCGACCCCCTGCGCCGAAGAGAAGAAACCGAAGTCCAGGCGGCCGGTGCCCGTCGCGCCGGAACCGTGGGACCAGGGGCCGATGACGAGCGGGCCGCCCAGCCGGCGGTGGTTCTCCAGGGTTCCGGCGAGGAACAGGTCGAACCAGCCCGCGACGTGCATCACGGGCACCTCGATCCGGTCGTGCCGCAGGGTCTCGGCCAGCCCCTCCCAGTAGGCGTCGCGGGTCGGGTGCGAGATCCAGTCGTTCCACCACGGTCCCGCCGGGATGTCGCGCAGCGGCAGCCTCCGCACGGCGGCGGCCTGGTCGCCCAGTACGGGCAGGAGCGCGCCGAAGCCCGCGCCCACGTCCTCTCCGGCCTCCATCCCGTGCATCAGCCCGAGCATCTCCTGCAGCAGGCCCCAGTTCAGCGCCGAGCCGAGCGCGAAGGCCCCGCCGTGGTACTTCAGCCCGTCGTAGAAGTCGTGCGGGGTCATCGAGGCGACCACGGCCTTGAGCCCCGGCGGGCGCGTCGCGGCGGCCTGGAGCGCGCATCCGGCGAGGTAGGACATCCCGAAGGCCACGACCTCGCCGTTCGACCACGGCTGGGAGGTGATCCATCCGACGGTGTCGTAGCCGTCGTCGCCCTCGTCCAGCCACGGCCGGAACTCCCCGTCGCTGCTTCCGCGCCCCCGGCAGTGCTGGAGCACCACCGCGAAGCCGGCCTCCAGCGCGAGGGTCTTCGGCGCCATCAGGAACGAGCCCGCGCCGTACGGCGTGCGGACGAGCAGGGCCGGGAACGGCCCGTCCGAGGCGGGGCGGTAGACGTCGCCGCGCAGGATCGTGCCGTCACGCACCGGCATCGGGGTGTCGTGCTCGGCGACGATGGGGAGCGGGGGGCGGTTCAGCTTCGGCATCACGAGTTCCTCGGGGGTGTCGTGTCCGTCGAGCCTCGGGGGTCGTGCCCGGGTCGGGAAGGGGGCGGGTCGAGGGGCGGGGTATAGGCCAGGGCAGGGTGCGGGGCGTCGTACGGGAAGGGTCAGGTCAGGGTGTAGGCGTCGTAGCGGACGGCGTCGGGCAGCCGGCCGCCCGTTCCCACGGCGAGGGTGCGGTTGAGCCACAGGTAGCGCTCGTCACCGGTCTCGAAACGGCAGAACAGCCGGAAGTAGTACTCCGACGGGTCCACCGGCTCCCCCAGGGCGAGGCGGGCCATGACCTCCGCGGGGCCGTGCCGTACGCCGGAGGTGGAGAGATAGAGGTGCGCGCCGTCGTGGGTGCGCAGGGTGTACCGGGTGTCGACGCTGGCCATGCCGTCGGCGTGCACGACCTGCCAGTCGGCCCCGCCGGGCAGGACCACGCCGGAGAACCGCGGGCCCTCGAACGATCCGCCCACGATGTTGATCACCCGTCGCCGGCCCCAGTGGGTGCCGCCGAGTTCGAGGATCGGATCCAGCTTCACGGTGAACGTGGCGAGGTGTTCGAGGTTCAACGGATACCTCCAGCGTGGAGACCCCGGGCTCTGGCCGTGGGGAGGATGTCAACGGACGACGCTCCAGGAGGGGGATCCGTTCAGCGAAGCCGGGTCGAACCCCGCCGTGCGCTTGTAGGAGGCGGCGATCTCGGCCCGCTCCGCGTAGGGGATGACCCGCTCGATGTCGTCGAACCCGTCGGGGGCGCGCTCGTGGGCGAGTCTCATCACGACCTCGGGGCCCATCCGCCGGTTGGACAGCTGCAGGGTGGTCGTGGCGGGCCGCCGCGTGGCCTCGTACGCCGCCAGGTCGCCGTGCGCGAGGGAGTGGGCCAGCACCCGGGCGTCGATGATCGCCTGGGAGGCGCCGTTGGAACCGATCGGGTACATCGCGTGGGCGGCGTCGCCCAGCAGGGTGACGTTTCCCTCGGTCCAGTACGGCAGCGGATCGCGGTCCACCATCGGGTACTCGTAGGCGGCCTCGGCCCCGGCGATGATCCGCGGCACGTCCAGCCAGTCGAACCGCCAGTCCGCGAAGTGCCTCTCGACCTCGGCCAGGTCCGCCGGCCGGTTCCAGTCGCCCCGGTCGGGCGCCTCGCCCTCGAAGGGCTTCTCGGCGATCCAGTTGATCAGCGTCCGCTCACCGGCCTCGATCGGGTAGGCCACGAACTTCTGCGTCCCGTCACCGATCATGATCATGGACTGTCCGGTCAGGAACGGCGTGCCGTACGTCGTCCCGCGCCACAGGACCAGCCCGTTCCACGGAGGGGGTCCCTCGCCGGGGAACAGGCGCGCGCGGATCGCCGAGTGGATGCCGTCCGCACCGATCAGCAGGTCCTCAGCGCCCGGACCGGTGATCCGGCTGCCGGTGACGACCGACCGCGGGCCGAGCCGCTCGATCACGGCGTCCAGCAGCATCATCTGCAACCGTCCCCGGTGGACGGAGTACTGCGGCCACAGGTATCCCGCGTCGACGCCCCTGGGCTCGGACCAGATCGCGGAGCCGTACCGGTCGAAGTAGCCGAGTTCGGCGGTGGCGACGCCGATCGCCGCCAGCCGGTCGGCGAGGCCGAGCTCCGTCAGTTCCCGTACGGCGTGGGGCAGCAGGTTGATGCCCACGCCCAGCGGACGGATCTCGCGCGCGGCCTCGTGGACGGTGAGGTTCTCGAAGCCCGCCGCGTGCAGGCTGAGCGCGGTGGCGAGGCCGCCGATGCCGCCACCGGCGATGACGATCTCCACGGGCACCTCCCGTCGATTGTTATGGCCATAACAATATTCAGGTCGAGGGTGCTCCTGCGCAAGACTTGTGCGGTGGAATCACCAGTGGAGCCGGACGGCGGGGAAACGACGGGCGCGGGTTCGGGCCGTCGCGCCGGAGACCGGGGAAGGGCCGCGACGCCGGGCGCGGCCGAGGACAAGAGGTTGCCGAGGGCCGAGGGCGGCGGGATGTCGCGGGCAGAGGGCGGTGAGATGCCTCGGGCAGAGGGCAGCGGGACACTGCGGAACGAGGGGAGCGAGACGCCTCGGGCCGAGAACAGCGGGACGCTGCGGAGCGGCGACGGTGGGACGCCTCGGGTGGAGCCGGCGGGCAGGGCGGATCTCCGGTATGCCGCGTACGCGCGGGAACGTCTCGCCGGCATGCCGCCTCCCGCCGACCCGGAGGGGTTCGAGCTCGCCTACAACCTGCTGCAGCTGGCCTACCTGCTGGTGACGGACCTGGAGACCCGGATCCACCGCCCGCGCGGCTGGACGCTGCCCGGTTTCCGGCTGATGTTCAAACTCTGGATTCTCGGCCCGACCCAGCCCGCCCGGCTCGCCGAGATCTCCGCCATGTCCCGCTCGGCGGTGACGAACGTGGTCAACACCCTGGAACGCGACGCCCTGGTCGAGCGCCGCCCGGTGCCCGGCGACCGGCGCGCGGTGGTGGTCGCGCTGTCCGGGAAGGGGGAGGCCGCCGTCCGCGAGACGTTCGCCGAGCAGACCCGCAGGGAGCAGGAGTGGTTCTCCCCACTGGACCCGCGCGAGCAGGCCGATCTCAGCGGTCTGCTCGCCCGCATCCTCACCGCTCGCCCGGCTGACACTCCGTAGCCCGCCCGGCCGCTGTTCCGTGGAGCTCCCGTCGCGCTGTCCACGCTGTCCATGCTGTCCACGCTGCCCGCTGGAGCCGCTCGGACCGCTCGGGCCGGCCGCTCGGGCCGCCGGGAAAGCGGGCTACTCGCCGCCGCGCAGGTCGGACAGGCGCTTGGGCGAGTACACGATGTCCTCGAAGCGCACGGTGCAGCCCTCGCCGGTGGGACTCTGCGCGAGGAAGCCGACCTCCGGGTCCCCGTCGAGCGCGAAGTACCTGATGAGGTTCCAGAAGCCGGACTCGTCGGCGACGTGGAAGGCGAAGGCGGTGCCGATGCGGGAGATCCGCAGCCGGATGTCCGTGCCGTCCATCGTCACGGAGTTGCAGTCGTCGGACACCCCGCGGGTGACCACCGAGACGATCGTGGGCCTGCCCTGCGGGGAGAGTTCGAGGCAGAACTTGGCCCACCGGTCGTCGTCGGCGTACAGCAGCAGCACGGCCGCGTCGTAGGTGGACAGCAGGTCGAGCCTGACCCGCGCGCTGAGCGTGAAGTCACCGTCCAGGCGGCCGACGAGAGCGGGGGCGTTGGCGTAGCGGTTCGGCTCCCCGGGGTCGGAGAAGAGGTCGGTTCCCGCTCCCGCGACGATGGAGAGCGCGTCGCCTTCGGCACTCCAGTCCTGGGGCCGGTTCAGCCAGCGTAGCGGCGAGGGGAAGGCGGGCAGGGAGACGGTTTCGGTCACGGATGTTCCTCCAGACGGGTTGCGAACGCGTAGGCGTCCGCGATGAGACGGTCGACGACCTCGGCGTCGCCGACAGGGCAGACCGGTTCGGTCCCCTCCCGGACGCTGCGGGCGAAGTCGGCCATGAGGGGCAGGTGCGGGTTCTCCGGCGGCGGGAGGAACTCCTCGACGGCGGCCCCGTCGACGATCCCGCGCACGGTCCCCGAGTCGAGGGGGTCGAGTTCCAGGTGACCGCCCTCGAAGGACAGGCGGAACCGGTCCTGGCGGGCACCGGGCGTCCACGCCGCCTCCAGAGCGGCCGTGCCTCCCGACGGCCAGGCCAGCTCCACCCCGGCGAGCCGCTCCGCGCCCAGGTCGAAGGGCAGGCCCGTGCGCGCACCGGTCACGACGGCCTCCCCCAGCAGCCAGCAGAGCAGGTCAAGACGGTGACTGCCGATGTCGGCGAGCACTCCCCCGCCGGAGATCGCGGGGTCGGTACGCCAGAGCCGGGGGTCGTCCGGCCCCGGGTCGAAGTGGCTCCGGAACTCCACGGTCGCGTGGTGGACGGCACGCCCGCGCAGGATCTCGCGTACCCGCCCGAGCGCGGGCGCGAGCCGCCGGTAGTAGGCGACGCCCGCGTGCGCGGTGGCCAGTTCGGCCACCGTTCCGCGGTGGTAGGCGTCCCCTGTGTGCGCGGTGGCCGACGCCGGGACCGGCCCACGGGGGTCGCGGCCGGTGGCCCGCCCGGGAACCGTCCCACGGGGGTAGGCGTCCTCCGCGTGCGCGGTGGCCGACGCCGGGACCGGCCCACGGGGGTCGCGGCCGGTGGCCCGCCCGGGAACCGTCCCACGGGGGTAGGCGTCCTCCGCGTGCGCGGTGGCCGACGCCGGGACCGGCCCGCGGGGGTCCCGCCCGGGAGCCGTTCCGCCGAGTGGTTTCTCCACGAGGACCGGCAGGCCCGCGCGTGCCGCCGCGATCGCGAGGGGCAGGTGGGCCGCGACCGGGGTGGCGACGTAGACGACCTCGGCCACGTCGAGCAGCGCGGTGTAGTCGGACGTGCCGAAGGCGCCGGACGACCCGTCGCGGGAAATCCCGGACTCCTCGCAGGTCGCCTGCGCTCGCGCGGCGTCCCGGCCCCACACGCAGGCGACGGTCTCACCGAGGGAGAGCAGGGCGGGCAGTGCCTTCCTGCGGACGATGTCGCCGTATCCGGCGATCCCCCATCTCAATCCTGGTTCGGGCATATGGCTATCTTCAGGGTTTCCGGGGGCGGAGTCTGGAACGGCGCGGCACTTCCGGCCGGATGGAGGGTGGGGCTCTCGGACAGGCGGTCGAGGGCCTCCTGGAGTCGTTCCAGCGGGTAGGTGGCGGTGAGGATCGCGTCGAGGCGCAGGCGCCGGGTGAACGTGGCCGCCAGCCGCTCGGCCACGCGCATCGCCTCGGCCCGCGCGGTGTCGGTCGGCTCGGCGGAGCTGTGCACCCGCAGCCCCTTCTTCTCCCACTTGACCATGTCGAAGGTGACGTGGGTGTCGACGTGGTGGGTGCCGAGGAAGACGACGAGACCGTTCTGCCGGACCATGTCGACGCAGGCGTTGGCTGTGTGCGGGGTGCCGACCGCCTCGATCGCGACGTCGAACTCCGTCCCCAGTTCCTCCGGTACGGCCTGCGGCGACTTCACCAGCGAGGTCCGGTCCGCGCCGAGGAGCACCGAGCGCTCCAGGCGCCAGGGGTCCAGGTCGGCGACGGCGATCTCTGCCGCGCCGCGCAGCCGCGCCACCTGCAGGGCCATCAACCCGACCGGTCCCTGTCCCACGATGGCCACCCGGTCGCCCAGCCTCACCCCCCGGGTCGCGTGCACGGCCAGGGGAAGCAGCTGCAGGATCGCGCCCTGCTCGAAGGGCACGTCGTCGGGGAGGGCACCCACGCTGACCTCCCTCGCCGCCGCGTACTCGGCGAACCCCGAGGTGAGCGGGGTGCGGACGAACACCCGCTGCCCCGGCGCGACGCGGGTCACCCGCTCTCCCACGGCCTCGACGGTGCCGGCGACCTCGTGTCCGAAGCAGCCGGTCGCGCAGTGGTCGCGCAGGCCGTGGTAGTGGTAGTAGGCCAGGTCACTGCGGTTGCAGACGGTGCAGGCCCCCACCCGGACGAGCACGTCGCCGGGCCCGATGGACGGGACCGGCGCGTCGCCGTCCAGGCGGATGCGGTGTCTGCCGACGAGTTCGATCCGGCGCACTTCACTCCTCGTTTCCGGTCTGCGGATGCCCTGTGGGCGTGCCACCGATCAAGGGCCGCGGACGTCCTGCCGTCACGCCGCCGATCAAGGACTGTGGGTCTCCTGCCGTCGCGCCACCGGCCACGGGCTGCGGATGCCCTGTGGGCGTGCCACCGACCACGGGCTGCGGATGTTCTGCCGTCACGCCACCGACCAGCTCGCGCCAGAACAGGTCGCCGCCCGCTGT
Organism: Streptosporangium vulgare; assembly: GCF_042428775.1. NCBI lineage: Bacteria > Bacillati > Actinomycetota > Actinomycetes > Streptosporangiales > Streptosporangiaceae > Streptosporangium > Streptosporangium vulgare. The sequence goes on along the minus strand of NZ_JBHMBS010000005.1, from coordinate 351,633 downwards.
GGCGCCGATGAGCCTGCCCGCCGTGCCGGTCAGCGTGACCAGGCCGGGGGTGGTGCCCAGGGAGATCCACCCGTCGTCGTCCCGCGTCCTGTCCCGGCCGTTACGCGCCCCGAAGCGGTCGTCCCGCGTCCCAAGGCGATCGTTTCGCGACCCGGCCCGGTCGTTTCGTGCCCTGACCCGTACCTCCCCGTCGCGGGTCAGCCCGATCAGCCGTCCCCCCACGTGGGCGAGGGCGGCGAGGCCGGGCCCGTCGTCGCCCGCGCGGGTCCACGGTTCCGGCCGCCCGGCGGCGAGCGGGCGCTGCCACAGCTCGCCCTCCGCCCCCGCGGCGAACATGGTCTGGTCGACGGGTGCGATCCCGACCGCTCCCGGCGGGGCGTCGTACAGGTCCGTCCAGGACGCCTGCCCGGTCACCGGCTCGCGGGCGAGGACGCGGCCGTCGGCGTGCAGGCCGTACAGGAGAACGGGCGAGCCCGGCGTCGCCTCGCGCGGCGCGGCGAGTGCCACCAGGCCGGGCGCGGGCTCGATCCGCCGCCATCTCAGGTTCTGGGTGCGGTACGGCCGGGTCCAGAGGTCGCCGTCGGTGAGGACGGCGAAGAGTTGTTGCTCGCAGGCGGCGAGCGCGAGCGCGGACGCCCCGCCGCCCATCGGCTCCCACCAGCCGGGGGCTCCGGCGAGCCTGGCGAGCACGTTGCGGGTCACACGGTCGACGATCGGATCGTCGAGTGCGTCGCCCCAGCCGATCGTGGCCGCGTTGAAGACGGTGCCCGCCCCCCGGCGCATGATGCCCATGGTGGCGTGGCCGCCCTGGCCCAGGCGTCGCCAGTGGCGCAGGTCGGCGGTGGCCAGGATGGCGAAGTCGGCGGGGGTGCCGTCGGCGCCCGTCGCCAGCGGGACGCCGTCGACCTCCACGTACTCCGCGGCGTCGGTCTCGTAGCCGACCGCGCCCCTGCCGAAGGTGTCGCCGTCGCGCAGTCCCGTGCCCTCGAACGCCCAGTGCCCGGCGAAGCGCACCGTGTACGCCTCGGACTTCATGGCGTCCATGTCCTCCCAGCAGCCCGCGCCGCGCCGGAAGCTCACCCCGGTCAGGCTGTTCTCCGGCCGGCACACCGGGGAACCCGACCACTCCACGGTGACCAGGCTCGGATCGGTCGCGGCCACCGGGTCGAGCAGGGCGTCGCGGTGGCACACCATGGTCCGGCCGTCGTCCTCCAGCCGGACCTGCCACCAGCACGTGTTCCCGCCGAAGAAGGCGATGTTCCCCCCTGACGCGACGAAGGACTCCGCGGCGTCGCGCATCCGCCGGGTCCAGTACTCGTCGTGCCCGGGGATCACGAGCAGGCGCCGGTCGCGCAGCAGCGTGTCCGGATCCTCGTGCAGGTCCAGGTTGGAGCAGTAGTCGGCCCGGACGCCGTTACGGCTCAGCCACCGGTAGAAGTTGTCCTCCCAGTTGCCCGCCGGTCCGCCGCCGGGGCGGTCGAAGGTGACCCGGCCGGCCCGTTCGGCGCCCTCGGTGGGGTACAGGCCCTCCCCCGGCACTCCGGCCCTGTTGTACGCCTGCCAGGTGAGGAAGGGCACGGACACCAGGATCGCCGGTGTCCCGCCGGCGACGGGCGCCGACGGCACCCCCGCCGGCTTCCCGGCGGCCCGTGGTTCGCGGGAGCGGACGACGAAGTAGGTCTCCCCGTCCGGGTCGCCGGGGGTGAACTCCACGGCGTAGAGCGAGCTGGGCCAGCTGTCGGGGACGTCCAGGGTCCACCAGGGCCCGGCGGCGTCCAGCTCGGCCCTGACCTCGCCGGTCACGGCGTCGCGCACCCGGGCGCGGCAGCGGGCCGCGCCGCGCTCGCCGCCGTCCACCGGATCGCCGGTGACCGGATCACCCGGGACCGGATCACCCGGGACCGGATCACCCGGGACCGGATCACCGGTCGCCAGGTTCCCGGTCGCCGGATCGCCCGTCACCGGGGCTCCGGCGGTCAGGTCTTCGGCCGTCAGATCTCCGGCGGTCAGGTCTCCGGCGGTCAGGCGGAAGCGTAGCGATCCGCCCTGCGGCACCGATGTGCGCGTCGCGTAGGCGCGAACGACCGAGGTCATCCCCTGGGACCGCGCAGGTCGCCGTACCCGCCGGTGACGCTCCAGCTCAGCGGGTCGATGTGGGCGTTGAACGGCACCCCGTCCAGGGTCATCTCCGGACGCGGGTGGGCCAGGTGCAGCAGCGGGTCGTCGAAGCGGGTGAACCGCCCTGCCAGGCTCAGCCGTGCCACGACGTCGTCGTCCTCACCGCCCCAGCCCTGGTAGCGCTCGTCGAACCCGCCGATCGCGTCGAAGATCGTGGATCTGGCCCAGAGGCAGGCCCCCGGCGGCTCCTTCAGCACCAGCGAGCGTACGGCGTCGAGCGGCACGTCGGCCTCGCCGCGCTCGCAGCGGCGGCGGATGGCGGCGGCGGAGGTCTCGGGGTCGAGGCAGAACATGCGGCGGTAGGGCAGGAAGGCCGAGAGCTCGGGCTCGCGCGCCATGCGGTCCAGGTTCCGGCTCACGAAGCGGCGGTCCGCCAGGATGTCGGTGTCCAGCACGCAGATCAGCTCGGGCTCGCCCGGGGTCTCGCGGACCCCGACGTTGACCGCCCAGGACTTGTTGAAGTGCCCGTCGTGCCGCGCGAACACGTAGTGGTCCACCAGTGGTTCGACGGTGTCACGCCAGGTGGGCGCCGTGTCGGACTCGACCACGGTGACGGTCACCTCGTCGCGGTGACCGTCCTGGTCGCGCAGCGCGGCCAGGCAGGCCAGCAGGTTCCGGGCGCGGGCGCCGCCGACGCGGTCCCGGAAGGGGATCACGATCACGGCCCGCGCCCCCGCCGTCCGCGTTCCCGACGCTCCCGGTGCTCCCGGTGCTCCCGGTGCTCCCGGTGTCACGGACGCCCCCGACGCCGCAGGCACCGCGGACACTCCCGGCGTTCCCCGCCGAGACCAGGCGGAGACGTCGGCCACCGACACCTCGGCGGCGGAGCGGTCGGCCAGCACGCCGTTGTGGTAGTCCACCAGCACGTGCGCGTCGGCCTCGGCGATCAGCTCCCCGAGGCGCGCGCCGTCGGCGGGTGAGCGCTCCAGCAGGGGGACGAGCGCGCCGGCCAGGGCGTCCTCCAGCTCACGGTCCCCGGGAGAGGCGGCGAAACGGCGCAGGTCCTCGGCCGCGGGCTCTCCGGCCACGAAGTGGGCGAGGGCGTCGGCCACCGCCTTGTAGTGCGGGCCACTGATCTGCCACCAGTCGGCGGCCACCAGGGGAACCGAAGGATCGTTGGCGAGGAAGGCGTAGGCGGCCAGCCTGGACCCGAGCGTCCGCGCGTCCGGGAAGGAGACCGGCATTTGGGGCGACGCTATTGGGGTTTCTGTCATGCCGTTTCCTTCCACCTGCACGAATTCCCTCCGGCCGCGCGAATGTCGAACCCGACGTACCGTACCGTGCCCAAAAATGCCCCACAAGGGGACTTGACCCGGTTTAGGATATGTTTTAATCTCCCCGCAAGAGCGCTCCTACGGCCGGAATCCATGTCCCTTGACCTGGACCCGACTTACCCGAACACGTATCGAAACGGCGTTACCAGCACGTCGACTTTGGCGCACAAGGACCGGGTTATTGGAATCCCTCCCGGTCGAACGGGGGACGGAAATGTCGAACGAGAGTTACAGGTCGGCGCGCCCCAGCAACGGGGAGGGGCTGGCGGAGGTCACCCTTGACCAGGCACACGCCCCCGACAAGGTCCTCGCCCACGAGGACCTGCTCAGGAAGTTCGTCAACGGGGAGACCTTCCGCCCCGTCCATATGCGCATCGGCATCATGGGCGCCTGCAATATGCGCTGCAATTTCTGCAACTTCCACTCGCCGAACGAGGAGAATTTCTACGATCTGTTCTCCTTCAAGGACGCTATTCCCACCGACAAGAGCGTCAAGCTCATGCGGGAGTTCGCCGAATCCGGTGGCCGGGCCGTCACGTTCTGCGGCAGCGGCGAATGCACCATTCACCGCGGGTACACCGAGATCTGCAATTCCGGGCACGCGGCCGGGCTGCGCATCGGCCTGATCACCAACGGCTCCCGCCTGCACCGGGACGACATCGCCGACTGCGTGGTCAACACCCACACCTGGGTGCGTATCGGCCTCAACGCGGGCACCGAGGCGACCTTCAACGAAATCACCCGGGACCGCGAGCAGACGTTCAAGTCCTTCCTCGGCTCCGTCCGCAGGCTGCGCGACAACGCGGTCGATCCGGACTTCCGCATCGGGTTCAACTTCGTGATCACCATGCAGAACTACCGGGAGATCTCGGAGGCGGCCCGGATCGCACGCGACTCGGGGGCGCACTACGTCCGGTTCGAGCCGGAGTTCTACAGCTCGATGGGCCACGAGACGATCGAGCAGGTCATGGCGGAGGTCTCCGCCTCGCTCGACGACGTCTCCGCGCTGTCGTCGGAGGAGTTCGAGGTCTCGGTGCCCAAGCTCGACCGGGGGCCGATGGACCAGGTGGAGTCCGTCGAGGGCGACTTCGACCACTGCCACTACAGCCGTTTCGTCACGGCCGTCGGCGCGGACGGTCACCTCTACCCCTGCCCCCAGGTGCACCTGAACAGCCGCTACCGCATCGGCAACGTGCTGGAGGACGGCTACCTCAACGTCCTGGAGGGCGGACCCAGGGCCGAGTGGGAGTCGAGCAACCCGCTCAGGACCGACCTGTGCAAATCCTGCTTCTACCGGCCGCAGAACGAGCTGCTCGAATGGCTGCGCAAGGGGCGGATCAAGCTGGATGACGCGCTGAACACGTACCGCGTCGAGGTTCCGCACGCGCTCCACGCCGACTTCGTCTGAGATCCGAGGTTCGCGTTGACGTCGATCGACCGGTTCCACCACCTCGGCCACTCCCCGGTCGATCCCGTCCCCGGCTCCCCCGCGCCGGACCAGGCCGTCCGGAACGGCCAGGTGCGCCGGGCGGTGGCCCGGCTGGCCGCCACCCGGCGGGTGACCCTCCGCGTGCGCTCCACGCGCAGGCAGGAGGGCGGGGAACCGCGGGTGGACCACTACCTCTTCGAGCACGAAGGGCGTCGCGAGCTGCGCGCGGTCATGCTGGCCCCGCCGGGCCCGGGACCGTGGCCGGCCGTGCTGGTCTGCGCGGGGCGCAACGCGACCCTGGAACGGGTCACCGGGCTGCTGCCTCCCGACCATCCCGGCCGTGACGTCGCCGCGTACCTGACCGGGGCCGGTTTCCTCACGCTCACCCTCGACCACGGCCTCGACGGCTGGGCCGAGCCCGCCGCGCTGGGCGGGCGCGACCCGGGCGACGTGCTGGACGGCACGCTGCGGCTGCGCGGCGGGAGCCTCCTCGGGGCGCTGGCGGAGGACGCGGGGGCCGCGCTCGACTGGCTCCGCGCGCATCCGGACGTGGCCCCCGGCCGGGTCGGCCTGTTCGGGCACAGCATGGGCGCGGCGGTGGCACTGCACGCCGCGCTGCTGCGGGAGGAGCCGCTCCCGCTGTGCGCCGCGAGCCACCTGGGCACGTACGAGACGATGATCGGCCGGTCGCTGGCCTGGAACCAGTACGTCGCCCTGCCGTCCATCCTGCGCCACGCCGACCTCCCCGACCTGTACGCGGCGCTGGCCCCGGCGCCCCTGCAGATCCAGTACGGCACGGCCGACGGCCGCCTCGATCCCGGCGACGCCAAGACCGCCGGTGAACGGATCGCGGGCGCCCACGAGACGGCCGAGATCCTGCCGCTGCCCATGGGCCACGGCACCGGCCTGGCCGAGGCGGCGGACTTCTTCACCCGCTCCCTGGCCCCCGCCCGCTCCCCGGACTCGGCCCACTCCCCCGCCGGACCCGCCGCCGGTACACCGGGCGCGTTCGTGGCCGGCACGCCGGACGTGCCCGCGGCCAAGGTGGGTTTCGACGTCCGGGCCCGCCTGGACATCCTGGACCTGGTCGACGACGCCCTCGCCTCGGGGGCGCTCACCCTCGGGGCGCGCGGCGCCCGGCTGGAGGCGCTCGCGAGCCGGGAGATCGGGCGCGGCACCGCGGCGGTGAGCTCGGGCTCCTCGGCCCTGGAGATCGCGCTGCGGATCGTCGGGGTCGAGGGGCGCACCGTCCTGGTCCCGGCCAACACCTTCTTCGCGACCGCGGCCAGCGCCGTCCGCGCCGGTGCCCGGGTCGGCTTCGTCGACCTGGAGCCGGACGGTCTCGGCATGGACCCGGCGGGACTGCGCGCCGCCCTCGCCGCCCACGAGGACGTGGCCGCGGTCGTGCCCGTGCACATCGCCGGGGTCGTCGCCCCCTCGCTGGCCGAGGTGCTGGCCGAGTGCGACCGGCAGGGCGTCGCCGTCGTCGAGGACGCCGCCCACGCGCTCGGCTCCTCGCTGCACGGGCGCCAAGCGGGCACCTTCGGTCGGCTCGCCGCCTTCTCCCTCTACCCCACCAAGATCATCACCAGTGGCGAGGGCGGCCTGCTCAGCGCCGACGGGGCCGACCTGAAGCGGGTCACGCACCTGCGCGACCACGGCAAGCGGTCCTTCGAGGAGAACCTGCACGACGATCTCGGCAGCAACTGGCGCATGAGCGAGCTGCACGCGGCGGTAGGCCTCACCCATCTGGCCCGGCTGGCGGAGGTGCTGGCCGAACGCACGGCGCTGGCCGCCCGGTACGACGAGAGCCTGGCCGGCGTGCCCTCCCTGACCCGTCCCGCCGTGCCGGAGGGGTGCGCGTCGAACCACTACAAGTACCTCGCCCTGCTGCCCGAGGGCGTCGACCGCGCGGCGCTCAAACAGAGACTCCGCGCCGAGGGGGTACGGCTCGCGGGCGAGGTGTACGACGTCCCGCTCCACCGCCAGCCCTACTTCGCCCGGCGCTTCGGCGACCTGTCCTTCCCGCGCGCCGAGGCGTTCGCCTCCCGCCACATCTGCCTGCCGCTCTTCCCCGGCATGACGGACGCCCAGCAGGAGCGGGTCGTCCGCGCGCTGCGGGACGCGCTGTCATGACCGGCGAGACGGTCCTGCCGTTACTGCGCGCGGGACGGTGGTACCGGTCGATGGACACCGTGCCCGTACCCGGCGGCCCGCTCCTCTCCCTGGCTCCGGAGATCATGGTCCGCGACGACGGCGCCCGCCTGCGGGCGCGCCGTGCCGCGACGGCCGTGCCGTCCCGCGCCCGGCGCCTGGAACTGCTCCGCGAGGCCGTCGCGCTGTTCCGGCACGGCCGCGTACCCGTCGAGTCCCTCGGCGTCCAGGACGCCGGCGGGTTCGCCGAGGCGATGCGCGCCACGGCGGGCCTGCCCCCGGCTCTCGTACGACGCTGGTCGGGGATGCTCGCCGAGCGGCTGGAGGAGCTCGCGGCGGACGCGCCCGATCTCGACGCCGGCGGCCTCACCCTGGTCTCCCTGCCCGCCAACACCTTCACCTGCCTGGAGGGGGTGCTGGAGGCGGCGCTGTCCGGCGCGGCGGTCTGGATCCGCCCCAGCAGGCGCGAGCCGCTGTCGTCGGCCCGCCTGGTCGGGGCCCTGCTGAGCGTGGGCTGGCCGCCCGAGACGCTGGGCTACTACCCGAGCGCGCCCCGGACCCTGCCCGCGCTGATCCGGGCGACCGACCGGCAGATCGTCTACGGCGGCGACGGCCTGGCCGCCGGACCCGCCGCCGACGCGCCGTCCCTGGATCTGCGCGGCCCCGGCCGGGCCTGCGTGATCGTGGGCGCGGGGGAGCCCGTGGACCCCGAGGACCTCGCCGCGCGGATCGCACGGGACGCGGGCCGCTTCTGCACCTGCGTGTGCACGGTGGTCTTCCTGCGGGAGACCGAGCCCCTTCGGAAAACCCAGACCGCGCGGGAAGCCGGGACCCTACGGGAAGCCGGGCCCCTGCGGCAGGCCAAGGCTCCGCGGGAGACCGAGACCCTGCGACAGGCCAGGATCCTGTGGCAGGCCGACGCCCCGCGGGAGGCCGACGCCCGCCGGGTCGCGGCCGTGCTCGACGGAATCTCCCTCGACTCGCCGGACCCTCGCTGGCCGCAGGCGTCCTGGGCCGAGGCCGACGCCGCGAGGATGGCCGCGTTCGTCTCCGACCGGCTCGCTCCCGGCGGGCGCCTGCTCACCCGGCGGCCGCTCCTGGTGAGGTCGGGCGGGACGACGTTCCTCGCGCCCACCCTCGTCCAGGTCGACGACGTCGGCCATCCGCTCGTCGGCTGCGAGCTTCCCTTCCCCCTCGCCGTCGCCGTCTCCACGGACGAGGCGGGAGCGCGCGGCGTCGTCGCCGGGTCCCGTTTCGTGCACCCGGCCTGCTTCGCGACCGTCCCTGAAGGAGTCCCGTCCTGAACCCGAGCAGTCATCTCCCGCCTGGCGGCTCCCTGCTTGACGCCATGCGAGAACAGATCCCCCCCATGCGCGAGTCCCTCGACGAGTGGACGGTGCGCATGATGAGCTGGCACTTCGGCGAGGAGAGCGGCTCGCCGTTCTGGCTGGCGCGCAGGAGCCGCCTGCCCTTCGACCCGATCCGCGACGTCACCGACTACGCCTCCCTGCGTCTGTTCGGCCTGTTCGACAAGACCGACCTGCGGGGGGTGAGCGCGCGCGACCTCGTGCCCCGGGGCTTCGCGGGGCGGCCGTTCCGCGTCGTGGAGACCGGGGGGACGTCCGGCCCGCCGTACCGGGTCGTCGACGTGACCCGCGCCACCTACGACGTGCTGATGTACCGGGTGATGCTGGAGGCGCGCGGCCTGCTCGGCGGCGACATCCTGGCCATGACGCCCAGCGGCCCGCACGCCTACGGGCACTTCGTCAAGCTGCTCGGCGACAGCTGGGGGGCGGCCGTCTTCTCCGTGGACTTCGACCCGCGCTGGGTCAAACACCTGCTTCGCACCTCCGGCGGACCCGGCGGCGCCGACGCCTACGTCGAACACCTCATCACGCAGACGGCGGACATCCTGCGGGACGAGCGGGTCGGCCTGCTCTTCACGACCGCGAAGCTGCTCATGGCGCTCGCCCCGGCGCTGGACAAGCCCCTCGCGGAGTACGGCGTCCGCGCCGTGTGCACCGGCGGCACCTCCTGCTCTCCCGAGGAGGCGCGCTATCTCCGCGAGGAGTATCTGGACGGCGTCCAGTGGATCGACACCTACGGCAACACCCTCGCCGGACACGCCCTCCAGGGGGACGCCCCCTCCCCCGGCGAGCCGCACAGCTACCATCTGCCGCCGCCCTTCGCGGTCATGCACGTCGTCCGGCCCGACGACGTGTGGCAGGAGGTCGCCGAGGGCGAGCGGGGCCGGATCAGGGTGGTGACCCTCCTGGAGGACCTCTTCCTGCCCAACCTGCTGGAGCGGGACAGCGCGCTCTCCGCCCCGCCGCACCCCTGGTTCCCGTGGCCCGGGGTGGCACGGGTGGGCCCCTACGAGGACGAGGACGCCGGCCAGATCACCGAAGGGGTCTACTGATGCCCGGAGACCGGCGAGCCGTCTCCTCCAACGGCGTGCCCGTACCGTTCACCGACGAGTTGTTCACCCCGCTGCCCGACAGCAGTGGGCTGCTCGGCGACCCCGGCGCGCTGAGACGGCGGTTCCACGACGACGGCCTGGTGCTGCTGCGGGGGTTCCTCGATCGCGAGACGGTTCTCGCCCTGCGCGAGGCGTACCTGTCGACGTTTCCCGAAGGGCTGCTCAAGCCGGGGTCCACTCCCCGGGACGGCGTCTTCTCCGGCCGCCCGCCGGAGGGGCTGCCCTCGCACGGGGTGAAGGACCATCCGGCCTACGACTTCGTGCGTACGGAGCGGTTCGCCTCGTTCGCCAGGCAACCGGCCCTGACGGGGCTGGCCGAGACCCTGCTCGGCGGTCCCGTCCGGCTGATGCCCCGGGGCATCCTGCGCCATTTCTACGCGGGCTCGCTCCGGGCCTCCCGCGCCCACACCGACCACGCCTACATGTCCCAGGGCAGCGACCGCGTCCTGACGATGTGGATCCCCGTCGGCGACTGCCCGGTGGAGACCGGGGGGCTGGTCTACCTGGAGGGCTCGCACCGGGACTCCCCCGAACGGTTCGATCCGGCGCGGCTCGCGAGCGACCGGGCCCACGACTCCCGGCCGATCAGCCACGACCTCCAGCTCACGGCCCGCGTCGTCGGCCGGAGATGGCTGTGGAGCGACTACGAGGCGGGCGACCTGACCGTGCACAGCCCGTACGTGGTGCACGCCTCCCTCGACACCGTGACCGACGTCATGCGTGTCTCCGCCGACGTGCGGTTCATCCGCGAGGAGGACAAGATGGACCCCCGGTGGACGAAGGAGTGGGCCGGCGATGACGGCGCCTGAGAACACGACCGAACCCGCGTCCGGGGGACGGCCCCCGGGGGAGACACTCGGCACGGACTCCCCCGCGGACGATCCGCCCGGGACGCCTGCCGGGGCGGTGCTGTCGGGGGCCGCGGGCCGGACACGTCTGGCCGCGATGGCCGCGTTCCTGATCGTCGGGCTCTCCTACGCCAGCTTCCTGATCAGGGTCCCCTCGCTGAAGGTGGAGCACGGCCTGTCCGCCGGGCAGCTCGGTCTCCTGCTCGTCGTCCCCTCCGTCTCGGCCCTGATCGCCATGCAGCTCGCCGGTGGCCTGGTGGCCAGATACGGCAGCGCGCCGATCGCCAGGGTGACCGGGGTGGTGCTGCCGCTCTCCCTGGTCGGCCTCGCGCTGGCCGACGACCCGATCCAGCTCGCCGTCGCGCTGGTGGTCTTCGGCCTGATCGACGGGCTTCTCGACGTCTCCATGAACGCCCATGCCATCGCGGTCGAGCGCGCCCACAAGCGGTCCGTCATGAACCGCTGCCACGCCGCCTGGAGCATCGGCGCGATGGCCGCCTCCGTGCTGGGCGGCCTCGCCATCCAGGCCGGGCTCTCCCCGATGACGCACTTCCTGTGGCTGGGTGTGGCCGTGGCCCTCCTCGCGCTCGTCACCGGGCTGTGGATGCTGCCGGCCTCGGCGGACCGGCACGCGAGCCAGGAGGGCGAGAAGAAGGTCCGCGTGAGGTGGCGGGACGGCTGGACCCCGCGGGTGCTGATGTTCGGCGCGATGGGCGCGGTCATCCTGATCGTCGAGGGCGCGGTCGGCAACTGGAGCGGTGTCTTCCTCCTGGAGGATCGCGGCGCGACCCTCGCGGTGGCCTCGCTGGGCTACACGTTCTTCAACCTGTGCCAGACCGGCGGCCGCCTCGTCGGGGACCGCCTGCACGAGCGGTACGGCGCGCCCGCCCTGGTCAGGGTGAGCGGCGGCATCGCCCTCTGCGGCCTGCTGATGGTCGTGCTCAGTCCGGGCATCCCCTTCGCGATCGCGGGTTTCGCGGTGGTGGGGATCGGCCTGTCGGTCCTGCTCCCGCTCATCTTCAGCGCGGTGGGACACGGCGGCGCCGAAGGGCTCGGGGCGGCCGCGGCGCTGGCCAGGTTCACCACGCTGACCTACTCGGGGCTGCTGCTGGGCCCCGTGCTGGTCGGCTGGTTCACCGAGCTCGTGGGCCTGGCCGCGACGTTCGGCGGGCTGCTCGTCCTGCTGGCGCTGGTGGTCCTCAACGCCCGCGCCACCGGCACGGCGGACCGGAAGGAGACCTCGCAGGAGCCGTAGAAAGCTCCCGGGAACCGTGGAGAGCTCCCGTACCGCTCCCTCGGAGAACCTCGCGGGAGCCCCCTGGAAGGCCCGCGCGCCCTCGCGGAACCCCGCGCGAGGGCGCGCGCCGCGACGTGCCGGAAGCCCGGCTCGGGCGAGGGGGCGGACGGACCCGGCTCACGCGAGGGAGCGGGACAGGCGCGGCTCAGGCGCGCCTCAGGCGAGAAGGGCGACGGGCGCGGCTCAGGCGAGGGAGCGGACGGAGCGGAGCGGCTGCCAGCCGGCGGAGTCGACGGCCTCGGGCGACAGGATGTTGTCCAGGACCATGTGGGCGCAGCCGATGATCCCGGCGCTCGGGCCGAGCCGGCTGCGCTCGATGCGCAGGTTGCGGGTGGCCAGGGCCGTCGAGCGGCGGTGGATGACCTCGCGCACGCCGGAGACCATCGGCTGGAAGGTCTCCGCGACGTCGCCGCCGAGGACCACCACCGAGGGGTTGAGCAGGTTGACCGCGCTGGCGACGACCTCGCCGAGCATCCGGGCGGCGTTGCGGACCACGGTCATGGTCTCCGCGTCTCCGGCCCTGACCAGGCTCACCACGTCGGCCAGGGTCCTGACGTCGTGTCCCATGTCGCGGAGCCGGCGCAGGATCGCGGTGCCGCTGGCGATGGAGTCGACGCAGTCGATGTTGCCGCAGCGGCAGAGGACTCCCCCGCCGTCGCGGACCGGGATGTGCCCGATCTCCCCCGCCGCGCCCAGCGCCCCCCGCAGGATCTCGCCCCCGGCGATGACCCCGGAGCCGATCCGGGTGGAGACCTTGATGAACAGCAGGTCGTCGGCCTCGCCCGCGTAGATCTCGCGGTGCTCGCCGATCGCGATGACGTTCACGTCGTTGTCGAGGAAGACGGGGACGGGGAAGCGCTCGGCGATGATCGGCGGGATGGCCACGCCGGTCCAGCTGGCCATGATCCGGGCGCTCTCGGTGCGGCCGGCCGCGAACTCCACCGTGGCGGGGACCCCCAGGCCGACCCCGCGGACCAGGGAGGCGGGACGGTCGCCGAGCAGCTCGCTCCAGGTCTGCATGACCAGGGGCAGGACGACGTCCGGCCCCTCCTCCACGTCCACGGACAGGGCGGTGCCGGCCAGCACCTCGCCCGCGAGGTCGCAGACGGCGACCTGCGCGCGGCTCGCGCCCAGGGAGCCGACCAGGACGACCCCGCCGGAGGCGTTGAAGACCAGGCGGGTGGGCGGACGGCCTCCGGTGGAGGGGCCCTCGCTGTCCTCGACGACGAGGCGCCGGTCCAGCAGCTCGGTGACGCGCAGGGAGACGGCGGGTCTGGACAGGCCGGTGACACGCCCTATGTCCGCGCGGGTGACGGCCTCGCCTGAGCGGATGAGGCGCAGCACCTCACCGCTGGTGGCCAGCGCGGCAGCGGGACGTCGAGGCATCCGCCAAGTGAATCACACCCACTTAGGAAATGAAAACTTCCTACTTTCTCATCTCAAATTACAAAACTCCGCTTGTGTAGAGCGCAAGATCTAGCTACTGTCCGATCTATACCTAATTTTGATAGATCACTGTTGGTAGATCACCACGGAGCGCCGCCGCATGTCTGAGACCCCGCAACCCGCCGACCTCATCGTCTTCGGCGGCACAGGCGACCTCTCCATGCGGAAGCTCCTGCCCGCGCTCTACCACGCCGACCGCGACGGGCGCCTCGCCCCCGAGACCCGCGTGATCGCGATGTCCCGCGGCGGGCTCGACGACGCCGACTTCCGCGGCAAGGTCGACGCCGAGGTACGCGGCTCGGTGCCGGTGGACGACCTCGACACCTGGCAGCGCTTCCTCGGCCGCCTGCACCACGTCACCGTCGACATCGCCGGCCAGGACCCGACCGGGTGGGCGAGGCTCGCCGGGATGCTCGGCGGGTACGAGCACCGCGACCGGGTGTTCTACCTCGCCAGCCCGCCCATGACGTTCGGCCCGTTCTGCCGGGAGGCGCACCGCGCCGGCCTGGTCACCCCCGCCTCGCGGGTGGTGCTGGAGAAGCCCCTCGGCCGCGACCTGTCCAGCGCGCTGCGCATCAACGACGAGGTCGGCGCCATCTTCGAGGAGCGGCAGATCTACCGCATCGACCACTACCTCGGCAAGGAGACGGTCCAGAACCTCCTCGTGCTCCGGTTCGCCAACGCGTTCCTGGAGCCGATCTGGAACTCCCTCTGGATCGACCACGTCCAGATCACCGTCGCCGAGACCGTGGGCACCCCCGGCCGCCGCGGCTACTACGACCACGCGGGCGCGCTGCGCGACATGGTGCAGAACCACCTGCTCCAGCTGCTGTGCCTGGTGGCGATGGAGCCGCCCTCGCGCAACGACCGCGAGTCGATCCGCGACGAGAAGGTCAAGGTCCTCCAGTCGCTGCGGGCCGTCACCGGCGGCGAGGTGGACCGTTTCACCGTACGCGGCCAGTACACGGCGGGCGAGTCCGGCGGCGTCCGGGTGCCCGGCTACCTCGACGAGCCCGACAACACCGCGCCCACCGAGAACTCCCGCCGGGTGGAGACCTTCGCCGCGATCCGCGCCGAGGTGAAGAACTGGCGCTGGGCCGGGGTGCCGTTCTACCTGCGGACGGGCAAGCGCATGCCGAACCGCTGCTCGGAGATCGTGGTGCAGTTCAAGGACGTGCCCCACTCGATCTTCCCCGGCAGCACGCCCAACCGGCTGGTGCTGCGGCTGCAGCCGAGCGAGGGCATCCAGCTGAACATCATGGCCAAGGAGCCGGGCGCGGGCGAGGTGGCGCTCAAGCCGGTCCCGCTGAGCCTCAGCTTCGCCGAGACCTTCACCGGCCGGGTGCCCGAGGCCTACGAGCGGCTGCTCCTGGACGTCCTCACCGGCAACCCGACCCTGTTCATGCGGCGCGACGAGGTCGAGGCCGCCTGGCGGTGGATCGATCCGATCCTCGACGAGTGGGACTCCCAGGGCACCCCGCCCGAGCCGTACCCGGCGGGCACCGCGGGTCCCGCCGCGGCCCACGAGCTCGTCGGCCGCAGCGGACGGGTCTGGCACGAGGAGGGGCACGCGTGAGCGCGCGGACCGAGCACCCGAACCCGAACGATCACCACACCGGAAACGACGACGCAGCTTACGACCGAGGAGGCCGGATGCATCCCGTGATCCAGGAAGTGACCGACCGTCTGGTCGAGCGCAGCCGTCCCAGCCGCACCGCGTACCTGAGGCGGCTGCACGCCGAGGCCGAGGCGGCCCGCCTGCGCGGTCCCGCGAGGGCGAGCCTGGGCTGCGCCAACCTGGCGCACGGCTTCGCCGCCGTGGGCGAGAACGACAAGCGTGACCTGCGCGCCAACGTCAAGCCGGGCGTGGCGATCGTGTCGAGCTACAACGACATGCTGTCGGCGCACCAGCCGTACGAGGCCTACCCCGCGATCCTCAAGGCGGCCGTCAGGAAGGCGGGCGGCGTCGC
Organism: Streptosporangium vulgare; assembly: GCF_042428775.1. Classification (NCBI taxonomy): domain Bacteria; kingdom Bacillati; phylum Actinomycetota; class Actinomycetes; order Streptosporangiales; family Streptosporangiaceae; genus Streptosporangium; species Streptosporangium vulgare. Next base: position 336,558 of record NZ_JBHMBS010000005.1, on the reverse strand, counting down.
GCAGTTCGCCGGGGGTGTGCCCGCGATGTGCGACGGCGTCACCCAGGGCCGGGCGGGCATGGAGCTGTCGCTCTACAGCCGCGAGGTCATCGCGATGGCGACCGCGATCGCGCTCTCGCACGACATGTTCGACGCCTCCCTCATGCTCGGCGTCTGCGACAAGATCGTTCCTGGCCTGCTGATCGGGGCGCTGCACTTCGGTCACCTGCCCGCGATCTTCGTCCCCGCCGGGCCGATGACCTCCGGCCTGCCCAACAAGGTCAAGGCCCGCACCCGGCAGCTGTTCGCCGAGGGCAAGGTCGGCAAGGACGAGCTGCTCGACGCCGAGGCGAAGTCGTACCACTCCCCCGGCACCTGCACCTTCTACGGCACCGCCAACTCCAACCAGGTCATGATCGAGGTCATGGGCCTGCACCTGCCCGGCTCGACGTTCGTCAACCCGCGCACCGAGCTGCGCGAGGCCCTGACGAAGGCGGCGGGCAGGCGGGCGGTCGAGCTGACCGCGCACGGCCCCGAGTACACCCCCGTCGGCGAGGTCGTCGACGAGAAGGCGATCGTCAACGCCTGCGTGGCGCTGCTCGCGACCGGTGGCTCGACCAACCACACCATGCACATCGTCGCCATCGCCGCGGCGGCGGGCATCGAGCTCCTCTGGGACGACCTGGCCGAGCTGTCGAAGGCCGTGCCGCTGCTGACCCGCATGTACCCCAACGGCCAGGCGGACGTGAACCACTTCCAGGCCGCGGGCGGCATGCAGGTGCTCATCGGCGACCTGCTGGACGCCGGGCTGCTGCACGGCGACGTCCTGACGGTCGCCGGGCACGGGCTGGACCACTACCGCTCGGCCGCCGAGCTGAAGGAGGGCGAGCTGGTCTGGGAGGAGCGCACCGAGGGCAGCACCGACCTCGACGTGCTGCGCCCGGTCTCCGCCGCGTTCTCCGCCGACGGCGGCATCCACATGCTCGACGGCAACCTGGGACGCGCGGTCAGCAAGGTCTCCGCCGTCAAGGAGGAGCACCTGGTCATCGAGGCCCCGGCCAAGGTCTTCGACGACCAGCTGGAGCTGCTGCGCGCCTTCGACGCGGGGGAGCTGGACGGGCAGGACTTCGTGGCGGTCATCCGCTACCAGGGGCCGAGCGCGAACGGCATGCCCGAGCTGCACAAGCTCACCCCGCCGATGGCGGTGCTGCTGGACAGGGGCCAGCGGGTCGCGATCGTCACCGACGGCCGCATGTCCGGCGCGTCCGGCAAGGTCCCGGCCGCCATCCACCTGTCGCCCGAGGCCGCCGACGGCGGCCCCATCGCGCTGGTGCGCGACGGCGACCCGATCCGCCTCGACGCCGCCGCCGGAACCCTGGAGCTGCTGGTCCCCGCCGGGGAACTGGCCGCCAGGCCCGTCCAGGGAGCGCCGCTCACCGACGCCCAGTGGGTCGGCACCGGCCGCGAGCTGTTCGGCGCCTTCCGCCGCGCGGCGGGCCCTGCCGAGCGCGGCGCGGGCGTCTTCGCCCTGAACGGCCACGCCGAGGCCGTCGCGAACGGCACCCGCCCGGCGACCGCCCAGAGCGGAATCCGTGCGTGAGGGAACACACCACAGTCTCCTTCGCCCTCGCACGATCCGGATTCGCGCGGTCCACATTCGTACGACCTCCGTCCGTACGGCTCACGTCCGCGCGGCCCACGCCGGACGCGCGGGTCGCGGGAGTCGCACGGGTCGCGGGAGGAGCGCGGCCCGTGAAGGTCGTACGGCCCGTGAACCTCGGGCGGCCCGCCGGGGCCGCACGACCCGCGAAGGAGATCCCGTGAGCCTTCCCTGGCTCGTCGCCGACATCGGCGGCACCAACGCCCGGTTCGGGCTGATCACCGAGCCCGGTGGACAGCCCGAGGCGGTGGCCGTGCTCGCGGGCGCGGAACACGATGGCCTACCCGAAGCCGTAGCCGCCTATATCGCAGATCATGCGGGCGGAGTTCAGCCGGGAGCCGCGTGCGTCGCGATCGCGGGGCCCGTGGAGGGCGACCGCTACCGGCTCACCAACGCCGGGTGGACGGGGTCGGTACGCGACCTGGGCATCCCGAACGCCTGGCTGCTCAACGACTTCGAGGCCCTGGCCGCGTCCCTGCCGTACCTGCGGGGCGACGACCTGGTCTCCCTGGGCGGCCCCGAGCCCTCGCGCGGCGTCAAGGCCGTGCTCGGCCCCGGGACCGGTCTCGGCGTGGGCGGCCTGGTGCCCGCCGCCGAGGGCTGGGTGCCGATCCCCGGGGAGGGAGGGCACGTCACCGCGCCCGTCCTCGACCGGCGGGACCACGAGATCGTCCGGGCACTGCGCGCGGACGGCCTGGAGCACGTGGTGGCCGAGCACCTGCTGTCGGGACCGGGCCTGTCGCGCCTGCACCGGGGACTCGCGCTCGTCCACGGGACGGACGCGCCGAGGCTGTCCGCCTCCGACATCGTGGCCCGGATGGACGACTCGCTGTGCACGGAGACCGTCGAGGTCTTCTGCGCCATGCTCGGCACCTTCGCCGGGAACGTCGCCCTCACCCTCGGCGCACGGGGCGGTGTCTACCTGGGCGGCGGCGTGCTGCCGCGTATCGTGGACCGGGTCCGCTCCAGCGACTTCCGCCGTCGCTTCGAGGCCACCCCGACCCTGAACGACTACCTTTCCGGCATCGCCACGTCGCTGATCGTGGCCCCCCAGCCCGCCCTGACCGGCGCGGCGGCCTGGCTGAACCAGCGCCTGTCCACCCTGGAGTTCGCATGAGTCTGCTCGACATCGCCCCGGTCGTCCCGGTCGTCGTGATCGACGATCCGGAGACCGCGGTCCCCCTGGCCCGCGCCCTGGTCGCGGGCGGCCTGCCGGTCATCGAGGTGACCCTCCGCACCGCCGCCGCCCTGGACGCCATCGCGCGCATCGCCGCCGAGGTCCCGGAGGCGGTGATCGGCGCGGGCACCATCCGCACCCCGGCCGACGTGGCGGCCTCCGTCGCGGCCGGTTCCAAGTTCCTGGTCAGCCCGGGGACCACCCCGGGCCTGGTCGACGCCATGGAGGTGAGCGGGGTGCCGTTCCTGCCCGGCGTGGCGACCGCGTCGGAGGTCATGGCGCTCGCCGACCGCGGGGTGACCGAGATGAAGTTCTTCCCCGCCGAGGCCGCCGGCGGCCTGCCGTACCTGAAGGCGCTCGGCGGCCCGCTGCCGCAGGTCAGGTTCTGCCCGACGGGCGGCATCAGGCTCGCGACGGCCCCCGACTACCTCGCGCTGCCGAACGTCGGCTGCGTGGGCGGGACCTGGCTCACCCCGGCCGACGCGCTCGCCACCGGCGACTACGCCAGGATCGAGAAACTGGCCACCGAGGCGGCCGCCCTCCGCTGATCCTCCCCGCTCGCGGGACCCGAAGAGACCCCGTGGACGCGCCTTCTCCTCCCTTTGGCGCGCGCCGCGGCCATGAGTCGCCGTGACCCGGTGTGACGCTCATGGGATCCGGCCCGTGGCCGCCCCACCAGGCGGTCACGGGCCGCCCTTTTCCGCCCCTCCGGCTCCTCCCAGGTCCGGGCCGTTCAAAACGGACTGAACCGCGCGCGGACCCCGCGCGTATCTCGCGGCGAAAGGCACTCCCTCACAGAGGAGCCATGAATGCGAGTACGCATCGTCACGATCTGCGCCACGGTCCTGGTCATGGGCGTCGCCGGTACGGCGTCCGCCGGGACCCACCAGGCGCAGGCCGGAGCGAAACAGACCAGGGCCGGCAGCGGCCCGGAGAAAGCCGCCGGACAGACCCTGCGAAACCATTTCGCGGTCACCAACCTGGTCTCGGACGTCAGCGGCCGGGCCGCGGTCACCGATCCCACGCTGGTCAACCCGTGGGGTCTGGCCATGGGCAAGACCCTGTGGGTCTCGGCCGCGGGCACCGGCCTGGCCACGGTCTACTCCGGCGGCGCGGGCACCGTGAAGCAGGAGAAGACGCAGGTGCGCGTCCCCGGTGGCAGGCCCACCGGGCAGGTCGTCAACAAGGGCGAGGAGTTCGTCGTCAAGGGTCCCGGCGGTTCCGGGCCGGCGACGTTCATCTTCGCCAGCCCCAGCGGGGCGATCACCGGCTGGAACGCCGAGGCCGACCCGGACGACGCGATCATCAGCGCGTTCGTCAGGGGCGCCGACTTCAAGGGCCTCGCCCTGGCCGAGACGAATCGGGGGGCGATGCTGCTGGCCGCCGACTTCGCCCACAACAAGGTCCACGTCTTCGACGGCGACTTCGACCGGATCTCGTTCGGCCGCCGCGCGTTCCAGGACCCCGGCCTGCCGGAGGACTACGCGCCGTTCAACGTGGAGGTCGTGGGCAACTCCATCCTCGTCGCGTACGCCAAGCGCGACCCCGAGACCGGCAAGTCGGTGGCCGGGCAGGGCAAGGGGTTCGTCAGCCAGTTCAACGGCTCGGGCCGGTTCGTCGGCCGCTTCGCCGCACGCGGAGCCCTCAACGCGCCCTGGGCGATGACGCTGGCTCCGAAGGGCTTCGGCGCCCACTCCGGGGCCCTGCTGGTCGGCAACTTCGGCGACGGCCGGATCAACGCCTACAACCCGCGCAACGGCCGCCCGCTCGGCCCGCTGCGCTCCTCCGACGGCAAGGCGATCACCCTGGGTGGCCTGTGGGACCTGGAGCCCGGCACCGAGACCGTCGGCGGCACGAACGCCCTGTGGTTCAGCGCGGGCAGCGACGGCGGCACGCACGGCCTGCTCGGCCTGATCAGGCCCTCGGGAGCGGCCACCTCGACGAACTCCCCCACGGGCGGCGCGTCCCCCTCGCCCTCCTCCTCGCACCCGAGCTCCCACAACTCCGGCTCGAACAACTCCAACTCCAACTCCAACAGCTCCGGCAACTACGGCTACTGAACTCGTCCGTAGTGCTCCGGTGCTCACGCCGGAGAGGATGCGGACTCTCTCTCCCGTAGCGGGGCAAGAGGCGCCGGTTCGTCCTCACCGCGGACTGGCGCTCGGCGAGGCGCTCACGCCAGGTACCGCCGGACGGGCGGGAACGGAGCCCGTGAGGGCTCGAAAGCCTGTGGAGACCCGGTAAGACCACCATCTCGGTGGCCCAGGTCGGTAAAGCGGGAAGCCACAGAGGTGTCGCGAGAGCGGTACGGGCTGAATTCTCGGCGTTCATGCCGAGGAGCGCGTCGAAACCATTGACGGAACCACCGCCGGGCCCACGGCCCGGGGTTTCTCCGGGCTGCGCCGGCACCCCCACACCAGCGGACCGCGAGGCCGAGCCGACAGGCCGGCCCACGCGGACCACGGAGGGGTGCCGGCGCCGCGGCGCGTCCGGACCGGGAAGCGGAGACCGGCGAGAACCGGGGACCGAGGAGCGAAGACCGGAGACCGGGGACCGGGAAGCAGGGACCGAGGAACGGTTGAGCGGCCCCGACTGCCGAGAACCGGTGACCGGTGACCGGTGATCTGGACCCCCGGCTCCCTTCGTGGACGCTCCGGCACGAGGCCGCCCAGGACAGTCACTCCTCGGTGACCGCGCCACTGCCTGGTTTCCTTTAACCTTGAACGAACGAGGGGAGTACTTCCCAAGAACCGGCCCGGTCAATACGGACGCCCTGTGGCGTCCCCGGACGGTCGCCCGCGAGGTGCGGGTGAAGGAGACCTCGAATGGCCGAGCGCATTCGAGGAGCGAGCATGCCCCTGACAGTCCCCTCTCCCTGTGGGCACCATCTCACCGGCGTTCCCCCACCACGGCACCCACCCCTCCGGGGCCGTGTCTCCGAGGTTGCCAGGGTCGCCGGGACCGCCAGAGGTGCCGGGATTCACCGGGTTTCCCGGGACTCCCGGGTCTCCGGGGCTTCCCTCGCCTTCCAGGTCTCCGGCGTCTCCCGCGCCGCCCGGGCCCCTGAGGCTTCCCGGGCTTCCCGAACGTTCCGGACTTCCCCGGCTTACCTGGCCTTCCGGCGCGACGTCCCACTTCGCCACACCCCCACCGCGACCCGTCCCGTGGCCATCGCCTTACCGTCCCGGCCACCGGTCATCCCCATCTCCGGACGCGCCTCACGAGTAGCCCTCGGTCCGATCTTCGCCAGGTTCGTCCCCTCCGGCGACCGCCGGATCGACGGCGAACCCGATTCCGCCACTGGAAGGCTGCGAGACGCCCTATGAGAGAAGTCCCCCACACCAGCGAGGTGCACGTGATGGCCACCACACCGGCCGGCCGGTCCTCCGTCGAGGATCTGCGCTATCCGGCAGGATCGCTGGTGCTCCTCGCGGGGCTCCCCGGCGCGGGCAAGAGCACCCTGCTCGACCGGCTGTACGGACTGCGCGGTGACGAGAGGGAGCCGGTGCGCGCCGGTGAGGCCCGCGTCATCGACTCGCGCCAGTCCCGCAACTGGTGGGCCCGCTACCTGGGCCCGGTCCCGCCGAGAGCCCGCATCCCGCTCGTGCACACCACCCACGTGGTGCGGATCGCCCGCGCCCTGCTGAAGGGGCACGCCGTCGTCGCGCACACCCGCGGCACGTGGCCGCACATCCTGTACGGGTTCGCCTGGCTGGCCCGCAGGGTCGACAGCGAGGTCCACCTGATCCTGCTCGACGTGGAGCCGAGGACGGCCCGCGAGGGGCAGCTCTCGCGCGGCCGGGTCGTGACGAGCGCGACCTTCGCCCGGCACTGCCGCCGCTGGCGAGTGATCATCGACCGCGCCCGGGGCGGCTCGTTCCCCCCTGCCGCGAGCGTCACGATCCTCGACCGCCCCGCCGCGGACCTGCTCGGGGCGATCCACTTCGACGAGCGGTCCCCCGCGCGGCGGGACGGATGACTTTACCTTCGCCTGGTTCTGCGCCTCACCGGCTCAGGGCAGGTTCACAGCGACCGGGAGGAACCCAATGATCGACGTACTGGCTCTCGCCGCGGAACACCTCACCCTCGCCAGGGCGAGCTCGCACGGTCGCAGTGCCCACACCTACCTCAACGAGGGCACGCTGCGTCAGGCGATCATCGCGCTGACCTCGGGAACGGTCCTCGGTGACCACGACGCCCCGCCGGCCGGGAGCCTGCACGTCCTGTCGGGGCGGGTCCGGATCATCGACGGCGAGCGAGCCGTCGGGCTCGGCGCGGGCCAGACCGCTCCGATCCCGCAGCGGCGGCACTCGCTGGAGGCCGAGGAGGAGTCGGTGGTCATCCTCACCAGCGTCGTCAACATCGGCGACTGAAGGCACCGGCGCGGCCCGTTCCCGCCGGACAGGGGCGGCCGGGGCGCCTATCCCACGAGGCGCCGGCCGTCCGTCGACAGCGGTCCCTCCCCGAAATGCGGCAGGTAGTGGCGGAAGAAGATGTCCGCGACGAGCGCGCGTCGGCTGCCCAGGCCGGTCTTGGCGAAGACGCTCTTGAGGTGGTCCTGGACCGTGTGGGGGCTGATGTTCATCCGGCCCGCGATCTGTGTCGTGGAGTGGCCGCGCATGACGTGCTGGGTGATCTGCCGCTCGCGCTCGCTCAGACCGTAGGCGCCGAGGATGACCGCGGTCGGCTCCCCCGGCTCGGGAGGGCTGAGGGAGACGGCGACGAGCCCTTCCTCTCCCTGCCCCATCGACCACGCCTGGAGGGCCACCCACCGGCCGGACCGGGTGAGCGCGCGGGAACGTGCCATTCCCGAGGAGAGCGCGGCGGCGGCCACCGCGCGCAACGGCCGGGCGTGCTCCGGGGTGCCGTCCTGCAGGAGCTCCAGCCAGGTGCGCGCCGTCGGCGACATCGACCGGGCCCTCCCCTCACGGTCGACGACGACCAGGCCGGGCGCGTCCGGGACCGTTCCGGTGTCCACTCCGGACAGGAGCAGCGAGCGCCGCAGCGCGGCCGTCGCCGGGCGGCCCAGCCGGGCGGCGACGGCCTCGTCGGCGTCGGTGAACGGCGCGGCACCGTGCTCCCCGCACATCACCAGCAGCCCCCAGACGTGCGGGCCGTCACGGAGGGCGACCCGTAACTCGTCACCGAGTCCCTGCGGCTCTCCGCCGTCCACCCGCGCCTCGCGTCAGGGCCCGTGACGATCCTCCGCTCGCTGCAGCACGGCTTCTGGACCGGCAGCGCCTCCAACCTCACCGGCCGCTACCTGCCGCTCGGCGGGCTGAACCCCGGCACCTACCGGCTGGGGGTGGAGAAGCTACGCAGTCCGCTGTCATCACTGTCGACCCCGTGGTTCGATGCCGTTATCGTCATCAACTGACCACGGACAGGCGCGGGAACCGTGTCTGCCAGCGCCCGAGCTGGAGGTCCCACATGCCCCTCGAAGCGGGAGGGAACGCGCCCGATCCCGGCCACGCCGAGCGCCCCGAAGTCGTCCCCGCAGGCGCCCCCGGAGACGCCCCGGCGGACCACCAGGACAGCCAACCCCGGCGCGACGTCCCGGCGGACGACCAGGACAATCACCAGCACGATGCTCCGGCGGACGATCAGAACGGCCACCCCTCGCGCGGCGTCCCGGTGGGTGGCCGGAACGGCCGCCCTCACCACGGCGCCGTCCGGTCGCTGCGGTCGAGGATCACGACCCTCCGCAGGGCCGCCGCGACGGAACCGAGGAAGCCCCTCCGCCCGCGGCGTTTCCGCTTCCCGAGGCGGGGCGACGGGGAGCGGGGCGGCGCCCGGCCGTACGAGCGGATCATCGCGATCGCGATCGGCCTGTCCACGATCACCGGCGCCGCCGCCTCGTACGCGGCGGTGCGGCTGAACTCGCAGGCCATCGACACCGACCGGCAGGCCGTGGTGGAGACCATCCAGGTGCGGACGGCGGGCGTGGTGGGGCACATGAGCAGCCGGTCGAGAGGCGGGCAGGTCGTGCACTACCGGGCCCTCCACGCCCAGGCCGACGCGATCGAGGCCGTCGACCCCGACGAGGCCAGGGCCCTGCGCGAGGTCGCCGACGGCTTCCTCGTCGACCAGTACATCGACCGCCGCCACCTGCCGGGCGTGGGTGCCACCGCCAAGTGGGACTACGAGATGAGCGAGGCCGCGGTGATCCGCAACTACGAGACCTTCACGGTGCCGAGCGACCAGCCCGCCCGGACCGTGCGGCGCGCCGACGCCCTGCACGACCGGGTCGGCCATCTCACCCTCACCGTCGGCGGCACCCTCGCGATCGTGCTCCTGCTGACCGTCGCCCGCCTCGTCACACCGCCGCGGCGCGACCGGCTCCTGCGAGCCGCCCTCGGCGGGTACGGGCTGCTCACCGCCCTCGCACTGTGGCTCTCCCTGGCCCCGGTATGACGGAGGGACCCGGTATGACCGATGAGGAGTTCGACACCCCGTTCAAGCGCCGGCTCGCGCTCACGATGACCGCGGTGGGCCTGCTCGCCGGGATGCTCACCTACCTCGGGGGGCAGGCGGGCGCCCAGGAGGACAGGAACGCCCGCGAGGCACAGCGCGCCTCCGTCACCGCGCTGGCCGCCCAGGCGGGGGCGACGGCCGACTCCATGGAGAGCACCGCCAACCTCGGCACCGCCACCACCGTCAAGCGCCGTCACGACCTGGAGTCCCTGCGGGCCACGCTGCTCGGCGAGCAGGAGCACGAGGCCCTCGCCGACCGGCTCCGGCGGGCGTACGGCAAGCTGTCCGGTTCCTCCCCGCTGCTGGGCGCCGACGCGACCGCCGCCCAGCGCTACCTCGCTGATCTCAACAGGGAGGCGACCGTGGCGGGCCTCCTGCAGGAGGCGACCCAGGAGACCGCGAGCTCGTGGGGTGACAGGAGCAACACCTACTCCGCGGGGACCGCCCTCCTCGCGGTCGCGCTGACCCTGTTCGGCCTGTCCCTGACCGTCGGCGAGGCCACCCGGCACCACCTGGTGTGGCCCGCCGCCGCGCTGGTGGCCGTCACCGTCGCGGGCACCCTCGTCCTCCTGGCGGTGCCGCCCGTCACGACGCCCCGCGCGGCCATCGCGGCCGTCGCCGAGGGCGACCGTCTCGCCGGGTTGCGCGACTACGAGAACGCGCTCGACCACTACACCCGCGCGATCGCGCTGCGCGACGACTACGCGGTCGCCTACGAGCATCGCGCGAGCGCCCGCGTGATGGCGGCGAGCCCCGAGCGCGCCACGTCGGCGTACGTGTTCAGCACGGCCTCGCGCAGCGCGTACGAGGCCGCGGTGGCGGACATGACCAGGGCGGTGGAGTACGGCGGCGAGAAGTACACCGCCCTGGGCAACCTGGGCGGCTTCGAGATCCACCTGACCGCCTATGAGGCGGCCGAGGAGCACAGCCGGGCCGCCATCGAGCTCAACCCCGGCCCGCCGATCCCCCGGCTGAACCTGCTGCTGGCCCTGCTCGGCCAGAACAGGACCGCCGAGGCCAGGCGGGTGGCGACCGAGCTGCTCCGGGTGATCAGGAGCCGTCCCGACCCCACCGAACGCAACGAGCTCTACGCCGCCACCCGCACCAACCTCGACCTGGTGGCCGCCCAGCGCGACCACGCCCGGCCCCTCGCCCAGGAGCTCAAGGGCGAGCTGGTGCGCGCGCAGGGCGAGGAGCTCGCCCCGAACGCGCGGCCCGCGCCGTCGGCCAGGATCCCGGCGATCCGGGTGGAAGCGCAGGGCTCCGTCATCCGGGCGACCCTCTCCTACGAGGGCATGTTCAAGGGCGCGAGGATGGCCTCGATCGTCTACCACCGGGCGCGGCCGGGCGACGAGTGGCTCCAGCGCTCCGACCTGGTCAGCATCCAGCCCTGGCAGCCCGAACAGACGTCGGGCACCACGTACTGGACGGTCGTCGACGCCGCCTGCCCCGCGACCGGCGAGTATCGCGTCGAGTTCTACGCCGAGGGCCGCCTGCTGGCCAGCGCGGGCGCCACCCTGTCGACCGGCACCGGCGTCGGCCTGACCGGGTACGCCGACTGGGCCGGCGGCCTGGCCCTCTGCCGCCCCGACGGCTGGGCCTTCTCCCACGACCTGGCCGGTACCGCCGACCTGACCTCCCCGGACAAACGTCACCACCTGGCGGTCAGGATCCTGCGCATCGCCCCGCCCACCTCGGCCGCGTCCCGCGCCCGGACCCTGGGCACGGTCCGCGAGCAGCTGGAGCGCACCCTCCCCGCCCGCCCGCTGAGCGCCCGGCCCCCGGCCGAGGCGACCTTCGGCGGTTTCACCGGCACCGCCTGGTGGATGACGCTTCCCGGCTCCGAGGTGGCCTACCTGTGGGCGGCCCTCGACGACACCGGCAGGCTCCGCACCTTCGTCGCCCGCTTTCCCGAGAACGATCCCGAGGTGCTGAACAACGTCATCGGCTACCTCCGTTTCGTCTGACCCGCTTCATCCGACCTCGCTTCATCCGACCTCGCTTCATCCGACCTCGCTTCATCCGACCCGCTTCGCCTGATCCCGTTTCGTCTGTTCCGCTTCCTCCGACCCCGCGCCCGGGAGACGGCTCTCCCGGGCGCGAGGTCCCTCGAGGCCGGAACGGAACGACCCCTCGATCACCAGGCCGCCCCCATCGCCTGCCTCGGCGAGCCCCGGAGGCGTGGATCCGCGGGACCGTGGTGGGCCAGGGCGGTGATCCTCCAGTCGTCCCACCTGCTCAGCGGGAAGACGTCACCCATGAACAGCACATGCCGCCCGGTGACGTCGTAGCGGATCAGGTTCCACCGGGCGGCCTGCCCGTCGCCGCTGCTCGCGGTGACCAGACCGCTGATCCTGCCCCCGCCCGTGACGGGGTACTCGTCGATGCGGTAGTGGGCCACCCGGCCCATGGGCGGCTGGCTCCGGCCGACCAGCATGACGCGGCCGTCCGGGCTGATCGCCGCGGTCGTGACCTCCTGCCCCCCGACCACGACACGAGCGGCCGCGAGTGTGGTGCCCGCGGCGGCCGTGTCCAGGACCTTGGCCTCGGACCTCACCACGAAACCGAGCGTACGGCGATCGGCCGCCCACGACAGGTGTTCGATCTGCCCCGCGGCCTTCGTCGTCCAGGCGCGTTTCGTCCCCGCGGGCAGGTCGACGACCGTGAGCCGGGCCCCGGGGCAGAAGCGCAGGGTTTCGTCCTTACCGCACACCCTGCCGTCGAGGCTGTAGGCCAGCCGGGTGCCGTCGCCGGTGACGGCGAGGGAGCTCGCGGCCGTACCGATCACCGCGGGAATCACGTCGCGGGCCAGGTCGGCCACCCTGCCCATCCCGTCGATCCGCACCCGGTGGAACCGGGTGGTGCTCACGTCCGTCCGGCGGGACATGACACTCCGGGCGACGTAGAACTCCCTCCCCTCACCTGTCCCGGCGAGCAGGTACCCGCCGGGCTCCCGGAAGCTCCCCTCCGGGGTTCGCGGCACCTCGACCCGGTCGGTGACCTTTCCGGTGTACGCGTCGCGGACCGTCACCCCGTCGTCGGCGGCGACCAGCAGGAAACGCGGCCCCGAGGAGACCTTCACCGCGGGCTCCGCCGGGGCCGGGCCGCGTATCCCCGCCGGGACGGCCACGCTCACGGCCGCCACGAGGAGGGCCGCCACCAGCGGGACCGCCAGGACGAGCCCGCGCCGGCGCGGGGCGGCCTCCACCCGCACGGCGTCCTCGTCGGAACGCAGCGTCTCGGCGCGGACCAGTTCGGCACCGGCGGCGAAGGCGTCACGGAGCCGGTCTTCGATCCGCGGGCTCATCGGGTCTCCTCCAGTTTCACGGCGAGCGCCCTGAGGGCTCGGAAGGTGGTCGATTTCACCGTTCCGCGGCTGACCCCCATCGCCTCGGAGATCTCCGCCTCCGACAGGTCGAGGTAGTACCGCAGCACCACGGCCTCGCGCTGGCGGCGCGGCAGCGCGCGTACGGCGAGCAGCACCTCACGACGCGTCTCGCCCAGCAGGGTGGCGGCCTCCGCCGACCAGAACGGGGTCTCCCGCTCACCGGTGAACCGGCCGACGACCGCCCGTCGCCGGTGGACCATGCGGCAGCCGTTCACCACGGCCACCCGGAGGTAGGGCAGCATCCGGTCGTGGTCGGCCAACCGGCTCCAGCGACGCTGGAGCGCCGCGAAGGCGTCCTGAACGACGTCCTCGGCCGTCTCCTGGTCCCCCACCAGCAGGAATGCCAGGCGGACGAGGCCGAGCCGGTGGGTCAGGAACAGCCCGGCCACGGCGGCGTCCCCCGGAACCGCGTCCACCGGCGGCGGAGATGCCGCTGGCGGAGCGGCCGGTGGCGGTTCCACTACCGCTCGTCGAATCTGAGATCGCATACCTCTTCCATGCACGACCTCCCGTCCGGGTTGCCTCACCGGGCCCGGGAAACGTGCCCGGCCTCTCCGGACGGCCGGGCGGCGCGCCTACGCCGTCGCCGCCGCGTCCGGACGCCCCGGTCGGCCGGCCCGGCGGGGCGGAACGGGTCGCCGGGCGGCAGCCACGCCGTGTCGGTGTCCAGGCCGAGGCCGCCGACGTCACCGGTGAGTGTCTCGACGGTGGCCCGTACGGCCTCGCGGGTCTCGTCGCGCCGGAAGACGAGGGCCCAGGCCCAGTACGGTGCCGGGTTGACCACCGCGCGCCGCCGGAGGTCGGGCGGCACCGAGGTGTCCTGGCCCTTCGCCGAGTTGACGACGGGGCGGCGGAGCCGGCCGTGACCGTTCGGCCGGACACGTCCCCCGAGGGCGCCCCGACACGGCCTCGGCCGGGGTACGGCGCCGCGACGGGCTCCGTACCCCGGCCGGGGCGGGGATCAGGAGTTGGTGATGGTGATGTCGTCGATGTAGGCGGTGAAGGCGCCGGCCGTGCCGCTGCGGTCGTAGCCGACGAGGATCTTGTCGATGGTCTTGCCGTTCAGCGCGGAGCCGAAGTCGCTCTGGATCCGCGTCCACGAGCCGACCGTGCCCTTGGCCGCGCCCGGGTGCATGTCGACGCCGGTGGTCGTGGCGGCGGCGCTGTCGCGGAGCGTGGTGCCGTCCGTCATCGTGAAGTCCACCGAGACGTTACGGCCCCCCACGTCCTTCGGCAGGAAGGAGTACTGCAGCTTGGTCGCGGCGGTCACCGGGATGTTCACGTCGAACACCTGGAAGTAGGCGTGTGAGGCGGCGGTGGAGGCGGCGCTGCCCTGGATGCGCAGGGCGGACGCGCCGATCTGGTTGTCCTCACCGGTCGCGACCGCGAGCGACTGGCCGGTGACGTTGGTGGTGCCGCCGCCGCCCGGCGTGTTGATCCACGTCGGCTGGGCGTCGGTCCCCTGCTCCACGCTGGTGCGGAAGAAGACCGGACCGGCGCTGAGCGGGATGGGCACCGTGGTCACCAGCGGGTCGAGGCCGGTGATCATTCGGGTGGCCCTGCCCGCCAGGCGCAGGTAGAAGTCCGACGCCACGTACTTGCCGTCGGCGCTGGTGGTCAGGAAGTACTGGTCGGTCGGCACCTGCGAGGAGTCCTCGGCGCCCGGCGCGAGGGCCGTGCCCTCGTCGTACTCGTCGAACATCGCGATGAACGCCTGCGGCACCCCCGCCCGGCGCACGCTGGTGGCCTGCTCCCACATGAAGTCGCCGGCCCGGCGCGGGATCATGTTGCGCGCGCCGCCGTTCCAGTTGGACCAGGCGAAGCCCGGGTAGATGACCGGCTGGTACGCCTGGCCGGTCGCGTTCAGCGCGTCACGGTCGCCCGTGAGCAGGCCGTTCGTGTCGCCGACGTATCCCACCATCCACGGCGAGATCATGTCGAACGCCCGGTACACCGGGGCGAAACCGGGCTTTCCGGCGCCCGTGCGCCACTCGCGCGGCACGCCGCCGATGACGTACAGGCCGCGGTCCTTGAACCAGCGCACGATGCGCTCGGCCTGGGCGGCCGTGCCCGGCCGGTCCTCGAAGCCGAAGCCCCAGATCTCGACCACGGGCTTGCCGTTCTCCCTGGCGTACGCCGGAGAGTCGGTGAGGTGGAGCTGGCCGGTGATCACGTCGGTCCAGTCCCGGGTGAGGACCTGCTCCACGTTGGCGTCGGTCAGGCCGCTGACGTCGTACTCGACGTAGAACCCGCGGCCGTGCTTCTCGGCGGCGTCCCTGGCCCTGGAGGTGATCGTGTTGCGGACCTGGGCGTTGGCCGAGCCGGGGTCGGCGACGTCGCTGCCGAAGCGCTGGATCGCGGCGCCGTCGATGCCGTGCTGGCTCATCCACTGGAAGTGCTGGTCGATCACGGCCGTCGGGTAGGACGAGAAGAGCGTCGCGGGCTGGCCGTTGCCGAGCGCGGCGTACCCGGTCTGGTATCTGGCCGAGGCGGGGTACCTGCTCATGTCCGGGTAGAGCTCGAAGGTCTGGTTGCCCGGCGACGGCTGTGTTCCGCGGGACCAGTGCCGCCAGTTGTTGAGCGGTGAGCCGTCGCCCGGGGCGTTGAACCAGCCCTGGTAGCCCGCGTAGACCTTGTTCTTCACGGTGGGGGGCGCGGCGGCTTGGGCGCCGAGGGCCGGGGCCACGGCCGACCAGCTGAGGGCGGTCGCGAGGAGGGAGACGGACAGCGCCGCTCTCATGAGGGATTTGTGGCGGTTGTTCACGAATTAGCCTTCGGTGGGGGGTGACGGAGGTTACGAATATGTAAATCCATTGGATTGACTATGTCAATCCGCGCGGAATCCCGTCACCTTCTCTGTAAAGTCCCGCGCCGTCGGCGGATGCGACCGCACGGCGGTGCAGTCCTGGTGCGGCCCGACGCAGTCCTGGTGCGGCCACACGGCGGTCACCCGGCGTGGGCGGTCACACGGCGTCGGGGTGCGCCGTCCGCGTCCGTGAACCCAGGCTGGGCGTGAACACCTCGTGGAACACGCTGGACGCGGCCCCCACCGCCGCCGCGGCCCGGTTGAGGTGCGACCGGGCGACCTCCACCTCGCGCAGGTGCCTGGCCATCGGGAACCCGTTGACGGCGGCGGTGATCTGCCGGTGGTAGATGTCGGCCACCGCGGGCAGGACGGCGGGCCCGCCGATGATGAGCAGCTCGACGTCCAGCAGGTCGATGAGCCCGGCGGCGCCCAGGCCGATCACCCGGGCCACCTCATCGATCACCGCGACCGCCCGCCGGTCACCGCTCCCCGCGGCCGCGCAGACCCACTCGTAGGCGGCGTCACCCGGCGGGACCACCATGCCCGCCGCCCTGGCACGCTCCACCACCGTCGACGTCGGGGCGCACTCGGGGACGAGCGTCGGGCCGCCCTCCGGGGTGAGCCAGCCGGTCGCGATCGCGCACAGCTGGCCGACCTCTCCGGCGTTGCCCGTACGTCCCCGGTAGACGTCGCCGTTGAGGAAGGCGCCACTGCCGACGCCGGCACCCAGATAGAGGTAGACGAAGTCGTCGGCGCGGTCGGCCGCGCCCAGCCAGCGCTCGCCGATCGCCGCCGCCGTGGAGTCCTTCTCGACGATGACGGTGACGTCCAGCCGGGCGGCCAGCTCGGCCTTGAGCGCCACGTGCTTCCAGTCCCGGAACAGCGGCGGGTCGAGCAGCAGCCCGGCGTGGGTGTCGAGCGGGCCCGGCACGGCGACCCCCACACCCAGCAGGGCCTCGGAGGCGGGGTGGGCGGCCTCGGCCGACTCCAGCGCCAGGCGGGTCATCTGCGCGAGGCACCACTGCGGGTCGGGCCGCTCGGGCAGGGGCAGGTGCCGCTGGTCGAGCAGGTCGCCGCACAGGTCGACGGCGACCACGGTGATCATCTTCGGGTCGAGGTGGACGCCGATGGCCGAACCGGCGTCGGGACGCAGCCGCAGCGGCACCCTCGGTTTGCCCGCGCCCGCGGGCTGGCGGGCGTCCTCGGTCAGCAGGCCCGAGGTCAGCAGGTTGCGGGTGATCCGCGACACCGCCTGCGGCGTGAGACCGGTGCGTTCGGCGATCTCCACCCTGCTCGTGGACACGGCCTGCCGGATGCTCTCGATCACCAGCTTCTCGTTGTAGGAACCGAGGGCGAGCTGGTTGAAGGCACGAAGCTCCGGGCGTGCCCCGCTCTCGCGCCGGCCCGGCACCGGCCTGGCCTGGGGCGGGCGCCCGGCGCGCGAGCGGCGCTCGGGGCCGCCCCCGAAGGTCTGCCGCGCACCGGGACCGTTCAAGCCGGGAGCGTTCATACCGGGACCGCTCACGCCGGGGCCGTTCACGCCGGGGCCGTTCACGCCGGGAGCGTTCACGCCGGGACCGCTCACGGCAGGACCGTTCACAGCAGGACCGTTCAGGCCGGGAGCGGGCGTCCCGCCCGGCGCGCCACGGCCAGGGCGCCATCCCGCGTCGCGGGCGTGGGAGGGAAGCGACGGCGCGCTCCACGGCGAGGCGGACGGGCTCTCCGGATCCGCCTCCGTCCGCGCCGGCTCACACTCTCCGTCCGCTTCACGCATGCCCTCATCCAACACCCTCCCCGCGCCGGCGAAAAGCGCCGCTTCCGCCGGGGACCGCCCCGGCCGGAGCGGAACGGTCCCGGCCGGCGAGCGGGCGGGCGGGGAGTTCGGTGATCACCGGGCGCGACGTCCCACCCGCACCGGCCGGGATCCACCCCGGTCCCCGGTCCGATGCGGGCCCGATCCGGACTATGTCTAGAGTGATCTCGTGCCTGCCACGCTGAACGCTTCGAAGACCCGCACCGCGCTGCGCACCTCGGCGCGCATCTCCCTGGAGATGCTGCTCGTCGTGGTGATCATCGCGGTGGCGCTGTGGATCCTGGGCCAGATGTGGTCCGTCATCTGGCCGCTCGTGATCGCCCTGCTCCTCACCACGCTGACCTGGCCCGTGACCCGCTTCCTGCGCCGGCACGGCTGGCACCCCACTCTGGCCGCCTCGGTCGTGACCGTGCTCTTCCTCCTGGTGGCCGCCGGCACCGTGGTGCTGATCGCCGTCCCGGTGGCGTCCCAGTCGGGCGAGCTGGCCACCGGCGTGGGCAACGGCATCAAGCAACTGCGCGACTGGGCCGCCGGGCCGCCGCTGAACATCGGCGACGAGCAGGTCAGCAAGGCACTCGACACCGCGGCGGCCCGCATCCAGTCCAGTGTCGGCAGCATCGTCACCGCCACCCTCACCGGCGTGGGCACCGTGGTCAACGGCCTGGTCACCACCGTCCTGGCGCTCTTCCTGATGTTCTTCTTCCTCAAGGACGGCCCGCGGTTCCTGCCCTGGCTCACCCGCCAGCTCCCCGGCCGCCTCGCCACGGACGTGCCGGCCCTGGCCTCGCACAGCTGGGACACCCTCGGCTCGTTCGTACGCTCCCAGGCCTTCGTGGGCCTGCTCGACGCCGTCTTCATCGGTCTCGGCCTGTGGATCGTGGGGGTGCCGCTGGTGCTCCCCCTGGCCGTCCTCACCTTCGTGTCGGCGTTCATCCCCATCATCGGCGCCCTGTTCGCCGGCTTCGTCGCGGTCCTCATCGCGCTGGTGTCCAACGGCCTGACGGACGCGCTGATCGTGCTCGCCATCATCGTCGCCGTGCAGCAGCTTGAGGGAAACGTCTTCCAGCCCATGGTGCAGAGCCGCGGCCTCGGCCTGCACGCGGGGGTGATCCTGCTGGCGGTGACGCTGGGCGGCAGCCTGGCGGGCATCGTGGGCAGCCTGCTCGCCGTACCGGTCGCCGCCCTGATCGCCGTGTTCTGGAACTACCTCCACGAACAGCTCAGCGACCCGTCCCGGGAACCGGGGCCCGGTGAGCCGGCGCCCGGTAAACCGGAGCCCGACAAGCCGAAGCCCGGTGCCACCGTCCTCGCGAAGAAAGCCGCTGAAGAAACCTAAAGAAACCTGCAGAAAACCGCCTGAGGATCCCCCGAGGCACGGGCCGGGCACCGGCCCGATCGCGTTCCCGGCCGCTCCCGGCGGATCACCCGGCGCGACGGGAGCGGGCCAGAACCAGCCCGCCGAGAGCCATGCCGGCCAGCCCCACCACCAGGGCCACGAAGCCCCCGACTATTCCGTAGCCGGTTCCGGGGCCGCCGTCGGCGGCGGCCACGACCAGCCCGCCGATGACCGCGCCGGCCAGCCCCGCCGCCAGTGCCACGACGGCCCCCCTCCTCCCGGAGCCGGTGCCGATACGACCGGTGGAGCGGGCCAGAGCCAGCCCCCCGACGACCACTCCGGCCAGCCCCGCCAGCGCGGCCACCAAGGACCAGAGACGCCCGGAGGTCAAGGTGTAGGCGCCGACGGGGTCCAGCTGGACCGAGGCGTGCGCGGCCGCCGGTACGAAAGCCCGGAAACCTCCGATCAGGGCGGCCACGGCCACGGCAAGCACACGTCGGACCGGCATGAGGTACTCCTTCTCCTACGGCCGGCCGCTACGACCGGACGTTCTTCCACGGCCGGCCGCTACGACCGGATGTCACCCGATCATGTCCACCGGACCCGGCTCCGGTCGTCCGGCGTATGCGGACACTTCGCGCTGCCGCCGATGCCGCGACCGGCTGCCGCGGACACCGCAGGAGCCGCGAAGCTACCGCGGGCGCGGTAGTCGGCCGATCGTCCGCGCGCAGGAGTCGCCCGCGCGGACATCCGGCTAGGGTGCGCGCATGGGTACAGGATGGGCCGGGGTCCGGGACTGGGCGATCGCCGTCGGCGTGGCGGCGACGCTGCTGGTCACCGCGCTGTCCGGGCGGCACTCCGCCACGGACCTCGCCCCGTTCGGCTACGCGCTGCTGGCGGCCGGCGGCCTGGCGCTGGCCGCGCGCAGCCGGGCTCCGGTCCTCGTCCTGGCCGCCACCGGCCTGTGCGCGGTGGGCTACCAGGCCGCCGGTTTCGACGTGCCCGCCGTCGCGTACCTGTTCGCGGTGTACGCGGCCGTACGGGCGGGACACCGCGCCGTCACGGTGGCGGCGAGCGTGACCATGCTGGCCGCCCTCCCCCTCGCGGCGCTGGTCTCGGGCTCGCACGACATGGGCGAGGCGCTCGCGCAGGCCCGGGGCGCCCTCGAACTGGCGTGGCTGATCGCGGCCGGCGCCGCGGGCGAGGCGCTGCGGCAGGCCGAGCGGCGGGCGGACGAGGCCGAGCGCACCCGGGAGGAGACCGCGCGGCACCGCGCCGACGAGGAGCGGCTGCACATCGCGCGAGAGCTGCACGATTCGCTCACCCACCAGATCTCGATCATCAAGGTGCAGGCCGAGGTCGCCGTCCACGTGGCCCGCAGGCGTGGCGAACAGGTGCCGGAGTCCCTGCTGGCGATCCAGGCGGCCGGACGTGAGGCGACGCGGGAGCTGCGCGCGACCCTGCGGGCGCTGCGCGACGACGACGCGACCCCGCCACGCGGGCTCGACCACATCCCGGAGCTGCTGGAACGGGCCCGCGGCATCGGCCTGGACGCGACGCTGACGATCGAGGGGCGACGACACGACGTACCGGCCGCGGTGAGCCGGACCGTCTACCGGATCGTCCAGGAGGCGCTCACCAACGTCTCCCGGCATGCCGCCGCCACCACCGCGTCGGTCCGGATCGACTACCGCCCGGACGCCCTCACGATCCGCGTCGACGACGACGGCGGGGCCACGCCGGGCGCCGCCCCGGTGCCCGGCGTCGGGTTGCTCGGGATGCGCGAACGAGTCACCGCCCTCGGTGGTCACCTGCGCGCCGAGCCGCGCGGCGAGGGAGGCTTCACCGTGCGGGCCGAGCTTCCCGTGGACCGGACGTCGTGATCCGTGTCCTGCTGGTGGACGACCAGCCGCTCCTGCGCAGCGGATTCCGCGCGCTCCTCGACCTCGAGGACGACATCGAGGTGGTGGGCGAGGCCGGCGACGGGATGGAGGGCCTCGCCCTGGTCAGGGAGCATCTGCCCGACGTCGCCCTCGTCGACGTCCAGATGCCGGTCGTCGACGGCATCGAGACGACCCGGCGCATCGCCGCGGACCCGGCCCTGGCCGGGGTGCACGTCGTCATCCTGACCAACTACGGCTTCGACGAATACGTCTTCGACGCGCTGCGCGCCGGGGCGGCCGGATTCCTCGTCAAGGACATCGTGCCCGAGGACTTCCTGCACGCCGTACGTGTCGCCGCGCGCGGCGACGCCCTGCTCGCCCCGTCGATCACCCGCAGGCTCATCGGCAGGTATGTCGCCCAGCCGCTCGGCGCCAGGGCCGGCACGGGGCTGAAGGAACTGACCAACCGCGAACGCGAGGCCGTCGTCCTGGTCGCGCAGGGCCTGTCCAACGACCAGATCGCCGACCGCATGGTGATCAGTCCCCTGACCGCGAAAACCCACATCAACCGGGCCATGGCCAAGCTCCACGCCCGCGACCGCGCTCAGCTCGTGGTCCTCGCCTACGAATCCGGCCTGGTGGTCCCCCGCGCCCCCTGACACCTCCTCCGCCACCCCGCCCCGAACTCGCATCACCCCGTCCCGGACGCGGCGGGCCCGGGGCGTCGAAGGGGCTCCCGCGCGAGGAACCGGCTCGACGGCCCGCGCGTCGCATCACGTCGCGTCGCGTCGCGTCGCGTCGCGTCGCGTCGCGTCGCGTCGCGTCGCGTCGCATCACGTCCGCGAGTCGCGGGCGTGTGCGAACGCCCTGACCGGGCCGTCAGGCGGCGTCCGGGCGCCCGCGCTCCCACCAGAGCGCGGCCCCGGTGACCACCGCGCCGATCCCCTCCCAGATGCCGACGCCGACGAACCGGGCGGGGGCCGCGCCGGTCACCACCAGGAGGGTGAAGACCGCGAACGTCAGCAGGCGGAACGGCACCGTCCACAGGAAGAAGGGCCGGTAGTCGGCGGCGGCGGCCAGGAGGTAGTAGACGCCCATGTTCACCGCGGCCATCGAGGAGGCGGCGAGGTACACCTTCGTGTGGTCGCCGGGGTCACGTACCCGCAACACCTCGAAGCCGAGGAGGGCGAGCATGGTGTCCGGCGACACCAGGCCGACGACGCCGAGTGCCACGGCGAGGAGGCCGAAGACGGCCATCGTCCAGCCGGAGAGGGAACGCGGGAGTCGCATGGCGGATCCTCCGGATACCGGGTCGCGATCATGGGGGGTGTCGTCTCCCAGTGATCTTAGGATCACCGCGTACGCCGTCGGCACCGGTGAGCGGGGATGCTCCGGAGGTGCGGGCGGGCGGGCCCGTTCTCAGCGGCGGCGGGTCCGGGGCGGGCTCGGCCGCTCGGGCGGCAGGACCTCGACGGAGGTCTTGCGGATGTGGTCGTAGACCAGCGAGGTCCGCACGTCGGCGATGTTGCGGTGCCGGGAGACGTGGTCGAGGACGAAGTCGCGCAGGTGGCCGGTGTCGCGTACGGCCACCTGGATGATGAAGTCGTCGCCCCCGGACACCACGAAGATCGCGAGGGTCTCGGGGAGCGCGGCGACATGGTCCCTGAAGCCCTCGACCGCCTCCCTGATCTTCGGGTGCAGCCGGACGTTGATGAGCGCCTGGACCGGACGGCCGATGGCGGCGAGGTTGACCTCGGCGTGGAAGCCCTCGATCACCTCCCTGCTCCGCAGGGAACGCACCCGCTCCAGGCAGGTCGAGGGCGCGATGCCGAGCCGCTCGGCCAGCTCGCGGTTGGTCTGGCGGCCGTCACGCTGGAGTTCGGCGAGTATGGCCGTGTCAAGTTCGTCCACGCACACATCTTCCCAGAAATCTCCGAATTTTCTTCGGAAGGATCGGGACTGAGTTGTGATTCCTGTACTCCAGATGCGAGCGTCCTCTCAGAAATTCAGAGAGAGGAACGCGGATGACCATGCTGGCCGACTGGATCGACACCCTGGACCGCCGGACCGACCTGCCCACCCGGCGGCTGCCGGTGAAATGGGTGATCGTGATCGACCACGACCTGCCCCGCGGCCTGCAGGCCAACGCCGCCGCCTGCCTGGCCGCGTCCGTGGGCAACGCCGTGCCCGCGATCCTGGGCTCGGCGGGCACCGACGCCTCCGGCCACACCCACGCCGGGCTGCCCTGGACCGGGTGCACGGTGCTGGCCGCGCCCGGCGACACCGTCCGCCGGATCAGGAACGAGGCCGCGGAGGAGGCGGAGCTGGTCGTCGCCGACATGGCGGCCATCGCGCAGCGGACCAACGTCTACGACGAGTATCTGGCCGGGCTGGCCCGCTCCGGCGGCGAGGAGCTCTCGTACTACGCGGTGAGCCTGCTGGGCCCCCGCCAGGCGGTGGAGCGCCTCACGGGCAAGCTCCCGCTGCTGCGCTAGCGCGGGGCGGGGCGGGGCGGGGAAAGGCGGTCAGGTGACGGGGAGCCTCGGCACGCTGTCGATCAGGCGCCGGGTGTAGGGGTGGCTCGGAGAGCCGAGCACGGCGGCGGTGTCGCCCTGCTCCACGATCCGGCCGCGTTCGAGGACCGCCGTGTGGTCGCAGAGCATCGCGACCACGGCGAGGTCGTGGGAGACCATCACGACGGTCAGCCCGTGGCTCTCGCGCAGCTCGGCCAGCAGGTCGATGACCCGTACGCGCGTGGAGACGTCCAGGGCGCTGACGGGTTCGTCGGCGAGCAGGACCCGGGGCTCGCACACGATGGCCCGCGCGATGGCGATCCGCTGGCGCTGCCCGCCGGAGAACTCGTGCGGGTAGCGGCGCGCGGCGTCGGCCGGCAGCCCGACGGCTTCGAGCGCGGCGGCGACGCGCAGGTCCGCGGCCGAGGTGTCCCACCGCGCCGCCGGTACCAGGCCGAGCGAGCGGAGCGGCTCGGCGACGATCCTGCTCACCCGCTGCCGTGGGTCGAGCGAGGAGTACGGGTCCTGGAACACGGTCTGCACGCCGCGGCGGAACGCGCGCATCCGCCCGCGGTCGCGCGGCGAGAGCGGCGTCCCGTCGAAGAGGATCCGCCCGGCGGTGGGCACGGCGAGGCCGAGCAGCAGTCGCAGCAGCGTCGTCTTGCCCGCCCCCGACTCCCCGACCAGGGCCGTGCTTCGCCCAGGCAGCACCTGGAAGGAGACGTCGGAGAGCACGGGCGCCGCCGCCCCGCGGTAGGTGAAGCCCACCTGGCGCGCCTCCAGGACGGGCTGGGCCACCCCGTCCTGGACGGTCCCGTCCGGCGCCGCGCCTGCCCGCACGGGCCCGGCCGGTCCCGCGGTGCCGGGGACGGGCCCGCTCGTCACGTCAGGAGCGGGCGCGACGGGCTCGGCAGGTACGACGGGCTCGGCGGGCTCGGGCGGCTGGTCCGGGATGGGCCGGGTCAACGGTTCGTCCAATCCAGTGCGCTGTCGAGGTGCCGGGCGCCCGCCACCAGCGACCGGGTGTACGGGTGGCGCGGCGCGTCCACGATCTCCCTGACGGTTCCCGACTCGACGGCCTCGCCGTCCTTGAGGACGAGGACGCGGTCGGTGATCCCCGAGACGACCGCGAGGTCGTGGCCGATGAACAGCAGGGCCATGCCCCGGGCGGTGACCAGGCCGCCGAGCAGGGCGAGCACCTCCGCCTGCACCGTCACGTCGAGGGCCGTGGTCGGCTCGTCGGCGATGAGCAGCGCGGGCTCGCAGGCCAGGGCCATCGCGATGGCGACGCGCTGACGCTGGCCACCGGAGATCTCGTGCGGGTACGCCCGCGCGACCCGGCCGGGTTCGGTGATCCGGACCTCCTGGAGCGCGGCGGCCACGGCGGCGCGCAGGGCGGCGCCGCGCAGCCCCCGCCTGCGCCTGATGGGCTCGGCGAGCTGGCGGCCGACCCTCATGAGCGGGTCGAGTGCCGTCAGGGGCTCCTGGAAGACGACCGACACCACCCGGCCGCGCAGGCCGTTCAGGCGCCGCTCGGGGGCGCCGACGACCTCGGACGGGCCTGTTTCCGGCGTGTCCAGCACGACGCTGCCGGAGGCGGTCATGCCGGACGGCAGCAGGCCCGTCACCGCGAGGGCGGTGAGCGACTTGCCGGACCCGGACTCGCCGATCAGGCCGAGCCGCTCCCCGGGGCCGATCGTGAAGGACAGGTCCCTGACGAGGTCGCGGCCGTCGGCGGAGCGCACGCGCAGCCCCGTCACGTCGAGCAGGCTCATCGCGTCCTCCGCCGGGTCGGGTCGGCCACGTCCCTGAGGCCGTCGGCGATCAGGTTCACCCCGATGACGAGCACGACCAGCAGCACGCCGGGAGCGATGGCGCCGACCGGCGCGGTGAGCACGGTCGCCTGGGCCTCCTGCAGCATGCGCCCCCAGGAGGCGTTCGGCGGGGGCGGGCCGAGCCCCAGGTAGGACAGCGACGCCTCGGCCAGCACGGCGAGCCCGAGCTGGAGCGCGAGGTTGACCAGCAGCGTCGGCCAGATGTTCGGCAGGATGTGCTCGGTCACGACGCGCGGCCAGGAGGTTCCGGACGTGCGCGAGGCCGTGACGAAGTCCTGGGCCAGCACGCGCTTGACGAGCACCCGGGTCAGCCTCGCCACGATCGCGGACATGCCCAGGCCGATCGCGAGGATCGCCGAGCCGAGCGACGCCGAGCGCACCGCGACGACGAGCATGGCCAGGAGCAGGGTGGGGAAGGCGATGAGGATGTCGAGCAGCGCCGAGACCGTGTCGTCGAGCCACCGGGTGGCGAACCCGGCGGCGAGACCGGCGAGCAGGCCGAGGACGCCGCCGAGCAGGACCGACCCGGCTCCGACCGTCAGCGCGATCCGCGCGCCGATCATCAGCTGGGTGAGCAGGTCCCGGCCCAGCTTGTCGGTGCCCAGGAGGTGCGCGGCCCCGGGGGGCATGAGCCGGTCTCCGGAGGTGTCGTCCGGGGCGTACGGGAGCCACAGCAGGGAGACGGCCGCGACGGCGACGACCAGGCCGGCGAGCACGCATCCGACCACGAGCGTCGTGGACCGCCTCGATCGGGCGTGGGCGTCCGGTGTGAGGGTTTTCCGCGAGGAGGCCGCGACGTTCATCGGGGGCCTCCGGAGACGGTGCCGCGCAGCCGGGGGTCGATGAGCCGCTGGGCGAGGTCGGCGGTGAAACCGATCACCAGGACCGCGAAGGTGCTGACGAACAGGATGCCCTGGATCACCGGGTAGTCGTGCTGGGCGATCCCCTTGACCAGCATGCCGCCGAGACCGGGGAGGGCGAACACGCTCTCGACGACGACGGCCCCGAGGAAGGTCGTGGCGAGCTCGATCCCGAGGACGGAGACGACGGGCACGGCAGCGTTGCGCAGGCCGTGCCGCCACATCGCCCCGGTGAAGGAGGAGCCGAGCGCCCTGAAGGTCCGCAGATGGTCGCTGCCGAGCACGTCCAGGGTGGCGGAGCGGACGTAGCGGATCAGCGAGGCCGACATGACGAGGGCGATCGTGACGACGGGCAGCGCCAGCGAGGTGAGGGCCGCGACCGGGTCGGCCCAGTCGTCCCTCGGGAAACCACCGGCCGGGAACACCCTCAGCCGGAGCGCGAACACCGTGACCAGCAACATCCCCACCCAGAAGGCCGGGACCGCGATGCCCAGCTGGGACAGCCCGCCGAGCAGGGACCCGTACCAGGTGCCCGCGCGGTGGGCGGCGACGAAGCCGACCGGTACGGCGACGGCGACGGCGAGCAGGAAGGACAGCAGGGTCAGCGGGACGGTGACGACCAGCCTGGAGGCGATCTCCGGGCCGACCGGCAGGGTGCTGACGAACGACTCGCCCAGGTCGAGGGTGACGATCTGCCCGAGCCAGGTGGCGAACTGTTCGGGCAGCGGCCGGTCGGAGCCGATCTGGTGGCGGGCGGCCTCGATCTGCTCGGGGGTGGCCCCGGCCGACAGCAGCGCGTTGGCGGGGTCGCCGGGCAGCAGGCGCAGCAGCAGGAACAGCACGACGCAGGCGAGGAGGAACGAGACGAGGAGGAACGCCGCTCGCCGCAGCAGGTAGGTGGTCATGGCGGGCCGGACCGGCCGGGTGCGGTGCCCGGCCGGCCGGGTGCGGTGCCGGGCATCAGCCCTTCTTGATGCCGTAGGCGTGGAACTGCGAGTTGAGGCCGTTGACCGGGTAGCCCGACAGCGACGACGAGGCCACCACGATCTGCGGGTAGAGGTAGAGCCACTCGCTCGCGGCGTCCTCGGCGATCAGCCGGTTGGCCTGCTTGAGCAGCTCGGCCTGCCCCTCGACGGTGTCGGACCGCTCCGCCTCGTCGACCAGCCTGGTCACCTCGGGGTTGTCGTAGCCCCAGTAGAAGTCGGGGTTGCCGTACCAGACGACGTCGCGGTCGTTGACGTGCTCCTGCAGCGTGGCGGTGAAGTCGCGGTTCTTGAAGACCTTGGTGTACCACTCGTCGGCGGTGATGACGTTGATCGTCACGTTGACGCCGATCTTGGCCAGCTCGCTCTTGATGAACGTGGCCGCGGTGGGGTGCGGGTCGTAGTTCGGGGTGTCGAGCGTGAAGTCGAACCCGTTCGGGAGGCCCGCCTCGGCGAGCTGCTTCCTGGCGAGTTCCACGTCGTAGGGATCGACCGAGGTGAGGTCCTCGTACCACGGGTCGGTGGGCGGGACCATCGAGCCGATCGGCGTCCCGTAGCCGCCCCAGACGGAGTCGAGCAGCTTGCGGTCGTCGATGGCGGAGCCGACGGCCTTGCGGACGAGCTTGTCGTCGAACGGCTCGACCTTGTCGTTGAAGGCCAGCAGGAGCTTGGTCGTCGACCGGCCGTCGTTGACCTTGTAGTTCGGGTTGTTCTTGAACTGCTCCAGCGCGTCCGGGCTCTGCTCGCTGGTCACGATGTCGACGGCGTCGGTCAGCAGCGCGTTGTTGAGCGCGGTCGCCGAGGTGAAGTAGTGGAACACCACGCCCTTGTTCGTCGGGGCGGTGCCCCAGTAGCCGTCGAACGGCGTCAGGCTCAGCGTGGAGCCGCGCCGCCACTCACCGAGCCGGTACGGGCCGGTGCCGTCCTCGGACTTCGCCAGGTCCTTCGCCGCGTCGTTCACGATCCAGACGTAGCTGAGGTTGTAGACGAAGGAGATCGACTTCTCCTTCAGCCTCACGACGACCGTGCCGTCGTCGGGCGTCTCGATGCTCTTGACGACCGCGAAGCTGCTCTTGCGGGCCGACTGCGACTCCTTCGCGGTGACCTTCTCGATGCTGTACTTCACGTCGGCGGAGGTGAGGGGGTCGCCCGAGTGGAATTTGACGCCGTCGCGAAGGGTGAAGGTGTAGGTGAGGCCGCCGGAGCCGACCTCGTGGCTCTCGGCGAGCAGGTTCTCGACCTTGCCCTCGTCGGTGAGCCTGAACAGTCCCTCGTAGACGTTGCCGTTGAGCGCCTCCGTCGTGCCCTGCCCGCCGCCGCCGGTGTTGTCGAGGTTCTGCGGCTCGTAGAGCGAGCCGACCTCGATCGTGGCGGCCGGGTCGAAGGCGGCCGCCGACCCCGCGGGCGCGGCGCTCCCCCCGGAGCCCGAGCCCTGAGCGGAGCCGGAGTCCGGGCCGGAGCCCGAGCCGCACCCGGCGAGGACCAGCGCGGCCGCGATCACGGCTCCGATGAACGGCGTCGTCTTCCTGTTCACTGTCTCTCCTGTGGCCGTCCGCGCCATCAGGCCGCACGGGCCGCACGGGAGGCGTGGGGCCGTTGCGGGCATGGTTTCGGACAGCTGACTTCGTCACGGTCGGCGAGGGCTCGCCGGAGGGTTTTCACTGCGGTAAGCCGCCGACGACAGGCTGGGAACGCGTCGTCAGCGGCTTCTCGGCTAACCCTACAGAAATAGTAGGCTTTATTCAATTTCGGACAAAAACCTGATTTACGGACACCCCTTACCGGCGGAGCGGCTTGAGGGCCAGGTAGACGGCGGCCGAGATGAGGAAGCCGACCGCGAACGCGATGTCGCCGACCGCCGGGACCCGTTCGGGCACCAGCCCGACGTACAGCTCCTGGTTGGAGAACAGCCACACCGACAGCACGACGCCGGTGACCATCGCGATCGGACCGGCCGGGTTGGTGTGCCGCCTGTCGTACAGCAGCGGCCCGAACTCCCCGCCCCGGCGCAGGTAGGCGTCGACGAGGACGATGCCCAGCCACGGCCCGATCCAGTAGGAGATCACCAGCAGGAACGACTCGTACTTGTGCCCCGCGTCCTCCAGCCCGGACAGCGCGACCAGGAACCCGATCACCCCGCAGGCCAGCGCCGTGAGCGCCCTGCGGAGCGTCAGCGGGAGCCGTACCCCCATGGTGAGCAGGGACATCGCGCCCGAGTAGACGTTCAGCGCGTTCGCCGAGATCGCGCCGAGGGTGATCGCGAGCAGCGCCAGGGCGGCCACCGGGCCCGGCAGGTGGCCGGTGAACGCGGTGGTCGGCTGGCCGAGGGCGTCGCCGCCGATGGTCACCGACGCGGCGCCCACGACCTCCAGGATCACGCAGGGGACGAACACCCCCAGCCCGGCGTACAGCCCCACGGCCCGCCTGCTCGCGTCCGGCGGGAGGTAGCGGGTGTAGTCGGCGGCGTAGGGGTTCCAGCCGGCCGCGTAGCCGAAGGTGGCGCCGACGGTGAGCAGGAAACCGCCGAGCCCGCCGCCACTGCCCGCGAAGCCCGGCCGCGCCTTCGACAGGATGACGACCGCGGTCACCGCGAAGATCACCGCGAGAACCGGGAACGCGTACCGCTCGAAGGCCTGCACGAGATTGTGCCCGAAGAACCCGAGCACCACCATGACCGCGACCACGATCACCAGGCAGAGCCAGGAGGGCAGGCCGGTGAGGGTGTTGAGCGCCAGCGCGCCGCTCACGCTGTTGACCGCGAACCAGCCGATCCCGGCCGCCACGGTGTTCAGCGCGGAGGGGATCAGGTTGCCCCAGTAACCGAAGGGCAGCCGCCCGAGGACCATCTGCGGCACCCCCGCGGAGGGACCCCGCGCCGAGAGCACGCCGTGCGAGAGCGCGCCCAGACCGGTGCCGAGGGCGACGGCCAGGGCCGCCTGCCAGAAGCTCAGCCCGAACGCCGCCACCGCGAGCACCCCGAGGAAGATCGTGGCGAATTCGAGGTTGGGCGACATCCACGTCCACAGCAGCTGCCGTGGCCCGCCGTGCCGCTCGGACAGCGGGATGAACTCGACGCCGCCGGGCTCGACGGCGGCGATCCTGTCGCCGTACTCGCCTTCGCGCACCGCGACGCCGGAGGGCTCCATCACCTTCATACCGTTATCGCCTTCAGCTTCTCGAGGAGGTAGTCGGACGCGCGGACGGGCTCGTACGAGACCCTGCCGATGGGCGGGCCGAGGGACTCGACCTGCGCGAGGGGGTCGCACTCGTAGAAGTAGATGAGCGAGACGAGCTCCTCGTCGGGAGCCGAGGGGTCGGGCGGGAGCACGCGGTGCCGGGTGGAGCGCCAGCGGTCGCCCGTCCAGCGGGCGAGCAGGTCGCCGATGTTGACGGTGAAGGAGTCCGCCACGAAGGGGGCGTCGATCCACTCCCCCTCCAGGGTGAACACCTGCAGCCCGCCGACGCCCGGCTGCCGCTCCAGGACGGTGACGGTGCCGAAGTCGGTGTGCGGGCCGATCCTGAACTGCCCCGGCTCCGGCTCCCCCACCTGCGACAGCGGCGGGTAGCGGTTGACGTTCATGGTGTACGTGGGATGCGCCGCCCGGGAGGTGAAGAAGTCGTCCGGGAGGCCGAGGGCGGCGGCGCAGATCACCAGCAGCTCGTCGGCGAGGGCCCGCATCCGGTCCAGGTAGCCGGTGACGAGCGCCCGCAGCTCGGGGACCTCCTCGGGCCACACGTTCTCCAGGAACCACTCCGCGTCGATCGCGGGGTCGCCGATCGGCAGGTCGGTGCCGACCGCGAACGTCTCCTTGAGGTCGGGCGGCGTGGGCGTGCCCTCGGCGTACCCGTTGGCCTCGACCCCGGGCGGCAGCCACCCCCGCTCGCCGACGGTGGCCGCGTAGCGGTTCTTGACCTCGTACGGCAGGGCGAAGAAGCGCTTCGCCGCCGCACGGACCTCGGCGCGGAGTTCGGCCGGGACGCCGTGCCCGGTGACGAGCAGGAAGCCGATCTCCCGCAGCGCGGTGTCGACCTGGGCGGCCACCTTCTCGCGGTCGCCCGCGTCGCCGTGGAACCAGGGGGTGAGATCGATGATCGGGACTGATTTCATTGGTCCTCTCCGATGTCCTCGTTCCACAGGGCGGGGTTGGCGGCGATGAAGGCCGTCATCAGCTCGACGCACTCGGGCGAGTCGAGGACGAGGACGTCCACGCCGTGCTCGGCGAGCCATTCGTGCTGGCCGGTGAAGGTCCGGCTCTCGCCGACGATCAGCCCGGTGATGCCGAACTGGCGGATCAGGCCGCTGCAGTACCAGCAGGGCGACAGGGTCGTCACCATGGTGGTTCCCCGGTAGGTCCGCTGGCGGCCCGCGTTCCTGAAGGCGGCGGTCTCGCCGTGGACGGACGGGTCGCCGTCCTGGACGCGGCGGTTGCGGCCCCGGCCGAGCAGCCTGCCGTCGGCCGCGAACAGCGCGGCGCCGATGGGGACGCCCCCTTCGGCGTATCCCTTCACGGCCTCTTCGAGCGCCACGCCGAGCATCGCGGCCGGGCTGACAACGTCGCTGGTCATGCGCCCACTATCCCCCGCGGGACGAGGTTCGAGAACGGGCAGACCGTCCGTACTATGGCGGTCCGGAACGGACAATCCGTAAAGGGATCACGAATGCCGTTGACGTTGCGCGAACTGCTCTCCTTCGAGGTGCTCCGCGAGGCCCGCCCGGAGGTGCTCGCCGGGGAGGGCTCGCTCGACCGCGTGGTGCGCTGGGTCCACTCCAGCGAGATCTACGAGATCGGGCCGCTGCTGACCGGCGGCGAGCTGCTGCTCACGACCGGGCTCGGGCTGGCGGGCACCGACGCGGGCGCGCGGCGGCACTACCTGCGGGAGATCGCCGCCCGCGGGGTCGCCGGGATCGCCCTGGAGCTGGGCCGCACCTTCCCCGAGACGCCCCGCGAACTGGTCGAGGAGGCGCGCAGGCAGGAGCTGCCGTTCATCGTCCTGCGCTCGGTGGTGCCGTTCATCCGGATCACCGAGGACGCCAACACCCTGATCGTCGACTACGCGAGCAGGCGGCTGCGGCTCGGCGACTCGGCCACCCGCGCCCTCAACGAGGCGCTCATCGCCGGGGCGGGCATCGCCGGGGTGCTCGCGACCGGGGCGCAGGTGATCGGCGCCCCGCTGGTGCTGGTCTCGGCGGGCGGCGCCCTCGTGTCCGCGTACGGCGTGGACGGCGACAGGGAGGCGTGGCGGGCCGTCGAGCACTCCGCCTGCGAGGCCCCGGTCACCCTGCACGGGCGGCCGTGGGGGCGGCTCGTCGCGGGCCCCGGCTCGGCCCTGCCCGCCGAGGACCTGTCCATCGCGCTGGAGCGGACGGCGGTGGCGCTGGCGCTGGCCATGCTCCGCACCGGCAGCCCGCCGAGCGAGCGGGACCGCCAGGTCTCGGCGCTGCTGCGGGACCTCATCGAGGGTGGCGCCGAGGCGGGATCCTCCGTACGGGCGATGATGGCCGGATTCCATCCGGCACCCGACCACGTGCTCGTCGGCGTCGCGGCCGACGCCCTGGAGACGGCGGCGGCACTGGCGGTGATCGACCGCGCGGCCCACATCCTGCACACCCCCGCGCTGCGGGGGCGGCTGTCCCGGCTGGTGCTCGGCGCCCTCTCCGTGCCACGCGCGGTGACGGACGCGGTCGGCGCGGCGTCGCAGGCGCTGGACGAGGCCCTGCGGCGGGTGAGCGCCCCGGAGCTACGGGTCGCGGTGGGGTATCCGGCCGCCGACCTCGGCGAGCTGGGCGGCTCGCTGCGCGACGCGCGGGCCGCGCTCGGCCTGCGCCCGTCGGCGCGTCTGGTCAGCACCCGCGCTCTCGCGCTGGACCTGGAACTGACCCGGCACGGGGACGGCGGCCACGCGGCCGACCTGGTCCGGCGGACGATCTCGTCGCTGGTGGACTGGGACGCGGCGCACCGGACGAACCTGGTCGGCACGCTGGAGGTCTTCCTGCTGCACGGGTGCAGCGCCACCCGGGCGGCGGCCGTGCTGCACCTCGGCCGCCAGTCGTTCTACCAGCGGCTGCAGCGCATCGAGGCGCTGCTGGGCTACACCGTGACGGATCCGGACGTGCACGCCGCGCTGCTGCTCGCGACGGCGGCCCACCGGATCGCGGGGACGTGAGGGTGACGTCCTCGACCGGGGCGGACGGCGCCGCGCCGGGGCAGGACGCCGAGGGTGAGGCCCCAGGTGGGCCTGGCAGGTCCGGTGGGCCCGGCGCGTTTCCGGGGGGGGACGTTTCCGGGAAGACGCGGCCCCGGAAGACGCGGTCCCGGGAGGCGCCGGTTCACAGGGGCAGGACGCCGCCGGGCTTGAGGGCTTTCATCGCGATCTGCGAGGTGAGCTTGTCGAGGCCGGGCAGGCGGCCGAGCCGCTCCAGGCAGAGCTGGCTGTAGGCGTCCATGTCGGGTACCGCCACCCGCAGCACGTAGTCGGGGCGGCCGAACATGCGCAGGCACTCCACCACGTCGTCGATCTCCATGACGGCGGCCTCGAAGGCGGTGACCGTCTCGGCGTCCTGGCCCTCCAGCTCGACGTAGGCGACGACCTGGAAGCCCCGCCCCACGGCCGCCGGGTCGATCACGGCGCGATAGCCGGTGATCACTCCGGTCTCCTCCAGGTTGCGGACCCGGCGCAGGCACGGCGAGGGGGTGAGCCGCACCCGCTCGGCCAGCTCCAGGTTGCTCAACCGCCCCTCCACCTGTAGGAGACCAAGAATTGCGCGATCCGTCACATCCATGACATCGGATGCTAACGAGACGGGTCAGCCTTGGAAAGTTTGACATCGAATTTTGTTCTGCCTGGCATAACCTTGCGGCAACGCAGGAGCGCCGACGACGGGACGAAACAATGACGATCTTCGCAGATGCCCGGGAGATCTCCCCCGACGACCGCTACCTGCTCGGCGAGGGCGAGGTCTTCATGACCGGCACCCAGGCCCTGGTCAGGGTGATCATCGACCAGATGCGCGCCGACAGGGCCGCGGGCCTGCGCACCGGCACGATGGTGTCCGGCTACCCCGGCTCCCCGCTCGGCGGCTTCGACCAGGAGCTCGCCCGCTCCCGCCACCACACCGAGCCGCTCGGCGTGGTGCACCGCCCCGGGCAGAACGAGGAACTCGGCGCCACCTCCGTCTGGGGCAGCCAGCTCGTCCCCGCGCTCCCCCGCCCGCGCACCTCCGGCGTGCTGGGCGTCTGGTACGGCAAGGCGCCCGGCGTCGACCGCGCGGCCGACGCGTTCCGGCACGGCAACTTCGTCGGCGCCCACCCCGAGGGCGGCCTGATCGCGCTCTGCGGCGACGACCCGACCTGCAAGTCCTCCACCCTCCCCTCGGCGACCGAGGGCACGCTCGCCACGCTGGGCATGCCGGTCGTCCACCCCGGCAGCGTCCAGGAGCTGCTCGACCTGGGACGCCACGCGATCGCGGCGTCCCGGGCCAGCGGCCTGTGGGTCGCGGTGAAGGCCGTCTCCAACGTCGTGGACGGCACCGGCACCGTGAACGTCGGGCATGACCGGGTCGTCCCGGTCATGCCCGTCGTCGAATACCAGGGCGGGCCGTACCGGCACGTGCCCGACGCCACGCTGCTCACCCCGTGGTCGCTGGAGATGGAGCGCACGCTCGTCGGCCCGCGTCTCGACCTGGCCCGCGCCTACGCCCGCGAGAACGGGCTCAACCGCGTCACCGCCGACCCCCGCGACGCCTGGCTGGGCGTCGTCGCCTCCGGGACCGCCTACCACGACGTCCGCGAGGGCTTCCGCAAGCTCGGCGTCACGCCGGAGGAGGCCGGTGTCCGCCTCCTGAGGATCGGCATGCTCTGGCCGCTGGACCCGGAGATCGTCCGGACCTTCGCCCGGGGGCTGTCGGAGATCCTCGTCGTGGAGGAGAAGGCCCCGCTGCTGGAGACCTCGGTCAAGGACATCCTGTACGGGACCGCCGACGCCCCCCGCGTGCTGGGCAAGCTCGACGAGAACGGCGCGCGGCTCATCCCCCGGCACGGGGCCGTCGACGCCGACCTGGCCGCCAAGGCGATCGCCTTCCGGCTGCGCCGCCGGGGCCTGACCGGTCTGGACGGATCGAACGGCCTGAACGGCCTCGGCGAGCGGGTGGAGAAGGGACTCTCCGCCATCTCCCGCCCGGCGCCGCTCACGCTGCTCACCCCCAAGCGCACCCCGTTCTTCTGCTCGGGCTGCCCGCACAACCGTTCCACCGCCGTCCCCGACGGCGCGCCCGTCGGCGCCGGGATCGGCTGCCACACCATGGTGGTGCTCAACCGCGAGGGCAAGGGCACGCTCACCGGCCTGACCCAGATGGGCGGCGAGGGGGCGCAGTGGATCGGCCAGGCGCCGTTCACCGACACCCCGCACATCTTCCAGAACCTCGGCGACGGCACCTTCCACCACAGCGGCTCGCTCGCGGTCAGGGCCGCGGTCGGGGCGGGCGTCAACATCACCTACAAGCTGCTCTACAACAGCGCGGTCGCGATGACCGGGGGCCAGACGATCACCCCGGCGCTGTCGGTGCCCGACCTCACCCGCTGGCTGGAGACCGAGGGGGTGCGCAGGGTCGTCGTCACCACCGACGAACCTGAGCGCTACCGGGGTGTCAGGCTGGCGGGCATCGCCGAGGTGCGCGACAGGACGGCGCTGGAGGACGCCCAGCGCGAGCTGGCCGCGATCCCCGGCGTGACCGTGCTCATCCACGACCAGCAGTGCGCGGCCGAGAAGCGGCGGCTGCGCAAGAAGGGCGACCTGCCCGACCCCGCCAGGCGGGTGGCGATCAACCAGCGGGTCTGCGAGGGCTGCGGCGACTGCGGGCAGAAGTCCGAGTGCCTGTCCGTGCTGCCGGTGGAGACCGAGTTCGGCCGCAAGACCGAGATCCACCAGTCGTCCTGCAACAAGGACTACTCGTGTGTGGAGGGCGACTGCCCGTCCTTCCTCACCGTCCTGCCCGCCGTGTCCGCCAAGGGGAAGGCCGCCTCGAAGAGGCGCGCCCCGATTCCCGCGCCGCCGGAGATGCCCCTACCCGAGGCGCGCACCGGGGAGACCTCGATCAGGCTGGTCGGCATCGGCGGCACCGGCGTGGTGTCGGTCGCGCAGATCCTCGGCACCGCCGCGATGCTCGACGGCAGGCGGTCACGGGGGCTCGACCAGACCGGCCTGGCCCAGAAGGGCGGCACGGTCGTCTCCGACGTCCTCATCTTCGACGGTGACGGCGACCGCTCGGCGCGGGGCGGCGCGGCCAGCGTGGACGCCTACCTGGCGCTGGACCTGATCGGCGCCACCGACCCCGCCCACCTGGCCGCCGCCGACCGCGACCGTACCGTGGCGGTGGTCTCCACCAGCCTGGTGCCGACCGGTTCGATGGTGCTCGACCCGGCCACCCACCTGACCGACGCGGGCTCGCCGATCGGCGCGCTGGAGTCGCGGACCCGGCGCGAGCTGAACGTCTACCTCGACGCCGAGGAGATGGCCCAGGCGCTGTTCGGCGACCACATGCCTGCCAACACGATCATCGTCGGGGCCGCCTGGCAGCGCGGTCTCATCCCGCTCGGCCTGGAGTCGATCGAGCGGGCCATCCGCGCGGGCGGCGGGAAGGGCGCCGAGCGGACCGTCGCCGCCTTCCACTGGGGGCGCGCGGTGGTCGCCGCCCCCGAGGCCGTGGCCGCGGCGACCCGCCCCGCCGCCCCGGCCGCGCCGCCCCCCGCCCCGGAGGCGGTACGCCTGGTCGACGCGGTCGCCGAGCCAGGCACCGAGCTGCACCGGATCCTCACGGTCCGGGTGCCCGACCTCGTCGCGTACCAGAACGCGCGCTACGCCGCCCGGTACGCCGACGCGGTCCGCGCGGTCCTCGCCAGGGAGCGGGAGGTCTCCCCCGGGAGCACCGCCGTCACCGAGACCTACGCCCGGCAGTTGCACCGGCTGATGGCGTACAAGGACGAGTACGAGGTGGCGCGCCTGCACCTCGACCCGGCCGAGCGGGCGCGGATCGCCGCCGAGTTCGGCCCCGGCGCGCGGGTCTCCTACAACCTGCACCCGCCGTTCCTGCGCGCCCTGGGCATGAGGCGCAAGCTCCGCCTCGGCCCCTGGTTCGACCCGGCCTTCCGCCTGCTGTACGGCATGCGCGTGCTGCGCGGCACCCGCCTGGACCCGTTCGGCCTGGGCGGGGTGCGCGGGACCGAGCGGGAGCTCGCCGCCGAGTACACCCGCGACGTGCACCTCGCGCTGGACCACCTGCGCCCGGAGACCGGGGAGCGGGTCCGCGAGCTGGCCGAGCTGCCCGACGTGGTCCGCGGCTACGAGCACGTGAAGCTGCGCAACGTGGCCGCCTACCGCGCCTCCGTCAGGGCCGTCCTCGACGACCTGACCGGCGCCTGAGGTCCGCGCCCCCGGCTCCGGGACGGGGAGGTCCCACCGGGGGCGAGGGCGGAGCCGGATACGGGCGAACGCGCGGATCCCGGATCCGGGCGCACGCGCGGAGCCCCGGAGCGTCCGGCGGCGGCCCGCGCCCCCGGCGTGGGCCCGGCCGCGCCGACGCCCGTGCCGGCACCTGTGCCGGTGCCCGTGTCGAGGCCGGTTCCGGTGTCGGTTCAGGTGTCGGTTTCGGTTTCGGTTTCGGCGGGGTCAGCCGGCACGATCGTGGTCGGCCAGGACCTCGTCGATGACGCGGCGGTTGACCGCGGCCCGCTCCTCGTTCTCGTCGATGTCCCTGACCAGGGTGATCAGGGCCTTCCACAGCGCCCAGCCCCGAGCCCGCGCCCACGTGGCGGGCTCCTGGCCGACGGCGCCGCGGAAGGCCTCCCGGCTCTCGCCGGAGAACATCGTCCACGCGATCACCAGGTCGCAGGCGGGATCGCCGACGCCCGACGTGCCGAAGTCGATGACGGCGGCGAGCTTTCCGTCCCTGACCAGCAGGTTGCCGCTCGCGATGTCGCCGTGGAACCACACCGGCGGCCCGGACCAGGCCGCCCTGAGGGCGGCGTCCCACACCGCCGACGCCCGGGCGGTGTCGACGCGGCCGTCCAGCGCGGCGAGGGTGCGGCGTGTCTCGTCGTCGTAGTGAGCCGGTGAGGCCCCCCGGTGGAAGCTGTGCGCGCCCGCCGCCGGACCGCCGGTCGCGTCGACGCGCTGCAGGGCGCGGACGAAGCCGGCGACCGAGACCGCGAACTCGGACAGGTCACCGATGCGGTCGGGGCTCGCGGTCTCGCCGTCCAGCCAGCGGCGGATCGACCAGCTGAACCGGTATCCCTCGCCCGGGGCCCCCTTCGCCAGCGGCACGGGAACGGCGACCGGCAACGACGGGGCGAGAACCGGCAGCCATCGATGCTCCTTGTCGACCGCCGGGACATAGCCGGCGGCGGTGGGAAGGCGCGCCGTCATCTCGTCGCCGAGACGGTAGGTGCGGTTGTCCCACCCGTCGACCTCGACCGGGGTCACCGGAAGGGCGCTCCACTGCGGGAACTGGGCCGCGACCAGTCTCCTCACCAGCGCCGCGTCGATACCGGCGCGCCCGTCAGCGTGCATGCTCTCGACCACCCCGAGAGTGTGTCGGCCGTTCCCTCCGCCGTGCAAACGGTTTTCCGCGTCCGTCGAACGCGGACGCCGTCACGCGGCACCCGGGCGGGCGCGGCCGGCGTGCCCGCGCGAGGGCTACGGAAGACGGGCGGGTTCCCCGGGTTCCCCCGCGCGGCCGGGTCCTCCCGCGCGGCCGGGTTCTCCCGCCTCTCCGGCGCGGGCGAGGAGGTCCGGCTCGCCGATGGGGTTCTCGTGGGTGCCCGCCGACGTGCAGGCGTGAGCTCCCGCGACGGCGCCGAGGCGGATGGAGTCGTCGAGGGAACGCCCGGAGAGCAGCCCGTACAGGACCCCCGAGACGAACGCGTCGCCCGCGCCGTTGCTGTCGACCACCGGCCCCGGCAGGGGGGCGGCGGGTCGGCCGCGGAAGCCGTCCGCGTCCAGGACGCGGCAGCCCTCGGCGCCCTCCGTGCAGACCACGGCCCTCGCCCTGCCGCGCGCCAGGATGTCGCGCATCACCTCGTCGCGGCGCGGGCCGAGCGCGGTGGCCGACAGGAAGACCAGGTCGGAGGAGTAGGCGAAGTCCCGGTGGTGGTCGTTCTCGCCGTCCCAGTCGTGCAGGTCGGTGGAGACGGACCCGCCCCCCAGGACGATCCCGGCACCCGGGACGGTCCCGGCGGCCGTTCCGGATCCGGTGACCCGCTCGGGCCCGGTGCTCGGACCGGAGCCGGTACGCAGGTCGGGGTAGACGTGCCGGGAGAAGTCGGTGATCGACACGTGGACGTGCCGGGCCGCGCGGACCGCGTCCAGGTAGAGCTCCCTGGGCAGCCGCTCGCCCGGCGCGGCGCGCGGGTCGAACAGCGAGGTGCGCCGCCCGTCCGGGCCGACGAGCAGGACGCTGCGCCGGGTCCCCTGCGGCGCGAGCGCCCAGCCGGTGTCCACTCCCCTCTCGGCGAAGTGGGCCCGGACGAACCGGCCCTGCGGGTCGTCGCCGATCAGGTCGACCAGCTTCACCCTCAGCCCGAGCGCGTGGCAGCCGAGGGCGACACCGCTGCCGGTGTTGCCGATCCGGTCGATCACCGGCGGGACCGCGTAGGTGTCGGCGTACGGCAGGGGGAGCGCGGGCACGTAGACGGTGGTGTCGACTCCGGTGCCGCCGATGACGACGACATCGTGACCAGTGTTCATGAGGCCATGCTCCCACCCGGGCTCCCACCCGGGCTCCCACCCGGGCTCCCACCCGGCCGGGCACGTGCCCCCGGCGGCCGGCCGGGGCCCGAGCCGGCCGGGCCTAGCGGCTGACCAGGGGGCCGGAGCCGGTCGAGCGGCGGACGACGAGCTCGGGCTGGAACATCAGCTCGACGTGTTCGGCGCGGACCCCGTTGATCTCCTCAAGGAGGGTCGCCACCGCCGCCGAGGCCATCGCGCCGATGGGCTTGCGCACGGTGGTGAGCGGCGGGTCGGTGAACGCGATCAGCGGCGAGTCGTCGAACCCCACCACCGAGACGTCTCCCGGCACCGACAGCCCCCGGTCGCGGCAGGCCCGGATCGCGCCCAGCGCCATCAGGTCGGACGCGCACACGATCCCCGTGCACCCCCGCGCCAGCAGCTGCGCCGCGGCGGCCTGCCCGCCCTCCACCGAGAACAGCGAGTGCGAGATCAGCTCGTCGACGTCCGTGACGCCGAGCAGCTGGGACATGGCCTGCCGGTAGCCCTCGATCTTCCTGATCACCGGCACGAACCGGCGCGGCCCCACGGCCAGGCCGATGCGCTCGTGCCCGAGGTCGGCCAGGTGCTGCACGGCGAGCCGGGCCGCGGCCCGGTCGTCCGGGGAGACGAAGGGCGCCTCGACGCGCTCGCTGTAGCCGTCGAGCAGGACGATCGGCAGCCCGCGCTCGATCAGGCGCGTGTAACGGTCCATCTTCGCCGTGGTGTCGGCGTGCAGCCCGGAGACGAAGACGATGCCGCTCACCCCGCGGTCCATCAGGAGCTCGGTGAACTCGTCCTCGGGGGCGCCCCCGGGCAGCTGGGTGCAGAGCACCGGGGTGTAACCGTGCTGGGTGAGCGCCTTCTCGATCGCCTGGGCGAAGGCCGGGAAGATGGGGTTGTCCAGCTCCGGGGTGACCAGGCCGACCAGGCCGTTGCTGCGCTGGCGCAGCCGTTGCGGGCGTTCGTACCCCATCAGGTCCAGGGCGGTCAGCACCGCCTGCCGGGTCGACTGCGACACGCTGGGCTTGCCGTTGAGCACCCGGCTGACCGTGGCCTCGCTCACCCCGGCCTGCGCCGCTATGTCGGCCAGCCGGACCGCCGTCCCGTCGGAACGGAGACGCGAGGTCTGCGCGAGCTCACCGTCCATCAAGCAGTCACCCCACGATGCGGCCGGACCGGGCGCGAAACGATCGGCATCCGGCACCCTCTATGAAATTCGTTTCTGCAACTTTTCGCAAATTGTAACATTTCAACCCTCGCGCTGGTGTTCCGGTAAAGGCTCCATGTCACGGCTGGACGTCACACCGGGGAACGGAGAAGTAACCATTAGATGAGCAATTTCTAACGACATCTATGGACACATAGGCAAGTGTCGCGATGTACTACCTCATCAATCACACGGCTGGGATCCGGGCGGGGGCGCCCGGGAGGAACGAGCGCGCATGAGTACCGTC
This sequence comes from Streptosporangium vulgare, assembly GCF_042428775.1. NCBI lineage: Bacteria > Bacillati > Actinomycetota > Actinomycetes > Streptosporangiales > Streptosporangiaceae > Streptosporangium > Streptosporangium vulgare. The sequence continues at coordinate 295,638 of NZ_JBHMBS010000005.1, read as the reverse complement.
GTCCTCGACAACGTGAGCAAGGTATACCCGGGTGGATACCTCGCGGTCGACCGCATGAGTCTGCGCGCGGAGAACGGGGAGTTCCTCGTCCTGTTAGGCCCTTCCGGCTGCGGCAAGTCCACCCTGCTCCGGATGATCGCGGGCCTGGAGGAGGTCACCGACGGGGACCTGTGGCTGGGCGGCACGCTCGCCAACGAGCTCGCCCCCCGCGACCGCGACGTGGCCATGGTGTTCCAGAACGGGGCGCTCTACCCGCACCGGACGGTACGCGGCAACATCGCCTTCCCCCTGGAGATCGCGAAGGCCGACCCGGCGATGGTCAGGGAGCGCGTGACGGAGCTGTCCAAGGCGCTGCACATCGACGAGACCCTGGAACGGCGCCCTGGAACGCTCTCCGGCGGCCAGCGCCAGCGCGTGGCGATGGGCCGCGCGATCGTCCGCCAGCCCTCGCTCTTCCTGATGGACGAGCCGCTCTCCAACCTGGACGCGGGCATGCGCACCGAGCTCCGGATGGAGATCTCGTCGCTGGTCCGCTCCCTCGGGGTGACCACGATCTACGTGACGCACGACCAGGTCGAGGCCCTCACCCTGGCCGACCGGATCGCCATCATGAACCGCGGCGTCCTGCAGGACGTCGGCACTCCCGGCCAGGTCTACAACGACCCCGCGACCGCCTTCACCGCGGCCTTCCTCAGCTCCCAGCAGATCAACCTGCTCGCGGCCACCGTGCGCACCCCGCAGAACCAGTTCATCCTGCTGGACTTCGGCCCGCACCAGATCATGATCCCCTGGACCGATCCGAGGGCGTACGTCATCTCCCAGCACGTGGGCCGCCAGATCATCGTCGGCCTGCGCCCGGACTGCCTCGCCCCGGTTCCCGAGAGCTTCGAGGGGCCGACCTTCCTCGGCCGCGTCCGTGCCCTGGAGTACCACGGCCACGAGTGGCTCGCCTACGTCGAGAGCGGGCTCACCTCCGTGGCCGTGCCCGAGCCCCCCGACCCCCGGCACAAGGCCAACGGCCTGGGCGTCCCGCTCGTCGGTGGGCGGATCCGCTCGGTCCTGCGGCGGCTGATGCCCGGGGGCGTGTTCGACGAGGACGCCGAGCCGCAGCAGGAGCAGGAGCAGGCCGGCGGCAACCACCGCAGGGCCGACCTCATCATCCGCCTGGGGTCCCGCCCGGTCTGGCGGGCCGGAGAGCCCGCCCGGGTGGGGGTCGACGTCACCCGCCTGATGCTCTTCACCATGGACGGCGCCCGCATCGACCCGCCGCAGCGCTGACGCGGCGCCGGTGCGGAGCCGCCTCAGCGGCGAAGCGGGGCCGCCGCGGTCGTACGGGAACGGGACGGTCAGACCGGTCTGATCGTCTCGCCGATCCGGTCGAACAGTTCCTGCTTGCCCCCGGTGTCGGTGCTGAGCGTGACGATGCAGGTCCTCTCCGCGACCGGCACGTAGTACTGGGTGCCCCGGACGCTGACGCCGTTGGTCTCGAACGAGTAGACGATCCGGGCCGCCTCCCTGGAGCCGATCCGCATTTTCTTCGTCTCGACGACCTTGGCGTTGAGCTGTTCCAGCTGGGATCTGGTCTCGCTGATCAGCTGTTCCATCGAGATCTGCCGCCCGGCCTGGCAGAAGGCGTTGAGGTTGGTGGGGAAGCCGTTCCTGGAGGTCTTCGCCGAGTCGGTGTCCGACGCCCAGATGCCGTTGTTGTCGACCAGGGTCCGCAGGCTTTTCTTCGCCTGTTCCAGCGTGGGGCCCGTCAGGCCGCTCTCCTTCAGCCCCTTGTCGAGGTCGTCCTTGGTCAGGTCGAGCGCCACCCATTCCTTCGGGACGGCGACGGTGACGCCGTTGGCGGGTCCCCCGATCCGCTTGAACCCCTCCGGTACGGGCGCGGCGCCCTCCGGGGATCCGGGACCCGGGGTGGCGCTCGCCCCGGGCCCGGGGCCGCTCGTGCCCGGCTCGGGGCTCTGCCCGGGACCGGGACTTCGCGCGAGGTCGAGTCCTCGCGCGAGGGCTGCTGGGGCGGCGGGGGCGGCGCCCGTGACGGTCCCGCTCCCGCCCCCGCAGGCCGTGCTCGCTCCCAGGCAGAGTCCCAGCAGGGTCATCGTCACGACGTGGTGGCGCTCAGACATCAGGCTGCCCTCCTCGCGGACCCGCGAGGGCCCGGTACCGATACGACCAGCGGCGTCTATCGGGGGGAGATCTGATGCGGGTGTGCGCGACGGCCACCGTCCCGCCGGGCGGACCCGGCCGCCCGTGGCGGGCGGGACCGGGCACGACGGACGGGAAGGCGCGGTCACGGAAGGTGGCGCCGAGCCACTCCTAGCCTTCCTACCCCATAACCGACATATCGGAAACGTGAGGGCTCAGGAGGCGTGGCTCATGATGGAGACGATCTCCAGGACGCGGATGGCACGATCCAGCTCCGCACGGTGGAAGGGCGGGCCGTCGGTCCTGGCCAGGACCAGGTGCCGGCTCGTCTCCGGAACCGGGAGGCTCATCAGCTGGTGCCGCCCGGAGCCGAGGACGGCGGGGCGCAGCGTGGCGAGGTCGGCCGCCTTGACACCGACGAGACCACCCGTCTCGTCGAGGGCCGTCGGAGCCTGCCAGCTGCGGTGGACGAGATCCTCGCTCTCCGGCGACAGGATCACCGCCCACTCGGCGCTCACCAGGTCGGGCATGGCGTCCACGAGGGTGGCGAAGGCCCTGCCGGGATCGGCGGCGACGTGCTTCAGCAGGTCGTAGTCGGGCGCGGTGCCGGGTATCTCGCGAGTGGGCCAGACACCCTCGACCCGCATCCCGGGAACGCCCGAGAGACGGTCCCTGACCGTCTCCGCGTCCACGGGACCGGGCCAGGAGACGGTGAAGTCGTCCACCGCCCGGCCCACCTCACGTTCCAGGACGGTCACCTGGAGGATGTCCGCACCCAGCGTGCCGAGCACCCGGGCCGCCTGGCCCAGGGCGCCCGGCCTGTCGGGGAAGGAAACACGTAGCCGCAACATCATGCCGATCACCTCGCTCTGCGACCAGACTGTCCTAGCCAGGTTTCACGAAGGTTCCGGGGAGATGTCCAGAATAAGACCCAAAACCAGTAAAAGTCAGGACTGATAGGCCCCGGCGGCGGGGGTCGCGGACAGCGCGGCCCCGGAGAGGTCGCGGGCCAGGCCCGCCCCTCCGTACCAGGTGGGGCCGAGCTTGACGCCCCGGCCGAGCGCCGGGGAGCCGGGACGCAGGCGCAGGTCCGTCCGGCTCCTGAAGCGGGGGTCGGCCACGATCGACCTGGGGCCGAGCTTGAACTTCAGGGAGCGGCCCTTGTAGACGCCGGCGTCCTCGTCGGCCCCCTTGCCGTCCTCGAAGCCCACCTCGCCGCCGACCACGATGATGTTGTTGCGCAGCTTCAGGATGCCCGGGGAGCAGCCGTCGTGGCAGGCCCAGCCGAGGGTCTTGCGGGCGGGCAGGTAGACCGAGTTGTGCACCGCGACGGTGCCCTTCACCGGCCCGACCACGTGGCCGGGGCCCCGGGTGACGAGGAAGGAGCCCCGGCGCGAGGAGGTGACCACGTTGTGGGCGAAGATGTTGCCCCCGGCGGTCTTGCCCTTCTGCGCGCCGAGCTCGACGAAGGTCTCGTTGTTCCTGGCGACGTTGTGGGTGATCCGGTTGCGGTCGCCGTTGAACACCTCGACGGCGGCGCCGTCGGTGCCGTAGTCCTTGCTGCTCGCGTAGCTGCCGGTGATCGTGTTTCCGGTGACGAGGTTGTCGTCACCGTTGAGCAGCACGCCGAAGGCGCCGGAGTCGTCGTCGCCGCCCTCGTCGTTGACGCTCATCCGGTTGTTGTCGCTCAGGACGCTGTTCTTGACGACGTTGCGCGCGCCGATGAAGTGGACCCCGGTGATGTTGCGGTCGGCGATGACGCGGTCGAGCTCGTTGCGGCTGCCGCCGACCTCGAATCCGGCCCACTGGCAGTTGCTCGCCCGCACCCCCACGACCCGCACGTAGGAGCCCGAGATCACCACGCAGGCGGCGTCCCTGCCGCTGATCCTCGGGGCCGCGCCCTTGCCGTACGGCTCGACCGAGATGGGGCTGGCGGCGGTGCCCCGGCCCGACAGCGTCAGCGCGCCCGGCCAGCTGCCGCCGCGCTTGAGGCGCACGGTGTCGCCGGGGCCCAGGGTGGCGGCGTTGACGTTGTCCAGGCTGCGCCAGGCCGCCGCGGCCGAGGTTCCGGCGGCGGAGTCGTCCCCCGACCTGGAGTCGACGTAGTAGGTGGTGCCCGCCGCGGCCACGGCGGCCCCGGGCACGGCGACGAGCATGTTTCCGGCCACGAGAGCCCCTGCCACGGGAGCGGCCCACAGCCTCGTCGAGTTCATCTTGGTACGCTCCATCGCCGTCACCGCCGGTACGTCAGCGCAGATCTTCGCACACCCGGGGTTCACTCAGCGATCCGAGTGAGGGACACACAGCGGGCCGTTACCTCCGCCCCGGGCGGGGTCGATCAGCGAACGATCTTGGGCCCCGAACCGGTCGAGCCCCGCACGATGAGTTCCGGCTGGAAGATCAGCTCGGAGTGCTGGCCGGGCGCCCCGGCGACGGCCTCCAGGAGGGTGTGCACGGCGGCGGTGACCATCGGCTGCACGGGCTGGCGCACGGTGGTGAGCGGCGGGTCGGTGAACGCGATCAGCGGCGAGTCGTCGAACCCCACCACCGAGACGTCTCCCGGCACCGACAGCCCCCGGTCACGGCAGGCCCGGATCGCGCCCAGCGCCATCAGGTCGGACGCGCACACGATGCCCGTGCAGCCGCGCTCCAGCAGCTGCGCCGTCGCGACCTGGCCGCCCTCGACCGAGAACAGCGAGTGCGAGATCAGCCCGTCGACGTCCGTGACGCCGAGCAGCTGGGACATGGCCTGCCGGTAGCCCTCGATCTTCCTGATCACCGGCACGAACCGGCCGGGGCCGACGGCCAGGCCGATGCGCTCGTGTCCCAGGTCGGCCAGGTGCTGCACGGCGAGCCGGGCCGCGGCCCGGTCGTCGGGGGAGATGAACGGGGCGGGCACGTCGGCGGCGTGCCCGTTGAGCAGGACGATCGGCACGCCCTGCCCGATCAGCTGGGTGTAGCGGTCCGAGCGCGCGGTGATGTCCGCGTGCAGCCCGGAGACGAAGATGATGCCGCTCACCCCGCGCTCCACGAGAACCTCGGTGAACTCGTCCTCGACCGCCCCGCCGGGCAGCTGGGTGCAGAGCACCGGGGTGTAACCGTGCTGGGTGAGCGTCTTCTCGAAGGCCTGGGCGAAGGCCGGGAAGATGGGGTTGTCCAGCTCCGGGGTGACCAGGCCGATCAGCCCGTTGCTGCGCTGGCGCAGCCGTTGCGGGCGTTCGTACCCCATCAGGTCCAGGGCGGTCAGCACCGCCTGCCGGGTCACGGCGGAGACCCCCGGCTTGCCGTTGAGCACCCGGCTGACCGTGGCCTCGCTCACCCCGGCCTGCGCGGCGATGTCGGTCAGCCTGGCGGTACCGCCGCCGGTACCGGTACCGGTACCGGCGGCGGAGCCGAGCTGCCCGGTGCTATGCGACATCGGGTTCCCACCAGACGGCGGAGTCGGGGGCGAGCCGTGCCACGCCGCCCTCGACGGCCGTCTCCGCGCTGGCCAGCAGGATCCGTCCGGGGGCGGGCAGCTCCACGGGCTCGCCGGTGAGGTTGACCGTGCAGGCGAACCCGTCGCCCCTGGCGAAGGCGAGGGTGCCCTGCGGGGAGTCGAGCCAGGTCAGCGGGGCGTCGTCGAAGGAGCGGCGCTCGCGCCTGATCCGCAGCGCCTCCCGGTAGAGGTTCAGCGTGGAGACCGGGTCGCCGAGCTGGGACGCGACGCTGAGCGGCCCCCAGGACGGCGGCATGGGCAGCCAGGTCCCCTCGGCGCCGGGCAGGCTGAAGCCGAAGTGCGGCTCGCCGTCGGCCCACGGGAGTGGCACCCGGCAGCCGTCGCGGCCGTCGTCGGGGTTGCGCAGGCGCTGCGGGTCGCGCTGGAACTCCTCCGGCAGATCGAGGACCTCGGGCAGCCCGAGCTCCTCCCCCTGGTAGACGTAGGCCGAGCCGGGCAGGGAGAGCGTGAGCAGGGCGGCGGCGCGGGAGCGGCGCAGGCCGACCTCGCCGCCGCCGTAGCGGGTGAGGTGGCGCTTGACGTCGTGGTTGGAAAGCACCCAGGTGCAGGGCGCGCCGACCAGCCCGGCCGTCGTGAGCGACTCCCGGATGACCGCGTGGAACGCGGCGGCCTCCCAGGGGGCGACGAGGAACTGGAAGTTGAACGCCTGGTGCATCTCGTCCGGGCGGACGTAGTTGGCCAGCCGCAGCGAGGACGGCGCCCACGCCTCGGCGACGCCGATCCGCTCGCCGGGGTAGGAGTCGAGCAGCCTGCGCCAGGCGCGGTGGATCTCGTGCACGCCGTCCTGGTCGAAGAACGGCACCACCTCGGTGCCGATCATCCGGACCTGGTCGGGGTGGCCGACGTCGGGCAGGCCGTCGGCCTTGACCATGCCGTGGGCGACGTCGACGCGGAAGCCGTCCACCCCCATGTCGAGCCAGAACCGCAGGATCGACTCGAACTCCGCGTGGACCTCGGGGTTCTCCCAGTTCAGGTCGGGCTGTTCGGCGGCGAACAGGTGGAGGTACCACTCGCCGTCGGGCAGCCGGGTCCACGCGGGACCACCGAAGACCGACTCCCAGTCGTTGGGCGGCAGCTCCCCGCCCGCGCCCCGGCCCCGGCGGAAGATGTAGCGCTCCCTCGCGGGGTCTCCGGGGGGCGCGGCCAGGGCCTCCAGGAACCAGGCGTGCCGGTCGGAGGTGTGGTTGGGCACCACGTCCACGATGACCCGCAGGCCGTGCCGGTGCGCGTCGTCGATCAGCGCCCCGGCGTCGGCCAGCGACCCGAAGATCGGGTCCACGTCCCGGTAGTCGGCCACGTCGTAGCCGAAGTCGGCCATCGGCGAGGTGAAGAACGGGGTGAGCCAGACCGCGTCGACCCCGAGGTCCGCCAGGTACGGGAGCCTGCCGCGCACGCCGAGCAGGTCCCCCACGCCGTCGCCGTTGCCGTCGGCGAAGCTGCGCACGTAGACCTGGTAGATCACCGCGTCGCGCCACCATCGGGTGGCGGTCCCGGCACCCCGGTCCACTCGGGCAAGCTCAGTCATATTAAATCCCCCGATCAAGTGACATATCAGGACGTAATAGCACGGTGGTGTTACGACTTCGTGGCACCGGCGGTAAGCCCGGCGACCAGATGCCGCTGGACGAGCAGGAAGACGACCGCCGCCGGGACCGCGATCAGCACCGCCGCCGCGGTGAGCAGGCCCCAGTCGGACCAGTGCTGGCCGACGAACTGCTGAAGCCCGATGCCGAGCGTGCGCTTCTCCTCCTGCGACATGAACACGGTGGCGTAGGCCACCTCGCCCCAGGCGGTCATGAACGAGTAGAACGCGGTGACCGCGAGGCTCGGCCTGGCCAGCGGCAGGACGACCCGCCAGAACGCGCCGAACGGCGTGAGGCCGTCGACGAGCCCCGCCTGGTCGATCTCCCGCGGGATGGAGTCGAAGTAGCTCTTCATCATCCACGCGCAGAACGGCACCGCCACCGTCATGTAGGCGATGACCAGCCCGGGGATCTGGTTGAGCAGCCCGAGGCCCGCCATCAGGTTGTAGAGGGGCACGATCAGGATCGCCACCGGGAACATCTGGGTGACGAGCAGCATCCACATCACCCCGCGGTAGCCGGGGAAGCGGAAGCGGCTGATGGCGTACCCGGTCGTGGAGGCGAGGAAGACGCCGATGACCGTGGTCAGCCCGGCGACGATCACCGAGTTGAGCAGCCAGGTCGGGAACCGCGTCTCGGTGAGCACCCGCACGTAGTTGTCCAGCGAGGGCTGGTTGAAGATCTCCAGCTCGCTGGAGAGCCAGCCGTCGCGCGGCTTGAGCGAGGTGAGGACCAGCCAGACGATCGGGAACAGCGAGGTGACGACCGCGGCGAGCAGGGTCGCGTGCAGCAGGATCGACTTCCCGACGCTGCGTTCCCCGCGCCCCCGGGCGCGTCCGGTCCCCCCGGTGGTGGCTGTGGTGGCTGTGCTCACCAGACCTCCCCTTGCTTGCGCAGCGAGCGCCGGTAGACCACGGCCAGCACGACGAGGAGCAGGAGGATGATCACTCCCCACGCCGCGGAGTTGGAGTAGTTGCGGACGCCGGTGAAGGCCTCACGGAAGGCGTAGGTGACCAGGATCTCGGTGGAGCTGCCCGGTCCTCCCCCGCTGATCAGGTAGATCACCGGGAACATGTTGAACGTCCAGATCGTGCCCAGCAGGACGACCGTGCTCGACACGGTACGCAGACCGGGAACCGTGATGAAGCGGAAGCGCTGCCACGGCGTGGCGCCGTCCACCTCGGCCGCCTCGTACAGCTCACCGGGGATCGACTGGAGCCCGCCCAGCACGGCGACCATCATGAACGGCACGCCCATCCAGACGTTGACCGCGATGACCGCGATCTTCGCCGTGGTCGGGTCGTCGAGCCAGCCGACCGCGCCCAGGCCGGCGGCCCGCAGCATCGCGTTGATCACGCCGAAGTCGCTGTTGTAGAGGTAGCGCCAGATGAACGCCGAGACGAAGCCCGGGATCGCCCACGGCAGGATGAGCAGCAGCCGGTAGGCCGAGCGGAACCTGACCTCGCGGTTGAGCAGCAGGGCCAGGCCGAGGCCCAGGCCGTAGTGGAACGCCACGCAGGCGACGGTCCACACGACCGTCCAGGTCAGCTTCTCCCAGAACAGCCCGCTGGTCAGGATCGTGACGTAGTTGTCGAACCAGGTGAACTCGTAGGTCGAGGGGATGACGTTGACGCCGATCGTCCGGCCGATGTTGGCCTCGGTGGCGTCGGTCAGCGAGAGGTAGACGCCCCTGGCCAGCGGCCAGCCGACCAGCAGGCCGGTGACCAGGATCACCGGGGCGACCATGGCCCAGGCGTACCAGTGCCTGGCCGTCGTCCGCCGAAGCCGGCCGGGCTCCTTGCCGCGGCCCCGGCCGCGGGCGCCGTCGGCGCCCGCGGCCCGGTCCCTGGCCGTGCCGTTCACACGCCCAGTCGAGAGCGCCACGGGTCAGCTCCAGTCCTTGAAGATGCCTCGGTACTGGCCGTCGACCTTCTTGAGCATCTCCTCGGGGGTCGCCGTGCCGCCGACGAGCGACTGGTAGCCCTCAAGGAGCGGCTGGAAGAGCTGGCCGCCCTCGGGGATCCACGGCCGGGCGGTCGCGGTGTCCATGATGGGCTTGAAGACGGCGACGTCCTTGTTGGCCTGCACGTCGGGGTTGTCGTACGCGGAGGCGCGGGTCGGCAGGAGGCTGATCTCCTTGGCCACCCTGGCCTGGGACTCGGGGGTGCTCATGAAGCGGACGAACTCGTAGGAGGCGTCCAGGTTCTTGGAACCGGCGTAGATGGCCAGGTTCCAGCCGCCGGTGGGGGCGCCGGCCTTGACCGAGCCCGCCGGGACGGGGGCGATGCCCAGGTTCTCCTTGTCCTTGAACTCCTTGCCCTGGTAGATCTCCGACAGCGCCCACGGGCCGTTGTAGATCATCGCGGCCTTGCCGTCCTTGAGGGCGGTCATCGCGTTGGCGTAGCTGTCCTGGATCGCGGGCTTCGGCGCGGCGCCGGAGGTGACCAGGTCGGCGACGGTGGCCATCGCCTTCACGTTCGCCGGGGAGTTGACGGTGATCTTCTTGTTCTGCACGTCGAGGAGGTCGCCGCCCTCGCCGTACATGAAGGGCAGCAGGAAGTAGGAGTCGACGTTGAGCGCGAGGCCGTTCGCCCCGGTCTTCTCCTTGACGTCGAGCGCGGCCTGCTTGAGCTCCTCGACCGTGGTGGGGGCCTTCTCGTGCCCGGCCTCCTTGAGCAGCCGCTTGTTGTAGATGAGCGCGAGGGTGTCGGTGACCTGCGGGACGGCGTACGTCTTGCCGTCGTACTTGGTGCTGCTCAGCGGCCCCGGCAGGAAGTCCGCCTCGTTCTCCACCGCGCGGGTGCCCTCCAGCGGCTGGAGGTAGCCGAGCGAGGCGAACTGGGAGGTCCAGGCGACCTCGGAGCGGATCACGTCCGGCGCCCCCGCGCCCGCCTGCGCCGCGGTCTGGAACTGGTTCTGCGCCTGGTCGGAGGGGACGTTGACGTACTTGACCTTGATGCCCGGATACTTCGCCTGGAAGTCCTTGATGAGCGCCTGGAAGGTCGGGCCCTCACTGTCGGGCCTGACGGTGTCCCACCACGTGATCTCACCAGTGATCTTCGACGGGTCCGACGCCGCGGACTGGGCGGGGGCCGCCGTACCGGCGTCACCGCCGCCACAGGCGGAGACCGCCAGGGCGAGGGCCCCGACAATCGCCGCGGCCGAGAGGGCTCGCCGCATGTTCTTCTCCTCGTGTTCAGGGGGCGGCCGGGACCGATGAGCCGTCCGGCCGGGTCTGGAGTACGCCGGACGTTACGCCGACGTGAACCTCATTGGAAGAAGTTTCTGCAAGAGTCTGCAAAGTCGTTACAAAGCCCCCCAAAGCTGAGGAGTCATCCCACCTTCCCACTCGACCGACGAGCAGCCGTATCACCCTTTTAATCACGAAAAATCACCTTTTGTACGTTTTGGGCAACCGATTGGGTCCCCTTCCGGACGGCCATGAATTGCCGGGATTCAGAAAATTGCCGCAAGGGATTGCACAGACCATTCCCAGTGAGTAACTTCCGGGCAACACCCTCGAAACAACTCCCGTGGAGGCCCTCCGTGGTCTGGCCGTTCCCCCCACGGCGCGCGAGAACGACCTTCCTGACGGGGGCCGCGCTCGCGGTGACCCTGGTCACCACCCCTCTCGCCGCCCCGCTCCCCGCCGCCGCGTCCACCTCCCCCGCCCTCCCCCCCGCGCCCCTCTCCGCACCGGTCCCGGTCTCCGCGACGCCCTCCTCGTCCGGCGCCGGCACCGGCCCCGTGGTGTCCGCGCTCAGCCGCACCGCCGCCCCCTCCGACCGGGACCTCGCCCGCGACGCGCTCCGCACCGACCTGAGCCGCGAGCGCTTCTACTTCGCGATGACCGACCGGTTCGCCAACGGCGACACCGGCAACGACCGGGGCGGCCTGTCGGGCGACCGGCTCACCACCGGCTTCGACCCCACGCACAAGGGCTTCTACCAGGGCGGCGACCTCAAGGGACTGCTCGGAAAGCTCGACTACGTCAAGAACCTCGGCAGCACCGCGATCTGGATCACCCCGGCGTTCGTGAACCGTCCCGTGCAGGGCACCGGCGCGAACGTCTCGGCCGGATACCACGGCTACTGGATCACCGACTTCACCAGGATCGACCCGCACCTGGGGACCAACGCCCAGATGAAGGAGCTGGTGCGCGAGGCCCACCGGCGCGGGATGAAGGTCTTCTTCGACATCATCACCAACCACACGGCCGACGTGGTCGACTACACGGAGAAGACGTACTCCTATCGCTCCAAGGGCGCCTACCCCTACGTCGACAGGAGCGGCGTGCCCTTCGACGACCGCGACTTCGCGGGCAGGGACACCTTCCCGAAGGTGGACACCGGCTCGTTCCCGTACACCCCGGTCGCGCCGAGGAACGCGAAGACCCCGTCCTGGCTGAACGACCCGACGATGTACCACAACCGGGGCGACTCCACCTTCAGCGGCGGCGAGAACGACGAGTACGGCGACTTCTTCGGCCTCGACGACCTGTGGACCGAGCGCCCCGAGGTCGTCAAGGGCATGACCGACATCTACCGGACGTGGGTGCGCGACACCGGCCTCGACGGCTTCCGCATCGACACCGCCAAGCACGTGAACATGGAGTTCTGGGAGAGGTTCTCCCCGGCGCTGCGCGGCTACGCGGCCCAGCAGGGCAACAAGCGGTTCTTCATGTTCGGCGAGGTCTACTCCGGCGAGCCGTCCTTCACCAGCCGCTACTCCACCCGGGGCGCGATGAACGCCACCCTGGACTTCCCCTTCCAGGAGGCCGCCCGCTCCTTCGGCGGCGGCACGGCGGACGCCTCCAGGCTCGCCCGGCTGTACGCGGGCGACGACTACCACACCGACGCCGACGGCAACGCGTCGTCGCTGCCGACCTTCCTCGGCAACCACGACATGGGCCGCATCGGCCGTTTCGTCACCCAGGACAACCCGGGCGCCCCCGACTCCGAGCTGCTGCGCAGGGACCTGCTCGCCCACGAGCTGATGTACCTCACCCGGGGCCAGCCGGTCGTCTACTACGGCGACGAGCAGGGCTTCACCGGCAAGGGCGGCGACCAGGACGCCCGTGCGTCCATGTTCGCCTCCAAGACGGAGAGCTACCTGAGCGACGACCTGATCGGCACCGACTCCACCCACGCCAAGGACAACTTCGTCCCCACGCACCCGCTCTACCGGGGCATCTCCGCCCTCGCCGCGCTGCGCGACGCCCACCCGGCCCTCGCCGACGGCGCCCAGATCGAGCGGCTGGTCTCCGGCGGCGTCTACGCCTTCTCCAGGATCGACGCCACGCGGCAGGTCGAGTATCTGGTCGCGGTCAACAACGCCGAACAGCCCGCGACCGCGAGCGTGCCCACCTTCTCGGCGGGCGCGGCCTTCACGAAGGTGTACGGCGAGGGCGCCGCCGCCCTCACCACCGGCACGGACACGAAGCTGGCGCTCACCGTCCCCGCCCTGTCGGCGGTCGTCTACAAGGCGCCCGCCAGACTCGCCGCCCCGGCCGCCGCCCCGGCCGTCTCGATCGCCCTGCCGGGCACCGAGATCAGGGGCACCGCCGAGGACGGCCGGATCCCGGTCGTCGCGACCGTGCCCGGCACCGGCTTCGACCAGGTCACCTTCGCCGCCAAGGTCGGCGACGGCGCCTGGCGGGCGATCGGCACCGACGACGCCCCCAACGCCACCCCCTCGGGTCGCGCCTTCCGGGTCTTCCACGACCTGCGCGGCCTCGCGGCGGGCACGAAGGTGTCGTACAAGGCCGTGGTGAAGGACTCCGCGGGCCGGTTCGCCTCGGCGGTCGCGCAGGCGACCGTCGGCGCCGAGCCCGCCCCCGAGGAGCCGGGCGCGGTGAAGCGCGACTGGCTGGTCGTGCACTACCAGCGGGAGAACGCCGGCGACTACGACGGCTGGGGCCTGCACGTCTGGGGCGACGTGGAGAACCCGACCGAGTGGGCGGCCCCGCTCCCGCTGACCGGCGAGGACTCCTACGGCCGCTTCGCCTGGATCAAGCTCAAGCCGGGCGCCACCAGCGTCGGGATCATCGCCCACAAGGGCGACGAGAAGGACGGCGGCGACCGGATCGTGAACCCCGCCAGGAACGGCGAGGTCTGGCTGGCGAAGGGGAGACCGGAGACCCACCTGTCCCGCGCGGCGGCCCAGGGGTACGCGACCGTCCACTACAGCCGCCCGGACAAGACCTACGACGGCTGGGGGCTGCACCTGTGGGGCGACGGGCTCGCCGACGGGGTGCCCACCGACTGGGCTTCGCCGCGCCCGCCGGACGGCGTCGACTCCTACGGCGCGTTCTGGAAGGTGCCGCTGAAGGACGCCTCCGTCGCGGCGAACTTCATCGTGCACAAGGGCGACACCAAGGACCCCGGGCCCGACCAGTCGTTCACCCCGGCGCTGCAGCCCGACGCGTACGTCGCCTCGGGCGTGGCGAAGGCCCACCCGACCCGGGCGGCGGCCGAGAACGTCGCGATCCTGCATTACCACCGGCCGGACGGGAATTACGACGGCTGGGGACTGCACCTGTGGGGCGACGTGGCGAATCCCACCGAGTGGGGCGCGCCGCTGCGGCCCGCGGGCGAGGACGGGTTCGGCGTTCACTTCCGCGTCCCCCTGACCGAGGGGGCCAAGACCGTGAACTACATCATCCACAAGGGCGACACCAAGGACCTGCCCGACAACCAGTCGCTGGACCTGACCTCGACCGGCCACGAGGCGTGGCGGGTCGCGGCCACCGAGGGACACCTGCTGCCCCAGCCCTCGGCGCGCGGGGCCGACGCCGACCTGTCGAAGTCGTCGGCGCACTGGATCGACCGCGCCACCGTCGCCTGGAAGATCGACCCCTCGGCCGCGAACCGCTACTCCCTCGCCTTCTCCGCCAAGGGCGGCATCACCTACGACAAGGGCGACCTGACCGGCGACCTCAGGCTCGTCCGTCTCGCGCCCGGCGCGCTGACCGAGGCGCAGAAGGCGAAGTGGCCGCACCTGGCCGGGCACGCCGCGTTCACCGTCGACCCGCGCGACGCCGACCTGGTGAGGGAGGCCACCCGCGGCCAGATCGTGGCCGTCGAGCGCGACGCCTCGGGCGCGCTGCTCGCCGCCACCGGCGTGCAGTTCCCCGGCCTGCTCGACGACCTGTACCCCGGGGCGGCGACCGCCGACCTCGGGCCCTCCTGGAGCGGCGGCGCTCCCAAACTGTCGGTCTGGGCGCCGACCGCGGGCAAGGTCGAGCTCGCCCTCTACCGCGACTCCTCCGGCGGCGGCCGCACCGTCCACCCCATGCGCCGCGACGACGACACCGGCGTCTGGTCGGTGCGCGGACAGCGGGACTGGAAGGACCGCTACTACACCTTCCTCGTGACGGTCTACGCGCCGGGCGAGGGGAAGGTCGTCGTCAACGAGGTGACCGACCCCTACAGCCTGTCGCTGTCGGCGGGCTCGGGCCGCAGCCAGCTCGCCGACCTGTCCGACCGGGCGCTGCGCCCCGACGGCTGGACGTCCCTGGCCAAGCCGAAGGCCGTCCCCCAGCAGAAGGCGTCGGTCTACGAGCTGCACGTGCGCGACTTCTCCGCCTCCGACACGACCGTCCCGGCCGCCGAGCGCGGCACGTACGCCGCGTTCACCGGCGACTCGGCCGGGATGCGGGAGCTGCGCGGGCTGGCGAAGGACGGGCTGACCCACGTGCACCTGCTGCCCGTCTTCGACATAGCGACCGTTCCCGACAAGAGGGCCGACCGGACCGAGCCCGCCTGCGACCTGGCCTCGATGCCCCCCGACTCCGAGGAGCAGCAGGCCTGCGTCGCGAGGACCGCGGCGAAGGACTCCTTCAACTGGGGCTACGACCCGCTGCACTACACCGTGCCCGAGGGCTCCTACGCCGCCGAGCCCGACGGGTCGTCGCGGATCAGGGAGTTCCGCGGCATGGTCGGCGGGCTGAACAGGGCCGGGCTGCGGGTGGTGATGGACGTGGTCTACAACCACACCCACGCCGCGGGCCAGGACCCCACCTCGGTGCTCGACCGCCTCGTGCCCGGCTACTACCACCGGCTGCTCGACGACGGCACGGTGGCCACCTCCACCTGCTGCGCCAACACCGCGCCCGAGCACGCCATGATGGGCAGGCTCGTCGTCGACTCCATCGTGACCTGGGCCCGCGAGTACAAGGTGGACGGCTTCAGGTTCGACCTGATGGGCCACCACCCGAAGGCGAACATGGTCGCGGTCCGCGCGGCCCTCGACAAGCTGACCGTCGCCCGCGACGGCGTCGACGGCAAGTCGATCATCCTGTACGGGGAGGGCTGGAACTTCGGCGAGGTGGCCGACGGCGCCCGCTTCGAGCAGGCCACCCAGGCCAACATGGCGGGCACCGGGATCGGCACCTTCAGCGACCGGCTGCGCGACGCGGTGCGCGGCGGCGGCCCGTTCGACGCCGACCCCCGCGTGCAGGGCTTCGGCTCGGGGCTCGCCGGGGCGCCCAACGGCTCACCGGCCAACGGCGACGAGGCGCAGCAGAGGTCCCGGCTGCTGAACTACCACGACCTGATCAAGGTCGGGCTCGCCGGCAACCTCCGCGACTACACCTTCACCGCCTCCGACGGCAGGCTCACCAAGGGCTCGGAGGTGAGCTACAACGGCTCCCCCGCCGGGTACACCGCCTCGCCGGGCGAGGTCGTCACCTACGTGGACGCCCACGACAACGAGACGCTGTTCGACGCGCTGGCGTACAAGCTGCCACCGGCGACCGCCATGTCCGACCGGGTGCGCATGCAGTCGCTCTCGCTGGCCACGACCGTGCTCGGGCAGGGCACCTCGTTCATGCACGCGGGCAGCGAGCGGTTGCGCTCCAAGTCGCTCGACCGCAACTCCTACGACTCGGGCGACTGGTTCAACCGGCTGCTGTGGGACTGCTCGGCGGGCAACGGCTTCGGCGCCGGGCTCCCCCCGAAGCCCGACAACGAGGACAAGTGGCAGTACGCCAGGCCGCTGCTCGGCGACCCGGCGCTGAAGCCCGACTGCGCGGCGATCGGCGCGGCCCGCGCCCGGTACGGGGAACTGCTGCGGATCCGCTCCTCCTCGCCGGTCTTCGGCCTCGCCACCCTGGCCGAGGTGCAGAAGCGCGTGACCTTCCCGACCGGCGGCGCCTCGGAGACCCCGGGTGTCGTGACCATGCACCTGGACGCCACGGGGATCGACCCGCGCTGGAAGTCGGTCACCGTCGTCTTCAACGCGACCCCCGAGGCACGGCCGCAGACCGTCGGCGCGCTGAAGGGCGCCCAGGTGACGCTCCACCCCGTCCAGGCGGCCGGCGACGACGCCGTCGTGAAGCGGTCGGCGTTCGACTCCGCCACGGGCACGCTGACGGTCCCGGCCCGCACGGTCGCCGTCTTCGTCCAGCCCTGACGGAACCTGTCCTCGTCCAACCCCGAGAGAGCCCGCTTTCGTCCAGCCCCGGCAGAACCGCACGGAACTCCCCGGAACCCCCGGGGAGTTCCCCTACAGCCCCGCCAGACCGCCGGGCCGGGTGTTGCAGCACCCGGCCCGGCCAGGGAACCCGTCCATCGATCCTGGAGGCCCCCACCCATGAAACCCTACAGAGTCATCGTCACCACGGCGTTGAGCGCCCTGGTGAGCGCCGCCGTGCTGGTGCCCGGCGCGCTGAGCGCCCCCGCCCAGGCCGCGCCGCCCACCCCCGGCCCGATCGTCAAGCTGTGGAACTGGAACTGGAACTCCGTCGCCAGGGAGTGCACCGACGTGCTCGGCCCTGCCGGGTACGCCGCCGTGCAGGTCTCCCCGCCGAGCGACTCGATGTCCAAGGGCGGCTCGGTCTGGTGGGACATCTACCAGCCCGCCCGCTACACCCTCACCAGCAAGTTCGGTGACGAGAACGCGTTCAGGAACATGGTGAACGCCTGCCACGCGGCGGGCGTCAAGGTCCACGCCGACGCCGTCGTCAACCACATGACCGGTCAGGGCAGCACCAGCTACGGCGGCTACACCTTCGGCAAGTACAACTACCCGGGCCTCTACTCCGCCGCCGACTTCCACTCCCCCACCTGCACCATCAACGGCTCCGACTACGTCAACGACGGCTGGCGGGTGCAGAACTGCGAGCTGGTCGGCCTGTCCGACCTCAACACCGGCTCCGAGTACGTCCGCGACCAGATCGCGGGCTACCTCAACAAGCTGACCTCCCTGGGCGTGGACGGCTTCCGCGTCGACGGCGCCAAGCACATCAACCCCGGCGACCTCGCCGCGATCAAGGGCAAGCTCACCGGCTCGCCGTACATCCACCAGGAGGTCATCCAGGGAGACGGCGAGGCGATCACGCCGAGCCAGTACACCGGCATCGGCGACGTCCACGAGTTCGTGTACGGGCGCAAGCTCAAGGAGCAGTTCGGCGGCGGGCAGATCAAGAACCTGCAGAGCTTCGGGCAGAGCTGGGGCCTGTCGGTGCCCAGCGACAAGGCCGTGGTGTTCATCGACAACCACGACACCGAGCGCAACGGCTCGACCATGAACTACAAGTACGGCGACGCCTACAAGCTGGCCAACGTCTTCATGCTCGCCTGGCCGTACGGCACGCCGAGGGTCTACTCCGGGTTCACCTGGAGCAACGCCGAGGCCGGCCCGCCCTCGGCCAATGGCGGCTTCGCCACCGACGCCAACTGCGGCAACGGCCAGTGGACCTGCTTCCACCGCCAGATGAACGGCATGGTCGGCTTCAACCGCGCCGTGCAGGGCACCTCGGTCGGCAACTGGTACGACAACGGCAACAACGTGATCGCCTTCAGCCGGGGCGCGAAGGGCTGGGTCGCGATCAACAACGAGGGCGGCAGCGTCACCCGCACCTTCGCCACCGGCCTGCCCGCCGGGACCTACGCCAACGTCGCGGGCGGCGGCACGGTGACCGTCGGCGCGGGCGGCTCGGCCTCGGTGACCGTCCCCGCCAGGGGCGCGGTCGCCATCCACACCGGCGCCTCGGGCCCCGGCCCCAGCCCGACGCCGACCGTCGACCCCGGCCAGGTCGCCACCACGTTCAACGCGACCGTGACCACGAACTGGGGCCAGAACGTCTTCGTCGTCGGCAACGTCTCCCAGCTCGGCTCCTGGAACCCGGCGAACGCCGTCGCCCTGTCGTCGGCCGCGTACCCGGTCTGGAGGGCCACGGTGAACCTGCCGCCCGGCACGGCGATCCAGTACAAGTACATCAAGAAGAACTCCGACGGCTCGGTGACGTGGGAGAGCGACCCCAACCGATCCTTCACCACCCCGGCGAGCGGCACCGCGACACGTAACGACAGCTGGCGCTGACCTGTGGGCCGGGCTTCGGCCCGGCCCGCCATCCAGGACGCCCATCGGCGTCCTGGACCACCCCCTCGCCGTCTCGTACGGAGGAACCACCATGCGCTCATCTCCCAAACGTGCCCTCAGACTGCTCACCGTCGCGGCCTTCGGCCTGGCCTCCGCCGTCGTCCCGCTGTCCGCGGCCCTCGCCGCCAACAGCGTGACCGTCTACTACGCGACCACCTGGGCGAACGCCAACATCCACTACCAGCCCACCGGCGGCGCCTGGACCACCGTCCCCGGCGTCATCATGGACGAGGCCGCCTGCGCCGGCTGGAAGAAGAAGACCGTCGCCCTCGGCACCGCCACCGGGCTCAAGGCCGCCTTCAACAACGGAAGCGGCACCTGGGACAACAACAACGGCGCCGACTACACCATCGCCACCGGGACCGTGAAGGTCTCCGGTGGCCAGGTGACGTCTGGCAACCCGTGCCCGGGAGGCGAATCACCGGCCAACCAGGCCGTCGTCTACTTCCACAAGAAGACCAAGGGCTGGACGACCGCCAACATCCACTACCAGCCCACCGACGGCGCCTGGACCACCGTCCCCGGTCTCGCCATGGACGAGGCCGCCTGCGCCGACTGGGCCAAGAAGACCGTCGCCCTCGGCACCGCCACCGGGCTCAAGGCCGCCTTCAACAACGGAAGCGGCACCTGGGACAACAACAACGGCGCCGACTACACCATCGCCACCGGCGTCAGCACCGTCAGGAACGGCGCGGTGACCGGCGACGCCGCGGACCCGTGCGCCCCCGAGATCCCGGACACCGAGGAGCCCAGCACGCCGACGGGCGTGACAGCGGCCGCGACCGGTGTCTCGATCGCGCTCGCCTGGAACGCCTCCACCGACAACGTCAAGGTGACCGGTTACAAGGTCACCCGCACCGGCGGCACCGGGGGAACCAGGGTCGTCGACGTGACGGCCACCGCGCTCTCCGACACCGGCCTGGCGGAGAACACCCTCTACCGCTACACCGTCCAGGCCAGGGACGCCGCCGGCAACCTCTCCGAGGCGAGCGGGGAGGCCACCGCCACCACCGGGAGGAAGCCCGAGGAGCCCGAGGGCGGCACCCCGCTCGGCGGCGACCCGCGCGAGGACTCCATCTACTTCGTGATGACCGCCCGGTTCGCCGACGGCGACACCTCCAACAACCGGGGAGGCAGCCAGCACGTGAAGTCGGGCAACGCCGCGAACAACGATCCGATGTTCCGCGGTGACTTCAAGGGCCTGGTCGACAAGCTCGACTACATCAAGGGCCTCGGCTTCTCGGCCCTGTGGATCACCCCGGTCGTGCTCAACCGCTCCGACTACGACTTCCACGGCTACCACGGCTGGGACTTCCACCGGGTCGACCCCCGACTGGAGTCCGAGGGCACGTCGTACCAGGACCTGATCAACGCCGCCCACGCCAAGGGCATCAAGATCTACCAGGACGTCGTCTACAACCACAGTTCCCGCTGGGGCGCCAAGGGCCTGTTCACCCCCACCGTGTGGGGCGCGCGCGACGACCAGTGGAAGTGGCTCTACAGCGAGAAGGAGGCGGGCCGGGAGTACGACCCGATGCGGGAGCACCAGGGGAACGACCCGAGCCTGACGGCCGCGCAGAACGCGATGGCCAAGGGCAGGCCGTACAACGGCGACCAGTGGTCCACCACCGAGCCGACCGGCAACACCTGCCGCGACTGGGGCACTCCCACCCAGTGGAGCAGCCCCGAGGGGTTCCGCATCCACAACTGCCAGTGGCCGAACCCGACCTCCGGCATGTTCCCCGCGAACTACTACCACCAGTGCTGGATCGGCAACTGGGAGGGCGAGGACTCCCGGAGTTGCTGGCTGCACGACGACCTGGCCGACTTCAACACGGAGAGCAAGGTCGTCCAGGACTACCTGATCGACGTCTACAACAAGTACATCGACATGGGCGTGGACGGTTTCCGCGTCGACACCGCCGTGCACATCCCCAGGGTCACCTGGAACCGCCGGTTCCTGCCCGCGATCCGCGAGCACGCGACCGCGAGGTTCGGCGCCGAGAAGGCCAAGGACTTCTACGTCTTCGGTGAGGTCGCCGCGTTCGTGCACGACAAGTGGAACCGCGGCTCGGTGAACCACTCCGCCCAGTTCTTCACCTGGAAGGAGCGCAAGGAGTACAGCGCCGACGACGTCAGGGCGGCGATCGAGCAGTACGACTACGAGAACCTGATGGGCTCGGGCAACCAGCCCACCAGCAACAACGCCACGCTGAACGGCAACACCTACCACGCGCCCGACCACAGCAGGTTCTCCGGCATGAACGTCATCGACATGCGCATGCACATGAACTTCGGCGAGGCGTCCAACGCGTTCGGCAACGGCAAGGACTCCGACGACAGCTACAACGACGCCACCTACAACACCGTCTACGTCGACTCCCACGACTACGGCCCGAACAAGTCCTCGGTCCGCTACGACGGCGGCACCGACGCCTGGGCGGAGAACATGAGCCTGATGTGGACCTTCCGCGGCATTCCGACGCTCTACTACGGCTCGGAGATCGAGTTCCAGGCGGGCAAGCCGATCGACTGCGGGCCGACCTGCCCGCTGGCCACGACGGGACGCGCCTATTTCGGTGACCGCCTGGCGGGATCGGTCACCGCCTCGGGCTTCGGCACGGTGTCCAGTGCCTCGGGCACGGTGGCGCAGACCCTCGACAAGCCGCTGGTCAAGCACGTGCAGCGGCTCAACCAGATCCGCAGGGCCGTCCCGGCGCTGCAGAAGGGGCAGTACTCCACCGAGGGTGTCTCGGGTGGCATCGCCTACAAGCGTCGTTTCACGCAGGGGTCCGTGGACAGCTTCGTACTGGTCTCGGTCTCCGGGAACGCCACCTTCACCGGCATCCCCAACGGCACCTACGTCGACGCCGTCACCGGTGACAGCAAGACCGTCACCGGCGGAACACTCACCATCTCCCTGAGCGGCAAGGGCAACCTGCGGACCTACGTGCTCGCGCTGCCCGGCAACCCCGCTCCCGGCAAGGTCGGCGTCGCGGGACCGTACCTGAGGTAACCGCGCCCGACGGCACCGCCCGGATCGGCCCAGGGGCCGATCCGGGCGGGGCCGCGCCCTCCACCGGCGACACGTGGCGATCCCGCCGATCGCCACTCGGCGCCGTGACCTCGTTGGTTCGCCGGTCACGGCACCGGACGTGCCGGCGTTCCCCCGTGACGGGCGGAGCGGTGCCGAGCTTTTCCGGGGAGCGCGAGAACCCGGCTACGGTATGCCGAGTGCAGTCGGTTATCGCGGCATTTATCCCGATATGGTTTATCGGTGCCCTCGGCTGGCTGGCCGCCCGGTTCGGGTGGGCGGGCGACCAGGCCCGGCAGGCGCTGACGCGGTTCGCGTTCACCGTCGCGATGCCCGCGGTGCTGTTCACCACGCTCAGCCGTACCCCGCTCGACCGGATCCAGCCCGGCCCGCTGCTCGCCTTCGCGATCAGCACCTTCGCCGTCGGCCTGCTCGCGCTCGCGCTGTTCCGCGGCGGGCTGCCCGAACGGGTGCTCGCCGCGATGTCGTCGTCCTACGTCAACGCCGGCAACCTCGGCATCCCCGTCGGCCTGTACGTCCTGGACGACGCGACGTTCGTGGTGTCGGTCCTGATCTTCCAGGTCCTGATGGTCTCCCCGCTGATCTTCCTCGGCCTCGGGGCCGGGCGCGCGTCCTTCCTCGCCCCGTTGCGGACGCCGATCGTGATCGCCTCGTTCCTCGGCCTGGGCGTGTCGGCCCTCGGCCTGCGGCTGCCCGGCCTCGCGCTGCGGCCCCTGGAGATCCTCGGCGGCGCCGCGGTGCCCCTGGCGCTCTTCTCGCTGGGCATGTCCCTGAACGGCACGGCCGTCTCCTGGCGCAGGACGGCACCGGCGGTGCTGCTCAAGCTGCTGCTCCAGCCGCTGGTGGCGTTCCTGGTCGGGCGCTTCCTCCTGCACCTCGACGGCCCGGCGCTCTTCGCGGCCGTCCTGTTCGCCGGACTCCCCACCGCGCAGAACACGTTCGTGTACGCCGCCGAGTACGGCCGCCCCACCGACCTGCCCCGCGACGCCATCCTGGTCTCCAGCGTCCTGTCCCTGGGCACCCTGTCCCTCATCGCCCTGCTGGGAGCCGCCTGAGCCGAGGACGGAACTACGGGCGCGTCCGTTCCACCAGGGCGGCGAACCCGTCGAGGTGGCGCGCGAGGCTGTACTCGAACAGTCCGTCCACGTCCGGCACCTCCTCCCCGGTGAGCGTGGCCAGCAGCGGGAACCGTCCGGAGTCGAGGAGTTCGTCGGCCCGCTCCCGCCGCGCCAGCCACCACCGGTCGAGCGTCACCCCGGTCTCCTGCTCGGCCTCGGCCTCGTCCGCCATGGACAGCGCGACGCTGATGACCAGCGCGGGCAGCGTGAGCGCCTCGCGGATCCGGGTCTCCATGGGCAGCCCGAGCCCGTCGAGCGCGCGCAGGGTCCACTCGGTGTGCTCCATCACGTTGGGCGCAAGCGACGGGCGGACGAACGAGACGGCCCTGGGCAGCCAGAGGTGCCTGCGGCACAGCTCCCACTGCAGGCGGGAGATGAGTTCGAGCTTGGCCCGCCAGCCGTCCGGGCCCGGGACGGGAAGCTCCGGTTCGCCGAAGACCTCGTCGGTCATCCGCGTCACCAGCTCCTCCTTGCTCGAAACGTGCCGGTACAGCGACATCGGGCCGACACCGAACTCGGCCGCGAGCCGCCGCATGGACACGGCGTCGAGTCCCTCGGTGTCGGCGATCGCGATGGCGGCCCGGAGAGTCCGCTTCAGGCTCAGCGCCTGCCGGGGAACGCCGGCCCGCCGTGGTCCGGGAGGAGGGGGCACGGCGACCGGCCGCGTCCGGCTCCTGAGGGCGCCGACCACCGTGCCGGCGCCGACCCTCGTCTCGACCAGCCCCTCGTCGCGGAGGGTGGCCACCACCCTGGTCGCGGTCGCGACCGCGACGCCCCACCGCCGGGCGATCTCCCGGACGGACGGCACCCGGTCTCCGGGCCGCAGGTCACCGGCCAGGATCCGGGCACGGACCTCCGCGACGATCTGCCGGTACGGCGGTTCCGGTCGCTGCGCCGACGACGGCATGGAAGGGCCCCTGATCTTCGGTGAGGTTGCTGCCGGTCAAGAGTGTACTAGTTCAATCTTTCCGTACCAGTGCACTTTGACGTGCTGAACCCCTGAAATATGACCATTTGTACGGTCAGCTCAATACGCTGCACCCATGACAGTCGATACACCGTACGCATCCGTGCGGCGGGCGGATGACGCGGACCTGCGGGTGGTGTCGGACGTGCTGACCGAGGCGTTCATGAACGATCCCCTCGTCTGCTGGCTCTTCCCCGACGCGGACCGGCGAGGCCGTCTCCAGGCGCACCACCACCGCTCCCTGCTCGCCCATCCCGCCGCCGAGGCGTACCTGACCGGCCACCACGAGGGCGCCTCGATATGGCTGACGCTGGCTACGGGCCAGACGCCGTACGAGGACGGCTGGGGCCAGGAGACGGCCTTCGGTGAGGACGGCGCGCGATTGACGGCCCTGGGCGAGGCGCTGGCCCCACGGCACCCCGACCGCGAACCGCACCTCTACCTCCCGTGCATGGGGGTGATCGGCGTGCGGCGGGGCACCGGACTCGGCTCGGCGATGTTGCGGCACCGGCTGGGGCGAGCCGACGCCGACGAGCTCGCCGTGTATCTGGAGGCGAGCTCGCCCCGGAGCCACGCCCTCTACCTGCGGCACGGATTCGAGGATCTCGGCGAGCCGGTTCGCGTGGCGGACAGCCCGCCCCTGTGGCCGATGTGGCGCCCGCCGCGCCGTTGACCACCCACCCCGCACCACACCACCCGTTCAACAGACGGAAACAGACAGAAGGAGAACGTCGATGACCACGAACCGCGACACCGACCGGCGACCGCCGACCCTGGTATTCGTCCACGGCACCCATTCCTCGTCCGCCTGGGCCTCGGGGCTCACCACCGAGCTCACCCTGCGCGGGCACCGGTGCGTCGCCGTCGACCTCCCTGGACACGGCGGCGAGGCGTTCTCCCCCCGTTCGTACCAGGCCCCGCAGGACCTCGCGGAGCTGGCGGCCGAGCCGTCACCGCTCGCCAAGATCACCATCGACGACTACGTCGAGCGAGTGGTGGAGGTGGTCCGCCGCGCCCGCCGCCACGGGCCCGTGATCCTCGCCGGCATGAGCCAGGGCGGCGTCACCGTGAGCAGGGTCGGCAACGCCGTCCCCGAACTGCTCGACCGGGTCGTCTACGTCGCGGCGTACTGCTGCGTGGACCTGCCGAACATGACCGCCTATCTCAAAACGCCGGAGAACGGCGACAGCCTGCTCCCCCTGATCGCCGCGACCGTGGTCGCCGATCCGGCGGTCCTGGGGGTGACCAGGCTCAACTGGCGCTCGGCCGACCCGGCGGTGTTCCACGCCGTCAAGGACACCCTGGCCGGGGACTTCACCGACGAGGGGGTACGGCGGCTGCTCAGCGTGCTGGAGCCGGACGAGACCGCCGCCATACCCCTGGCCGAAGCCCGGGGCGAGGCGCACACCTGGGGCCGGATCCCCCGGACCTACGTGCGCTTCACCCTCGACCGGCTGATCCCGCCCGCGTTGCAGGACCGGTTCGTCGCGGAGGCCGACCGCCTCACCCCGGACAACCCGACCGACGTGCGAAGCGTCGCGGCTCCCCATGTCGGCCCGTTCGATCGGCCCGAGCTGGTGGAGATCTTCTCGGAGCTCGCCTCCGGTCGCTGACCCGGCACGGCACCCTCCTGGACAAGCGGCACGTTCCTCGAGAAGTCGCGTATGGCTGAGGGCGAGGGCCCACTGACCCGGGGCCGGTCGACGCGGGCGCCGGAAGCCGCGCACGGCCGATCGAGGTGAGGGCCCGGTGCCCCGGGGCCGGTCGACGCGGGCGCCGGAAATCGCGCACGGCCGAGGGCGAGGGCCCGGCGTCCCGGGGACCGGTCAGCGCAGGCGCCACACGCGGACGGTGTCGTCTCCGCCTCCGGTGACCGCGACGGGGCTCCCGCCGAGTTCGGCCACCGCGGCGGCGAACACGTTGTGGTCGTGGGCCTTGAACGGCCGCCCCGCCCGCTTTCCGGTGTCGAGGTCGTGGACCTGCGCGGTGGCGTCGTTGCTGCCGGAGACGACGACGGTGAGCGACCCCACCCGGCCGACGGCCAGGGAGTAGACCCAGCCGCTGTGGTCCCGGATGGGCGGGCGTGCCTCACCGGCGCCCGCGGCGTCGTCGATGTGGATGTCCTGCGCGCCCCCGGCGGACAGCACCACGAGCCGGCCGTCCAGTTCGGCCGTGGTGACGGCGCTGACCTGGCCGCGCTGGGTGAGGATCGTCTCGCCGGGCCCGGAGCGGAGCGGCCAGCGGCGCACCGTACCGTCACCGCCGCCGGTGAACACGACGGGCTCGCCGTCGAGCTCGGCGGCGGCCAGGCCGAACACGGCGCCGTCGGAGGCGCGGCGGGCCTTGCCGATCGCGGCGCCCGTCCTCAGGTCCCACACGCGCAGGCTCCCGTCGCGGCCCCCGGTCACCACGACGGGCTCGCCGTCGAGGGTGGCGAGGGCGAGGGAGAAGACGGGCACGGCGGCGTCGATCGCCTTGCCGACCGGCTTGCGGGTGGCGAGGTCCCAGCGGCGTACGGTGCCGTCGTCGCCGCCCGACACCGCGATCGTCCTGCCGTCCAGTTCGGTGACCGCGACGGAGCGCACCCAGTTGGTGTGCCCGGTGAGCGTGGCCAGCGGCCTGCGGGTGGCGAGGTCCCACAGGCGGACGGTGCGGTCGTTGGCCCCGGAGACGATCACGGACCTGCCGCCGACCTGGGCGATCGCCACCGTCTGGAGGTCGTCGCGGTGGCCGCGCAGCGGGCCGCCGACCGGTGCGCTCTTCCAGTTCCCGGTGACCGAGGTGGGGGTGGCGGCGGGAGACGGGGAACCGCTGGGGGATGGGGAGCCGCTGGGCGGCGGCGAGGCGCTGGGCGGCACGGACTCGCCGGGCGAGGGGGATTCCCCGGAGATCGCCGGGGAGCCGGTCAGCGCGACGGGGGTGGGGTCCGCGGGCTCCTCCCCCGTACCCGCCAGCAGCGGCGGGAGCACGAAGGCGCCCGCGGAGACCGCGACGGCCGAGACGGCGACGGCGGCCCCGATCCACCACGGGCGCGACCGGCCGGACGCGCCCGGCACGGTCGCGTCGGCGGATCCCTTCCACGCACCCCCGGGCAAGGCCGGTCCCCCGGGACCCGCCGGGCTCCACCGCTCCGGTGTGTCGCCCGGACCGATCGGTGACGGCCCGGTGTAGGAGGGCCGCGTGGGCGCGGCGCTCCGCCCGGGTGGCGGCAATGGCTGGGACGTCGGCTGGGACGTCGGCTGGGGTGGAGGCTCGGACAGCGATCGGGAAAGCGGCTGCCGGGACGGCGGGAGTTGGGACGGCTCGAACTCGCCGTCCCACCCTGAAGACGGCTGCCCGGACTCATCGTTCGGCTCGGGAGACGGCTGCCCGGACTCGGCACCCCATCCGGGGGACGGCTGCGGCGGCGGTGGCCGCTCGGCTCGCGAGGGTTGCCGGGACGACGACGGCTGGCCCCCTGCTGACTGCCCGGCCCGCGGCGGTGACGGGGACGGTGGCGCGGCCGGAGACGGAGACGAGGACGGTGGCGCGGCGGCGCCGGCCGACGACTGGCGGATCAGCCGGAACAGCAGGTCGGGGGCGGTCGGCCGGTCGGCGGGTGTCTTGGCCAGGCAGGCACGCAGCAGCGGCCGCAGTCCCTCGGGCACCTCCGACAGGTCGGGCTCGGCGGTGAGGATGCGGTGGAGCACGGCCGGGATGGTGTCCCGGCCGAACGCGGGACTGCCGGTGGCGGCGAACACCATCGTCACCGCCCAGCTGAACACGTCCGAGGGAGCGGCGGCGGGCTCGCCGTGGATCTGCTCGGGTGACATGTAGGTCGGGGTCCCGAAGGCGCCGCTGGTCTGGGCGGGCCCGGCGTCGAGCGCCTTGGAGACGCCGAAGTCGATGACGCGCGGGCCGTCGAAGCCGAGGAGCACGTTGGCCGGTTTGAAGTCGCGGTGCGCGATCCCCGCCTGGTGGATGGCGACGAGCGCGGTGGCCGTGCTGATCGCGATGCGCTGCAGGGCGGCGCCGTCGCGCGGCCCCTCCCTCTCGACGGCCTGCTGCAGCGACGGCCCGTCGATGAACTCGCTCACCACGTAGAGGTGGTCGCCGCTCTCCCCCGCGTCGAGCACGCGGGCGGTGCAGAACTCGGCGATCTGCCGGGCGACGGCGATCTCCCGCTCGAAGCGCGCCCTCGCGACCCGGTCGGCGGCGAACCTCGGGTGCAGCACCTTGACCGCGACGCGCTCACCGGCCGGGTCACGGCCGAGGTAGACCGTGCCCTGCCCGCCCTCGCCGAGCCTGGCCTCGATCGTGTACGGGCCAAGGCTCGCGGGGTCGCCGGGCCGCGGCGCCGTGACAGCCATCGTGCTCCTCCCAGGTACGCACCCACCCGGAACCGCTCCCCGCCGTACGAGGGGTGAAGCAGGCGCCGGACCGTGGGAGGCCGAGTCCCGGGAAAGAGCATGCCATCACCGACAAATTAGACCAAACGCCCACGGGCCCCCGTCTCCCGCCCGCCCGCCCGCCACGAGGCGACCTCCCGCCGCTCCGATGACCGGTACCCGAGGATGGCCGGTGCCCGGGGACGACGGGACGGGACGGCCGGACGGGATGGTCCGCGAGCCGGCCCCCGCCAGGCTCGCGGCTTTCCCGGCAGCCGGTGCGGCACCCGCGAGGAACGGCACCGGCGTCGTCGAAACGACGACGAGGACGGATCCAGCCTTTTCCCGCCCGCCCCCCGTGGATCGGTCAGGGCGGGTCTTTCCGAACGTTAGGCAGGGACGCGGCGGAAAGCATGAGTATCCCCTACTCATCCCACCGGACCCTCGCCCGGCAGAAGACGCGAGTCCCCACGGCATGGGTCCGCGTCCCCTCTCCACCCGGCAACGACGTCACGGAACGGTTCGCGATGACCGCAGTTCACGGTGGCGGTGGTTCAGGAGTCGCCGGGACGGTCCTCCCGCACCGGGACGGTCACCCGGTCCTCGTATGCGTCGCGGGCCCTGAGCAGCTCGGGCAGGTGCGCCTGGCTCCAGTGGCAGCAGGCGTTCATCGGTTCGAGGAGCGTGTGCCCCAGCGAGGTCAGCGCGTACTCGACCCTGGGCGGGATCTCGGGATGGACCGAGCGGGAGACCAGCCCGTCGCGCTCCATCGCTCGCAGGGTCTCGGTAAGCACCTTCGGGGTGATGCCGCGCAGCGGCACCTGCAGCTCGGAGAAGCGCCGGGGACCGTCCTGCAGGCATCTGATGATCTTCGGGGTCCACTTCCCGCCGATCTGGAACGGCGGGGTACCGGGGGCGCATCCGGTGAACATGTCGGGATCGAGCGGCTCAATCACCCTCCCAGCGTACGCGCGGCCATCACGTCGCACGGGCCACCGCCGCGATCACCGTCGTACCGGCCACCGCCACGCGAGCACCACCGCACGGTCGTCACCGCACGCGGGCCGTCGCCGTACGCGTCGTCCCCGTACGCGTCGTCCCCGTGCGCGGGACCCCCTTCGCACGCGGGTCGGTATCGTTGCGGGAACCGAGGGGTCACGGGCTACCGTCCGCGTCAGAGGCCGGCGATCACGCCGGTCCCGTCGATCGGAGCCCTGGATGAGCAGGATCGTTGTCTTCGGAGCGGGAGGCCGGGCGGGCCGCCGGACGGTCGCGGAGGCCGCCGCCCGCGGCCACCGGGTCACCGCGGTCGTCCGCGAACCGGCCCGGTACCCGGACCTGGCCGGTGACGGTGTGACCGTGGTCTCCGGCGACGTCACCGGCGCGGACAGCGTCGCGGCGGCCGCCGCCGGGCACGACGCGGCCGTCAACGCCGCCGCCCGGCTCGACGTGTCCGCGACGGATTTCTACCTGGCCTCCACCACCGCCCTGCTGGACGGTCTGGCGCGGGCGGGTGTCGGCAGGCTGGTCGCGATCGGTATCGGCACCACCCTGGAGACCGCGCCGGGGGTGCCTCTCTACAGCACGCCCGGCTTCCCCGCCGAGGCACGCGACTTCTCCCTGGGACACGCGGCGGAACTCGACGCCCTGCGCGCGGCGGACACCGCGATCGACTGGGTGGTGCTCGCCCCACCCGCGGTCCTCCTGGACGAGAAGGCCGCGCGCACCGGCCGGTACCGGACCGGCGACACCCGGCTGCCGTCCGCCGACGAGAGCGCGCCCCCGTTCTCCTACGCCGACCTCGCGGTCGCGGTCGTCGACGAGATCGAGACCCCGAAGCACCACCGGGCACTGGTCGCCGTGTCGTACTGAACCGGCGGTTTCCCGGCACCGGAACCGGTTCCTGACAGGCGGTTCCTGGCGGGAACGGCACCCCGAGACCGGGGGCTCTCCGGGGAGGCACGAGAGCAGGACCGGCGCCGGGTCGTTCCCCAGCGCTCCGGGGAGGGACGCCGCCCACCGGCAGCGAACCGCCACCCGCCCCCTAACCGAGCGGCAGCGTCTCGCCCGATTCCAGCAGGGTCTTCAGGTTCGACAGGATCTCGGGCCAGCCCTGACTGACCCCCTTGATCATCTCGCTGCCGGCGACGAGGCCCTCGTGGGTCACGGTCAGCTTGACCGTGGCCCCACCGGCGGGCTCGATCTCGAAGGTGATCTTCGAGATCGGCTCCTTCCTGAGCTCGGCGAGCTTCTCGTCGCTCCAGCCGAACAGGTCGGCGACCTCCCGCTCGTAGTTGTGCCAGGTGTACGACAGGCGCTTGCCGGGCTCGGCCTCGAGCACCCGCTGGCCCCAGTCGTTGTACTCGCCGTCCGCGGTGACCTTCCACTCGATCGGGGCCCCGGGCGTCCAGTCGGATCGCGGACCCCCGCCGCCGAAGTAGCGGCTGATGAAGGCCGGGCCGGTCAGGGCCTCCCACAGCCGTTCGGGAGTGGTCATGATGTAGCTGACGTAGACGAAGCTGGTCTCGGACACGTGCGTCCCCTCCAGGGCTCGTTTCAGGTCGGCGAGCGCGCGCGCCCGCTCGCGGTCGTAGCGGCCGATCCAGCGGTCGGCGATCTCGTTGATGGGCGCGGCGTTGAGGTAGTGGAACTTCTCCCTGCCACGCCTGACCGTCTCCACCAGACCTGCCGCCTCCAGGACGGACAGGTGCTTGGTCACGGCCTGCCGGGTCATGTCCAGCCCAGCGCACAGCTCGCGCAGGGTCTGGCCGTTGTGCCGGTTGAGGCTGTCGAGCAGCCTCCGGCGACTGGCGTCGGCGAGGGCTTTGAATACCGCGTCCATGCTGTCTCACAGAGTTAGGCAACCATTCGGATGCGTGTCCGAATATAGGCAACCCTTTGGTTGCCTGTCAATGTGGGCGACCGCGCCGTCGCGCTCAGGATCTCCGTAGATGATGAGCCTGACGGCCGCGACGACGCCGGAGACGATCACGGAGAGCATCACGAGGGGAAGGGGCGCGCCCAGGGGGTCGAGCGGCCTGGCGAGCACGATCGTAAGAGCCCGGCGATGAACTCCGGCCGGTCGGCGACGACGCCCCGCGCGGCCCCGACCTCGGTGCGCCATGTGTCGGCGTCTCTCAGCGCACCACCGTGTTGGCGTCCCGGCTCACCACGGCGAGCACCCCGTCGATCTCGGAGAGCGCCGTGGTGAGCTCCGTGATCGAGCCGGCGCCGTGCACGGTGAGCCAGAGCGAGACGGTCGCCGGGCTCCGCTCCTCGTGGCGCTGGTCGACGGAGAGCTCGTCCACGCCGAATCCCCGGTGCGTGCATTCGGCCAGTGCCAGCCGCAGCACGCCCCGCCCGTCGAGATAGGTCAGCTGGAGCCGCGAGGGCGCGTACTTGGAGCGGGGGAGCCGGTCGGCCAGCGGTGTGAGGACGAAAACCGTCGCGAAGTATCCCACGGTCACGACGATCGCCAGCAGCCACAGCCCGGCCCCGGCCGCCATGCCCACCCCGGCGGTGAGCCAGATCGCCGCGGCGGTGGTGAGGCCGCGGACCGCGTCACCGCGGACGAATATCAGACCCGCGCCGATGAAGCCGATGCCGGACACGATCTGGGCGGCCACCCGGGACGGATCGAGGGCGACGTTCTTTCCCAGGACGTCGTAGAAACCGTACTTCGACACCAGCATCATCAGGGCGGCGGCGAAGCCGACCAGGGTGTGGGTGCGCAGGCCCGCGCTCTTCAGGCGGACCTCCCGCTCAAGGCCGATCACGGCCGAGAGCACGAAGGCGAGGCACAGCGCCCCCACCTGTGCCCAGCCCTGTCCGGCGAGGTCACCGAGAGGTGCCATCATCCCCACCCCCACCCCCGGCCCTGGCCCTGGCCTCGGTGAAGGCGTCCCCCGTCTCCGTACCCGTTCCCGGTCTCGGCCGGGCCTGGCCTGGCAGAGATTCCGGTGGTTCCGGTGGTTCCGGTGCTGTCCCGGACGCCCGTCCGGGAGCTCGGGCGGCGGGAAAACCCGGGCCTGACATCCAGGGTCCCGTGCCGGGCGTTCGCGATCCCGTACTCGGCGTTCGTGATCCCGTACCCGGCTACGCGGCCTCGGCGGCCAGCCCGGCCTGCCGCAGGGCGGGGAAGCGCCGCTGTTCCGACAGGTAGTGGCCGAATCCGACGACGAGCGCGACGGGCCATTCGATGACTCCCAACGCTCCCAGAGCGCCCAGCACCCCGTAGAAGACCAGCCGGTCCGGCGACGGCAGGGTCAACGTGCCGATCACCGGCACGGTGATGTGCGGCGGCAGCTGTTCCCTGTTCGCCGGGACATGTGTCCTGCCGTTCGAGGCGGTGGTGGTTGTCCTGGCCATGGCGGCCTCCACGAATCACGACACACCCCGCCAATCCCCGGCTCAGCACGACCCGTAACACCGTTTGACCAGGACTTTGCCCGCCCGCCCAGCCACCCCAAGGCCACCGGTCCACCGGGCCGCTGAGCCGCAGGGCCGCGAGGCCACTGGACCGCAGGGCCACAGGGCCACAGGGCCACAGGCCCAGCGGACCGGCCCGCGCGGGCCCCGGTGACCCGCGGACCACCGGGAGACGAGCACGGCCCGTCCCGCGGGGAAGGCGGGACGGGCCGTCTGGTCGCCGGGTCGTCGGCGGGGTTCAGGCCGCTACGGGGTGGCCTTGTCGGGGCGCTCGGAGATGCGGATGCTGTTGAGCACGGTGTCGCCGGTCCGCTTGGCGAACCGCACGTTGAGCTGGCCGTCGGTGACCTTCACCGTGTACTGCCGGGTGGTGGCGACGTACGCGCCGGTCTCCAGGGCGAGGTCCAGCGCGGGGATCGCCAGCTGGCCCTCGACGATGACGTCGAAGACACGCTGGCCCTCACGCTTGCCCCGGGTCTCGGCGAAGCCCAGCTCGACGGCGTAGGTGCCGTTGGGCACCTGGTCGAACCGGTACTCCAGCATCCCCTCGCGGACGCTCCTGAACAGCGCCTGCTCGGTGGTGCCGGTGATCGCCTTGCTCGTCGTGTTCGTCTTGGTGCTGGTGCCGACGTAGCCGTGACCGCCGGTGCTGTGCTTGCGGTCCGCGGTCCAGCGGTCGCCCGCGCTGTCGACGACGTCCTTGGTACCGCCCACCTCGACGGCGACCTGGTGCTTGGGCACCACGACGGTCACGGCGATCTCGATCTGCGGGTTACGGCCGCTCGCCGAGCGGACCAGCAGCTTGCCGGTGCGTACGGTGCCCGGCGGGACACCCGCGCTGGAGGCGGTCACCTTCAGCGTCACCGACTTGCCCTTGGCGAGCTCGCCGGTGGCGGGGGTCACGCTCAACCAGCCCTGGGCGGGGTCGGTCACCACGGTGTAGGCCGTGGTGACACCCAGGTTGGACAGTTCGACCGTGCCCGTCCTGGTGGTCTCCGCCGGTTGCACCAGGGTCAGCTCGGCGACCGAGGCCGTCACCCGGCCGGTGGCCAGCGCGGTGTCGGCCCTGGTCACGGCTCCGGCGGTGATGGTGACCTCCTGGGTGAAGGTCCCGTAGTTCTCCTTGGAGACCTCGACCCGGTAGTCGCCCAGCAGGATCTGCCCGAGGAACCTGCCGTCCGCCCCGGTGGTGAAGGTCGCCACGTCGCCGACCTTCACCGTCGCGCCCGCCAGCGGCTCGCCGTCGTTGGCGTCGGTGACGACGCCGGTCAGCAGCCCGTGCCGGCTCGCGGTGAAGGTGAGGCTCTGGCCGTCGCCGATCGCGGCGCTGTTGAAGGAGTACTGCAGAGCGTCGGTGCCGTCGGCGTTCTCGATGCCCACCGTGGCACCGATCCCGGCGTCGCGCTCGCTGTCGATGCTGTCGTAGCGGTATCCGACCGACCCGTTCTCGCCGAGCAGCGCCGAGAACGAGACCCGCTGGGTGGCGTCGGCGTAGAAGCGGGCGTTGCGCCACTCGACGACGAAGGTCCGGTTCGGCGCGGTCCCGACGGTGGCGGTGTAGACGCCGGACTGGTCGTCCAGCACGAGGTCGTCCCAGAAGGCGTAGAGCGCCGCGTTGGGCGCGGCGGAGGCGGGCAGCGTCACGTTGCCCGCCAGGGCGGCGCTCTCCCTGAAGGCGAGGAACCCGTTGGTGCTCACCCAGGCACCGGTGTAGCCGGTGCCGTAGAACGGGAAGGTGAACGGCAGCGCGATCTGCTGGACCGCGTCGTCGCCGGTGAGCGTGCTCTTGGCGGTGCCCGCGACGTACGCCTCCGCGGCGCTGTCACAGGTGTAGCCGAAGGAGTCGGCGCGGCGCGGCAGGTCGACGTCCTTGGCCAGGTCGCCGACCACCGTGATCGGCACGGTGAGCTCTCCCGCGCACCGGGAGCCGGGGGTGACCTTCAGCTGGTAGTCGCCGTCGGGCAGCGTGAGCCGGTACCGGCCCGCCGCGTCGGCGACCGCGCTGACCGGGGTGCCCACCGCGGTCAGCGTGGCACCCGGCTCGGGGGCGCCCGCGGCGGTGACCGTGCCGGAGACCGTGCCCGAGGACAGCTGAGTCACCGACACGTCCTGGGTGGCCTCCTGGTCGGACACGACGGTGACGGTCGCGGTGGCGTCGGCGTACCCGAACTTCTTCACGGTGAGCCGGTAGTCGCCCGCGAGCAGGCGGGGCAGCGCGTACGTCCCGTCCTGGGCGGTGGTGGTCGTGCGGTTCAGCGGCCCGGTGACGGTGACGCTCGCCGCGGCGAGCGGCGTGCCGCCGGAGGTGACGGTGCCGCCCAGCCCGCCGAGCTCACCGGCGGGGGTGGCCTGGACCGCCGCGAACGCGTCGAGCCTGCCCTCGCCCCAGATGTTGTTGTCCGCGGCGGTGCCGCCGCAGCGCGTGTCGTCGACGTCGATCGCGGTCCGGTCGAGCAGTTCCCGCGTGGTGGCGATGTCGCCCAGCAGGGCCGGCGAGGCCGACCACATCAGCGCGACGGTGGCCGCCAGGTGCGGCGCGGCCATCGACGTGCCGGAGTTGGACCCGTAGCCGCCGTTGGTCACGGACGAGCGCACGTTCACACCGGGTGCCGCGAGGTTGGGCTTGATCTCGCCGTTCTCGCCGGTGCCCCGGGTGGAGAAGGTCGCGATCGTGTTGTTGACGTCGAACGCGCCCGCGCTGTAGCTGGCGACGTACTGGCCGGGCGAGCCGCTGGAGTTGCAGCCCGCGTTCGTGACGTTGCCGTTGGAGAAGACGGGGAAGATGCCCGCCGCGATCCACGCCTCGACGGTCTCCTTGTACCAGGGGTCGAAGCCGCCGCCGCCCCAGGAGTTGTTGACGACGTGCGGCGCCAGGTCGGGACGCGGGTTGCCGCCGTCCAGGTCGGTGGGCGCGAGCACCCACTGACCGGCGGCGAGCAGCGAGGCGTCCGAGCAGGTGTTGGACTCGCAGCCCTTGACGGCGATCCACTTCGCGCCGGGGGCGACGCCGATCGTGTTGGCGCCGCCGTCGTCGCCCACCATGGTGCCCATGGTGTGGGTGCCGTGGCCGTTGTTGTCGCACGGCGCGGTGCCGGAGCAGATGCCGGCCGGGTCGAACCAGTTGTAGTCGTGGTCGACGGTGCCGTCGGCGCTCCTGCCGCGGTACTTGGCGGCGAGCGCGGGGTGGTCGAACTGCACGCCGGTGTCGATGTTGGCCACGACGATGCCCTCGCCGCGGACGCCGAGCTCGTTCCAGACCCGGGGGGCGTTGACACGGTCGATGTTCCACTCGATCGCGTCGACCTTCGCCACCTCCTTACCGGGCAGCGGCTCGGGCAGCTTGGTGACCTGGCTGGGCGTGATCCGCTCCACCTCGGGCCGCTTGGCGATCTCCTCGGCCAGCTTGGCGTTGCCGGTCACCTGGATGGCGTTCGCGATCCAGAAGGGGGTGAAGTCGACGCTCTCGGCGGTGAGGAATTCACGCAGGCCCGCCTGCGAGGAGGCGGCGAGCTCGGTCTTGGCCCGGAAGACCTGCGCGGCCTTCTCGGTCTTGGTCTTCGCCCTGCGAGCCGCGCCGAGGTCGGCGTCGCTGCTCAGGCGTACCCAGAAGGTGGCCTTGTCGTCGACGGCCAGGTCCGCGAGGACAGTCTTGTCGATCTTGTCTGGGTCGGGTGCGGCCTGGGCCACTCCCTGAGGAAGCACGAGCATCAGGGCGGTGGCGATCCCGATCAGGACCGATCGCCGGTGTCGAGGGGTGTTTGACACACGATCTCCTTCACTCCGGGCGGGAGTTTCCCGCCGGGCAGAGCGCCGTGGGATGCACACGATCTTTACAACCCACGTGGAGAATCCTGAATAGACCTTGTGTAATTTTCAAGCTTTCGGGTTATTGAAACGCCATATGTCACCAGAATTAACATGAACGGACCGGCCTAAATGGCGAGCCGCACGGCCATGAGAACTCCCCTTCCAGCACACCGAGCCGCTCCGAGCCACGCCGGGCCGTTCCGGACCACCTCCGGGCCGCTTCGGGCTGCTTCGGGCCGCCCCGGGTGCTCCGCTACGAGCCGGTACGGCATGTGGGCTTCACGCGATCAACGAGACACGGGAGGATTGGCGGCGTGAACCGCACCGCTGTACGTCTCGGAGTGCTCCTGCTGGCCGCCGTCGCGGTCGTGGCGGTGCTGCTCGCCCTGCTGCCCCCGTCCTCCACCGGCACGTACGGGGAGGAGGGCGGGGAGAACGCCCGGGCCTCCGCCGTCGCGGTGAAGAAGCTGGGCGAGCGCGACCACGAGCTCACCGTCACCTCCGCCGCGCTCGGCCGCGAGGGCAGGGTCAGGGTCCTGCTGCCCCAGGGGTGGACGCCGGGCTCGGGCCCGTGGCCGGTGCTGTACCTGCTGAACGGCTGCTGCCAGTCCGGCTACGACACCTGGGTGACCAAGGGAGGCGCCGCGGAGCTCACCTCGGGCTACCCCGCGCTCGTGGTCATCCCCGAGAGCGGCCCCGTCGGTTTCTACTCCGACTGGCGTGAGGGCCCCGGCTGGGAGACCTTCCACCTCACCGAGGTGCGGACCGTCCTGGAGCGCGACTACGGCGCCGGGGACCGGCGGGCGGTGGCGGGACTGTCCATGGGCGGGTTCGGGGCGATGTCGTACGCGGCCCGCCACCCCGGCATGTTCCAGGCGGCGGCCTCCTTCTCCGGGGTGCTGCACACCCGCGACGGCAACGGCGGCGTCGACTGGCTGCTCGGGCAGTACGGCGAGGAGTCCGTGAAGCTCTGGGGCCCTCCGCAGGACCCGGAGTGGGCCGCCCACAACCCGGCCGACCTCACCGGCGCGCTGCGCGGGACGCGCCTCTTCGTCTCCAGCGGCGACGGCTCCCCCGGCCCGCTGGACGACGCCTCCGAGGCGCGGGACGAGGGCGAGGCCTCCCTGCTCCTGCAGGCCGTCACCTTCGTCGAGCGGGCCAAGGCGAACGGCGCCGACGTGGCCGTCGACTTCTACGGCCCCGGCACCCACTCCTGGCCCTACTGGCGCCGCGGCCTCGAACGCTCGCTCCCCATGCTCATGGGCTCCATCGGCGCGGCCGTCTGAGAACCGGCGGCGCCCCGGACCTGCGCTCCCGGACCCGCGCGTCCAAGCCGCCCCTCCCGGACCGGCGCACCCGAACCGGCGTACGCCCGGACCAGCACCCCCGGACCGGCGTGCGCCCCGGACCCGCGCACCCGGACCCGCGCCCCGAACCGGCGCGCGCCCGAGCAGGGGCTCCCGGTCGCGCGGAAAGTTAAGACGGGCGACTCTGGACGTTCAGCTCAGACACCCCTTTCCGGTCACCCCCATGGCTAGGTTCCTATGACACCCCAGCTCAGGGGCGTTCGCCGTATGTCTGAGGAGCCACCTTGCGAGTCCTGGCCGTTGTCCCCGCCCGTGGAGGTTCGGTGGGGGTCCCCCTGAAGAACCTGGCCGCGGTGGGCGGCAGTCCCCTGGTCGCCCGTGCGGTACGAGCCTGCGTGCGCGCCGAGCTGGTCGACGAGGTCGTGGTCAGCACCGACCACGACGGCATCGCCGAGGTGGCCCGCGCCGCGGGCGCGACCGTGATCGACCGGCCGGGAGAGCTGAGCGGCGCGACCGCCTCCAGCGAGTCCGCCGTGCTGCACGCGCTCGACCACCTGTCCGAGGTCCCCGACGTGGTCATCCTGGTGCAGTGCACCAGCGCGTTCATCGACCCCGCCGACCTGGACAGCGCGATCGCGAAGGTCCTGGACGGCAGCGCCGACGTGGTGTTCTCCGGGCTGGAGACGCACGAGTTCCTGTGGAGCGCGAGCGGCGCGGGCGTCAACCACGACCCGTCCCACCGTCCCCGCCGCCAGGACCGCGAGCCGAACTTCCGCGAGACCGGCGCGTTCTACGTGATGCGCACCGAGGGCCTGCGCGAGCACGGCCACCGCTTCTTCGGCGCCGTCGCCGTGCAGCAGGTGCCCTCGCGCCACGCCATCGAGGTCGACACCCCCGAGGACCTGGAGATCGTACGGGCGCTCGCGCCCTTCGTCGACGAGCCCGAGCCGATCGACGTGGACGCGGTGATCACCGACTTCGACGGCGTGCACACCGACGACCGCGCCTACGTCGACCAGGACGGCCGCGAGATGGTCGCGGTCAGCCGCTCCGACGGCATGGGCATCTCGCTGCTGCGCCGCTCCGGCGTCAAGCTGATGATCATGTCCACCGAGCACAACCCGGTGGTCGCGGCCCGCGCCCGCAAGCTCGGCGTGCCCGTCCTGCAGGGCCTCACCGACAAGCGGACCGTGCTGCGTGACTGGCTCGCCATCGAGGGGATCGACCCGGCCCGCGTCGCGTACGTCGGCAACGACGTCAACGACCTGGGCCCGATGAGCGACGTCGGCTGGCCCGTCACGGTCCCCGACGCCCACCCCAAGGTCCGTGCCGCCGCCAGGACCGTGCTGACCAGGGCCGGAGGGGCCGGGGCCGTACGGGAGCTGTGCGACCGGGTCCTCGCGGCCCGCCCGCTGGAGGAGGTCGTCACCGCTCCCGCGCCCCGCGCCGAGCTGCGGCTCACCCCGGTCGCCAAGCCCGTCCAGATCGGCGACGCGCTGGTCGGCACCGGCCAGCCGGTCTACATGATCGCCGAGATCGGCATCAACCACAACGGCGACCTGGACATCGCGCGCAGGCTGATCGACGTGGCCGCCGAGGCGGGCTGCCAGGCGGTCAAGTTCCAGAAGCGCACGCCGGAGATCTGCGTGCCGCTGGAGCAGCGCGACCAGATCCGGCAGACGCCGTGGGGCGAGATGACCTACATGGAGTACAAGATCAGGACCGAGTTCGGCCTGAAGGAGTACACCGAGATCGCCAAGCACTGCCGGGAGCGCGGCCTGGACTGGTTCGCCTCCCCGTGGGACGTGCCCTCGGTGGAGTTCCTGGAGTCGATGGACGTGGTCACCCACAAGATCGCCTCCGCGAGCGTGACCGACCTGGAGCTGCTGCGCGCGCTCGCCTCCACCGGCAAGCCGCTCATCCTGTCCACCGGCATGTCCACGCTGGAGGAGATCGACCAGGCGGTGGAGATCCTCGGCACCTCCAAGCTGGTGATGATGCACGCCACCTCCACCTACCCGCTCCCTCCCGAGGAGGCCAACCTCCGCGCGATCGTCACCCTCCAGGAGCGGTACGGCGTGCCGGTCGGCTACTCCGGTCACGAGCGCGGCCTGCAGATCTCGCTCGCGGCGGTGACCCTGGGCGCGGTGACCGTGGAGCGGCACATCACGCTCGACCGCACCATGTGGGGCTCCGACCACGCGGCCTCGCTGGAGCCGTCCGGGCTGGAGCACCTGGTCCGCGACATCCGGATCATCGAGACCGCCCTGGGCGACGGCGTCAAGCGGGTCTTCCCCGGCGAGGAGGCGCCCAAGTCGCGCCTGCGCCGCGTCACCGTGTGACCCTCCCGATCGGGAGGCCGCCTCACCGTACGAACCTCTGATCGGGAATGGGAAGAACAACTTGATCAAGCTGTCCGTCGTCGTCCCGGTGCGGGACGCGGAGGCCTACATCGGTGACGCGCTGACCTCGCTGGTCAGGAACGCGCGCCGGGACTTCGAGTTCATCGTGGTGGACGACGGATCCGCTGACGCGACCGGGCAGATCGTCGAGGACTTCCGCGACGACCTGCCCGGTCTGGTCGTGCTGCACAACGACGCGCCGGTCGGGCTGGCCGACGCGCGTAACCTCGGGGTCTCGCTGGCCTCCGGCCGCTACCTGACGTTCATGGACGGCGACGACTGGCTCGCGCCCGGCTACCTGGGAGACCTGGTGGGGGCGATCGAGCGGCTCGGCTGCGACTTCGTCCGGGTCGACCACGTCCAGGCCGAGGGCAGGAAGCGGGTGATCCACCGGGCGCCGCTCGCCACCCGGGAGGTGGTGCTGAAGCCGCGCGACCACATCCTGCCCGCCCGGTCGAAGACCATGGTCGACTACCCGTACGCCTGGGCGGGGATCTACCGCCGCGACCTCGGCGAGCTGCTGACCTTCCCCGGGCACCTGCACACCGCCGAGGACAGGCCGTGGATCTGGCGGCTGCACCGCGCCGCGGGTTCGTTCGCGGTGGTGTCGCTGGCCGGGCTGTTCTACCGGCGGATGGTGGCGGGCTCGCTGACGCGGATCGGAGACGCCAGGCAGCTGCACTTCTTCGACGCCTTCGACCTGGTCTTCGAGGACCTGGAGGAGGAGTTCGTCCCCAAGGCGGTGCGCATGTTCCGCGCGCTGCTCGCCCACCACCTGGAGACGGGCGAGCGGTTCTCCCCCGAGCTGCGCGCCCGCTTCGAGGAGCGCGGCGCCGCGACCCTGAGGCGGTTCCCCGCGGACCTGCTCGCCGAGACGCGCCTGGACCCGGAACGCGACCAGATCCTGCAGAGACTCCTGGAGGGCTGATGACGCAGCTGTTCTACGCCTCGACCCTGTTCGGCGCGATGACGCTCGCGGCGGCGATCGACGACGGCCGCTTCGGCCCGCGCGAGGGGCGCCGGATCCTGCTGGTCTCCAACAACGCGGCCATCCCGGAGATCACCCCGTCCCTGGACGAGACCCCCGGGTTCGCCGCGCTGCGCCCGCGCTTCGACGAGGTCCACTCGTGGAACGAGATCGTCGCCCCGCTGCACCCCTCGGACTGGAAGGCCCGCGTCATCGAGGTGCCGATGCTGAGCCGCCTGGTCGGCTCGTATCTGTCCCTGGGAGACGGGCCCGCCGAGCTGATCCTGGAGTCCGTCGCGGTCCCCCCGGCCAGGACGCTGGGAGGGCTGGTCAAGGACTGCCCGATCTCGGTCTACTCCGACGGCCTGATGAGCTACGGCCCGACCCGCGACCCGCTGCCGCTGGAGATCTCCGGCCGGATCACCCGCCTGCTCCACCTCGACCTGGTCCCCGGCCTGACGCCGCTGCTGCTGTCGGAGTACGGGGTCCCCGCCGAGACCGTCCCCGGCGCGGCCTTCCTCGACGTGATCGGAAGCGTCGGCGGGAGGGCCGGCGACGCGGCCCCGGGCCGGGCGATGATCCTCGGGCAGTACCTGTCGGCCCTCGACCTCGTCACCCCCGAGGAGGAGGCGCGGCTGCACGCCGACATGCTGCGCGGCCTCGCCGCCCGGGGGTTTCGCGAGGTGCTGTTCAAGCCCCACCCGGCCGCGGGGCGCGAGCACGCCCGGCGGCTGCGCGAGACGGCCGCCGAGCTGGGCGTCGGGCTGGACGTGGTGGCGGAGACCGTACCCGCCGAGTCGTGCTTCGCCGAGCTGCGGCCCGAGCTCGTGGTCGGCTGCTTCTCCACCGCCCTGATCACCGCGAGCCGCTACTTCGGGCTCCCGGTGGCGACGGTGGGCGGCGAGCTGGTCCTGGAGCGGCTCACCCCGTACGAGAACAGCAACCGGATCCCGGCCACCGTCACCGACGCCCTGCTGCCGCGCCTGTCGGCGGACGGCTCGCTGGAGGAACCGCCGCCGGTGGACCTTCCCGCCCTGGTGAGAGCGGTCGGCTACTGCATGCAGGCCGAGGTGTATCCGGGGCTGCGCGACAGCGCCGCCGCCTATCTGGAGGAGCACGGCCCCGCCCGCTACTTCAAGCGCCAGCGCCTCGGCGCCCTCGACCTGGTCTCCCCCCGGGCCTCCGCCGTCGCCCGGGAGCGGAGTCCCCTGGGCAGGCTCCGCGACCGCCTTTCCAGGGCGTTCCCATAAACCCCCGCCCCCGGGGAGCGCGCACGGCCGCGGAGCCGTTCACATCAGGTTTGCGGGCGGGGTCCTAGCTTCGCCCTCATGCGAAACCTCTTTCCAGCGATCGCGGCCGTCGTGCTGACGGCGACCCTGGCCGCGTGCGGCGCGAACCCGGGCGGCCCGCGTCCGCGGCGGGCCGCGGACGTCCCCGCGACGCGGTGCGACCACCGGTTGGACACCGCGTTCCGCGCGTGGGCCGGGGCCGGGTTCAGCGGCTCGATCGCGATCACGAAGGGCGGCCGGGTCGAGTGCCTCGCCGCCTACGGCACGGCCGACGAGGCCACCGGAAGACCGAACACCCCGGAGACGGTGTTCAGCATCGGATCGGTCACCAAGGCGTTCACCGCGGCGGCCGTGTTCGCCCTGGTGGAGGAGGGAAAACTGTCGCTCGACGACCGGGCGGGGCGGATCCTGCCCGAGCTGGACGGCGCCGCGGCCAAGGCGACGGTCAGGCAGCTGCTGCTGCACACCGGCGGGCTCAACGGCTCGCACGCCGGCGACGACTACGAGCCACTCGGCCGGGACGCCGCGCTGGCGGCGATCGGCGCGCTGGAGCCGGCCTTCGAGCCCGGCCGCGGCTACCTGTACTCCAACGCCGGCTACACGTTGCTCGCGCTCGTCGTCGAGAAGGCGTCCGGCCTGAGTTTCCGCGCCTACCTGGCGTCGAGGATCCTGCGGCTGCCCGGCGGACGGGGCGCGGGAGGATTCTGGGACGGTGAGCCGGCCGTGGCCGGCCCCCGGGCCGTCGGCCGCCTCGGCAACGGCACGGCCGGCCACCCGGGGGGTTTCGGCGGGCCGTACTGGGCCGTGGAGGGCAACGGCGGCCTCGCCATGACCATGCGAGACCTGGCGGCCTGGACACACGCGCTGTTCACCGGGCGGCTGCTCTCCCGCGAGTCGGCCGCGGCCATCGGCAGGCCGGGGCACGACCTGGGCGGCGGCAGGTCCGAGACCCCGGGCTGGGTGGCGTTCGACGAGTCGCTGTTCGGCGAACCGTTCCTGACCACGGCCGGGGGCGGTGGCGAGGTCGGCCACAACACCACCGTCGCGTGGATCCCCGGGCAGGAGCGGGTGGTCGCGATAGCGGCCAACAGGCCGGAGGTGAGCGCCGAGGACCTGTTGCGGGCGGTGGGCCCGGCCCTGCTCACCGGCGGCCCGCTACCCACCCCCACCGTCGCGCCCCGCGACGGCGCCGACGGCGCCGACGGCGGCGCTGCCGCCGACGTCGCCGCTATCGTCGGATCGTACGAGCTGGAGACGGGGGGTTCCTTCGACGTGAGCGCGGCCGCCGGCAAGATAACGGTCTCCGCCACCGGCCCCGACGCCGTCACGGCGCTGTTCCCGCCGGGCGGGTCCAGCGCCCTCGACCAGCGCGGGCACGACGAGCGCGTGCTGGCGCTGCTCGCCGGCGAGACTCAGGAGGGCCGCAAGGAGCGGGCGTCCCTCACCGCCGCCTTCGGGCCCCTGCGCGGCGTCGCCCTGGCAGGCACCGTGACCGGCGGCGGCGAGGTGCGCACCTACGTCACCATCACCGCGGGAACCCGGCCGGTCCTCGGCTGGTACAGCGTGAACGAGCGAGGGGGCGTCCAGGCGGCCGAGGTCCCCACCGAACCCCCGAGGCTCACCTTCGTCCCCTCCGGAGACGGCCGCTACGTCCCCGACGACCCGACCGGCGCCGGACCGGGGGTGAGCCTCTCCCTCCGGGACCGGAACCTGGTCGTCTCCCGGGCGGACGGGACGTCGACCGCCCGGCGAACCGGCTGACGCGCCGTGCGCATCCTGATCGTCGAGGACGACCCCGACCTGGCCGAGCTGGTCGCCCTCGGCCTGCGCAACGAGTCGTACGCGGTCGACCTGGCGGCGACCTGCCAGGAGGCGGAGGAGGCGCTGGGGACCACGGCCTACGACGTGGCCTGCTTCGACCTCTCCCTGCCCGACGGTGACGGGCTCGACCTCGTGCGCCGGCTCGGCCGTGATCCCGGCCTGCACCGGCCCCGGCGCACGCTCGTGCTGACCGCCCGCGACGCCGTCGCCGACCGGGTGGCCGGGCTGGACGCCGGTGCCGACGACTATCTCGTCAAGCCGTTCCACTTCACCGAGCTCGTCGCCCGGCTGCGCGCGCTGGGCCGGCGCGGCGACGACCACGGATCGATCCTGCGGTTCGGCGAGCTGACGCTCGACCTGACCGCCCACCGGGTCTGGCGATCCGATGTCGAGCTCGCTCTCACCTCGCGCGAGTACGCGATGCTGCGCTACTTCATGCAGCGCCCCGGTGC
The DNA here is from genome assembly GCF_042428775.1 of Streptosporangium vulgare. Classification (NCBI taxonomy): domain Bacteria; kingdom Bacillati; phylum Actinomycetota; class Actinomycetes; order Streptosporangiales; family Streptosporangiaceae; genus Streptosporangium; species Streptosporangium vulgare. The sequence continues at coordinate 251,043 of NZ_JBHMBS010000005.1, read as the reverse complement.
GACGCTCTCCGCCGAGGACCTGCTGGAGCACGTGTGGGACGCGCACGCCAACCCGTTCACCGCCTCGGTACGGGTCATCCTCAGCCGGTTGCGCAGGAAGCTCGGCGACCCTCCCCTCATCGTCACGATCACCAACGTCGGCTACCGGCTGGGGAGGCCGCCGTCATGACCCGTCCCTGGCGGTCGCTGCGCGGGCGCCTGGCCGTGCTCGGATTCCTCGCGATCTACCTGCCGGTCCTGCTGCTGTTCGGTGTGATCCTGGTGACCGACACCGAGACGACCCTCCAGACGTTCGACGGTGCGGAGATCGTCCGGAGCACCTCCACGCACAGGTCGGCGTGGGTCAGCTGGACCATCCTCGCGCTCGCTCCGGCCGCCGCCGCGCTCGCCTGGTGGTGGGCGGGCCGGGCGACGGCGCCGATCGAGCGGATCCGCGCCGCGGCCGACGACATCGGCGGAACCGACCTGAGCCGGCGTATCGCCCTTGACCGCGGGCCTGCCGAGGTCGTGGCGCTGGCCGCCTCCTTCGACGCCATGCTCGACCGGCTGGAGCAGGCCGCCGCGACGCAGTGGCGGCTGATCGACGAGACCAGCCACGAGCTGCGCGTACCCCTGTCGGTGCTGATGACCAACGCCGAGGTGCTCCTCGATCACCCCGCGCCCACCGTCGAGATCTACCGGCGAGGGCTGCAACGCTCGCGGGCGGCGTCCGAACGGCTCCGGACGACGATCGACCACCTGCTGGTCGACGCCCGCGCGCGGGCCCGCGCCGTCGACCGGCGACCGGCCGACCTGATGGCCCTGGTACGCGACGTCGTCGAGCACGCCGGCGTGCTGGCGGCCGGGAAGGAGATCGGCCTGTCGGTCACCGGCCCGCCCGTCGCAGTGTGCTCCGTCGACGAGCCCACCATGAGCCGCGCGATCTCCAACCTCGTCGACAACGCGATCAGGTACGCCCCGGCCGGATCGAGGGTGGAGATCGACGTCGAGGTCACCGGCACCGAGGCCGCGGTGACCGTGACCGACCACGGCCCCGGCGTCCCGGACGGCGAACGGGAACACGTCTTCCAGCGCTTCTGGCGCGGCCGGCGTGACGTCCCCGGCACCGGGCTCGGCCTGCCGATCGCCCGGCAGATCGCGCTGGCCCACGGCGGCGACCTCACGCTGAGCCCTTCCCGGCCCGAAGGCGACGGCTGTGCCTTCCGGCTCACCCTGCACCGCTGACCGTTTCGAGGACGGCCCCCGGGCTCCGCGCACCGGGGGCCGGGGCCGGGGGCCGTTCCCGGCCGGACGCCCTGGGACGTTCCGGCCGGACACCTCGAAGGTTCCCTGCCGAACGCCTCGAAGACGTTCCCGGCCGGGCGCCGTGGAGATTCCTAGCCGAGCGCCCTGAGATAGCGGCGCATCCGGCGCTTGGCGCGGTAGCCGACGCGCAGCACGTTCGGCGGGACCTCCACGCGCATGCGGGCGCGGCGGCGGGCGGCGGCGAACTCGGGGCCTTCGAGCAGGGACCTCGCCGGGACGAGACGCCCGGAGCGGGCCTGCCCGACCAGCGAGACCATCCGCGACGCCCAGTCGCTCTCACCACCGGGGTGGAAGTAGTTGACCTTGCACCAGGCGTCGTCCGGGTCCAGGAACCGCCCGGCGGAGAGGTCGTCGAGGGTGCCGAGCAGGCCGCTGTCCTCGAAGACCAGGTTGATCATCTCGGCGCCCACCCCGAAGTCCGACAGCACCAGGAGCGGCACCTTCTGGGCGATCGCCTCCAGCGCGGCGGTCGAGCTGACGGTGACGAACCCCGCCGCGTGGGCCAGGTGCTCGTGCATGGGCCCCACCGCGAAGCGCACGGCCTCGGCGCGCACCCGGCCCTCCCCGGCGAGCGACTGCCACAGGCGCTGGTAGTGGTGACGCTCGTTGTGGGTCTGGCGCTCGGTGTCCAGGGCGCGGAGCTTGACAACGACGTCAAGGTCCGGACGCCTCCTGGCCAGCTCGGCCAGGGCGAGCAGAATGCGCTCGCGCTCCTCCCTGCGCCTGGGCACCTTGGCCTGGGTGGCGAACACCACCCGGTCTCGCGGCCCGGTGGCGGGCGTCTCCGCGCCGTCGCGCAGGAACGGCAGCCGGGCCAGCCCGACCTGGCCCCCGCCGCCCAGCCTGCGGCCGATCTCGGAGAACTCCTCGACCTCCCGGCCGCTGTGCAGCACGAACAGGTCGCATCCGCTGCGGAACAGCCACGCCTTCTCGGTGGCGGGCACGGAGATGCCCGGCAGCCCAGAGACGAACACCGGCCGGGGCCGCAACCCGGCCAGCACCTCACCGGCCAGCACGTCCACCACGGGCCCCGTACAGGCGACGAGCACCACGTCGGGCCGCAGACGCTCCGCGGACCTGCGCAGCGCGCGGGCCGAGAGCACGGGCGGGTCGGCCGCCGAGCCGGCGACGGCGGCGTGGATCTGCGCCGGCGACGGGGTGATGGGGGTACGGACGACCGCCAGCTCCGTCTCGCAGCCCGAGGGCAGGTCCCTCAGCAGGCAGGCCGCCCACTTCAGGTAGGAGTCGGAGTCGGCCACGGCCAGGACCTTCAAAGAGAACCTCCGGCGGGGAATCCCCGGTTTCGCGCGGTTTTCGTACGGTTTCGTAGGCATAGAAGCGCGGCGCGCGGCCCGCGGGCGGCGAGCCCGCCGGGCGTCGGCCACGGGGTCATGACCCGGTGACTCCCGTGTCGTGGTGGGCGAACCTCGACAGGTGCGAGCGGAGTGAGGGAACCGCCTCGGCCGTCCACCACTCGTCGGGGACGTCCACCGTCTCCACGGCGACGCCCCGGGCCGAGAGCAGGACCCGCAGGGAGGTGACCGCGGTGGAGGGCAGGCTGAGCACCCGCTGCTCGGCGGCGAGCCCGCGCAGGGTCATCTCGGCGGGGGTCCCGCCGTCGTAGACGGTGATCCCCGGCTGCTCCCCGACCCGGGCGAGGTCGTCGGGATCCTCGCGGCGGTGCGGGAAGTAGGCCACCGGACCGGCCGAACCGAGCCCGGCCAGCCAGGTGAAGTAGCGGTCGCGGTGGATCAGGCCGTTGCGGACCAGCGAGGTCCCGAGGACGACGGTGCGCTCCTCGGGACGGGGCCCGCGCAGCGGCTGGGACCGCAGCCAGGCGAAGTCGTGGGTGACCAGCTCGGCTCCCCCCGCGCGTACCGCCTTCGCCAGGTCGGGAGGGACGGGCAGCGCGGTGAAGATCGACAGCCGTCCCGAGCGGGCGGCGGCGCGCAGCCTGAGCCCGGCCGCCGCGCCGAGGGCGGTCCTGAGCCTTCCGACCTTCGCCCTCGCCCTCAGCAGGGGCGTTCCCAGTCTGCCGGTGAGCAGTTCCAGGAGCCTGATGGTGGCGAGACCGTCGTCGACGATCACGATCCGGCCGGGGAGCGCGGTGAGCCAGCGGAACTGGACCTTGCCGGAGAAGGCGTCGCCCACCACCCAGGTCTCGCCCCGGCGCGGCCGGGGCATGTCCGGCCTGGCCGCGGTGAGCTCCAGCCCTCTGGGCAGGGTGAGACGGCCCAGCTCGCGGCCCGTCACGGCCAGCGGGCGGAGTTTCGCCCTGGGCACGAGATGGCTGCGGGCGCCGAGCAGCCCGGCATGATGGGCCTCCACCGCGCAGAGCATCTGCAGCGGGGACTCCACCCAGGCAACGGCCGAACCCTGATCCCGCGCGTGGTCTCGGCCGTCCTCCACGCCGGGCGATGACCCGTTCACGACTGCCACAACCTAACCCGGTGTCCTTAAGCGCCCGGGAACTGCGGGTGAACAGCCGACCACGCGCGCTTGTGGATGATCGTCCGGTCTTTACCCGCGTGCTCGGCGGGGCCTGGGGGAAAGCGTGTTCCTTTACTCGGCACCTTTACTTTCCCGGGGCCGCGGGACCCCGCCGAGCGCGTCGCTTTACCCTCCGGGCGGCGAGACCCGCTCACCCCTCTCCATCACCGCCCTGAGCTGGGGAAACTCCCCCGGGCACGAGCCTGGAGCCGCCGGATCCGGCACACCGGCCCCGGACCTCCCATGGGAGAACCCCTACCATCCGAATACTTTTTACTATCGAAAACATGTTCGACATTTGACCGGATGCGCCGCCTCCGGCCAGGACCCTCACCCGCGCGTCGTAGCACCCCTCGACCCGGGGGCCGCGGGCGGGTCCGGAGAACCCGGATCGCCGCGGAGGCAGGGGATTCCGGCCTCGAAGGGCCGTCCCTCCGTCCACCGGGACGAGGCACGGACAGGGTCGCCTCACCTCACCCCTCCCGCCGGGCGGCACCCGGCAACACCTTCCCGGTTCATACGTATTCCCAAGTCAGGGCAATATGTCCTACTTGTAATCGTCTGTCCGTCTGACGTACCTTCGTCCTATTCATGGCGATTGCCTAGGTCTACCAAGGTCTGTGCATTGCCGTCACATTGCCCGACCGTGTCCCACCTGGCGGAGCTCCTTCCACCGATGGTGAGCACGGCCGCCGAATCCGCGAGGTCTGCGGAACCGGGGAACCACGTTCCTGGGGTGAATCAGCGCACCTGTGCGCCGTAGGGCACTTCCCAGCCCGAACCCGTCAGCTAACCCGGTAGGCGGAATGGAAGCGAAGCAAGGAGTCGAACCCCCGCATGACCCATCGCCTCATCTCCACTCCCCGCGCGGCATGCGCCATCCTGGGCGCGTGCGTCGCCCTGGCGACCGGCGCCACCGGCACCGCACTTGCCGACGGACACGGCGTCGTGAACGCCCCGCCCGTCGACACCAAGGCCCAGGACGCCAAGGCCGCGAAGACCCCCCTCCAGATCGCGGCCGAAAGGCTCCCCAAGGTCTCCGCGGCGAAGGTCCTGGACATCGCCTCCAAGCAGATCGGCGTCCGCGAGAACGCCCAGGGCGGCGGCACCAAGTTCCACTCCTGGTACATGTCGAGCCCCCGCGCCAAGGAGACCCTCGCCCGCGACGGCGGCCGTAACGTGTACGACTACGCCAACGCCCCCTGGTGCGCGATGTTCGTCTCCTGGGTCGGCGAGATGGCCGGCATCCGCCCCACGATGGGCTGGGACGCCTACACCGTGGCCCACGCCAAGTGGTTCAAGAACAACGGGCACTGGGGCACCATCCCCACCCCCGGCGCCGTCGTCTACTTCGACTGGGCCGGTGGCAAGAGCATCGACGGCATCGACCACGTCGGCTTCGTGAAGAACGACAACGGAGACGGCACGATCACCACGATCGAGGGCAACACCGGCAACGGCGACGTCGAGCAGCGCGTCCGGCCCATCTCCCAGGTCGTCGGCTACGGCTACCCCGTCTACTCCAACTGATCCACCCCCGCCGCCCGCGCCCGTCATCCTCCCACGGCGCGGGCCTCCCGGCCCCACGGCCGTCCGCCGGCGAACGGCGGCCCGCTCCACACGCCCCCGGGGGCGTCGCTCCGTCCGGCGACGCCCCCGGGGGCGTTCCTACCGCCCCCCTCGCCCTGACACGCCCTTGACAGCCTTCCGCCGGCACCCGGCGGGTGCGCCCCTCCCGGCCCTGCCGACGGCACCCCGGCCACGCACGGACACGAAATGCCCCGACTGTATGTCCGTGAGATGGGAGCGCTCCCAATCACCTCGATGAGACGTTTGGGTAGGTTTGCTGCTAATAGTCCCGCCTAAAACGGCCGGATGTAACGGTTGAGTTTCGGCATATTGACGTCCTGGTTGCCCATCGTCCACTCTTCGTGGGAGCGCTCCCAAAGCACATTGAGGAACGACCTCGTCACGAGGACCGCGTTTGTCGGGGACCGGTCCGCGATGTCGCCTCCCAATGATTCGGGCGACCACCTGAGAGGGGTCCGGAATGTTGAACAACAAGCGACACGGCAAGCTCGCCGCCGTCGCGGTCATGGCGGCCACCGCCCTGGCCATCACGTCGTGTAGCTCCAGCGAGCCCGCCAAGACAGCCGCGGACGGCGGCTCCGCCGCACCGGCCGAGCCGGTGACCATCACCGTGCACACCTTCGGCGGCGGCGAGAACTTCGGCTACGACAAGGCCGTGGAGACGTGGAACGCGGCGCACCCGAACATCCAGGTCAAGTACCAGAACCTGACCGACCGGTTCGAGGACGTCTACCTCCCGCAACTGCTCCAGCGTCTACAGGCGGGCAGCGGCGCGGCCGACATCATCGCCCTGGACGAGGGCGCGATGGGCCTCATGAAGGCCCGCCCGCAGTTCTTCACCGACCTCGCCGAGTACGGGCTGGACAGCCGCAAGGCCGACTTCCCCGCGGCGAAGTGGGACAACGGCATCAACGCCGACAACAAGCTCTTCGCCGTGGGCACCGACATCGGTGGCATGACCATGTGCTACCGCAAGGACCTGTTCGAGAAGGCGGGCCTGCCCACCGACCGCGAGGAGGTCGGCAAGCTCTGGCCGGACTGGAACGCCTTCAAGGCGATCGGCGAGAAGTTCAAGGCCGCCAACCCCGGCAAGACCGATCCCAAGTTCATTGACGGCCCGAACACGCTCTACAACGTGATCCTGTCGCAGGAGGCGCCGAAGAACGGCAACGTCGCCTACTTCGACAAGAACAACCAGCTCATCATCGAGACCAACCCGGCCATCAAGACCTCCTTCGACACGGTGAAGAGCTTCAGCGAGGCGGGCCTGACCGCCAAGCTCGCCTCGTTCAGCCCGCCGTGGAACGCCGCGATCAAGAAGGGCGCCTTCGCGACCATGGGCTGCCCGGCCTGGATGCTCGGCGTGGTCTCCGGCGCGGCCGGTGAGGACAACAAGGGCAAGTGGGACGTCGCGGCCGTGCCCGGCGGCGCGGGCAACTGGGGTGGCTCCTACCTCGCGGTTCCCAAGCAGAGCAAGCACCCCAAGGAGGCCGCCGAGGTCCTGAACTACCTCACCGGCAAGGAGGGTCACATCATGGCCTTCCAGGAGGCCGCGGCCTTCCCGAGCTCCATCCCCGCCCAGCAGGACCCGGCGGTCGCCGACCTGAAGAACCCGTTCTTCAACGACGCGCCGACCGGTCAGATCTTCGGCGCCTCGGTCAAGGACCTGCTGCCCGTCTTCCTCGGCGAGAAGCACGCCCAGGTCAAGACCGCGGTGGAGAAGGTCCTTGAGGGCATGGACCAGGGCTCGGTCAAGTACGACCAGGCCTGGACCAAGTTCCTCGAAGCCGGCGTCAAGGCAGCGGGCTGATCCCCGTACCGACCCGCATCGGCCCGGCCGCGGTGACCCCGCGGCCGGGCCAGTCGCCTGACCCCGCTGAAAGGCTCTGACCTTTGACTTCCTCTCCACGGCTGAAGCCGGGAGATTCCGGCCCTCGCGGGCCGGGCTTCCCGGTTCACCGGCGACCGTCCGCCCGGCCCGAGCCGGCCGGGTCCCACCTCGCCCCCACAGGCGCTTCGTCTCTCCGCCCGCCCGGCGAGGGCACCACGCGTCATGCGTCGGCGGCCTGGTCATCGCCGCAGAACGCCCTACCGACCCGCGCGACACCGTGCCGCGTTCCCACCCCGGAGCCAAAGCTCGAGGTCTCCACGCTCAAGGAGATTCGATGACACTGCACGTCGACTCCCCGGCCGCCCCGCCACGACCCGGCCCCCGCCGGTCGCAGGGCCGCCGAGGACCGGAGCGGGGTGGTGGATGGGCCCGGTTCGACCTCCGGGCGACCCCCTACTTCCTCGTCTCCCCGTACTTCCTGCTCTTCGCCGTCTTCGGCATCTTCCCGCTCGGCTACACCCTCTGGGTCTCGCTGCACGATTGGGAGCTCGCCGGGGACAAGACCCTCGTCGGCCTCGACAACTACATCGAGCTGATCACCGACGAGGCCTTCTGGAACGCGGTGATCAACACCCTCGGCATGTTCGTCCTGTCGACGGTCCCGCAGCTCGTGCTCGCCCTCCTGCTGGCCAACGCGCTCAACAAGCGCATCCGGGGACGGCTCTTCTTCCGCCTCGGCGTGCTGCTGCCGCTGATCACCTCCGTCGTCGCCGTCGCGGTGGTCTTCACCCAGCTGTACGGGCGCGACTACGGCATGATCAACTGGTTCCTGAGCTTCTTCGGGGTCGACGCGATCAACTGGCAGAACGAGAAGTGGTCCTCGTGGATCGCGATCTCCACGATGATCGACTGGCGCTGGACCGGCTACAACGCGATCATCATGCTCGCCGCCATGCAGACCATCCCCAAGGACCTCTACGAGGCCGCCTCCATCGACGGTGCCACGCCCAGGCGGCAGTTCTGGCAGATCACCATCCCGATGCTGCGCCCGACGATCATCTTCGTCGTGTTCATCTCCACCATCGGCGGCCTGACGCTGTTCACCGAGCCGGTCATGTTCGACGGCAACCCGACGATGAGCGGCGGCGCCACCGGCCAGTACCAGACCGTGGCGATGTTCATCGTCAAGGAGGCGTTCCGCGACTTCGACTTCGGCTACGCCGCGGCCGCCTCGTGGCTGCTGTTCGCGCTGATCCTCATCGGGACGCTCATCAACTACTCCTTCACCCGCCGTATCGGGGGTTCCAAGTGACGGTCACCCAGCTCCGGCGGCCCCCCGCGCACTCCCGACGGGCCTCGGGCCAGTCGGCCGCGCGGAACCGCATCTGGGACGCCGGCCCCATGACGAAGGTCGTGCTGGCCTTCGCCCTCGTGCTGTCCGCGTTTCCCATCTACTACATGTTCATCATGGCCACCCGGACCAACGAGGAGGCCATCGACGTACCTCCGCCGCTGCTCCCCGGCGGCCACCTCGGTGAGAACATCGCGCGGCTGCTGTCCACCGAGGACGCCTACTTCATGACCGGCCTGATCAACTCGGCCATCGTCTCGGTCACCGTGACCGTCTCGGTCGTGCTGATCTCCACGCTGGCCGGCTTCGCCTTCGCCAAGCTCCGCTTCCGGGGCAGCAAGGTCCTGCTGGGCCTGATCCTGGTGACGATGATGGTCCCGCTCCAGCAGATGGGCGTCGTGCCGCTGTACGAGCTCATGGTCACGCTCGGCTGGACCGGCCAGCTGAAGGCGGTCATCCTCCCCTTCCTGGTCAACGGCTTCGGGGTCTTCATGATGACCCAGTACGCCACCCAGGCGGTGCCGGACGAGCTGGTCGAGGCGGCCCGCGTGGACGGCGCCTCCACCATGCGCATCTACGCGAACGTCATCCTCCCCGCGCTCCGGCCGGGCATGGCGGTACTCACCCTCCTGGTCTTCATGCAGACCTGGAACGAGTTCATGTGGCCGTTGATCGTGCTGAACCCGGACAACCCGGTGGTTCAGACGTCGATCGCCGCGCTCAACCAGGCTCACGGAACCGACTACGTGATGCTGTTCACCGGCACCGCGGCGTCGGTCCTGCCACTGTTCATCGTTTTCATCGCGTTCGGCCGCCAGATCGTCGGCGGACTCATGGAAGGTGCGGTCAAGGCGTGACGACGCAAGAGACGCGAATTCAGACCCCGGAGCTGGTGTTTCCGACGAACTTCGTCTGGGGCGCGGCAACCTCCGCCTACCAGATCGAGGGCGCCGTCTCGGAGGACGGCCGAGGCCGTTCCATCTGGGACACCTTCGTCAAGCAGCCGGGACGGGTGGTGAACGGCGAGCACGCCGACATCGCCATCGACCACTACAACCGCTACCGGGACGACGTGCGGGTGATGGCCGAGCTCGGCCTCAGCGCGTACCGCTTCTCCGTCTCCTGGCCCCGGATCCAGCCCGACGGGCGCGGCGCCGTCAACCCGGGGGGCATCGACTTCTACAGCCGCCTGGTCGACGAGCTCCTCTCCCGGGGCGTCGACCCGTGGGTGACGCTCTACCACTGGGACCTGCCCCAGCCCCTGGAAGACGCGGGCGGCTGGCCGTCGCGGGACACGTCGAAGCGCTTCGCCGACTACGCGGCGGCCGTGCACGACGCGCTGGGCGACCGGGTCCGCAACTGGAGCACGGTCAACGAGCCCTGGTGCTCGGCGTTCCTCGGGTACGCCTCGGGCGAGCACGCCCCCGGGCGGCGCGAGCCGGAGAAGGCCGTGTTCGCCGCCCACCACCTCCTGCTCGCGCACGGCCTGGCCGCGCAGGCGATCCGGGCCCAGCGGCCCGAGACCCTCATCGGCGGCTGCGTCAACCTGTACGCGATCTCGGCCCAGACCTCCTCCGAGGCCGACCTGGACGCCGCCCGCCGCATCGACGGGCTGCAGAACCGCTTCTTCCTGGACGCCCTGCTCAAGGGCGAGTATCCGGCCGACGTCCTGGAGGACCTCGGCCGGCCGGAGGGGCTCGTCCACGACGGGGACATGGAGACCATCTCGACGCCGCTGGACAAGCTGCTGATCAACTACTACAGCCGCTTCACCGTCTCGGGCACCCCGGGCGGCGCCGCGTCGGCCGCGGCGGCGCCCACCGACTCCGGGTCCCCCTGGGTCGGCAGCGAGCACGTGTCGTTCGTCGGGGGCGGACGGCCCGTGACCGCGATGGGCTGGGAGATCGACCACGCGGGGCTGCTGGAGATCCTGCACCGGCTCGCCACCGAGTACCCGCGCGTCCCGCTGGTCATCTCCGAGAACGGCGCGGCCTTCGACGACGTCGTGGGCCCCGACGGCGTCGTCCACGACCGCGACCGGGTGGACTACCTCGACGCCCACCTGCGCACCTGCCACGCCGCGATCGAGGCGGGAATCCCGCTGGAGGGCTACTTCGCCTGGTCGCTGATGGACAACTTCGAGTGGGCTTGGGGGTACGGCAAGCGGTTCGGGCTGGTCCACGTCGATTATGAGACCCAGGTCAGAGTTCCCAAAGAGAGCGCTCTCTGGTATGCCGGGACCATCAGGCGTGGAGGCCTGAGCGGTCCGGCAGAATAGGGGCCGGGAAATTCACCACTGGGGGCACAAACACATGAACGGCGACCGTCGTCCGACGCTTGAGGCGGTCGCGGCCCTGGCCGGCGTCGGCAGGGGAACGGTGTCGCGGGTCATCAACGGCTCACCGAAGGTGAGCGAGAAGGCCCGCGACGCCGTGCTGCGGGCGATCCAGGAGCTGGGATACGTCCCCAACCGGGCGGCCCGCGCGCTGGTCACCCGGCGCACCGACACCGTGGCGCTCGTCGTCTCGGAGTCGGAGCTGCGGGTCTTCGACGAACCGTACTTCGCCGGGACCATCCGTGGCATCGGCTCGGCCCTTTCCGAGACCGGTCTGCAACTGATCCTCGCGATGGCGCAGTCGGAGCAGGAGCACGAGCGGCTGGAGCACTACCTGACCGGGCAGCACGTCGACGGGGTGCTGCTGATCTCCCTGCACGGCGCCGACCCGCTGCCGGGACGGCTGGAGGCGATGGGCGTGCCGACCGTCATCGGCGGTCGGCCCGTCGGCCTCACCCCCTACAGCTACGTCGACGTCGACAACCGGGCCGGGGCGAGGCAGGCGGTCAAATACCTGCTGGGCAAGGGCCGCCGCCGGATCGCCACCATCGCGGGCCCCCAGGACATGGGTGTGGGCGTCGACCGGCTCGCGGGCTACCGCGACGCGCTGCTCGCGACCGGTGTGAGCGAGATCGTGACGTACGGCGACTTCAGCGAGGAGAGCGGCATGGCGGGGATGCGCAGGCTCCTCGCCGAGAACCGTGACCTGGACGCCGTCTTCACCGCCTCCGACCCGATGGCGCTGGGCGCGATGCGGGTGCTGCGCGAGGAGGGCAGGTCGATCCCCGGCGACGTCGCGGTGATCGGCTTCGACGACTCCCCCGCCGGGGCGCACTCCTCCCCCGCCCTCACCAGCGTGCACCAGCCCACCGAGTCGATGGGCCGGCAGATGGCCCATCTGCTCGTCGCCCGCATCAACGGCGAGCAGCTGGAGCAGCCGGTGGTGATACTGGACACCCACCTGATCGAGCGCGACTCCGCCTGATCCGCGCTACTTCCGTCCCTCCCCTTGACTCACCCCTGCCCGTCGCGTCACCGTTCCCCCGAGCAGCACCGAGGCAACCCCCGAGTCAGGACAGGCAGGACGAGGTAGGAAATGGACAGTAGGACGAAACGCCCGCTCACCTCCGCCGAACTCGACGCGCTGGCGCGGCGGGCCCTGGACGTCGGCGTCTCCTCGGCCACCGAGATGACCGACGGCTTCGCCAACGCCGTGTGGCGGCTCGCCCTGCTGGACGGCCGGGAGGTGGTCCTGAAGCTGTCGCCGCCGCCCGAGCTGGAGCAGCTGAGCTACGAGCGCGACCTGCTGCGCACCGAGGCCATGGTCTACGGCCTGGTCGGCCCCGCGGGGGTGCCGGTCCCCGAGCTGCTGCGCGCCGGGTTCGACGACCCGGTGCTGGGCGGCGACTACCTGGTCCTGGCCGCCCTCGACGGGGTGCCGTGGAACCAGGCGAGTCCGGCGGAGGCGGACCAGCGGGCCCTGCGCCGGGAGCTCGGCGGTCACCTGGCCCGGCTGAACGCGATCACCGGTGACGTCTACGGCTACCCGCACGCGGGCCTGACCGGCGGCACCTGGCGGGAGGCGTTCCTGACGATGACCGGCGCGCTCCTGGCCGACGCGGGCCGCTACGCCACCCCGCTGCCGAGGCCGGCGCCCGAGATCGCGGCGGCGATCGAGTCGGGCGCGGGCGCGCTGGACGAGGTCGAGGTCCCCCGCCTGGTCCACTTCGACGTGTGGCCGGGCAACGTCTTCCTCACCCGCGACGAGACACCGCGCATCCAGGCGATCATCGACCACGAGCGGGCCTTCTGGGGCGACCCGCTGGCCGACTTCGTCACCCCGACGATCTTCGAGGAGCTGGACGAGTCAGACCCGATCGTCGCCGGCTACCGCGACGCGGGCGGCGTCGTGGAGTTCACCGGTCCCGCCCGGACCCGGATGACCCTCTACCGCCTCTACCTCGCCCTGATCCTCCTGGTCGAGAACGGCCCCCGCCAGTACCCGGAGGAGGAGTACGCCTCCCTTCGCGACCGCTCCATCACGGCCGTGCTCAAAGCCCTCGACGAGCTCTCGGCGACGCCGTGACCGGTGCCGCCCGGGATGTCCGGTGCGTCCGGGGTGCTCACACGACCGAAGCCACCCACATGAACAGGGCGCCCGCGTAACCGGAGTCGCCCACGTGACCGGGGCGGCTCATCACGTGACCGGAGCCGCCCGTCACGCCCGCCGGTGCCGGGAAACGCGGCTCCCGGCCGTCACGTCCCGCCGACGAGGCGCCGGACGACGGCCAGTCCCTCCGGGGTGCCGGGCCAGTGCCCGGCCAGCGCCTCGGGTCCGGCACGCCTGACGACCGAGCGCAGGACGAAGGCGACGATGATCGCGTCGTCGGCGTAGCCGAGCACCGGGATGACGTCGGGGATCAGGTCGATGGGCAGCGCGAGGTAGCCCAGCAGCAGCCACAGCCGCACCCGTACCCCGCGCGGCAGGCCGCCGTCGCGCGCGAGCCTGGCGACCAGGCGGAGGAGGTCGGGCAGCAGGCGCAACGTCTCGGTCAGCGCGGTGCCCCTGGGACGCGCCATCACCAGGAAGGCGGCCAGGGCGAGCCAGAGCAGCAGCAGACCACCCGCGACCCCCGCCGCCACCCGCCAGACCTCGGACATCTTCTCGCTCTCCTTCTCGCCCGGCGAACGAACACCACCGGACTCCCGGGGCCGGACGCCGAACCGGGCGGGGCCGGGCCCGAGGCCAGAGTACGCGAGCGCCGGAGGACGGCCCGGCGGGCGTACGCCTACTCCGGTGAAGCCCGCGACGGAACGGGTGGGGGTCAGGCCGCCGAGGCCCGCAACGCCGTCAGCGCCGCGTCCAGCGCGGCGCGCAGCGGCGTGATCGACCGCGTCGTCTGGGTCAGCAGCAGGCCGCCCTGGAGCGCCGCGAAGATCGCCAGGGCCAGTTCCTCGGGGTCGGCGTCGGCGCGCAGCAGGCCGGTGGCGCGCATGCGCGTGAGCCCGGCCCGCAGGTATCCACACCAGCGGTCCATGTGCCCGGCCACCTCGGCGGCGCGCTCGGGATCGCTGCCGGCCAGCTCGCTCGCCATCGCCCCGATCGGGCAGCCCCAGTGCGGCTGCGAGCCGTAGTGCGCGATGACGGCGTCGCGCCAGCCCTCCCATGCCTCCCAGGTGTCGAGCGTGTCCAGGAACGGCCGCTGCGCCTGGAGCACCCGCTCGGCCTGGAACGCCGCGATCGCCGCGACCAGATCGCGCTTCCCGTCCGGGAAGTAGTGGAACAGCTGGCTCTTGCTGGTCGCCGTCCCGGCCCGGATGTCGTCCAGGGTGGTGCCCCCGACCCCGCGGGCGAGGACCAGATCGGCGGCGGCCTCGACGATGCGGGCGCGCGTGAGCGCCCCTTTGGCGGTGAACCTCACCGGGTTCGGCATGTCCACAGCATAACCTCCTGGACCGTACGGTCCAATGCGCCGCGCCGCCTCCCGGGACCCGTGCCCGCCGGGCCGATCCCCGCTCTCCCCGGCCCGGACGGCCCCGGACCCGGACCGGCGCCTCCTTCGTAGGGGGTCGAGGTACGGGATCGAGGCCCCTTCAGGCGTCCGGGCGCCGGGGAGCCCGTTCAGGTGGAGGGGAGGTCGGCGATCATGATGGGGGTCGTGGTGGGCCGGTCGGAGCCCCCGGCGGGCTCGACGGTGAGGCCGACCCGCTCGTCGCCGCGCAGGGGGGTGGCGAGGACCGGGACGACGCTGCCGTCGGCGGCCCGTTCCAGCAGCCCCGCCGGGCGGACGCCGTCTCCGCCCATCATCCACAGCTCGTAGACCCGGGAGCCGGGCAGCGGCGGCAGGCCGGTGGCGGTGAAGAGCATCCTGCCCTGGGAGGGCGCCATCACGACGACGCCGGTGCCCCCGGAGGAGACGCGCTGCCTGACGGTCTCGGCGTCGGGGGCCGCGATCACGGCGACGACCTGCCTGAGCTGCTCGCGTTCCCTGGCGGCGTCGACCGCGACGACGCCGAGGACCACCGCCGCCGCGGTCGACACCGCGGCCAGGCCGGTCAGGACACGCCCGCGCCAGGGGGAGGCCCCGCGCAGCGGCACCACGTTCTCCCGCCCGGACTCCCCGGGCCGGTCGGACGGCGCGGCCTGGCGCTCCAGGATCGGCGGCTCCTGCCGGACCTCGGCGATCCGCCTCATGACCCGGGCCTTCATCGCCCGGGGAGGGGGTTCGGCGGCGCCCAGGGCGAGCCGGGCGGCGGTCTCGGACAGGCCGCGCACCTCGACGGCGCAGGCCTCGCAGCGGGACATGTGCGCCTCGAAGAGCGCCACGTCCCGTTCGGGCAACGCGTGCAGCGCGTACGCGCCGGAGAGGGTGTGGAGGTCGTCGTTCACCTTTCCACCCCCATGCAGTCGCGGAGCCGCACCAGGCCGTCGCGCATCCTCGTTTTGATCGTACCCAGCGGCACCTTGAGCAGCCCGGCCACCTCCGGGTAGCTGTAGCCGCCGTAGTAGGCCAGTGTGACGGCCTGTTTCTGCAGGTCGGTCAGGCCGCCGAGGCAGCGGCGCACCCGCTCGCCCTCCAGCCGGGTGGTCACCGTCTCGGAGACCTGGTCGTAGGGGATCTCTCCCGACATCCTGGAGACCCGTTCCTCCCTGTCGGTGGCCGCCTGGGCGGAACGGACCCGGTCGACGGAGCGGCGGTGGGCCATCGTCATCACCCACGCCAGGGCGCTGCCACGGGTCCGGTCGTACCGGGAGGCGGTACGCCAGACCTCGACCAGGACCTCCTGCGCCACCTCCTCGGCCTGCGCGCGGTCGCGCACGACCCGCCGCGCGAGGCCGAAGATCGGACCGGCCAGCAGATCGTAGAGCCGCTCGAAGGCCGGCTCCCGCCCGAGGGCGACCTGGGCCAGCAGGTCCTCCAGGCCGGGGGGATCCTCGGGATCCGGCGTTCCCGCGGGGTCGCGTTCTGTCCTCACAGTTCGCAATTCGACACTGGGTGAGGGGTGGATTGCCGGCGAACCTGTTTTCTTCCGCCGGATCCTGTGTCAGAATTTCATTGGGTGATGAATTATGAGACGAACCACATGCGTGATCGCCGGGGGCGGCCCGGCGGGCGCGATGCTCGCGCTGCTGCTGGCCAGGGCCGGCGTCGAGGTGACGCTGCTGGAGAAGCACGACGACTTCCTGCGTGACTTCAGGGGTGACACCATCCATCCCTCGACCCTGCAGATCCTCGACGAGCTGGGCCTGGCCGAGGAGTTCCACCGCCTTCCGCACCGCAAGGCGTACGGGATGGAGATCCACACCGACGACACCACGGTTCCGGTCGCCAACCTGAGGCGACTTAAAAGCAAATATCAGTACATAGCCTTCGTCCCGCAGTGGGAGTTCCTCGACCTGCTGACCACCGCCGCCAAGCGCTACCCGAACTTCCACCTCCTCATGGAGACCGAGGTGCTCGGGGTGATCCGCGAGGGCGACGCGGTGCGCGGGGTGCGCTACCGGGACGCCTCGGGCGAGCACGAGCTGCGCGCGACGCTCACCGTCGCCGCCGACGGCCGCCACTCCGACGTACGCCGGTCCGCCGGGCTCGTCCCCGTGGAGCACAGCGCCCCCATGGACGTGGTCTGGTTCCGGCTGCCGCGCGAGCCCGAGGACCCCGGCGTGACGTTCCTGCGGGTGTCCAGCGGCCACATGATGGTGTCGATCAACCGCGAGACCTACTGGCAGCTCGCCTACCTGATCCCCAAGGGCGGGTTCGAAACCCTGCGCTCCCAGGGGATCGAGGCGATCCGCGAGCCGGTCGCCAGGCTGCTGCCCTTCCTCGGGGACCGGGTCGGGCAGCTGCGGGACTTCGAGGCGGTCAGCGTGCTGTCGGTCGTGCTCAACCGGCTGCGCCGCTGGCACCGCCCCGGCCTGCTGGTCATCGGCGACGCCGCGCACGCCATGTCGCCGATCTTCGGCGTCGGCATCAACCTGGCCGTACAGGACGCGGTCGCCGCCGCGAACCTGCTGGCCGAGCCGCTCGCCGCCGGGGCGGAGATCCCGGAGGCACTGCTCGCGAGGGTCCAGCGGCGGCGCACCCCGCCCACCGCCATCACCCAGTTCGCCCAGCGCGTCGTCCAGAACCGGCTGATCCGGCCGACGCTGAGCGAGCACCCCCGGCAGGTGCGGCTGCCGCGCGACATCTCCCGGCTCCCCCTGATCGGCTTCCTGGCCAGGCGTTTCGTGGGTTTCGGGGTCCTTCCGGAGCATATTTCCAGCCCCATGAAATCTCACCAGGTATAAAGACCTTCTCACTCCGTGGACAATCGGGTCTGTTCGAAGAGCCGGTTGCAATAGCCTGGTATGTCGTGAGCATCAACCTCGATTCCTGGCGGCAGCTGCCTGCGGCGCAGCAGCCCGAGTGGCCCGACCGCGGCGAGCTGGACAAGGTCGTCACCGAGCTGAAGGGCCTGCCGCCCCTCGTCTTCGCGGGCGAGTGCGACAACCTCAAGGCGGACCTGGCGGCGGTGACGCGGGGCGAGGCCTTCGTCCTCCAGGGCGGAGACTGCGCCGAGACCTTCGGTGGCGCCACCGCCGACGACGTGCGCAACAAGCTCAAGACGCTGCTCCAGATGGCCATCGTGCTGACCTACGCGGCGAAGGTCCCCGTGGTGAAGATCGGCCGGATGGCCGGGCAGTACGCCAAGCCGCGCTCGAAGAACTTCGAGACCCGCGACGGCGCCGAGCTGCCCGCCTACCGGGGCGACATGGTCAACGGCTTCGACTTCACCGCCGACTCCCGCGTTCCCGACCCGTGGCGGCTGCTGCGGGCCTACCACTCCTCGGCGGTGACGCTCAACCTGATCCGCGCCTTCACCAAGGGCGGCTACGCCGACCTGCGCCAGGTGCACGCCTGGAACCAGGACTTCGTGATCGAGTCCCCGGCGGGCAAGCGCTACGAGCAGCTCGCCCGCGAGATCGACCAGGCGCTGGCCTTCATGCGCGCCTGCGGCGCGGAGCCCGAGGAGTTCCACACCGTCGAGTTCTACTCCTCGCACGAGGCGCTGATCCTCGACTACGACCGGGCGCTCACCCGGATCGACTCGCGGACCGGCCGCCCGTACGACGTCTCGGCGCACATGGTCTGGATCGGCGAGCGCACCCGCCAGCTCGACGGCGCCCACGTGGAGTTCTTCGCCAGCATCCGCAACCCGATCGGCGTCAAGCTCGGCCCGACGACCAGCGCCGAGGACGCCCTCGCGCTGATCGAGAAGCTCAACCCCGACAACGAGGCCGGTCGCCTCACCTTCATCACCCGGATGGGCGCGTCGAAGATCCGCGAGCACCTCCCCGAGCTGGTGGAGAAGGTGACCGCGAGCGGCGCCCAGGTGGCGTGGATCTGCGACCCCATGCACGGCAACACCTTCGAGGCGCCCAGCGGCCACAAGACCCGCCGCCTGGACGACGTCCTGAACGAGGTGGCGGGCTTCTTCGAGGTGCACCGCGCGCTCGGCACCCACCCGGGCGGCGTCCACATCGAGTTCACCGGCGACGACGTCACCGAGTGCGTGGGCGGCGGCGCCGAGATCGTCGAGGACGACCTGTCCAGGCGCTACGAGACGGCCTGCGACCCGCGTCTCAACCGTGGCCAGTCACTTGACCTGGCCTTCCGGGTGGCCGAGCTCTACCGCTCGGCCTGACCTTCCCGGCCGGATCGGGCCGTCCCGGCGAACGCCGGGGGGCCCGGTCCGATCCTCCGGATCCGCGAGACGACTCCACGGCCCCTGAGGGAGCCGGAGAGCTCCGGTGCCCCCGATCATGCGAAAGCCCCGCGCCGCCCGAGGAAGCGATCCGATGGCGCGGGGCTTTCGCGATCCGGGCATCAGCCCTTCTGGGCGCCCAGCTCGTTGGCGAGCTCGGCGCGGATCGCATCCATGTCAAGCGCGCGAACCTGGCCGATGAGGTCCTCAAGGGCGGGCTCGGGCAGCGCGCCCGGCTGGGCGAAGACGACGATGCCGTCGCGAATGGCCATGATCGTCGGAATCGAGGTGATCTCGAATCCCTGCGCGAGCGCCTGCTCGGCCTCGGTGTCGATCTTGCCGAACTTGATGTCGGTGTGCTTCGCCGACGACTTCTCGAAAATCGGTCCGAAGGTGCGGCACGGTCCGCACCAGGCCGCCCAGAAGTCCAGCAGGACGATCCCCTCATCGGCGATGTCGTTGAAGTTCTTCTCGGTTACCTCGATGGTGGCCACCGGTGGCTCCTCCTGTCGTTCACGTCTGTACGGCTGGCATAACCACTTCCCCCCCTCGCGCATTCCATCCCGCCATCCCGCCACCCCGCCCTCGACCCCGGGGCGAGCGCACCGGCGGCGCCGGCTTCCAGGTGAGCCGCCCGAACGGCGACACCGCGCTCCCGTCCGGATACACCTGCGCCTGACGGCCACCCCCGGCCCGCCTGCCCCGGCTCCTCCGCCCGCACGAGGGGCGGGTGAGCCGGGGACCGGCGCCGGCGGACACTTGTGGGTCCGCCGGCCCCGGTCCGCCGAGGGCGGCGCCGAGGCGAGGGCCGCGACGCCGGTGGCGGGGAGGGCGGTGGTGGCGAGACCGATGCGGGGAGGCCGGTGACGAGGGCGGCGAACGGCCCGGACAAAGCACGCGTGAACCGGAGCGTAAGGCTCTGCCGCATTGCGGAACACACCCGCATAAGCGAATAGACGGTTAAATTACGAATATTGATACTTTATCGCTATCCGGCTTGGCCAGTTATGGCTTTCTTTGACCTGAAAGTCGCTTGTCCCGCCATCTAGGGGTATCACTGGAACATGAGAACTCTGGACGTGGGTTGGGTCACCTGCGCCGCCTCCCCGGAGTGCGCCGGATCCGCGCGGCAGCCGTACGGCCGGTGCCTGGCCCATCTGGACGCCACCGAGCTCGACGAGGTCGTCCGCGGCCTCTCCCCCGGTTCCGCCGTCGACCTGCGGGCCACCGTCGTCGACAGGGACCTGCTGGAGCGGATCCTCGGCGCGACCCGGGGCCGCCTGGGCCGGGCCCGGTTCGACTGGGCGACCTTTCCCGAGAGCGTGCGGTTCGGCGACATCACGTTCGGCGGGGACGTCTCGTTCGACCACGCGCACTTCGGGCGCCTCGCCTCGTTTTTCAACGCCCGTTTCGCGCGCAACGTTTCTTTCAGGGAGGCCAGGTTCGACCGGGGGCTGTCCCTGCACGGCGTCGCCGTCACCGGGCACGCGGCCTTCGACCGGGTCTCCATCGACGGTGACGCCCTGTTCGGGGGCGCTCTCTTCGACCGGACCGCGTCCTTTGAATGTGCTGACTTCCATGGATTCGTCACCTTCGACGGCACCGGCTTCGCGGGCGACGCGACCCTGAGGGGGTGCAGGTTCCGCCGTACGGTGTCCTTCCGCAAGACGAGCTTCGGCGGGCTGGCCGGGTTCGACGGGGCGCGTTTCTCGGCGGGCGGCTACCTGGCCCCGATCTCGGTCGGCCGCCACCTCACCCTCGCCGGGGCGTGGGCGGGCAAGGGACTCGACGTGACCACGGGCGGGTGCTCGGTGGACCTGCGGCGCCTGGAGGTCGGCGGGCGGCTGAACGTCCGGCTCGACGACGCCGAGGCCGACCTGGAGGGGGCGACCCTGCACGGCCCCGCCACGGTGCGAGGCCGCGACGGCGCCCGGGTGACCTCGCTGCACGAGGTGGACGCCGAGGAGCTGGAGCTCGCCGACCTGGACCTCAGCACCTGCCTCTTCACCGGCATCCGCCATCCCGAGGGGCTCAGGATGAGCGGCTGCGCGCTCGCCGCCGTCCCGCGCGGTCCCCGGCTCGGGCTGCGCTGGTGGTCTTTGTGGCGGGCCCCCGACCACGGGTGAGCGCGCTCCCGACCAAGGGTGAGTTCGTGGGCCGGGGCTCCCCTGGCGTGAGGCTAGGAGGTCGTACGGGCGATCTCCCCCGATCCTCCCGGGCCGGTTCCGGCGAGGAAGGCCGTGACGTCGGCGGCGAACCGGCCGCTGCGAAACGTCCCCAGGTGCCCGAGACCGGGATAGGTGATCAGGCGGCTGTCGCGGATCCCCTCGGCGGTCTCCCGGAAGAGCTCGACCGGATAGTCGAGGTCCCTCTCACCTCCGAGGACCAGGGTGGGGGCGACGACGTCGGCCAGGCGCCCGGTCAGGTCGAACCCGTCCTCCGCGCGGGCGAAGGCGAGCATGTCGCGGGGGTCGCCGGGCCGCACCAGCGGGTCCAGCAGCCACAGCAGCGCCCCGGCCAGGGCCTGCCCGGCGGGCGAGGAGGCGGCCGTGACCGCCTGGTGCTGCAGGCCGCGCCGCCCGGCGGCGACCGCCTCGGTGTAGCGGCGCTGGAGCCGCCTGACGTTCGGCGTGAGCCGGTGCGCCGCCCCGGCCACGACCAGCGCGCGGACCACGTCCGGATGGTCGGCGGCCATCTGCAGCGCCACCGAGCCTCCCGACGACAGGCCCATCACGTCGACCGGCCCGCCGAACTCCGCGCGGAGCGCCTCGGCGTGCCGGGCCGCGATGTCGGCCATGGTGGTCCCCTGAGCCATGCCGGGAGCGCGGCCCACGGCGTACAGCCGGAAGTGGCGGGCCAGCGGGGCCAGCACCCGCAGCTCCACCCCGCGCGTCAGCCCGGCCGGGTTCGCGTGGGCGGGGGTGAACCAGCGCAGCACGACGAGCGGCGCGCCGGTGCCGAGGGCGTAGTACGGCAGGTCGTTGGCGAGCGTGCCCTCCCGCACCTCCAGGCCCCTGATCCTCACGCCGAATCCCCTCCTTCCGCCGGCACGGCTGGATTCGAGCGTATTCGCAGATGAGCGCCGGTCGACTCGGGGTCTTCTCAGGGTGGTCCCCGATGCGCCCCTTCTGGCCGGGACACCAGGATGGGAAACGCATACCCTGGATGGAAATCGGGCGACTGGAGAGCGTATGGCAGGCACCGGGGTCATCGAGGACTACGTGACCGGGCTCAGCCGTACTCTCAGAGGTCCTCGGCGACCGAAGCTCGACATGATCACCGAGGCGCGCGACAGCCTGCTCGACAGCGCCGAGGCGCTGGAGAGCGACGGCCTGAGGCGCGACGAGGCCGAGCGGGCCGCGGTCGAGGAGTTCGGGACGATCCGCGAGATCGCGCCCGGCTACCAGGAGGAGCTGTCCAAGTCGGCGGGCCGGAGGCTCGCCGCCCTGCTGTTCGTCACCGTGCCGCTCACCGCGATCATGTGGAGCGTCATCTGGAAGATCTTTCCCACCGCTCCGACGGCGTACGAGCACACGCCCGCCTGGTTCGTCCCGGTCGCCCGCGGCGTGGACATGCTCCAGATGTTCATCGGCGTGGTCGGCGGGCTCGCGCTGTTCGCGCTGGGCCGGGGCCTGCGCGGGATCAGGCGGCCCTGGCTCGTCACCCGGTTCCTGGGCGTGTTCGTCTGGGCCATGCTGCCGGTCATGCTCGTGTCGTGCGGGGCGCTGATGTTCGGCTCCCGGGACTCCGCCGGGTTCAGCGACTATCCGCCGGGGATCGCCGCGTCGCTGGTGAGCTACGCGCTCTGGGCCATGCAGCTGTACGGCGCCTTCCGCTGTCTGAGCGTCACCCGGCGTGTGCCCGCCCCCGCCGTGGCCGCCTGAACCCCGCGACCGCCTGAGCCCCGTGACCGCCCGAGCCTTACGGTGGCCCGAGTCTCACGGCGGCCTGAACCGGCGGCCGGCCGGATCCGGTGACCACCCGCCTCACGACCACTTTCACGGCCCCCCGAACCCGCGACCGGCCGGATCCGGTGATCGTCCGGGCCCGTGGCCGCCTGAAGGTCGTGGCCGCCTGAAGGTCGTGACCCTCTGAGCCCCGCCTCGCGTGTCCCGGCCGGCGCGGGCGCCGGTGACCTGGACGCACGGGGTGCGGCCCGGCGATCCCGGACGCCCTCCCCCCGCCTGTCGGCGGCTCCGGGACGTCAGCGGGTGGTGCGCGGCTCCAGGACGCTGCCGATGACTCCGGCGAACTCCCGCCAGGCGGAGCGCTCACCGGCGAGGGCCGTGCGCCCCGAGGGGGTGAGCCGGTAGGTGCGCCGCTTGCGCCCGCTCACCGTGGCCCACTCGCTGGCCAGGTATCCCGCCTGCTCCAGCCGTCGCAGCGCCGGGTAGACCGTGCCCGTCGGCACGTTCAGCGTGCCGCCGCTGCGCGCCTGGAGGGCCTCGATGATCGCGTAGCCGTGCAGCGGCTCGTGCTCCAGCACGGAGAGCAGCAGGGCGTCCATGTGCCCGCGGAGCGCGTCGGCGTTCACGCGGTCACCTCCGCCCGCCGGACGGATCCCGCGTCACCGCGCACGGCGGTTCGTTCGCTTCGCTCGCTCACGTCGTCAGCCTACCTCTCGTATAGGCATGCTACATGTAGGCGTTCTACATGTAGAGTGCCTATAGGTAGACAAACATAACAACGGAGGTGAGACCGTGGACGTGCTCGACCTGGCCCGGACACAGTTCGCCGTGACAGGGAGCCTCCACTTCCTGTTCGTCGTGCTGACCCTGGGCCTGGCCCCCCTGATCGCGATCATGCACACCCGCTACGCCGTCACCGGCAAGCCGGTCCACGAACGGGCGACCCGCTTCTGGGGTCAGATCTACGTGATCAACTACGCGCTCGGCATCCTCACCGGGCTGGTGATGGAGTTCCAGTTCGGCATGAACTGGAGCGGCCTCTCGCACTACGCCGGGGACATCTTCGGCGCGCCGCTCGCGATCGAGACACTCGGCGCGTTCTTCCTGGAGTCCACCTTCCTGGGCCTGTGGATCTTCGGCTGGCACCGGCTGCCCAGGTGGCTCCACGTGGCGTGCATCTGGGTGGTGACGCTGACCGCCTACGCCTCCGCCTTCTGGATCATGGTGGCCAACTCCTTCCTGCAGAACCCCGCCGGAGCCGTGGAACGTGACGGCCACCTGGTCCTGACCGACTTCGGCGCGCTGCTCACCAACCCGACGCTGACCATGGCGCTGCCGCACGTGCTCGGCGCGGGCCTGTGGACCGGCGGTTTCGTGGTGATGGGAGCCAGCGCGTACCAGCTGTTCCGGCGCACCGCCGAGCGGGAGTTCTTCACGAGCTCGCTCCGCACAGGGGTGATCACCTCGTTGGTCGGCTCGCTGCTCGCGGTCGGCTTCGGCTACGCCCAGTTCGGCGTGATCGCCGCGGTCCAGCCGGACAAGTTCAACGGCGGCGGCCTCGCCGGCCTGGGGCTCGGACTCATGATCATGATTGGCCAGCTGATCCAGCTCCTCATCCTGTTCGTGCTGGCGCCGACCGTGTACTGGCTGCCGCGCTGGCGCTGGACACATCCGGTGCTGATGGCGATCACCCCGCTGCCGTTCGTGGCGGCGATCCTCGGCTGGCTGGCCAGGGAGTCCGGCCGGCAGCCCTGGATGGTCAACGGCAAACTGACCGTCGCCGACGCCATGTCCCCCGGGCTCACCTCCGGGATGGTCACCGTCTCGCTCGTCGCCTTCGCCGGCGTGCTCGCCCTGCTCGCGGTGATCGACTACGTGCTGATCGCCCGTACCGTGCGGCGCGGGCCCGCCGCCGTCACCCTCGGCGCCGACGCGCCGGCCGACCCCACCGAGCGCGCGCACGCGCTCAGCCACTAG
The DNA here is from genome assembly GCF_042428775.1 of Streptosporangium vulgare. Lineage (NCBI taxonomy): Bacteria > Bacillati > Actinomycetota > Actinomycetes > Streptosporangiales > Streptosporangiaceae > Streptosporangium > Streptosporangium vulgare. Next base: position 226,510 of record NZ_JBHMBS010000005.1, on the reverse strand, counting down.
GGAGAGACCGTGGACATCCTCTGGCTCGGCGTGTTCGCCCTCCTGCTGATCGGCTACTTCGCCCTGGAGGGCTTCGACATCGGCGTGGGCATGCTGCTGCCCGTACTCGGCAGGACGCGGAGGGACCGGGACGGGATCGTCGCCGCCATGGCGCCGTTCGTCCTGGCCAACGAGGTGTGGCTGGTGGCCGTGGCGGGCGTGCTGTTCGGCGTCTTCCCCTCGATCGAGGGAGACGTGCTGTTCGGCCTCTACCCGCTGGTGGTCTCCCTGCTGGTGTCGTGGATCGTCCGCGACGCCGGGCTCTGGTTCCGCCGCCGCGCCGACGGGAGCGCGTGGCGGGCGACCTGGGACTGGGCGATCGTCATCGGCTCGTACGGCCTGGCGCTGAGCTGGGGCATGGCCCTGGCCGCGGTGGCCGGCGGCCTGACGGGGTCCGCGATCGGCCTGCCGGGGCTGGCGGGCGGGCTGGTGGTGGCCGCGCTGCTCGCCTTCCACGGCTGGACGTTCGCCGCGTGGCGGCTGGCCGGGCAGGTGACCGGCGCGCGCCGCACCGGCCGGGCGTTCCTGCTCTCCGCGTGCGCCGCCGCCGCGCCCGTCGCGGTGCTGCTCGCCGTACTCGCCCCCTGGCTGCTCGACCGTACGGCGCCCGCCGGGACGCTAAGTGTGCTCAGTGTCATGATTCTGCCCTTCGCGCCGGTGATGGTGGGTGCGCAAGTATGGGTGTGGCGGACGTTCGGTCCCGGGCGCGCCGCCTCCGATCGGGTTCCGTCGTTCTTCTGAGCTCTCTAGGGTTGGCATGCACAAGGATCTCGTACGGCTGGCGCTGGGCGAGCGGGCCGTCCGCCGCCACCTGGCCGTGTGCCTGGCCGCCGCCGTCCTGACCGGGCTGCTCGTCCTCGTCCAGGCGGAGCTGCTCGCCGGGGTGCTGTCCGGGCGGTTCGCGGCCTCGGCCCTGATCCTGCTGGCGCTGGTCGTCGGGGTCCGGGCGCTGCTCACCCTGGCGCAGGGGGCCGCCGCCGGGCGGATGACCACCGGGGTGAAGTCCGCCCTGCGGCACCGCCTGCTGGCGCGGCTGCGGGACCTGGGCCCCGTCAGGCCGGCCTCCCAGCGCTCCGGCGAGCTGGTGACGCTGACCGGCCGGGGGCTGGACGCCCTCGACCCCTACCTGTCGGGCTACCTGCCCGCGGTGGCGGTCGCGGGCGTCGTGCCGATCGCGGTGCTCGTCCGGCTGTTCGCCGCCGATTTGGCCAGCGCGGTGATCGTGCTGGTCACGCTGCCGCTCATCCCGATCTTCGGGGCGCTGGTCGGCATGCACACCAAGGCCGTGACGGAACGCCAGTGGAGGGCCCTTTCCCGCCTCGGCGGGCACTTCCTTGACGTGGTGAGGGGCCTTCCCACGCTGCGCGCCTTCGGCAGGGCCCGCTACCAGGCCGAGGTGATCCGGCGGGTGGCCGACGCCCACCGGGCCGCGACGATGCGCACGCTGCGGGTGGCGTTCCTGTCCTCGCTGGTGCTGGAGCTGGCCGCGTCGCTGTCACTCGCCCTGGTCGCCGTCCCGGTGGGCCTGCGGCTGCTGTCCGGCTCCCTGGACCTGTCGGCCGCGCTGCTGGTGCTGCTCCTGGCACCGGAGGCGTACCTGCCGCTGCGCAACATGGGCGGCAGGTTCCACGCGGCGATGGAGGGCGTCGCCGCCGCCGACGAGGCGTTCGGCGTACTCGACGGCCAGGCGGAGACGGCAGGTAAGGCGAGGACGGCAGGGACGGCGGAGGCACCGCTTCCGCGCGACGAGCAGGCGGGCACGCGCACGGCGACGACGAGCGCACCGAGCCCGAGGCCGAAATCAGGACCGGGACCGCGATCAGGACCGGAGCCAGGCTCGGGGCCGGAATCGGGCAGGGCGCCGGAGATCCGGCTGGAGAACGTCACGGTGCGTTACCCCGACCGTGAGGAGGCCGCGCTGGAGGACGTGTCGCTGGTGATCGCGCCCGGTGAGCGGGTGGCGCTGGTCGGCGAGAGCGGAGCGGGCAAGAGCACCCTGCTCCACCTGCTGCTCGGCTTCGTCACCCCCTCGGAGGGCAGGGTGCTGGTCGACGGCGCCGAGATCGGCGATCACGACTCCTGGCGCGCCCGGCTGGCGTTCGTACCGCAGCGCCCGCATCTCTTCGCCACCTCGGTGGCCGACAACATCGGGCTCGGCGCCCCCGGCGCGACGATCGGCGAGATCAGGGCCGCGGCGCGGGCCGCGCAGGCCGACGAGTTCGTCACGGCACTGCCCGAGGGCTACGACACCGTGCTCGGCGAGCGGGGAACGAACCTGTCCGCCGGGCAGCGGCAGCGGGTCGCGCTGGCCCGCGCGTTCTGCCGCCCGGACGCCGGGCTGCTCCTGCTGGACGAGCCGACCGCGCGACTCGACGGCCGTAGCGAGGGCGCGATCGTGAGCGCGACCCGCGACCTCGCCGAGGGCCGCACCGCCGTGATCGTCGCCCACCGGCCCGCGATGATCGACCTGGCCGACCGGGTGATCCGGATAGCCGACGGCCGCGTGGTGGCAGGGGACGCGGGAGACACAAGGGACGCAGGGGACGCAGGGGACGCAGGGAACAGGGCATCGGCGGAGACGCGAGAGGAGGTCACCTCGTGACCGGCGTCAGCGGGATCCCGGTGAACCGGACGGACGGACGACCGGCGAGCGAGGCGGCCGAACGAGACGGACGACCGGCGAACCACCTGGACGAGCGGTCGACAGGCGGCGCGGACGAGCGACCGGCGAGCCGCACGGACGCACCACAGGCGAGCCGGGCGGACGCACCACAGGCGAGCCGGGCGGACGCACCACAGGCGGACAGCGCGGACGAGCGACCGGCGGGCCGGACCGGCGGGCGGCTCGTCCTCGCGGCGGCGGGGGCGGCCGCGGCCGAGCTGGCCGGGCTCGGGCTGATCGGGTCCGCCGCGTGGCTCATCACCAGGGCCGCGGAGCAGCCGCCGCTGGCCGCGCTGAGCGTGGCGATCGTCGGGGTGCGGGCGTTCGCGACCACCAAGGGCGTCTTCCGCTACGGGGAGCGCCTGGCCGGTCACGACGTGGCGCTGCGGGCCCAGGCGACGACCAGGGAGCGGCTCTACCAGGCGCTCATTCCCACGGGATCGTCGAACAGGCGCGGGGCCGACCTGCTCAGCCGCATGGTCGACGACACCGACGCGGTACAGGACCTGCTCGTACGCTGCCTGCTTCCGGCGGTCGCGGCACTGGTCACCGGCGTGGCCGCGATGGTGATCGGGCTGTTCCTGCTCCCGGTGGCGGCGCTGGTGCTCCTGGCCGGGCTGCTGGTGGCCGGGGTGCTGATCCCGGCGGGCACGGCCGCCGCCGCGCGGCGCTGGTCGGCGCGGATCGCCCCCGCGCGGGCGGACCTGGCGGCCCGGGTCGCCGACCTGGTGCACGGCGCGGCCGACCTGGCCGCCTACGGGGCGGACGAGCGGGCGCTGGCCGCCGCCGCCGAGACCGACGCCCGGCTGGCGGCGCTGGAACGCAGGCAGTCCCGGGCGAACGCGATCGCCTCGGCCCTGGGCCTGCTCACCCAGGGACTCACCGTGGCGGCCGTCGTCCTGCTGGCCATGAACTCCGGGGCGGGTGCCGTGGCCACCGCGGTCCTCGCGCTGGTCTCGCTGGTGTCCTTCGAGCCGATACTGCCGATGGCCGCGGCCGGGGAACGACTGACCGGGGTGCTCGCCGCCCTGCGCCGCCTGCGGGAGGTGGGCGCGACCCCACCGGCGGTGGCCGAGCCGGCCGTTCCCGTCGCGGTCCCCGCCGGGCCGCCCACCATCGAGATCGAGGACCTGGTGGTCCGGCACGGCGCCGGGCTTCCCCCGGCCCTGGACGGCGTCAGCCTGACCCTCACCCCCGGCAGGCGTGTCGCCCTGGTCGGCCCCAGCGGCGCGGGCAAGAGCACCCTGCTGTCGGCCCTGATGCGCCTCGTCGAGCCCGAGTCGGGGACGATCCGGGTCAGCGGGGTGGACGTCCGGGAGCTGGCGGCCGACGACACCCGGCGGGTGATGACCGGGCTGACGCAGGACCCGTACGTGTTCCAGACGTCGCTGCGCGACAACCTGCGGCTCGCGGGCCCGGAGGCCGGTGACGAGGAACTGGCCGAGGCGGTGCGGCGGGCGCGCCTGGACCGGTGGGTGGAGCGGACCGGCTGGGACGCGGTGCTCGGGGAGGACGGGCGCACGGTGTCCGGGGGCCAGCTGCAGCGGCTGGCTCTGGCGCGGGCACTGCTGCACGACCCGCCGGTGCTGCTGCTGGACGAACCCGCCGAGGCCCTGGACGAGACGACGGCGGACGCGCTCATGGCCGACCTCCTGGACGCCACCCACGGCCGCACGACGCTGCTCGTCACCCACCGCCTGCGCGGGCTGGAGCGGATGGACGAGATCGTCGTACTGGAGAACGGCTCGGTGACGCAGCGGGGCACCCACGCGGAACTGGTGTCCTCCCCCGGCTACTACCGCGACCTGTGGCGCTCGGAGGCCCTGACCGCCGGTCGGTGAGGGCCTCCGGGACGCTCCCCGACCGCGTTCGAGGAGCGGCGTTCGAAGCAACCCGGGTGGAGCGCGGCCAAGGACGACACTCGCGACGTGGAGAGCCGGCACCGACCGGACAGATGGCGTCTGTCGCTGCGTGTGATCTCGCATTCTCCTGGGCCGGGTCTGGACAGACCAGACAGGGGGTCCACCTTGCCCGCTTCATGGTCGGCGAGCCGCCAGAACCCGGCCGCCTCCACGATCTTCACCACATCCAGGCGACGACGACCTTCCCGCTGGTGTCTCCGTCCGCTGTCTCCGTCCACGTCGTGGCGCCCGCTTGGGCCCGATCCGGCGATCACCCTCCGCATCGGCTCTCAACCCCGAACGGCGGCACAACCGCCCTGACAATCGGTCTCCGTTTCCGGAACAGGTGGCGCGTTTTCCAGAAAATCCCTGGTCAATGTGATGTAGGCGGAACAGAGAAGCTTGCCGAGCCGGGCCGCTCCGCCATCGCCCAATCGCCGGGTAGGAACACCCATCGCATTCACCCTGCGCTCCAGGGCCACGCCCGAAACCGCTACCACCGCTTCGCCGTGCTGATCGACCCAGCGGAACGCCTCCCAGAGCAACGCACGAGCGAGGGGACCGAGACCCGCCGCCACGGTACGAGATCCGCCCCCGCCGGTGGCGAGCCGGCTCAGCTCCCAGACAGCCGGATCACGAGGAGCGACGCCACCGCGCAACGTCTCGGAAAAGACCTCGGGGAGCATGTAACGGCCGTCGGTGGGCAGCAGCCGACAGCACCCCGTGACCTCCCGGCAGCCCGCCCGATAGGTGATCACGTAGACCGGATCGCAGTCATCGTAGAAATCGCGTTCCATACCGTGAAAGCTGTCGACGTCCCAGCGCAGACGCTCGTAGAACACCTCGTGACGCAGGCGGAACATACCATCGAGCAGCCACCCCGGCAGTTCGCCCGCGCGGCCGACAACGATTCGCTGGGCGCACGACTTCGGTGGTGGATCGTTCACGAGAACCCCTGGGAAACGACCGGCTTTCCCGCCGATTACTTTTCTCCTTGTTCGTGACATCCCGCTGTTCGGATTGGCGGGCTTGAAAGAATCGTTACCTGGACCGATGTTCTCCGGACACTCCGTCGCGACCGGGAGAACAGCTCAGAGGGGGGGCACGACCGGGCGGATCGTGCCGTCCGCGTTGAACTCCATCCGGTCGACGGCCACCTCCCTGTTGGTGCCGTTCCCCGCCGGTACGGCGAACCGGTGGTAGGCGACGTACCACGTGTCGGTGCCGGGCGCCCGGACGACCGAGTGGTGCCCGGTGCCCTTGATCCCGGCCTCCAGCCGCTTCTGCAGCACGACGCCGCGCCTGGTCCACGGCCCCGTCGGGCTCGTCCCCGTGGCGTACGCCACCCGGTAGTCCTCGCTCCGGGTGTCGTTCTCCGACCACATGAGGTAGTAGATCCCGTTGCGCTTGAACACGAACGGCGCCTCGTTGTAGCCCGACGGGGTGATCACGCGCACCTGCGCGGGGTCGAAGGAGGTCATGTCACCGTTCAGCGGCACGACGCGGGCGGCGCCCTGCCCCCAGTACAGGTAGGAGCGGCCGTCGTCGTCGGTGAAGACCATCGGGTCGATCGCCTGGCCCGAGTACTGGCCGGCGGCGACGAGCGGCCGGCCGAGCGCGTCCCGGAACGGGCCCGTGGGCGAGTCGGACACCGCGACCCCCAGCTGCTTGGCGGTGTTCCCGGAGGCCGCGCCGCCGCTGAAGTACATGTAGTAGCGGCCGTCGGCGGCGGCGACCGCGGGCGCCCAGGCCGAGTCGTCGGCCCACGACACGTCCGGGCCGTGGTCGAGGACGACGCCGTGGTCGGTCCAGTTCACCAGGTCGGCGGAGGAGAACGCCTTGTAGTAGGTGCCGCCCCAGCCCGCGTAGCCGTCGGTGGTCGCGTAAAGGTAGTAGCGGCCGCCCGCGGTGATGACGTGCGGGTCGGCGAACAGGCCGGGAATCACCGGGTTGCGGTTCGTCCTGGGCGACCACGGCGCGGTGATCTTGAACGAGCTGTCCGCGCGGAACCCAGCGGTGTCCTGGTAGGTGTCCAGCCAGAGCCCGAAGTCGCGGTGCCTGATCCGACGGCCCGGGTAGTTGTAGGAGGTCAGGGAAGTCGAGCCGGCGACCGACCCGTCCACGGCGCAGAACGTGGCGTCGGCACGGAAGGTCGCGTCGCCGGTGTTGGCGTCGACGCGCAGCCGCCAGTCGTAATGCCGCAGGAAAAGGCCGCTCTTGGTCTGGAAGGAGTAGCAGGACGGCGAGGCCAGACCGTTGACCACGGTGAACGTGGCGTCGAGCTTGGTCTGGGCCGGGCTCGCGGAGGTCACCGGGTCGAGACGGCCGAGCGCGTCGGCGTGCCGGACGTAGTGGCCGGGGTAGTTGACCGCCTCCAGCGACCGGGCGCCGGTCGGCAGCGTCGCGGCGTACGCCGGGGAGGCCGTCGTCACCAGGGCGGAACCCGCGAGCACGAGCGCGGCCGTCCCGGCCGCCCATCTGCCGACCTTCATACGGACCTCTTTTCGAGCGCTGAAATGTTATCGCTAACATTCATTGACGGAGAACCGCCGCACGAGGAGGCGGGAAATGCCGATGCGCATGGCACACCATCCGCGAGCACTGCGGAACGGCAGGTCAGGTCGGCGCCACATCAGTGTGTGCGCTCACAATCGATCGGTCAAGCCTGTCAGATCCGGCGAGTACGCGTTCCGGGACCTCGCGGATCTGTTGACATCCGCGATGGCAACGTAAACACTCTGCGGAAACACAGCGGAAACACCGATGCGCTCCGATCCTTTCCGGCCCGCGGGGAATCCACCCGTTTCCACGGGCCGACGCGTATCCCTGCTGTTAGCGCTAACACAATCGCACGCCGTCCTGCCCCTCGTAGAAGGGTGCCTGTTGTGTCCCCGCGCCGGAAGACTCTCGCGGGCGTCGCGTCACCGGCGACCGTGCCGAGCCGTGTCGTCACCCCCGCCGCCGAACGACGCCCCACGGCGGCGCCCTGGTCGGCAACTTCTGGCCCGGCGGCCACCGCGAGGCGCCGGCCATGTTCAAGCGCGGGAGCACGTACTTCCTGCTGACGTCCGGCGCCACCGGATGGAATCCGAACCAGGCCAGGTACGCGACGGCCTCCAGCGTCTCCGGCCTGTGGAGCGGGTGGACCAACGTCGGCGACGGCACGACGTTCGGCTCCCAGCCGGCGTACGTCCTGCCGGTGCAGGGCACCTCGACGACGAGCTACCTCTACGTGACTCCTCCGCTACTCCTCCGCTCTCTGGAGGGAGCGGCTTCTCGCTAAGCCGCTCGCGCGACGTGGCGAAGGGCAAGCCCTGCCCTGAGGATGTTGGTCGCCGCGTTCACGTCGGCGTGCGCGACGTGTGCGCACCGCTGACAGTGAAACTCGGCTTGAGTGACGCGGTTCTCCTTCGCGCAGTGCCCGCATCGGGCACAGGTGCGGGAGGTGTTGGCGGGATTCACCGCGATCAGCTCTCGACCGGCGCTTTCAGCCTTGTGCGACAGGATCGTCAGGAACACCCCCCAACCCGCGTCCAGGATGCTGCGATTGAGGCCGGACTTGGCCGCCACGTTGCTGCCGGGCGCCTGGAGCGTGCCGGACGCCGAGCGGGTCAGGTTCGCGATCCGCAGGTCCTCGCAGGCGATGACGTCGTGGTCGCGGACCAGCGTGAGGGCGGCCTTGTGCGCCGTCGAGGCGTTGACGGCGGACCTTGCCGTGCAGGGCGGCGACCCGCGCCACCGCTTTACGGCGCCGCGTGGAGCCGCGTTTCTTACGGGCGAGATCGCGCTGGGCGGCGGCGAGACGCTCGGCGGAGGCGGTCAGGTGGCGCGGGTTGGCCAGGTGCTCACCCTCGCTGGTGGTGACCAGCGCCGCCACCCCCAGGTCGATCCCGACGGCAGCGCCGGTGGCGGGCAGCGCCTCGGCGGGCACGCCGTCACACGACAGCACGACGTACCAGCGGGAGCCCTCCCGCTTCACGCCGATCGTCTTGACGGTACCGCGCACGGCGCGATGCCGGTGGACACGGACGTGGCCGACGCCCTGAAGGCGGACGAACGTCACGGTGGGGTGCTCGGGCTGGGAGTCCCACCGGCAGCCGTCGCCGTCCTTGGGCCATTCGACGGTGTCGAACCGTCCCTCGCCCTTGAAGCGCGGAAAGCCCGGCGTGCGCCCGGCCTTGAGCCGGGCGAAGAACGCCTGAAACGCCTTGTCCAGGCGGCGCAGGGTGGCCTGCTGGGAGGAGAACGACCACCGGCCCTGGCCGTCTGTGTCATCGGCGCGGATGTGTTTCAGGTCGGCGGACTGGTCACCGTAGCGGATGCTCACCTTCGCCTTGGCGTAGGCGGTGCGGCGGTGCTCCAGCGCGGCGTTGTACAGGGCGCGGTGATCATCCAGGCAGGCGGTCAACGCGACGCTCTGGCGGGCGGTGGGGCGCAGCAGGAACTTAAACGACCTACGCACCACACCACCCCTCTCGCTCGAACCTTTGTTCCCACCGTATCGAATGTCGGAAAGAGGAGACGCGGAATGCGTGAACCCGTCAGACCACTACACGCTCGGGCCTTAGCGGCCCTTCACCGGCACGACCGGAGAGCCCCTGACATCCTGTTCGCGAGGCAACCCGGGCGGGGCGGGACCATGAGCCACGCCCGCTCCCCCCGGGCCTGCGGTCCCCGGTGATCCACCGCCGTCCGGCCTCGTCCGTGGTCGTTGTCACCCGGTCGGTCACCTGGTGATTCGCCTGTCCGAGCCGATGGAGCGCGCCGTCCCCGGTTCTCACTCGGGACCGCTCAACTCTCGGTACGCCTCGCGTAGTGGATGCGGGTCTCCTCGAACCCGACCCACGCGACCCAGGATTGGCCGATTCCAGCCGAAACTATCGGAATTATATCGAAACTTCAGGGCGGGGCGCGCCTACACGTGACAGCGGCATTCCATGATCATATTTGAGGACCGCAACCCTCCGCCCGGCGCGCGATCGACCCGTTCGCTACGAAACTTTCATTCCGGGCGTCAGGAGCGGGCACGAACCTTCCCTGGCCAGCACGCACAGGGGCACGCCCCGCGGGCCCGGCGGCCGGGACCGCGAATCAAGTTACTTGACATCCACAATCAGGTCGTATTTGCTCCCTGGCATTACGCCCCGTACAGCGCGCAAGCGGCATACCGATAAGTCCTGATGAACATTGGCGTTCACACCTCGATTCCGGTTTCGCGGCTCCGGGCATTCGATGCCGCCGATGGAGAGGAAGGCAGAACATGTCCTTGTCGTCGACCCGGTCCCTGCGGCCAGAGGGAATCACGAATGTTGAGGCATAGGTTCATCCTCGGGACCATGGCGCTCGCGGCGGCCGTCGTCCTGGTGACGGGACACGCGGCGATGAGCAGCGGCACAGGAGCCTCGGCGTCCACCGCCGCGCTCGCGGGAACCGCGGGATGTGGAAAGAACCCGACGCTGAGCAGCGGAACACACACCATTCAGTCCAGCGGAAAGAATCGCAGCTTCATTCTGCGAATTCCCGCGAACTACGACAACAACAATCCCTATCGCCTGATCTTCGGCATCCACTGGCTGAACGGCACCATGAACGACGTCGACTCCGGTGGAAGCAGCGGGGCCTCCTGGTCCTACTACGGACAACGACAGTTGTCGAACAACACCGCGATCTTCATCTCGCCGCAGGGCCTCAACAACGGCTGGGCCAACTCCAACGGTGAGGACGTCACCCTCTTCGACGACATCATGCAGCGGGTGGAGGCGGATCTCTGCGTCGACCCCTCGCTGCGTTTCGCCATGGGGTTCAGCTACGGCGGCGGCATGAGCTTCTCCCTCGCGTGCAGCCGCGCGACGGTCTTCCGCGCGGTCGCGGTGTTCGCCGGCTCGCAGCTCAGCGGATGCAGCGGCGGCACCCAGCCCATCGCGTACATGGGACTGCACGGCATCACCGACAGTGTCCTCAACATCTCGCAAGGACGGGCGCTGCGGGACAGATTCGTCCGCAACAACGGCTGTACCGCCCAGAACCCGCCTGAGCCGGCCTCTGGCAGCCGGACGCACGTCGTCACCGCCTATTCGGGGTGCCAGGCCGGATACCCCGTCGTCTGGGCCGCGTACGACAACGGTCACACGCCCGCCCCGGTGGACGGGACCTACACCGAGAACGGCGCCCAAACCTGGACCAAGGGGGAGGTGTGGAAGTTCATCTCCCAGTTCCAGAGCACCTCCACGCCCGGCCCGACGCCCACCGCGACGCCCACCCCGAGCGTCACCCCAACCCCCACGACCAGCTTCCGCCTGCGCAGCGAGGGCGCCGGACGCTGTGTCGACTCCCCCAACAGCGCCAGCGCCAACGGCACCCAGTTGCAGATCTACGACTGCCACACCAACGCCAACCAGCTCTTCAGCTACGGCTCCGGCAGGCTCCAGCTCCTCGGCAAGTGCCTGGACGCCCCCACGAACGCCGGCTCCGGCACCCGCGTGCAACTGTGGGACTGCCACACCAACAGCAACCAGCAGTGGACCTTCAACTCCAACGGCACCGTGACCAGCGGCGCCAACAACCTCTGCCTCAACGTCACCGGCACCGGCAACACCTCCACCGTGACCGTCGCCACGTGCAACGGCCAGGCCACCCAGAGATGGACCAGGGCATGACCACCTAGCCGACGGCAGACGTCGGGTCCAGGCGACTTCGCCCGGACACGGAGGCGCCGCCGGGGTCGTGGACATGTCCACGACCCCGGCGGCGCGCCCGCTCCCGAGCCCTACTCGCCGGTCTTCTCGGCGAGGGTGACGGTGACGGTGCCGGGCCGCCCGTCGCGGACGTAGGCGATGGTCACCTGCTGGCCGGGCTTGAAGCCGCGGACGGCCCCGACCACGGTGGCCGCCTCGTCCACGGCCGTGTTGTTGATCTTGGTGATCAGGTCGCCCTGCTCGATGCCCGCCTTGGCCGCGGGGCTGCCCTCGGTGACCTGGCCGACCAGGGCGCCGCCCGCGTCCCCGGTGGCGTCGGTCACGCTCACGCCCAGGAAGGCGTGGGAGACCTTGCCGCTCTCGATGAGCTGCTCGGCGACCTGGTTCGCGGTGGTGATGGGGATGGCGAAGCCGACACCGATGCTGCCCTCGCCGCCGTTGGTGGCGATGGCGGTGTTGATGCCCACCACCTCCCCGGCCGCGTTGACCAGCGCCCCTCCCGAGTTGCCGGGGTTGATCGCCGCGTCGGTCTGGATGGCGCCGCCGATGGTGGTGGCCCCGCCGCCGCCCTGCTGCTGCCTGCCCCAGCCGGGCGGGAGCTGCTGCTGGCCCTGGTCGCCGCCGACGGTCAGGGTACGGTTCAGCGCGCTGACGATCCCGGCGGTGACCGAGCCGGACAGGCCGAGCGGGCTGCCGATGGCGAGGACCGAGTCGCCCACCTTCAGCCGGTCGCTGTCGCCGAGCGTGGCCTTGGTGAGGCCGGAGACGCCCTCCGCCTTGATGACCGCGAGGTCGGTGGCCGGGTCGGTTCCGATGATCTTCGCGGTGGCGGACTTCCCGTCGCTGAACTTGACCGTCACCTGGCTGCCCGGACCCCCCTGGCCCCCGGCCTCCACCACGTGGTTGTTGGTCAGGATCAGGCCGTCGGCCGAGAGCACCACCCCGGACCCCTCGCCCCCACCGGCGGCGGTCCTGACCTCGATCGACACCACGGAGGGCTGGACGGCCTGGGCGATGTCGGCGACCGTGGTCGCGTTGCCGACCGGGCTGACCACCGGGCTGGACGACGAGACCTGGGCGGTGGCACCGCTGTTGAGACCCGTCGCGGCGAAGGCCCCCGCGACCCCACCACCGACGGCCATCGCCGCCAGCGCGAGACCGGCGCCTATCTTCTGCCCGGCGGTGAGCCGCCCCCGCTGCGGGGGGACCGTCCCCGGCCCCCCGGGCCCCCCGGCCCCTCCGGATCCCCCGATCCCCCCGGCCCCCCCGTGCGCCTCGGCGGCGAGCCGCTCCGGCACCGGGTGGATCAGCGTCGGCTGCGATCCGGTGTCGGCACCGGCGCGGTAGGCGCCCGCGCGGGGCGGCACCTTGCCGAACTGGGTCCAGCCGTCGTTCCCGGGGGTCGCCTCGGCCGGTGTGTTCTGCTCATTCCTGTTCGGGTCCATGTCTTCCCCCAAGTCCTACGTCCCCCCCGATCGGACGGGGCGGAGACCGGTACTCACCGGCTAGGGAAAACAATGCCCGACGACGTGTAAGCGCAGGTTAAGAGCCTGATCGCGGTGATCGGGATCCTCTGACAACGGCTTTATCAGCCGTGCTCAGCGAAGGTCCCGGCCACTCGAAATCGACGGGAGAAAACTTCGCGGCCACCCCTCGCGAACCCTGTCCGCCGGCGGTGAGCCCGCCGATCGGCCGATCAGGTGGGAGCGGGCAGCGTCCCTGGACGGCTCAGGAGCCGGAGGGCCAGTACTCGTCGCGCAGGAGTCGCTTGTAGAGCTTTCCGGTGGGGTGCCTGGGCAGTTCCTCGCGGAAGTCGACCGACCGGGGACACTTGTAGGGCGCGAGCTGGGAGCGGCAGTACTCGATCAGCTCGGCTTCCAGCCCCGGGCCCGCCAGGTCCATGGAGAGCGGCTGCACGACGGCCTTGACCTGCTCGCCCATCTCCTCGTCGGGGATGCCGAAGACGGCCACGTCCGCCACCTTCGGGTGGACGGACAGGACGTTCTCGGCCTCCTGCGGGTAGATGTTGACCCCGCCAGAAATGATCATGTAGGAGCGGCGGTCGGTGAGGTAGAGGAACCCCTCCTCGTCGAGATAGCCGATGTCCCCGAGGGTGGTCCAGCCCCGCCCCTGGGGGTCGCGCGAGGCCCGCGTCTTGTCCTCGTCGCCGTGGTAGACGAACTGGGGGCCGTCGGAGAAGTAGACCGTGCCGTGCTCGCGCGGCGGCAGCTCGTTGCCGTCCTCGTCGCACACGTGGGTGACGCCGAGCAACGGGCGGCCGACCGTCCCCCTGTGGGCGAGCCAGTCCTGGGAGCCGACGTACAGGAAGCCGTTGCCCTCGGTCCCCGCGTAGTACTCGTGGATGATCGGGCCCCACCAGTCGATCATCCGTTCCTTGACCGGGACGGGGCAGGGGGCGGCGGCGTGGATCGCGCAGGTCAGCGACGACAGGTCGTACCGCGCGCGGGTCTCGCCGGGCAGCTTGAGCATCTTGATGAACATGGTCGGCACCCACTGCGAGTGGGTGACGCGGTACCTCTCGATGAGCGCGAGCGCCTGCTCGGGGTCGAACCTCTCCATCACGACGAGCGTGGCGCCCAGGCGCTGGAAGGTCATGCAGTAGCGCAGCGGGGCGGCGTGGTAGAGCGGCGCCGGGGAGAGGTAGACGCTGTCGGCGGAGGGCGCGAACAGGAGCTGGACGAGCTGCAGCAGCGCCCCGGGCGCGTCCAGCGGGGCCCGGGAGAGGGTGGGCTTGACGCCCTTGGGCCGTCCGGTGGTGCCCGAGGAGTAGAGCATGTCCACGCCCTGGCACTCGTCCTCGACCGGGGTGGCGGGATGGGCCGCGACGGCCTTCTCGTACGAGTCGAAGCCGGGGGCCACGCCGTCCAGCATGAGCCTCAGCCCGACGCCCGGGGTGAGGTCCGCGATGGAGACGGCCACCTCCGCGAGGGCGGCCGAGGAGATGAAGACCCGGGCCTCGCAGTTGTCGACGATGTAGGCGAGCTCGTCGGTCCTCAGCCGCGGGCTGATCGCGGTGTAGTACAGGCCGGAGCGGTGCGCGGCCCACGCGACCACCAGGAACAGCGGGTGGTTCTCCAGCATGAAGGCGATGTGGTCACCCGGCCGCAGCCCGGCCGCGCGGAAGAGGTGGGCGAGGCGGTTGGACTCCTCGTCGAGCTCGCGGTAGGTGACGACCCGCCCGGAGCCCGCCATGATCACAGCGGGTTTGTCGGGCGAGACTGCTGCGATCGCTCCCGGATGCATGAAACCGAACATTACTCGGTGAGTAGTTCGGTGAGAAGTGCCCGCACGCGACTGGGCCGCGACCTCGCGTGAGGTCGCGGCCCAGCGGGTGGTCAGGTCTCGGGAGCGCCCTGACCGTGCGGATCACGTGCTGTACCCGGTAGCGCCCTGACCGTGCGGATCGGGTGCCGGGCCCGGGAGCGTCCCGGCCACGCGGATCAGGGGTGGCCGTACTCGGGTGAGCCCCGGCCGTGCGGATCGGCGTGGCCGGGTTTCCGGGAGTCCCGGCCTCGCTCGGCGTGGCCGTATCCCGGGGAGCCCCGGCCGGATGATCAGGCGTGGCTGTAGACGTGCTCCCAGCCACTCTGGTAGCCGTTCGAGTGGCCGTGGCTGCCGCGGCTCACCTTGACGTAGATGTGCTCGGCGTTCGTGCCGGAGAAGGAGTAGAAGGCGGGCTTCCTGGAGCAGTTCTGGAAGCTCTTGAAAGTGGTCGAACCGTCGAAGCCGACGACCTTGAAGGTCTCCCACGCGCAGAAGTGCTTGGGCTTGCTCCACCACTTGTGGTTGGTGAGCTTGCTATCGACGGTGTAGCGGTATTCGTGCTCCCACTTCCACGCGCGCTTCTTGAACCACTGCTTCACCCACTTGCACTTCTTTTCACCCTTGTACCAGGTGCACTTCTTGACGATCTTCGAGTACTTCTTCCAGTACCAGTGCCGTTCTGACTTCTTCTCCACGGCGACCTTGCCTTCGGCCTCCGCCTTCTCGTCACCGGAGTAGTACGGGCCCCAGCTGTCGGCGAAGTAGGGGTCCGCGGAGGTGGTCGTGGCGACGGTCTGGACGGGGGTCACGGTCGCGGCGCTGGCCATCGCCGGGGTAGCCGTGGTGAGCAGGGCGGCGACACCGGCGCCCAGGAGGATTCGGCTGGCGAATCGCATTTCGAGGGGTTCCTCTCGGGAGTGAGGATTCTGACACCCCTTGTTGTACGGTGCGCCGATTGCCGGTAACTTTCACTTCACTTAAAACCCGAGGCCACACCAATGATCAAATTAGGTTTCTTACCGGATAAATCATGAAATAGCACTGAATGATCAGTGTGACAATCCGATCGGTCCGGTCAGTTACGCGCGAGACGGCGGGCGACGGTATCGCCCAGGGTTTGCACGAGTTGCACGACGACGACCAGCACGACAACGGTGACGATCATGAGCGTGGTCTCGAAACGCTGGTAACCGTAACGGATCGCCAGGTCACCGAGCCCTCCCCCGCCGATCGCCCCGGCCATCGCCGAGTACGAGATCAGCGCGACCACGGTCACCGTGAGCCCCGCGACCAGGCCGGGCATCGCCTCGGGCAGCAGGACCTTGCCGACGATGGTCACGCGCCCGGCGCCCATGGCCTGGGCGGCCTGGACCTTGTCCCTGCCGACCTCGCGCAGCGCGGTCTCCACCAGCCGGGCGAAGAACGGCGCCGCGCCGAGCGTCAGCGGGACCACCGAGGCGATGGTGCCGATGGTCGTGCCGACGATCAGCCGGGTCAGCGGGAGGATCGCGATCATCAGCACGATGAAGGGCAGCGAGCGGCCGATGTTGACGATCAGCCCGAGCACCCGGTTGAGGGCGGGCGAGGGGAGCAGCCCTCCCCGGTCGGTGGCGACCAGCGCCACCCCGAGCGGGAGGCCGAGGATCACCGTGAACAGGGTCGACCACAGGACCATCTGGACGGTCTGGCCGGTCGACTCCATCAGCAGCGGGAACATCTCTTCCCAGGTCATCGGGCCTCCTCGACGAGCAGGCCGCGTCCGGCCAGGTAGGTGAGCGCGGCGGCGCGCTCGTCACCGGTGACGAGCAGGCGCAGCCGTCCCGTCGAGAGGCCCGCCACCTCCTCCAGGGCTCCGCCGAGGATGTTGACGTCCACGTCGAATTTGCGGACCACCTGCGACACCACCGGCTCGCCGGCCTGCCCGGTGAAGGTGATCGTGACGTGGCCCGGCTCCGGCTCGGGCAGGGGGAACAGCTCCGCGGCGAGCCTGGAACCGGGCCTGGAGATCAGCTCGGGGATGGTCCCCGACTCCTCGACCAGGCCGTCGCGCATGACGGCGACCGAGTCGCAGATCGACTTGACGACGTGCATCTCGTGGGTGATCAGCAGGATCGTGAGGCCCAGCTCGCGGTTGAGGCGCTTGAGCAGGGCCAGGATCGACTGCGTGGTACCGGGGTCGAGCGCCGAGGTGGCCTCGTCCGACAGCAGCACCGGGGGGCTTCCGGCGAGCGCGCGGGCGATGCCGACCCGCTGCTTCTGCCCTCCCGACAGCTGCGCGGGGTGCGCCCCCGCCTTGTCGGCCAGCCCGACCAGCTCCAGCAGCTCGGCCGTGCGCCTGACGCGCTCGGCCTTGGCCACCCCCATCACCTCCAGCGGGAAGGCGACGTTCCCGGCGACCGTACGGGAGGAGAGCAGCGCGAAGTGCTGGTGGATCATCCCGATCCGCTGCCGGGCCCTGCGCAGGTCGCCCTCGCGCAGGCCGGTCAGCTCCTGGCCCGCCACCGAGACGGTGCCCGAGGTGGGTCGCTCCAGCAGGTTCACGCAGCGCAGCAGGGTGCTCTTGCCGGCGCCGCTCTGCCCGAGCACGCCGAATATCTCACCCTCGCGGACGTGGAGATCCACCCCGTCGACGGCGACCACCTCGCGGCCCCGATCCTGATAGACCTTCCGCAGGCCCGACACATCGATCACAGCTGGTCCCCAACGCGCCCCGGCTTTGCCCTCATTCCCGACATGTTATGTGAAACCGATCACCCGTCACGAACAGTCGCTCCCGTTGGCCCCGGCCATTACCGGTACGGGTCCCGCGGCGGGACGATCCGCTGGACGAACTCCTCGATCGACCGCCTCCTTTCCCTGCCGCGTGGACGACCTCCCCGGTGGCGGATTCAGCCGGTCGTCGCCGGGGATCACCGTTCGCGCGTCGTCAACAAGGCGGCTCGGAACTCCGGAAGCTCCCTGCGAGAGGCTGAGCGCCCCTCGCCGGGACGGCGCTGATCACCGACCGGACGTCTCCGGCCGCCCGTTCGAGTCGCGCCGGCTGTGGACGTCGGCGCGGCTCCTGGGCGCCTGCTTCGCGAGGTCACGGGCTCGTCGCCTTCGGACTGCTCGCAGACGGCGGAGCCCGGTTCGAGCTCTGCCTCCGGCCTACTGCCAGTAGTGCTCGACCACTGAGGCGGACCTGGGGACGGCCTCGTCAGGGTCTCCGCCGAAGTCCCGCTTCGCGCGACGTTGCCGCAAAAGGTCCCAGCACTGATCGAGTTCCACCTCGACCGCGTGCAACTCGTGGTGTCCGGTCCGTTCTTCCAGGGAGCCGTCTGCCCGATGACCGCGCAACTTGTGCTCACGATCGATCAGTGCGGTGATCCGGTCCAGGATGTTGTCGTCGTTCACCGGTCCTCCTTCGGTTGTCGTGGCTGGGACAGACGCGTTTCGGGGTCCGATAGGAGTGACGCGACCCGGGCGCGAAGAAGGTCGTTCTCGGCCTCCAGGACCTCAACGCGGCGCCGGAGCGGTTGCAGCAGGGGCGCCACCTCCTCGGCC
Organism: Streptosporangium vulgare; assembly: GCF_042428775.1. Lineage (NCBI taxonomy): Bacteria > Bacillati > Actinomycetota > Actinomycetes > Streptosporangiales > Streptosporangiaceae > Streptosporangium > Streptosporangium vulgare. The sequence goes on along the minus strand of NZ_JBHMBS010000005.1, from coordinate 208,385 downwards.
GTGTAGCGCGGAGTGATGTGCTGAGGGCAGTTCCAGTCGAACGCCCTCACCTCGACGCGCACCTCGCGTTCGACGATCGCCCGATATCCCGGGACAGCGGACGCACTTGACGACGGTCCCTGGTGGCGTACGTCCTCGATGGTCGCGACTCCGAAGATCTTGAGGCGCAGCCGGCGGGCGTAGTCCATGAAGATGATGGATACGCGCGGGTCGTGCGCCACGTTGCCGGTGCTGATGTACTGACGATTGCCTCGGAAGTCGGCCCAGGCCAGGGTGTGCTCGTCGGGGACCGTCACGAATCCCGGCGGGCCGCCACGGAACTGGACGTACGGCCAGCCGCTGGTGGCGACCGTCGCCAGATAGAAGCCGTCCCGTCCGGCGATGAAGTCTCGTTCGGTGCGGCCCAGGGGATCCCCGATCTGAGCGAGTCCGCCGATCTCCGCGACCTCGGTGTCCGGAGCCGAGCCCATCCCGTCCGCCGCCCCGATGCCCGAAGGTCTCGGGCCGGAGGAACGCCGGGTCATGCGGTCGGCAGCGGTCCGGCTTCCGTACCGGTCCTGCGCGTCCAGGACCGGCTCGGTGAATGCGATCGAATGATAATTACGGCTCATCTGTCCCCCTTGTCGGAGCGAGCCTCACGCTCGCGGGCTGCCTGGTCCGTTGCGATGTGGGAAAAGCCGCGACTGGGCGGCCAGGTCGCCGAAGCCATATGGGCGCGGTGGAGAAAGAGTGAGGACCCCCGTGCACCGTTGCGCCGGGCCGGCGGCGCCGACCGCCGGGGGGGGGGGGGGGGGGGCGGCGGGCGACCGCTCGGGGGCGTCTCCTCTGGAACAGCCTCAGACGAGCCGGGCAGAGTCCGGCACGTTCGGCCGCGCACGTCACCGAGCCTTCCGCGCCCCGCGCGGACGACCCGGTGGCTCGAGATCGCGTCGCCTACCTGGTCGGCGTCGACCGATCGGCCTCGACGATCAGCGCCTCGACGGTGTGCGGGTTGGTGACCATCGGGAGGTGCCCCGCCTTGACCTTGGTGATCTTGGCCCCTGCTTTCCCGGCCATCGCGCTCTGCAGGGCCGGGGGGACGATGTGATCCTGGGTCCCGAGCAGGTAGAAGCTCGGCAGCGACTTCCAGGCCGGCGCGCCGGACTCGGCCGTGAGCGCGCTGAGGGTGACGGGCCGCTGGGCCGCGGCCATCGCGGCCGCGGTCCCTGCCGGGATCCCGTTCGCGATGGCGTCGGGGAAGACACCCTGCTTCAGATAGAGGTCGGAGTCGCCGTCCGGAGCGCCCGGGTACCGCACGAAGTCGAAGAGATCGGCCGGGTCGATCTCGTGGTTCGGGTCCAGCAACCCGAGGATGCTGTCACCTGTGTCGGGAACGAACGCGTTGACGTAGACGAGGGCCTCGACGTCCTCGTCCGACCTGGCGGCGTTTGTGATGACGGCTCCCCCGTACGAGTGGCCGACCAGGACAACCGGGCCGGTGGTCCGGTCACGGAGGAACGCGGCGAGGTACTCCGAGTCTTCGTGTAGCCCACGCAGCGGGGTCGGCGGTGCGAGGACCTGGTAGCCCTGGGATCGCAGGCCGGCGGTGACCTTCGCCCATCCCGAGGAGTCCGCCCAAGCCCCGTGGACGAGCACCACCGTGGGCTTGGGCTTCGACTCGCCCGAAGGCGCCGTGCTCGTCATGGACTGCCGACCGCCCGCGTCGCCGACCGCCTGGGCCGCGGAGATGCCGGCCAGGGGCAGCATCCCGACAAGCGCGAGAAGGTTGACCGCGCGCAGCCGTCGTGCTCGGAAGATCTTCACTGTGACTCCTGATGGGTTGATGGGATCAAGCGATATGCCTGGAGGACTTGAGCGGAGAGACCGACGTTCTCGTGCGTGACCGATCGGGCCCGCGACGCCGCCATGGGCTCCCGGCGGGGTGTCGCGACGGGATGCCGGTGTCGTCACACGGTCACGGAAGCGAGTGCCTCGCGGATCACCCGGACGACCTCCGCCGGGTGGGCGTGCATCACCAGGTGCGAGGAGACGACCTCGGTGACCTTGGCCCGGGCGCGCCCGTAGCCGAACCGCTGAACGTCGGGGTTGATGGCCTGGTCGGAGGACGCGACGATCCCCCAGGCGGGCCGCTCCTTCCAGGCGGCCGTAGCGGCCGGCTCACCGAAGGCGGCCCCGGCGAGCGGTCGCTGGGAAACGGCGAGGACTCGGGTGAGGGCGGTGTCCACATCGGCGGCGAAGATCTCCGGGAATCTGGAGACGTCCACCGAGACATCGATGCCCGGCTCGTCGGAACCCTCGACGGGGAAGGGCGTGTAGACGAGGGCCCCGGCCAGCGGCGAGTCGGGGAAGCGGCCCTGCAGTTCTCCAAGGCTCTCGCCCTCGTCGAGGACGTACGCGGCCAGGTACACCAACCCCACCACGTTGTCCTCACGACCGGCGACGGTGATCACCGCGCCGCCATAGGAGTGACCGACGAGGAGGACCGGGCCCTCGATCTGCCGGACGACGGAGGCGACGTACGCCGCGTCACCGGCGAGACCGCGGTTGGGGACCGCGGGAACCAGCACCTGGGTGCCGTCGGCGAGCAGCTCGGTGACGACGCGGGCGTAGCTGGACGCGTCAGCGAAAGCTCCGTGGACCAGGACCACGGTGGGCGTGTTGGACATGGCTTCTCCTTCGGTGAACCGCCGGTGGCGGTAGTGGGAACGCGCCGTCCGGCACGTCCGTGAGATGTCGGTCGCTCCTCAGGAGCCCCTGCGATCGCTTTCAACGCTAGGGAGGTGCAGTGGAGGACTAGTGACCGATCTGTGGACCGCGCCGGCCGGAGTGGGCGCTTCAGAGGTGCTTGACGAGAAACGCCCGGACGAGAGGCACGACCTCGTCGAGAGCGCTCTCGAGCAGGAAGTGGCCACCGGCCACCAAGTGGACCTCGGCGTCCGGCAGGTCGGTGGCGAAGGTGAGCGCCCCGGCGGGTCCGAAGATCGGGTCGCTCTTCCCCCAGACGGCGAGCAGCGGAACCTGCCGCTCGCGGAAGTATCGGTGCACCTCGGGGTACAACGCCAGGTTGGTGGCGTAGTCCAGGAACAGCGCGAGCTGCACCCGGTCGTTGCCGGGCCGCGACAGCAGGTCGTGGTCGTGAGTCCAGGTGGTGGGGTCCACCAAGGTCTCGTCCGTCACGCCCGCGAGGTACCGCCAGCGGGTCAGTTCCAGGGTGAGCGCCTGACGGACCCCTGCCTCGGTCTGGGGGGTCTGCTCCCGCCAGTAGTCGCTCACCATGACGAAGAACTCCGGCTGCAATCCCTCGGCGTACGCGTTGCCGTTCTGAGTGATGATCGCCGTGACCGCGTCCGGTGCCCTCAGGGCGAGCCGCCACCCGATCGAAGCGCCGTGGTCGTGGACGAACAGGCAGTACCGCTGGATGCCGAGCTGCGTGAGAAGAGCCTCCGTGACATCGGTGAGCGAGTCGAAGGAGTACGTGAACTCGTCAGCCGTCGGCGCGTCGGAGAGTCCGAAACCGACATGGTCAGGTGCGACGAGGTGCCAACGGTCGGCCAGCCGAGGGAGGAGGTGCCGGAACATCATGGAGCTGGTGGGGAAGCCGTGAAGGAGCACCAGGGTGGGCCGATCTCTCGGCCCGGCTTCTCGGTAGAAGATCTGATAGCCGTCGACCACGGCGTACCGGTGATGGATCATGACCATGTTTTGTGCCGCCTTAGCCCGGTGTTCCCGTTGTCCTGGGGTGCTCACCGAAACGTATGGACACACTGTGGATGAATTGTGAAGTCGCGGCGAAGCGACGTGTCCGCCCCCGTCAGCCCTTGAGGATCGCGGCCGCGACCCGATCCACGAGCCACCGTGTCCCCCGGTCGACACCCCATCCGAACGTCTCCACGACGAGGACGAATTGAGGGTTGCGGAAGTGGAAGTAGATGATCTTCGCTGCGTCCTCGACCGAGAGCCCCTCGGCCAGGTCGCCGTTGCCGGCGATGCCCTCGACGATCATCTCCAGCGCCTCGATGTGGCGTTGGTCGGCGACATCAAGGAATGTCTGGGCGACCGGGGAACTGGGGGCGGCGCGCTCGACGATGCGCATGATGTCACCGGCCTCTGCGGCGTGCGCGGCGTAGCCCGCGGCCAGGACCTCCAGCTTGGTCCGACTTGCGGACGCGGCCGCCGCGTCGGTGATGATCCGTCCCACCGTCGGGCTCATCGTCCATATGTCCATCAAGGTCCGGAGCAGCCCCTCCTTGCCTCCGCACTGGGCGTAGACGGTGGCGGGGGAGACACGCGCCTCGCGTGCGATCTCGCCAACCGTGGTCTGTGCGTAGCCGGGCACGGAGTACAGCTTCCGCGCCGCCTTGATGACCTCCTGCCGAGTCATCTCGGCGTACTCGTCACGACGGCTTGGCGCCTGATCTGGCAACGTCTCGCTCCCCATCCCGTTAACGACCTGTCTCACCGGATCAAGTTCGGCCGAATGCTCTCATGGGGATCCGGTCGGCACCGGTCGCGCACGCGGACTCGAAGGCGCCGCTCCTCAGGATCGCCGAGACACCGATCCACACTCGTACCCGCGCCTGGCCGCCCGCCATCCGGCTTCCGGCGTCGCCCTGCCGAAACGTCGCACGACGGTGCCGTCCGTCCGCCACCGATCCTCCCCCGGCCGGAAACTCAAGTCTGGCTGGAGTGGCACTCTAGCATTTAGAGTGTGCGTACACTCGCAATAGAGCAACTACGATCCGGCGCGGAGCGAGCGGCAGGGCCAGGGCCGGGCCACCGAAGGAGTCGGATCGGATATGACAGCGACGCTCGTCATTCCCGAAAGCGTCGGCGCGAGGAGGGGACTGCCACTCGAGGGTCCCCTGCGCCTGCAGGTTCTCGGCCCGTTGCGGGTGTGGCGAGGCGAGAACGAGGTCGAGCCCGGGCCACGCCAGCAGGCGTACCTGCTGGCGCTGCTCCTCGCTCGCGGAGGCCGGCCGACCGGCACCGGGGAGCTGATCGACCTGATCTGGGGTGAGGACGCGCCCGCCAGCGCCCTGAACGTGATCCACAAGTACGTCGGCTCGTTACGACGCCTGCTGGAGCCCGACCTGCCCCCTCGAGGAACGGGCGCCTACCTGCTGAAGCGGGGAAACGGCTACCTGTGCGCAGCCGGGGCGGACCTTCTCGACCTCACGAGGTTCCGGCAGCAGTCCGCCGCCGCCCGGACGGCGCGGGCGGAGGGGCGCGACGCGGCGGCACTGGACCACTACCTCGACGCGCTCCGCCTGTGGAGTGGGCCGGCCGGCGACGGGTGGGTACACGGACCCGCGGCCACACCGATCTTCGCAAGCCTCGACGACGAGTACTTCCATGCCTGCGTCGAGGCGGCCGCCGTCGCACTTGTGCTCGGGCAGCCCGCGCGAGTACTGCCGGCCCTGCACCTGGCCGCCGCGATGGCTCCCCTGCACGAACCGGTGCAGGCCAGCCTCATCACCCTGCTGGGCGGCGCGGGTCAGCAGGCGAAGGCCCTGGCCGTGTTCGACACGGTGCGCGGACACCTCGCCGAGGATCTCGGAATCGACCCCGGGGAGGCCCTCAAGGCCGCCCACCGGCGGGTGCTCACCCAGACCCCCGCGACCCGGGCGCCGGCCACCGAGGTTCCGGCCGCCGCGCCCTCGGGCACACCGGCACCGCCGGCCTCGCCGACGCCCTTGCCGGGCGGCGCCGGCCGATTGGTCGGCCGGGCGGACGAGATCGCGGTGCTGCGAAGTGCCGTCGAGCCGGCCCTGAAGAACGGCACGGCGGTCGTGCTGCTCGAGGGCGAACCCGGGGCCGGGAAGAGCCGGCTCATGGAGGAGATCGCCGGCCACGCCGAGGATCACGGCGCCCTCGTGGTGTGGGGTCACTGCCTCGAGGGTGAGGGCACGCCGACGATGTGGCCGTGGGTCAAGACAGTGTCCGGCCTGCTCGACGTCATGCCACAGGCACGGCGCGAGCAGTGGCTGGCTCGCGATCTCGGTCATCTCGTCGGCTCCCGCGTGGAGACGTCAGAGGCGCCGGCGATCCCGGCCGACAACGCCCGGTTCCGCCTGATGGAACAGGTCGCCGACCTGATCGCCGAGGCTGCCGGCGAGCGACCTCTCGTGATGATGCTCGACGATCTGCAGTGGGCCGACACGAGCTCGCTACAGCTTCTGGATCATGTCGTCTCCCGCCTTCCCGCCGGCACGGCCATCGTCGGCGCGCTTCGCAACCGAGTCCCCTCGCCCCGCTTGGAGCTGGTCCGGACGCTCGCCGCCGCCAGTCGCGCGACCGGTCACCGGCGGCTCCTGATCGGCCCCCTGGGCCCCACCGAGGTGGCCGAGCTCATTCACCTCGAGACCGGCGTCCGGCTCGCCCCCGACGTGGCCGCATCGGTACACACCCGCACGGCCGGCAACCCGTTCTTCGTCCAGGAGCTGGGCCGGCTGTGGGGCGCCGGCAGCGAGCTCACCACGGAGACGGTGCTGCGCGGCACCGTCCCGGTGACAGTGCGCGACGTCGTACGCGACCGCCTCGCCGTGCTCGACGGCGAGGCGCAGGAACTGCTGGAGATCGCGGCACTCGTCGGCCAGAGCGTCGAGCTCGCCCTGCTAGCCCGGACGGCGTCACTCGACGTGGGGTCCTGCCTCGAGCGCCTGGAACCCGTCCGCGCCCTCGGTCTGGTCGGCCCGACGCCCGGCGACCCGTTCTCCTACCGTTTCACCCACGACCTGGTGCGCCAAGCCGTGTCGGAGGCGATCCCGCCAGGTCGCGCGGCCGCGCTGCACGGCTCCATCGCGGACGCCATCGAGGAGGTCGGACTGAGCGACGAGTCCGTCGCCGAGCGAGTGGCACACCACCTGTGGACCGCGGGGCCCGTGGCAGACCCGGCTCGTACCGTCGCGGCCCTGATCCGCGCCGGCGCCCGCGCCAAGGCGAAGACGGCGTTGGCGGCAGCCGAGCGCCACCTCGGGTCGGCGGTGGAGCTGGCGCGCAGGGCGTCGCTTCTCGAGCTGGAGCTCGAGGCGCTCTCACAGCTGATCGCGGTCGTCGGGATGCGCTCGATGTACGGCATGGCCTCCGTCAGCCTGCTGGAACGAGCGGAGCAGGTCGCGCGGCGCCTCGGGCGCGATCGCGAGGCGGCCGGGTTTCTGTTCTCCCGCTGGACCGCGCACGGCCAGGCTCTCGACCTGGACCGCAGCAGTCCCCTCGCCCGCCGGCTCGAGGAGCTGGGCGGGACTTCCCAGGACCCAGTCGTCCGGTGCTACGGCAGGGCCGCGGCGGGCATCCACGAGTGGTGCCTGGGGAACATCGGTGGGTCCTTCCGGCGACTGAGCGCGCTGAGTACCGACGTCCTGTCCGACGATCACGACGAAGATCACCGCGATTCCGTGCGGGACGGCGTGCAACTGATGGCCGCCGGGATGTTCGCCGAGATCGCGGGCTACCACGGACAGACGGCCCAGGCGCGCGCGGTGCTCGACACCCTGGCGAAAGCGGCAGGTGACGACCCGTACGCGGTCACCGCCGCGACCTCCTTCGAGGCCCGAACCGCCTCGGTGGTCGGCGACCCCGACTGGGCTCTGCGTGCGGCGGAGCGCGGGATCGCCGCCGACCCGCACTTCTCCTTCGTCTCCCTCGGCACCTACCTGCGCCTGGCCCGGTGGTGGGCGCTGGCGACGACCGGGCAGGACCCCGTGGCCGCCGCGGACGAGGCCGAACGGCTCATTCGCACCAACCTCGCCAGCCCCGCCCGTACCTGCGTGTCGACCTGGTACGCGCTGCTGGGCGAGATGCGCCTCGCCGCGGGCTCGCCGGACAAGGCCGCGGCGGCGCTCGACAGCGCCGAGGAGTATCTCGAGCACTACGGCCAACGTTCCGCGGAGGCGCTGATCATCCTCGTCCGCGCGCAGCTGGAGCACGCCGTCGGTGACGACCGCACCGCCGTACGCCTTGCCGGCCGGGCCCGCACCGTGGCGCTTCGGCAGGGGGCACATCTCTTCGTGCGACGCGCCGACCGGTTTCTTGCCGAGAGGCCCGCCCCCTAGAAAGCGCCCTGTGAGACCAGGGGCCCTTTCCAGGGGGCGTCACGGGGATCGCGCGTCAGGCGGCGGTGTGCTGGGCCACCTTGGCCGGGGTGAGCGCGATCTCCAGAACCTCGCGCACGTCGCTCACCGTGTGCACGGTGAGCTCGTCGCGGACGGCCTGCGGGACGTCGTCCAGGTCGGGCTCGTTGCGCGCCGGGATCAGCACGGTCGTGATGCCCGCCCGGTGGGCGGCGAGCAGCTTCTGCTTCACCCCGCCGATCGGGAGCACCCGGCCGGTGAGGGAGACCTCCCCGGTCATGGCCACGTCACCGCGGACCTGACGGCCGGAGAGCAGCGAGGCCAGCGCCGTGATCAGGGTGACGCCCGCGGACGGGCCGTCCTTGGGCACGGCTCCGGCCGGGAAGTGGACGTGCACCGAGCGGTCCTTGAGGGAGGCGACCGGCAGCTCCAGCTCCGCCCCGCGCGAGCGCAGGTAGGAGAGCGCGATCCTGGCCGACTCCTTCATGACGTCGCCGAGCTGGCCGGTCAGGGTGAGGCCGGTGTCGCCGGTCTCGGGGTCGGCCAGGGACGCCTCCACGTAGAGGACGTCGCCGCCCGCCCCGGTGACCGCCAGGCCGGTGGCCACGCCGGGCACCGACGTACGCTGGCTGGACTCGGGGAGCGAGGACTCCGGCACGTTGCGCGGGCGGCCCAGGTAGGGGACCAGGTCCCCCACCGTCACGGGCAGCTCGCTCTCGCCGAGCGCGACGTTGGCCGTCACCTTGCGCAGGATCCTCGCGATCGAGCGCTCCAGTGACCGGACCCCGGCCTCCCGGGTGTACTCGCCGGCGAGCTTGCGCAGCGCGTCGTCGCCGACGGTGACGTCCTCGGCGGTGAGACCGGCCTTGTCGAGCTGGCGCGGGAGCAGGTGGTCGCGGGCGATGGCGACCTTCTCGTCCTCGGTGTAGCCGTCGAGCGTCACGATCTCCATGCGGTCGAGCAGCGGGCCGGGGACGGCTTCCAGCACGTTGGCGGTCGCCAGGAAGAGCACGTCGCTGAGGTCGAGCTCCACCTCCAGGTAGTGGTCGCGGAAGGTGTGGTTCTGTGCCGGGTCGAGCACCTCGAGCAGCGCGGCCGTCGGGTCGCCCCGGTAGTCGGAGCCGACCTTGTCGACCTCGTCGAGCAGCACGACCGGGTTCATCGAGCCGGCCTCGCGGATGGCCCGGACGATCCGGCCGGACTGGGCGCCGACGTAGGTGCGCCGGTGACCGCGGATCTCGGCCTCGTCGCGCACGCCGCCGAGGGCGACGCGGACGAACTTGCGGCCCATGGCGCGGGCCACGGACTCGCCGAGGGAGGTCTTGCCGACCCCGGGGGGACCGGCCAGCGCCAGCACGGCGCCGCTGCGGCGCCCGCCGACCACGCCGAGGCCCTTCTCGGCCCTGCGCCCGCGGACGGCGAGATATTCGATGATGCGGTCCTTGACGTCGTCGAGACCGGTGTGGTCGGCGTCGAGGACGGCACGGGCCGCGGCGATGTCGTACGAGTCCTCGGTCCGGTCGTTCCACGGGATGTCGAGGACGGTGTCGAGCCAGGTGCGGATCCAGCCGGTCTCGGGGGACTGGTCGGAGGTCCGCTCCAGCTTGTCGACCTCCTTGAGCGCGGCCTCGCGCACCTTCGCGGGCAGGTCGGCGGCCTCGACGCGGGAGCGGTAGTCCTCCTCCTCGGAGGAGGGGGTGTCACCGTTCAGCTCGGCGAGCTCCTTGCGGACCGCGGCGAGCTGCTGGCGGAGCAGGAACTCGCGCTGCTGCTTCTCCATGCCCTCCTGGACGTCCTTGCGGATCGTCTCGGCCACGTCGAGCTCGGCCAGGTGCTCGCGGGACCAGTCGACCAGCATCGAAAGGCGGTCGGCCGGGTCGGCGGTCTGGAGGATCTCCGCCTTGCGCGGGGTGCTCAGCCAGGGGGCGTACCCGGAGTTGTCGGCGAGGATCGAGGGGTCGTCCATCTGGTTGACCGCGTCGACGACCTGCCACGCGCCCCGCTTCTGCAGGATCGTGGTGGCCAGCGCCTTGTACTCCTTGGCGAGCTCGTGGGCGCGCTCACCGGCCGCGACGGCGGGAATGCGGGTGGCCTGCACCCACAGGGCCGCGCCGGGGCCGGTCGTGCCGGTGCCCACCCGGACCCGGTCGACACCGCGCACCACGGCCGCGGGCTCGCCTCCGGGGAGCCTGCCCACCTGCTCGACGATCGCCCGCACGCCCACCGAGCCGTATCTGCCGTCGATCCGGGGAACGAGAAGGACCTCGGGCTTGTTGTCAGCGAGAGCCTGCGCCGCGTCGATCGCGGCCCGGACTTCGGTCTCCGACAGGTCAAGCGGGACCACCATGCCCGGCAGCACGACCTCGTCGTCGAGCGGCAGGACCGGGAGGATCAAGCTCTCACTCATGCGAACTCCAAAGGTTGAGTTATACACACTCAATTAATGGGAGCCGGAGAATGTTCCCGAGCTTGAGTGAGTTCGCTGTGAGCGATCGTAATCGTGTAATCATGGCTGCTCGGATGACTCGGTGAGCACGTGTTTCAGGCCCGTCCGGGCGAGGCGCGCACCCCCGTGGGAGTGGCGGGCGGCGCGCCCTCACCCGGTCCGGACCTCGGGTTCCGCCGCCGGAAAGGCCCTGGCCGTTCAGCGGGGGCGTGTCACCGGGCCGGCCCCTCCCTCACGACTGAGCACACGTGATCCCGTTGAACCGGAAGGCCGCCGGAGGGGGGTTGGCGCCCGTGTGGGTGCCCTGGAAGCCGATGAGCAGCGACTGTCCGGGAGCGAGGTCCTTGTTCCAGGGCTGGGCCACGGCCGTCACCGCGCTCGCGGTCTGCAACCAGGTGGCAGACCAGCCGGAGGTCACCCGCTGGCCGGGGTCGGCGAAGGCGAACGCGAGCTGCCAGTCGGTGAAGGTCGCGGAGCCGGTGTTGGTGATCCTGATGTTCGTGCTCATCCCGGTGCTCCACGGCCAGGAGGTGTACTTCACCTCGCAACTGCCGGGCACCGGGGGGAGGTCGTTGTAGATCGTGACAGGCACCGTTTCGGACGGGGGGCTCACCTCGCCCTTCGTGTCGACGGCCACGACGTACAGGTGGTGGACCTCCGACGCGACGTAGCGCGGGGGGAACGGAAGATAGATCGTCGCCTCGGTGACCGCGGGCTGGAGGGTGGCCAGCCGGACGGCCGTGCCGTTCTTGTTCTCGTAGATGTAGTAGCAGGCGATGCCGTGCGGATCGGTGGAGGGGGCCCAGCTCAGGCGCACCTGGGTGAGCATGACGTCCACGACCACGGGCGTTCCCGGCGCGGTCGGCGGGGTGCTGGAGGGAGCCGGGGTCTGCGGTGGCGTACGGCACGGGAGGGCGGGGGACGGAGAGGGCACCGGTACCGGTGCCACTGCCGGTGCCGCTGCCGCTGCCAGTGCCGGTGACGGTGCGGCCGTGGCGCTCCCGGCCGCCAGGATGGCGAGAGCGACGGCCGTCACTCCCCCGCCGACCCAACCGGCCAGCCATGTCGTCATCCGCATCGATGTGCCCCCTTCGGTGATCGATCCTTTCCACGAAAATCACACTCCGGACGGGACCGGTCAACGTCGCGCCGCCATCACGGCCGGGTGACCCTGATGAACGGTGCCGGCCGATGAAATGTTCAGCGACGGCGGGTGCGCGGGGAATCACCGGGAGGAGAACGAGGGCGTGGCCGCTCCGGCTCTCCGGCTCTCCGGCTCTCCGGCTCTCCCGCGCGACTTCACGACTCGGCGACTCGGCCCGGAAGGCGACCCGGCGTATGTGGGGGCCGGCGAACCGGGCCGGGCACGGCCCGAGCCCACCGGACGGCACGGGTTCCGTCCCCGGTCGTGTTCCGTGACCCACCAGGGGGTGACACGGAAGGTCACCCCCTGGTGGGATGCGGGCGATGACCGCGCCGCCTACGCTGATCCGGGTGACCCCCAGCCCCGCGCGGCAGTTCCTCGCACGGCGCGCGCAGCGGGCGTGGAAGACCGCCGTACGGCTCACCCGCCCGCTCACCGAGGCGCTGGTGACCGGAACGTCCGACCCGGCCCGTCCCCGGTCACGCCGCCTCACCCCCCGCGTGCCGCGCGCCCTGGGGCTGCTGCCGTTCCGGACGGTCCACCTGGTCCTGCTGGGCGACCTGGCGCTGACCTTCGTCCTGTTCGGCGGCGGCCTGTCCTACCTGCAGACCGAGGCGGCCGCGGCGCGCTCCCCCCTCGACCAGGAGGGGCTCATGCTCGCCGCCCTGGCCTTCTCACTGCCGCTCGCGCTGCGCGACCGGTGGCCGTTGGCCGCCTGGCGGTCGGCCTTCCTGCTCGTTCCCCTGGGGACGGTCGTCTCGCGGCAGTTCCTCGACCAGGTCCCCTACACCGCGGCCGGCTCGATCACGTACGTACTCGTGGTCTACGCCGTCGCGGTCCGCTGTGAGCGGCACATCACCGTGGGCGTGTGGATCGCCTCCTTCCTCGTCGCCTGGATGATCCATCCCAACTCGCTCGCCCTCGTCGCCGGCACGGTCTCGGTGACCGTCCTGTTCGGCTACAACGTGCGCGCCCGGCGGCTCGCCGCCGGGCTGCTGGCCCAGGAGGAACGGCGCAGCGAGCGGGCCCGCGCGGCCCAGGCCGCCCTGGAGGAACGGGCCAGGATCGCCAGGGAGCTGCACGACGTCGTCGCCCACCACATGTCGGTGATCGCCATCCAGGCGGAGGCCGTCCCGCTGCAGGCGTCCGGAGACGCGCGGCGCCTGGAGGAGGGACTGAGGGAGATCCGCGCGCTCTCCCTCGCGGCCATGACCGAGATGCGCCGCGTGCTGGGCGTCCTCAGGGAGGGGGACGAGCACACCGGCACCGCGCCGCAGCCGGGTCTCGGCCGCCTGGAGGAGCTCGTCGACACCGCGCGCTCCGCCGGGCTCGACGTGACGCTCAAACTCGTCGGTGACCTGGCCGGGCTCCCCACCGCGGTGAGCCTGTCCGCCTACCGGATCACCCAGGAGTCGCTCAGCAACGCCATGCGGCACGCCCCCGGTTCCACCGTCTCGCTGAAGATCGCCAGGTACGGCGCCGAGCTGCACGTCCAGGTGACGAACAGCGCCGGGCACCGCTCCTCCGGGGAACCCGGGCACATGGGGCACGGCCTGATCGGGATGCGGGAACGGGTGTCCGTGCTCGGCGGGAGACTCTGGGTCGGTCCGACCGGGACGGGCTTCGCGGTCACCGCCATACTGCCGATCACCGAGGACGCATGACCCTCTCCCCCGGGCCGCGCCCCGGGGTCTGCCGGCCCAAGGAGATTCGATGACGATCCGGGTGCTCATCGCCGACGACCAGGGCATGGTACGGACCGGTTTCACGGTGTTCCTGAGCTCGCAGCCCGACATCGAGGTCGTCGGCGAGGCCGCCAACGGACGCGAGGCCGTGGCACGGGTGGCCGAGCTGCGGCCCGACGTGGTGCTGATGGACGTACGGATGCCGGTGATGGACGGCCTCGCGGCGACCCGGGAGATCACGAAGTCCGCCGACCCCCCGCCGAAGATCCTGATCCTGACGACGTTCGACCTCGACGACTACGTGTACGAGGCGCTGCGGGCGGGGGCGAGCGGGTTCCTGCTCAAGGACGCCTCGGCGCAGCAGCTCGCCGAGGCGGTCCGGGTGGTGGCGGCCGGGGAGGCGCTGCTGGCGCCCTCGGTGACCAGGCGGCTGATCGCGGAGTTCGCCCGTATCGGCCCGAGCCGCCCCCGCGCGCGGCTGGACGACATCACCGAGCGGGAGACGGAGGTGCTCGCCCTCGTCGCGCGGGGCAGGTCCAACCAGGAGATCGCCGAGGAGCTCGTCCTGTCGGAGCAGACCGTCAAGACCCACGTGAGCCGCATCCTCGCGAAGCTGAACCTGCGCGACCGCGCCCAGGCGATCGTCCACGCCTACGAGACGGGCCTGGTCCGTCCGGGCGAGTGACATCCCGCGGCTTTCGCCACGCTCGCCTCTATCGCCTTGAGCGAAGATCGACTCGAACGCTTGGGGTTCCGACCTGCCCCATTGCCTGAATTCGACACCAATACCGGCTTACGGCTTCGGCCCGCTGCGACTCCGGGCTTTCTCGTTCGACGATATGGCAAAATACGTCAAATCGCCCATTTGGAAAGAACCGTGATCTCCGAGATCCTAGCAACCGGCCTCGCCGAAGCGATAACGGTCATATTCTTTCGGGAAGATCCTCTGTTCTCCCTGGATCAGGGTCGCCCCCGTCCAGCCCGACAACTAAAAAGTACGGAGCCATCCCGTGTCCTTCTCCGAGCAGAGCGCTGCGATCCTCCGTGCGGCCCTGGAAGTGCTGCACGAGACGGGTCGCCCGTTACAGCCGGACGCCGTGCGCGACGCGATCACCAAGAGAGTCGAGATCGCACCCGAGTACCAGAAGTCCAACGCGCACGGCCAGACGCGCTGGTGGGCACAGTTGGGCTTCCGAACCGGAGAGGCGGCGGCTCTGGGTTGGATGACCAAAAGAAATGGCTGGTCGATCACCGAGGTCGGGGTTCGGGCACTGGAGAACTTCCCGGGGACCGAGCTGTACCGGGAATTGACACGTCAGTACAGGGCACGGCGGCTGCCCTCCCAGGGCCGCGCATACGCCGATCCGCGGTGGCAGACGGTTTTGAAAGCCCTGAAACTGCTGGAGCCCGGCACCTGGACGACCTATGGAGACCTGGCCGGGCTGGTCGGCATGTCGGCACAGTCCGTCGGCGGATTCATGGCCTCGTCCTCGGTGGGCGACAACGCCCACCGAGTACTTCAGGTGAACGGACGTATCTCGCCGGGTTTCCAATGGCCGGACTCCGAGCGAACGGACAACCCGCGGGACCTGCTGGAGCGAGAAGGGGTGCGGTTCGATCAGACCGGACGGGCCGACCCCGCACAACGGGTCACCACCGATGACTTCCACAGGCTGCTCGGCGAGTCAACGCTCGCACCGGTGGCGGAAAAGACGGAAGTCGAACCGACGCCTGATCCCAACGACTCCCCTGCGGCGTTCGAGCAGTTCCAGCAGAACCTCAACTACGCTCGACAACTCGTCCACGGCGGCCGAAATCTAGAGAGACTAAAGGTCGGCGCCTTTGATGTCACCGATCTTTACCGTGCGGCATGGACGCAGGCCGTCGCGGCCCTCGATCACTGGATCACCCGGGAGATCATCGAACGGGGGGTAGCTCTCGCGCAGCAACCGGGAACAGCTCGCCCTCCCAGGTTTAACAATCTATCAATTCCGGTCGAGCTGTTCGAAAATGTCCACCATCACGCCAAGCCTCTTGGGGACGCTTTCCGGGCTCATCTCGAACAATTCTTCGGGTTCATGACCTTCCAGAACCCGGAAAAGATCAAAGAAGGTTTCGCCTACATCAGCACGGTCAACCTCTGGCCCACAGTCGCCAAGATCCTTACCGGCCAGGACCCGAGCAAGCCGATCACAGCCGACGAAGTGCGGGGGCGGCTCAGAGAGATCGCCTGGCGCAGGAACAACATCGCACACACAGCCGATCACAACCCTGAGGCATTCGGCCAGAAAAAGGCTATGGCCGCGCAAGAAGCCGAACAGACCATCGATCTACTCGAATCGATCGCGATCGCGATACTTCTGGCGCTCGGCGACCCGCTGCCAACCGTGGACTACGACTCCGCACCGCCCGAGGCAGGTGCTCTCGGGGCCGCCCCCGCGCGGATCGCCGCAGAGCGGACCGGTTTGGTCCGAGCATCGGGCAAGTGGGACGAAGACAGTCTTCTGCACGCCCTTGAGCAGTATTGCCCTCACGACGTGGCCGACACTCTGCTGGCCGTCTATCGGCATGCCGAACGCCACCCTTTCTTCCGGGGCTACTACTTCGGCGAAGCCGCCTACCCCTCCGTCACGGCCTGGTTCGGCATCGGTCATGACGAAGCGGCGGTGTGGAGCATTTACACCGGCGTGAGCAAGTCAGTACTGTCGATCAATTTCGAGTGGATGCGCAATAGGGGAGCCTCCACAGCTCGCCTCACGCGACTGGCCGACGCTCTCGACCTTCTTCCAGGCTGGAAGCACGTGCATGCGCAGCTCGCCTCCGCTGACTTCGCGAAACGACCGTCCCTCGCCCCGCCCGCCCTAGCCCGTCCCGACGCCTCGGAAATCATCATCACGGCACTGAACGATTTTCTGACCACGGACGGCGACACCTGATCTCTCGATCCTCGGGCTTCCGAGCCGGCCACCTCTTGACGGCTCGACCAGGGGCGTCAAGAGGTGGCCGGTTTGAAAGGTCTCCGAGCCGCTCGCGTCATGGCCGTCCGAGACGGTAAAGGACGTGGGAGCGCACCGGGTGACCTCTGGGCACCGCCGGGTGGTCGAAGTCGTCGGCCGGGTCGCGGGTCATGCCCAGCCGTTCCATCACCGCGCGCGAGCGCCTGTTGCCCACGGTCGTCATGGAGACGATCTCGTCCACCCCGGCCACCGCGAAGCCCTCGGCGACGGCCCGTCTGGCCGCCTCTATGGCGTACCCGTGCCCCCAGGCGTGCCTGGCCAGCCGCCAGCCGACCTCCAGCGCGGGGGTGAAGGGCGCCTCGAACCGTTGCCACATCAGCCCGGTGAAGCCGATGAAGCGGCCCGTCTCCCTGACCTCCAGCGCCCAGAGGCCGTAGCCCTGCTCGTCGAAGGAGCGCTCGATCTTGTCGACCATGGTGTCGCTCTGCGGCCTGGTCAGCGGGGCCGGGAAGTGCTCCATCACCTCGGGGTCGGCGTTCAGGGCCGCGAACGGCTCCCGGTCGTCATCCCGCCACCTGCGCATGATCAACCGTTCTGTCTCCATCCGGCCGAGTTTATCGCCGGGTCCGTCCACGGCGGCGTCCCAGGTCCGGGACCGGTCCGGGACGGCCCACCTCCACCCGGAAGCGGTGCGGAAGCGGCCTGGAACCGGCGCGGGACCGATGCGGAAGCGGCCTGGGACCGGCGCGGAAGCGGTGCGGGATCACCCCCTCGCTCCCGAGGGGGACGGGGAGGGTGAACGCCTCGGGGTGACGCGGGTTACGGTCCGCGATTCCTAGCGTTCTGTCCGGTTCTTCAGACCGGACAGGAGGCTCGCATGTTCCGCCGTACGCTCGTCGCCGCGGCCGTCGCCGCGACGCTCGCCTACGTGACGGTCCCGCCGCCCGCGGGCGACCGGGTGGTGCGGGTCTACGGCGATCTCGGCACGGCCGAGCACGTCGCGGTCGTCGTCCCCGGCGCCGACACCACGGCCGCCACCTTCGACGGCGGCAGGGCCAAGCCGTACAGCACGCCGGGGGGCGGGGCGCGGGCGCTGCTGGCCGAGGCGCGGGCGCTGGACCCGGGGGCGAGGCTGGCTGTGGTCGCCTGGCTCGGCTACGACAGCCCGGCGACGCTCAGCCTCGGCGTGATGACCGGCGAGGCCGCGGAACGGGGCGCGGTGGAGTTGCGGCGGTACGTCACCGGGACGCTCAGGGGGAAACGGGTCAGCCTGCTGTGTCACAGCTACGGCTCGGTGGTGTGCGCCGGGGCCGTGCCCCGTTCCGGGGTCACGGACACGGCCGTGTTCGGCAGCCCGGGGCTGGGCGTCTCGTCGGCCGCCGAACTGGACGGCACCCGGTTGTGGGCGGGCAGCGGCGCCCGCGACTGGATGCGCGAGGTGCCCAAGTTCAGGATCGGGCCGCTCGGCTTCGGCCCCGATCCCGCCGACCCGGCCTTCGGCGCCCGCCTGTTCGGTACCGGCTCCGCCGGGCACAGCGAGTATCTCGCACCGGGCGGCGAGTCCCTGCGCAACCTGACCCTGATCGCGCTCGGCCGGGGCGGCGAGGTGTCCCGTGGCTAGTCTCACGGCCGGGATCGAGGCGGCCACTCCCGAGGGCAGGGACCGCGGGGTGGACGCGCTGCGGGCGCTGGCGATCGCGGGCGTGGTGCTGGGGCACTGGCTGGTGACGGCCTGGGCACCGGGCGCTGCGGGGGCGGTTCACCTGTCCAGCCCGCTCGCCCACCTGCCGGAGTTCACGCCGCTGTCGTGGGCGTTCCAGACGCTGGCGGTGTTCTTCCTCGTCGGCGGCTACGCGGCGGCGCGCGGCTTTCGCTCGGCGGCGGCGCGCGCCTCGAAGACCCGCGAATCCTCGGCGGTTCGCGATCCCTCGACGGTCGGCGAACCCTCGGTGTTCGGCGAACCGGAGACTCGCGGGCCGGGCTCAACGGTTTCTCCCACCCCGTCGCGCGGTACGGGCCTCGTGGCGGCACCCGGTTCGCGTCACCCGCTTCGTTCGCTTCGTTCGCTTCGGGAGACCGGGGACGGCGCGTACCGGGCCGGAATGTGGGTGCGGGCCAGGATGGGCAGGCTGCTGGGACCGGTGGTGCCGCTGGTCCTGGTCTGGGCGGGGATCGCGGCGGGGATGGCGCTGCGCGGGATCTCGGCGGGGACGATCAGGGTGCTGGTGGTCCCGGCGGTCGGGCCGCTGTGGTTCCTGGCCGTCTTCGCCGCGCTGACGGCGGCCACTCCCCTTCTCCTGCGCGCGCACCCGGGCGTCACGGCCGCCGTGGCGTTCGTGGTCGTGCTCGGGGTGGACCTGGCCAGGTTCGGGCTCGGCGCCCCCGCCTGGGTCGGGTGGGCGAACCTGGCGGCCGGATGGCTGGTCCCGTACGCATTGGGGATCGCCTGGGCGGGCGGGCTGCTCACCTCGCGCCGGGTGGCGGTGAGCCTGCTGGCCGGCGGGGCGGCCGGGGCGGCGCTGCTGGTCGGCGGGTTCGGGTATCCGGCGAGCATGGTGGGCGTGACCGGGGACGCGGTCTCCAACCTCAGCCCGCCCAGCCTGGCGGCGGTCTGCTTCGGGCTCGCCCAGGCGGGGCTGGCGCTGCTCGTACGGGCGCCGCTGGCCCGGCTGATGCGGCGCCCCCGGCTGTGGGCGGTGGTCGCGTCGGCCAACCTGTCGGCGATGACGCTCTTCCTGTGGCACCAGAGCGCGGTGACCGTGCTCGCCGTCGCCGCCCTGCGCTTCGGCGACGTGCCCGGCCTGCTCGCGGAGCCCGACGAACCGATCTGGCTGCTGCACCGGCTGGCCTGGTTGCCGGTGTTCGCGGCCGTTCTCGCGCTCGCCTGGCTTCCGGGATCGACTCGCCCGGCTTCCGGGATCAAGGCGCGGGCGGTTTAATGACAGGGTGTCGTCATCGGCTTGACGAGGGGGCACGATTTTTGTGACACTGTGTCATAAAAGTTTCCCTCGTCGCGGAGTGATCATGAGCGAGCCACCCTTCTCCGAAGTTCTCAGGAACGCCACCTGGGGTGACCACGAGTCCGCCGAGGACGAGAGCTACCTCAAGGCGCTGATGGCGGGCAGTCTCAGCGCCGAGGCCTACGGTGAGATGGTCGCCCAGCACTATTTCGCCTACGTGGCCCTGGAGAGCGCCTCCCGCTCGCTGGCCGCGGACCCCGTCGCGGCGCCGTTCGTCATTCCCGAGCTCTACCGGGAGGAGGCGCTGGTCCGCGACCTGGAGACGATCTACGGGTCCGGCTGGAGGTCCAGGATCGAGCCCTCCAAGCCGACCCTCACCCTGGTCGCCCGCATCAACCAGGTGGCCGCCTGGCCGGGCGGCTACATCGCCCACCACTACACCCGCTACATGGGCGATCTGTCGGGCGGGCAGTTCATCCGGATGGAGCTGCAGAAGATCTACGGCTACCAGCCGGGCGGCGGCGTCGACTTCTATCTCTTCGACGGGATCGGCAGCCTGCCCCGCTTCAAGAACGAGTATCGGGCCCGGCTGGACGCGCTCCCCCTGGACGAGGCGGAGAAGGGGCGGCTGATCCGCGAGACCAGGCTCGCGTACCTTCTCAACACCGAGGTCCTGGGCGAGCTCGGCCGGGTGGCCCGATCCGAGTTCGCCGCCTGACCGGACGTCTTCCCCCTACAAGGCGAGGGATCCCTCAGAAGGAGTAGGGGCCGAAGCGGCCCCAGGCCACGAAGGCGGCCAGCAGCAGGAGCACCACGTTGAAGGCGATCCCCGGATACTCCTTGCGCCGGAGGTGCACGGCGATGGCACCGATCATCGTGATCACCAGACCGGCGGCGGCGATCGGGGTCAGGATGGGCAGGATGCCGGTGAGGGCGGGCAGGACGAGGCCGATCCCGGCCAGCGCCTCGATGATCCCGATGATCCTGACCTGCCCGTCCGAGAAGTCCTCCACCCACGGCATCCGGGCGGCCAGTCCCTCGCGGCTCTGGGTGGCTTTGGTGAGACCGGCGATGAGGAAGAGCCCGGCGAGCAGGCTCTGCGCGATCCAGAGGACGACGTTCATGATGCGCTCCGAGAGAATAAGTGAAGGCGGCCCTTCGCTTACGGTCACCGTAGCATAACCGCAGGATGGCCTTCACTTTGTAGAATCGACTCATGAACGCGTGCAAAGGCCGGGGACTGCGCAAGGACGCCGAGCTCAACCGGGAGCGGATCGTGGCTGCGGCGCGGGTCGCGTTCCGTGAGGGCGGGCTCGACGTGCCCCTGGAGGAGATCGCCCGCCGGGCGGAGGTGAACATCGCCACTCTTTACCGGCGCTTCCCCGACCGCGAGGCGCTCATCGAGGCGATCCTGGCCGACCGCATGGCCGAGTTCGTCGAGGCCGCCGAGGCGGCGGAGCTCGCCGACGACCCGTGGGAGGGGTTCGCCGGGCTGGTCGAGCACATCTGCGGCATGCAGGCCGCCGACCAGGGGGTGACCGAAGGTCTCACCTCCTGCTTCCCCGGGGCGGCGCTGGAGTCGCCGAGGGCACGGGCGCTGGACGCGATCGACCGGGTGATCGAGCGGGCCCGTCGCGCCGGGACGCTGCGCGCCGACTTCACCGGCCAGGACCTGATGCTGATCATGATGGCCAACGCCGGGGTGCTCGGCTCCACGCGCTGCGCCGCCCCGGAGGCGTGGCGGCGGCTGATCGGCCTCATCCTCGACGCGTGCCGCACCGGCCGCGCCGATCGGGCCGCTCCGCCGCTCCCCCCGGCCCCCAGCGCCGAGGACATGCGCAACGCGATGCTCACGGCCCGTCTTCACCGCTGACCCCGCCTGACGAGGTGCCGGGGCTGTGCGACCATGGGGCCATGCCCCGGATTTCGGCCGCGACCATCGGCGAGCACCGCGTCCAGACCCAGGATCGCATCCTGCGGGCGGTCTCGCGTCTCTCCCGGGACCAGGGCATCGACGCCATCTCCATGACCGACGTGGCGAACGAGGCCGAGATCACCCGCACCGTCCTGTACAACTACTTCCCCGACAAGGCCGCGCTGCTGCTCGCCTTCACCGAGCGGGTGACGCACTACTTCATCGACAGCTACGAGCGGGAGCTGCCCGACCGGGCCTCGCCCGCCGAGCGGCTGCGGGTCTTCGTCAGGCTCCAGCTCGACGGGCTGCTCGCCCACCCCCACCCCGGTCCCGCCGACCTGTCGGCGGCGCTGGGCCCGGACGCCTACCAGCGCCTCGCCGACCACGTCGAGCCGATGCAGCGCATCCTGACGGACATCATCGACAGCGGCGTGTCGTCGGGCGACTTCCAGGTCCCCGACCTGGCCGCCGCCGCCCGGATGATCCTCGCCGTCATCGGCGCCGAGCGGGTACCACTGCTCGGCGGCGAGGTGACGCCCGAGGAGGCCGAGAAGATCATCTCTGGTTTCGTGCTCCGCGGCCTGGGCTCCCGGAGCGTCCCGGACGGGCTCTGAGCACCGGCGGGCCCCGAGCCCGGGCAGGGAACCCGGGTACTGGCAGGATCCAAACCTGGACTGGACGGGATCCGAGTCCGGACGGGATCCGGCCCCGGACAGGCCCGGCCGCTCTCCGGACCGTACGCGCACCGGCGTCCCGGACCGTCCGGGCTCCGGGCTCTCCGGGCACCCGGCCCTTCGCCGACACTTCCCCTCCCGGCGGAGCGGGGCTCCCCGAGGTACCCGGTACGAGAGAGCGGACGCGGACCGTTGGGTGAGCGGCGGCCGACGGCCACGTGTCGTGCCGGTACACCGTGGGCGACCATCGGGCCAACACCCGCCGGACCGCCGTTTCCGGCTGCTAGCGTCCGCCCATGTCAGCAGTGAAGGCAGAGATCACCCCGAAGTCACTCGACCGGATCCCCGGCTGGTTCTGGGGGACCGACCAGCGGCTCTTCGAATGGATCCTGTCCGGGCAGGCCACCGAGAACTCCCCCGGTGACCTGCTGGAGCTGGGGACGTACCTCGGCAAGAGCGCGGTCATGATCGGGGCTCACGCGCGTCCCGGTGAGGTGTTCACGGTCTGCGACCTCTTCGAGTCCGAGGCGCCCGAGGCGGCCAACGACGCCGAGACGAGCCGGTCCTACTCGGCGCTCACCCGGGACAGGTTCGAGGAGAACTATCTGACCTTCCACGACGCGCTTCCGCGGATCGTGCACGGCCCGACCTCGATCGTCCTCGACCACGTCGCGGCTGAATCGTGCAGGTTCGTCCATGTGGACGCCTCGCACCTGTACGTCCACGTACGGCAGGACGTCATGTCGGCCAGGAAGGTCCTGCGCCCCGACGGGATCGTCGTCTTCGACGACTACCGGAGCGTCCACACTCCCGGGGTGGCGATGGCCGTCTGGGAGGCGGTGTCGAACCTGGGACTGGCGCCGATATGCGTCAGCACGCAGAAGCTCTACGCGACCTGGGGGGACGCGGCCCCGGTCCGGGAGCGCCTGCTGCGCTGGCTGGAGTCCCGCGAGGACCTGTGGCACACCACGGACGCGTTCGACGGCTGGGAACTCGTCCGGGTCAACCAGATCAAGAAGCCCGCGCCTCCCGCGGGCGACGCCGCCACGCTGAGGAAACTCGGGGACGACCTCCAGCGCACCACGGCGGAGTTGAGGAAGGCGATGGCGGAGTCACGGGCCGCGACCCAGGCACTGAAGAAGGCCACCGCGGAGATCAGCCTGGCCGGTCCCGTGGTACGGCGTGCCGTGCGGTGGACCCGCAGGGTCACCCGGCGCGGCCGCGCCTGACCGGCGATCGCGAGCCGGGCGGCCGCGGTCCACCCCGCTCGCGATCGCCCGCTGTCCGCCCGCCTGTCCGCCCGGCCTGTTCCGCCCGCCAGGCGGCGCTTCCGCGACGGTCCGGTGGCCGATCAGCCCGGGTGAGGGCGGGCGGGGATCCGTTCCAGGATTCCTCCGGCGAAGACGTCGTAGAGGCCGGTCGTCTCCAGGTGCACGTAGCCGATGTGGCAGTCGCACATCGCCACCGGGCACGCCCTGGCCCCCGGAGTGAACGTGCCGTCGTAGAGGTTGCCGAGCACGGCCGGGACGAAGTGGCAGCGCCGCACGGTGCCGTCGCCGTCGACGGAGATCACGCTGTCCCCCGTACGGCACGGCAGGCCCGCGCTCCGGTGTGGCGTCCGGCTGTGGTGGAACAGCGGGTCGATCGCCGTCCAGGCGTCCGCCTCGTCGTCGGTGTAGACGACGCCCTCGGCGGCGTTCACCCAGACGTACACCTCCCCGGGCAGGTCGGCCCGGACGCGGCGGGCCTGGCCGAGGTGCTCGGGCAGCCCGACGACACCGACGCTGAAGCGGACCCCGCGGGCGACGAGGTCACGGCAGCGGCCGAGGAAGCGCTCGTACGGGACCTGGCCGGGGTGGTAGGTCACCCAGAGGGCGAGCGTGTCCAGGTCGGCCTCGGCCAGCCAGCCGGGCCGGCAGCTGAAGTTGGTCTGGATGGCGACCCGCCGCACGTGCGGGAGGTGGCTCAGCTCGACCATCGCCCGGCGGTACCACGAGCGGACGAGGCCCTCGCCCCACGGGGTGAACAGCACCGAGACCGGGTGGTCCCGCCCGGCCACCCACGCGGTGAACCGCTCCAGCGCCGCCCGGTCCCTCGCCAGTCGCCCGCGATCGTCGCGTCGCTTGGCGAACGGGCAGTAGGGGCAGTCGTAGTCGCAGCTCGCCAGCGGCCCCCGGTAGAGGATCGTGAGCTCGCCCGGCGACGTCCCCACCGGTCCTCGCATCGGGTTCACCGGTCCTCCATCTGACCCACCGGCCCTCGTATCGGGGTCACCGGCCCTCGCGTCGGGCTCACCGGTCCCCGCGTCGGGCTCACCGGTCCTCGTATCGGGCCATCAGCGCGCGGACCCGGCCGGAGAACAGCGCGGGGCCGATCGCGTCGGAGTGGGCCAGGCCCTCGGCGGTGAGCCGGAGCCACCCGGCCCCGCCGCTCCCGCCCCCGGGCGGCGGGGCGTCGCGCTCCAGCAGGCCCCGCGCCGCCAGACGCTCCAGCTCCGCGCCGAAGTGGGCCTCGGGACCGGCTCCGAAGCGGTCGCGGTAGGCGGCCGGATCGAGACCGTCGGCCTGGAGCAGCGACTGGATGAGATGGCGGCGGCGCCGGTCGTCGTCGTCCAGCCGGAACCCCACGTTGGCGACCGCGAACTCCCCGGGGGCGAGGCGCACGTAGTCGTCGATGATCGCGCGCACCTGGCCGGCGCCGACCGCGTACTCGTAGGAGTAGTGCAGGCCGGAGGTGTAGGAGCGGGCACCGCAGCCGAGGCCGACCATACCGTCGCTCTGGCAGGTGTACTCGGCCGGGCTCGCGCGCCCGGGAAGCCGGAACATCCGCATCGAGACCTGCTCGTACCCGGCGGCGAGCAGGTGGTCGCGGCCCTGCCGGTAGAGGGTGAGGCGGTGGTCGTCCCAGTCGCGGGCGCGGCGCCCGAGGCCGGTGAGCGGACGGACGTACAGGGGGTATAGGTAGATCTCCTCGGGTTTCCAGGCGAGCGCGGCGTCCAGCGAGTGGCGCCAGGACCCCTCCGTCTGCCCGTCGATGCCGTAGATCAGGTCGATGTTGAGCGCCTCGAACCCGGCCTCGCGGATCCGGCCGAGCGCCGCCTCGACCTCCCGCCGCCGCTGCGGCCTGACCGCCGCGCGGGCCTCGGCGTCGACGAAGCTCTGCACGCCGATCGAGACGCGGGTCGCGCCCCGCTCGGCGAGGACGGCGAGACGGTCGGCCGTCGCGGTCGCCGGGGAGGTCTCCACCGACATCGGCACGGCCCGCAGGTCGGCGCCCGTGATCCGCTCGGTGAGGTCGAACATCCGGGTGAGCTCGGCGGCGCTCAGGTAGGTCGGCGTGCCGCCCCCGACGGCCGCCGCCGCGAAGCGGGGATCGCCCAGGGCCTCCCGTACGGCGCCCGCCTGGCGCTCCAGCGCGTCGAGATAGGCGGCGACGAGCTCCTCGGGGGCGCCGGTCCTGGTGAACAGGTTGCAGAACCCGCAGCGCATCTCGCAGAACGGGATGTGCAGGTAGAGGAAGAGCCGTTCGGTGGGCTCCCCCGCCCACACCTCCGCCAGCGACGGCCGCGGGTCCAGCGGCCGGTAGGCCGTCTTGTGCGGGTACGCGTAGACGTAGCCCTGGTACGGGCCCGCCTCCGCCGGGGCATCGGCGGCCGGGGACACCGGGGCATCGGTGGCCGGGGACGGGGACGGGGGCGGGGACGGGGGCGGGGGCGGGGGCGACGTGGGAAGTCGAACCACGGGAAGCACGGGAAGCACCGGTCTCCCGCCGTCCGCCGCCTGCGACACCCGGCCGGAACCCACGCTCATCGCCATCGCCCCCGCTCCATCGTGAACTCCCCGTAGGGCACGGTCCAGACGACCTCGTGGCCGATCCTGTGCCCGATATATCCGTCTTCACCGTAAGCGGTGCCGTGGTCTGAACAAACGATCGCGAATCCCGGACGCCGGTCGCTCATCAGCGCGAACAGCCTGCCGATGTGCCGGTCGACGTACTCGAGCGCGGCGGCCTGGCTCCGTCGGCTGTCACCGTGCTCGCGGGTGGCCCCGGGCAGGTGGAACCAGTTGGGCTGGTGCAGCGCCGAGACGTTGACGAACAGGAAGACCGGCCGGTCGGCTCCCGCCACCGCCCGCTCCGCGCAGGCGATCTGCGCCTCGAACGAGGCGGGCGCGGTCACCCCGAACCCCGGCTCCCAGTGGCTCTCGGCGAACAACCCCGGCAGCGCGGAACCGAGCGGGGTCAGCTTGTTGAAGAACCCGACTCCCCCGACGCAGACCGTGTGGTAGCCCGCTCCCGCCAGCCCCGAGGGCAGGTCGGGGGCGTCGAACACCCAGGTCCCCGGAGCCGTGGTCTCGCTGCCGGGGAACGCGGCGGCGAACGGGCGGTGATGCGGTCCCGGCGCGGCGGGGGTCGGCAGGAAACCGGCGAGGATCGCGGCGTGCGCGGCGTAGGTGAAGCTCCCCGGGCTGTGCCGGCGCTCCCATCGCCCGCCGGGCAGCGCCCGCGCCAGGGTGGGCAGCCGCCCGGCCGACATCAGCTCCTCCGCCACGTCGTAGCGGAGGGTGTCGAGCGTCACCAGCAACAGGTCGTGGCTGCCCACCACCTCGTTCATGTCACGCACCGGCCCCTCCCCTCCCTCGCCGGGGCGTGCCGGGCGAGGATCGCGCGGACCTGGGCGCCGTAGGTGTCGAGGCCCTCGGCTCCGCCGCCGGGCAGGCCCTCCAGCCGGGGAAGCAGGTCTCCGAACGCGTTGACCTCGGCCACCGCGAACTCCCGCCAGTCGACCCCGATCATCAGGTCGACCCCGACGGCGAGGCTCCCGGGGAAGCGGGCCGCCGTCCGCGCGCAGATCTCCAGGGCCCGCTCCCACCCCCGGGGACCGAGCCCGGCCGTGACGGCGCCCAGGTCACCCCGTACGCCACCGAGGTGGAGGTTGGTCATCGGGCCGCGGCCCGCGCGCACGACCGCGTGGGTGGGCGTGCCGTCCACGACGACCACCCTGAGGTCGATCGCCCGGCCGCCGAGGCTCGCCTTGGGGAACCAGCGCTCGACGTGAAGGCCGTCGGCGGCGAGCAGATCGACGATCACCGCCAGGTCGGGCTCGTTCTCGTAGCACCTGAGCCGCAGGGAGTTGTGCAGCTCGCCGGAGGCGAGCTCCGCCGAGGTCACCGCCCTCACCCGGCGGCCCGACGCGTGCAGGGCGATGATCCCGGAGGCCGACGAGCCGTGGGCCGGTTTGACGAACACCCGGCCCCAGCGGGCCTCGTCCATCCGTTCGCGCAGCTCGGCGTAGCCGCCGACCGGCCCGGCGAGGGCCGGCGGCACCGGCACCCCGGCCGCCGACAGCCTGGCGTGGCAGCGCCGCTTGTCGAACATCACCGAGACGTCCTCGACGTCGGCGAGCAGCACGGCGCCCGGCGTCGCGGCCACGGCCCGGCCGACCCGGGCGGCCCCGGCGACGAACCCGGCGTGCCAGCGGGCGCCGCCGCCGATCCTGGACGGCTCGCCGGGGCCGCGCAGCAGCGCGTCCGCCTCGGCGTCCTCGCCCGGCGAGTCGATCCGCACGAGCGTCTCCGGCTCGATCCCGATCTCCTCGCCGCGCAGCACGGACGTCCACGGCACGACCGCGGGCTCCTCCAGCCCCTGCCGGGCGCAGGCGTCGGCGAACATGGTCACCCGCCGGTCACCCGGCGTGCCGACGACGGCGATCCCGGTCACTCGGCGACCGCGACGTAGCGCCACTCGCCGTCGGCCTCCTTCTGGCCGGACACGTCGAGCTGGACGCCGGAGCCGGAGAACGCCGTCGTGAGGCGCTCGACCATGGCGTCGGTCAGGTAGTGGTGGTGCAGGTCCAGGCGTTTGAGGTGGGTCAGGGACTGCCCCGACAGCAGGGCCTCGGCGCCCTCGTCGGTGAGCACGCCCATCGACTGGGCGAGCGACTCCAGCCGGGGCACGACGGGGGCGGAGGCGACGAGGGCGGCGACCTCGTCCTGGATCTCGCTGTTCTGCAGCCCCAGGTGCCTGAGCGCGGGCAGCCGCTCGCCGGACAGGATGTTCTCCAGGTCGGGCGCGGTGGTCTCGCCGCCGTACTCGCTCGTGCCGAGCCAGGCCTCCAGGTATTCGAGCGAGGGAAGCTCGCTCATGCCGACGCCCCTGACCACGGAGGCGGGCAGCCCGCCCGCCTCGAAGCGCAGCACCCTGAGGTGCTCGTGCCTGACCGGCCGCAGCTCCAGCCCCGTCCCGCCCCGGACCTCCAGCCGCTCCAGCAGCGGGAAGGACTCCAGCAGCGGCGTGACGTCGCTCTGCTGGATCCAGGAGATCTCGCACTCCTCCTGCGGCATCGCGGCGAAGAAGAGCGAGCGCAGGGCGGGGAAGCGCGCCGCGCTCTCGGCCAGCAGCCGGACGGGAGCCGACGCCTCCTTCTCGTAGGCGTCTTCCCAGCCTCCGATGATGAGCGCCCTGACCTCGGTGGTGTCGATGGTCTCGGTGAAGCGCGCGAAGTGCTCCTCGAAGGTCTCCTTGGCGTCGTAGACGCGCACCGAGACGCGCCACGCCGCCTCACCCGCCGGAGGATGGGGGGCGCCGGGGGGACGCAGGCTCACGATGGGCAGGCCCGCGTAGTCTCCCCGGTAGAGGCCGTCGACGTGGTCGTTGAACTCGGTGTGGTCCATCAAAGGCTCCCCGGCAGGCTCGACTGTGGCAGGACCGTCCTACCAGAGCCGCGCGACACTTCCGGCCGCACTCCCGGGATGACCGTCCTGTTCCTTCCCGGAGCGCTTCCCCGATCTCGCGTGATCACTTCCTGAACCGCTCGCGAGATCTCGCGTGATCACTTCCTCAAGCGCTCGCGAGATCCTGCGTGATCACTTCCTCAAGCGCTCGCGGGATACTGCCGTGAACGCCTCCGCTCGCGCTCGCATGACCGCCTCCGGGAGCCCGGCCGCCGCCCGGACGCCGGTCGGACAGGTGTCCGGGGTCGGCGATGATGAACGGCATGGACAATGGTCACATCCGCTTCGCCTCCGCGAAGGGCCGGTGGGTCCTCCTCACCACCGTGCTCGGCTCCGGCATCGCCCTGCTGGACGGCACGGTCGTCAACGTGGCCCTGCCCGCGCTCGGCGCCGATCTCGGCGCCGACATGGCCGGTCTGCAGTGGACGGTCAACGCCTACACCCTCACCCTGGCGGGCCTGATCCTGCTCGGCGGGTCGCTCGGTGACCGGTACGGCAGGCGCAGGATCTTCCTGGTCGGCGTCGTCTGGTTCGCCCTCGCGTCGGCCCTGTGCGGCCTGGCGCCCAACGTGGAGACGCTGATCGCGGCCCGCGCCCTGCAGGGCGTCGGCGGCGCGCTGCTCACCCCGGGATCCCTCGCCATCATCCAGGCGTCCTTCGACAGCGAGGACCGGCCCAGGGCGATCGGGGCGTGGTCGGGCCTGGGCGGGGTGGCCGCGGCCATCGGCCCGCTGCTCGGCGGGTGGCTGGTGGAGACGGCCGGATGGCGCTGGGTGTTCCTGATCAACCTGCCGCTCGCGGCGCTCGTCGTGGCGGTCGCCGTACGGCACGTCCCGGAGAGCAGGAACCCCGAGGCCGGCGGCCGGTTCGACGTCCTGGGCGCGGCGCTGGCGGCGCTGGCGCTGGCCGGGATCACCTACGGCCTGATCGACCTGGAGGTCGTCCCGGTCGCGGCGGGCGTGCTGCTGGGCGCCGCGTTCGTCTGGCTGGAGATCAGGCGCTCGCCCGGGGCGCTCGTACCGGTCGAGGTCTTCTCGTCGAGGGTGTTCACCGCGGTCAACGTCGTCACCTTCATCATGTACGCCGCGATGGGCGTGGTGTTCTTCCTCCTGGTCGTCCAGCTACAGGTGTCGGCGGGCTTCTCCCCGCTGGTGGCGGGGACCTCGATGATCCCGGTGACGATCCTGATGCTGCTGCTGTCGTCTCGTGCGGGCGAGCTGGCCAGGCGCTTCGGGCCCCGGCTGCCGATGACGGGCGGCATCCTGGTCTGCGCCGGGGCCCTGCTGCTGATGTCGCGGATCGGCCCCGGCTCGTCGTACGTGGTGGACGTGCTGCTTCCGGCGACGCTGTTCGGGCTGGGCCTGTCGTCCGCGGTCGCGCCGCTCACCGCGACGGTGCTGGCCACCGCCGCCGAGCGTCACGCGGGGGTGGCGAGCGGCGTCAACAACGCCGTCGCCAGGACCGGCGGGCTGCTCGCGGTGGCCGCGATCCCCCCGCTGGCCGGGCTGACCGGCGACGCCTTCGACTCCCCCGAGATCTTCACCGCCGGGTTCCACACGACGATGCTGATCAGCGCGGCGATGCTGGGCGTCGCGGCGCTGATCACCTTCCTCACCATCCGGGAGAACGTCCTGATCCCGTCGGAGCCGAAGCTGGGCTGCCCGGTGACGGCCCCCCAGCCGGGCAAATGACCGTCGGTAACGTCAGAAGGTGAACGCCTGGCTGCGGACGCTGTTGTCGAAGTTGGACACCAGCAGCTCCGGCTCGCCGACCGAGCGGATCTCCGGCAGCCGGGTGAACAGCGCGCGGAACATCGCCTTGATCTCCTGCCTGGCGAGGTTGGCGCCCAGGCAGAAGTGCGGTCCGGGACCGCCGAAGCCCACGTGGGGCTTGGTGTCGCGGGTGATGTCGAACCGGTCGGCGTCGGGGAAGACCGTCTCGTCGCGGTTGGCCGAGCCGTAGAAGAGCACGACCTTGTCGCCCGCCTTCAGGCGCAGGCCGCGCAGGTCGTAGTCCTCGGTGACGGTCCGGCGGAACTGCATGATGGGCGAGACGTAGCGGACCATCTCCTCGATCGCGCCGCCGATGTGCGCGTCGAAGTCCTCGGCGAGCAGGCGCCGCTGCTCGGGGTTGTCGGTCAGCAGCTTGATGCCGTGCGCCATGGTGTTGCGGGCCGTCTCGTTGCCCGCCACGAGCAGCAGCGTGAAGAACGACCCCAGCTCGCGGTCGGTCAGCCTCTCGCCGTCGACGTTGGCGGTGACGAGCGCCGAGACGAGGTCGCCTCGCGGCGCCTGGGCGCGCTCCTTGCCCAGGTTGATCACCAGGCGCTGCAGGGCGAGCAGCGCGAGCGTGTTCTGGGCGGCCATCCTGACGGTGTGCGCCAGGCTGGGCCGTACGCCGGAGTAGGCGGTGGAGATGTCGACGTGCTGGTGGACCTTGGCCCGCACGTCGTCGGGGACGCCCATCATGTCGCAGATGACGTGGATGGGCAGCTTGGCGGCCACCTGGCCGACGAAGTCACCGGGTCCGGCGGCCGTCACGTCGTCGACGATGCGCGCGCACGCGGCGTCGATGTCGCCTTGCAGGCCGGCCAGCATCTTCGGGCTGAACGCCCGGGAGACGATGCGGCGGAGCCGGGCGTGCCGGGGGTCGTCCATGTTGACCATGGACTCGCCGAACACGTGCTTGACCCAGCCGGGCGGCTCGGGGCTGGTCACGCCGGGCTCGCTGGAGAACACCTTGGCGTTGCGGCTCGCCTCCACCACGTCGGCGTGCCGGACCAGCGCGTAGAAACCCTTGCCCGAGCGGAGCAGCGGGACCCGCTTCTCCTCGAAGAACACCGGCTTGTCGAGATCCCGAAGCCGCGCGAACGCCTCATGCCGCTCCTTGAGCGGCCGCCGCCAGAACCCCAGGTCGGCCAGGTCGATTTCCATGCCGTCAATCCTGGCATGTTCTTTACGCGTACCGGCCACATGGATTTCATGTCCCGGTGGGCCGCGTGTCCGAATCACCGGAAACCATCACAGGTATGAGAGCCGCGCTCCTCGCCTCCGCAGTCCTCGCCTCCCTGCTGGTCCCCGCCTCCCTCTGTTCTGCCGCCGCCCACGCCACGGTGTCGGCTGACGCCTGCTCCGGCGTCCCCTCCGACTTCGACGGTGACGGGCGGGCCGATCTCGCGGTCGCCGCGCCCTACACCCGCACCGGCGGCCACGCCCGCGCGGGGTCTGTCACCGTGCTGTACGGCATGCGTACCGAGGCGAAGCTGACCCAGGACGGGCCCGGGGTGCCCGGCGAGGCCGAGACCGGGGACTCGTTCGGCTCGGCGCTGGCGGCCGGCGACTTCGACGGCGACCGCTGCGCCGACCTGGCCGTGGGCGTCTCCGAGGAGGACCGCTCCCGGCCGGGAGAGGACGGCGACGGCGCCGTGCAGCTGTTCCACGGCTCGCCCCGCGGCCTGCGGCCCGGCAGGCTGATCGACGCCGGGGACCTGGGACGCGAGCGCGAGCCCGGCCGGTTCGGTGCCGCGCTCGCGGCGGGGGACCTGGACGGCGACGGCGACGACGAGCTGGTGATCGGCGCTCCCGGGCTGGGCGGCGGCGCGGTCGGGGTGTACGGGCTCAAGGGGCGCGAGCCGTACATGATCACGCAGGAGACCGGCTGGGTGGGGCAGCGCGAGCGCGAGACCGACCAGTTCGGCGCGGTGCTCGCCACCGGGGACTTCGACGGGAACGGCCGGGCCGAGATCGCCGTGGGCGCGCCCGCGGACACGCTGCTGAAGAACGGCCAGGGCTCGGTCACCGTCCTCGACGTCCGGGGCCGCGGGGCGACCGCGCTCACCCAGGACAGCCCCGGGATCAGCGGCCTCGCCGAAGTCTGGGACTTCTTCGGCACCGCCCTGGCCACCGGCGACTTCGACGCCGACGGCCGCGACGACCTGGCGATCGGCGTGCCGGGCGAGGGGCTCAGCGACAACCAGCGGGCGATGGACTACGGCGACGGCGTCGTGCACGTCGTCTACGGCTCGCGCTCCGGGCTGCGCACGGCGCGGTCCGAGACCTGGTCGCAGCGCTCCCTGAAGGGGGAACCGCGCTACTTCGACCGCTTCGGCGCCGCCCTCGCCGCCGGGGACCTCAACGGCGACGGCGACGACGAGCTCGCGATCGGGGTGCCGGGCGAGAACGCCGTCCAGGTGCTCGCGGGAACCCGCTCCGGCGGCCTCACCAAGAACCACAACCTGCTGGTCACCGGCGAGGGCGGCGACTTCGGCGGGGCCCTGGCCACGGTCGCGGGCCGCGGCCTGGTCGTCGCCGCCCCGGGCGACGGCAGGCTCACCCTGCTGCGCGGGACCGTGCGGAAGGGCTCCTACCCGGGCATCCGCCCGTCGTCGGCGAGGTCCCTGGCCGGCGCTCCCAAGGACACCCTGTTCGGCTACGCCTTCGCGGGCCCGTCCTCCCGGCCGTAGGGGCTCCGAGGTCCCCCGGATCCGGCGTCTCAGTCGCCGGCGGCGAGGCGGTCCAGCCACTCGGTCAGCAGCCGCTGTTCCGCGCCGCTGAGGACCGTCTGCTCGGGTAGCGCGGCGCGCAGGGCGCGGGCCGCGCCGGCCGGTCCCGAGTCGCGTACGGCGGGCTCCTGGCTGGTCACGGCGGCAATCATGGATTCCCGGAGGGTGGTCAGCAGGGCGGGATCGCGCCGCTCCTCGGGCAGGGTCAGCCAGGTGAGCACGGCGCCGCGCGCCGTGGCGTGGATGAGCGTGACCGCGAGTTCCTCGTCGACGCGGAGCCAGCCGCCGACGGCGAGGCGCCGGATGCGGCCCATCAGGATCTCCATGCCCGCCTTGAAGGCGGCCGACGTCTCCTTCGCGGGCTCGCTGTACATCAGTGTGTACAGCGCGGGATTGGCCAGGCCGAA
Source organism: Streptosporangium vulgare (assembly GCF_042428775.1). Taxonomy (NCBI): domain Bacteria; kingdom Bacillati; phylum Actinomycetota; class Actinomycetes; order Streptosporangiales; family Streptosporangiaceae; genus Streptosporangium; species Streptosporangium vulgare. Next base: position 174,896 of record NZ_JBHMBS010000005.1, on the reverse strand, counting down.
CTCGACCGCCAGGTCCCAGCCGGCCCTCAGGTCCTCGACGGGGTGCCGCGGACCGGGGTCGACGTGCTTGGTCTCGAGAAACCTGGCGAAGCCGTGCTCGGCCACCGCGTCGAGGAGCCCGTCCTTGTCGCCGAAGAGGCGGTAGATGGCCGGTGGTTGCACTCCCGCCGCGACCGCGACCGCGCGCGTGGTGACCGCGTCGCGCCCCTCGTGCGCCAGCAGGCCGGCGGCGGCCTCGACGATCCGCTGCCGGAGCTGCTCGCGGCCCAGGGCCGCGGTGTCGGACTCGACGGCGGCCACGCCGTCCCCGTCGTGTGAACTCGATGCCATTTTCCAACGATACCGCGTTTGTGGTTCCGTTGATATTTCCAGTGATACGGTGATGTCGATTCCAATGGAAACAGCAGGACGAAGGAGCGCGGAATGCCGGACAAGATCAAAATCGTGGCGCTTGAGGAACACGTCGCCCTGCCCTCGCTGCTCGACGCCTGGGCCAGGGCGGGTGTGCCGCGGATCCCGCAGCTCGGCTTCGGCGACGAGCCCTTCGCCCGGCGGCTGCGGGACTTCGGGGAGGCGCGTCTCGCCGACATGGACGACCAGGGCATCGACGTCGCCGTCCTGTCCCTCGCCTCACCGGGCGTGCAGAACCTCGCGGCAGAAGACGCCGTCAGCGTGGCCCGCGAGGTCAACGACACGCTGGCCGAGATCGTCGCCGGGCGACCCGACCGTTTCCAGGCCTTCGCCGCCATTCCCACCGCGGCGCCCGAGGCCGCCGCGGCCGAGCTGGAACGCGCGGTGACCCGGCTCGGCCTCCCCGGCGCGATGCTGTACGGCCGCACGGGGGACAGACTGGCCGACGCCCCGGAGTTCGACGACCTCTACGCCACGGCCGAACGCCTGCGGGTGCCGCTGCACTTCCATCCCCAGACCCCGGTCCCCGAGGTCCTCAGGGCCTACTACTCGGGCTTCGACGACGGAGCCGGACTGGCCCGCAGCACCGGGATGGGGCTCGCGACGGCCGGCCTGGGCTGGTACTACGACCTGGGCGTCCAGTATCTGCGGATGATCTTCTCCGGCGTTTTCGACCGGCACCCCGGACTGCAGGTGATCGCGGGGCACTGGGGCGAGGTCGTCCTGTTCTACCTCGACCACACCGGGATCATGGCGCACAACGCCAGGCTGGAGCGCCCGCTCGCCGACTACTTCACCCAGAACTTCTGGGTCTGCGGCAGCGGCACGGTCAGCGAGCGCTACATGAGGTGGACGTCGGAGGTCGTCGGAACCGAGCGCATGATGTACTCGACCGACTACCCCTACACCTTCGGGACCCGGCCCGGCGGCTTCCCCTTCCTCGACACCGCCGGCGGGGTCGCCCGCTCGTTCCTCGAACAGGCGCCCTTCACCCACGAGGAGAAGGCCGCGATCGGATCCGGCAACTGGGAGAAGCTGACCGGGCACGTCACGGCGCGCGGCGAGCACGACCCGGCGTGACGCTCCGCCTCGACCGGCCGCCGACCGCGACGATCAGCCGGGGCGCGTGGGGAGAGGATCAGGCCGGCCTGATCGAAATGAGCTTCCACCACCGGCGGGAGGCGGATGTCCGCCGCTTAATTCACGTCGTTACCTAAGATGATGGTCATGTTCGACGTACAGCAGAGGACCGTTCGCGATCTGCGCCGGGGCAACCGGGCGATCGTGCTGCGCGCCCTCTACTTCGAGGGCCCCGCCAGCCGCCAGGAACTCAGCGAGACCATCGGGCTCAGCCCCGCCACCGTGAGCAACGTGACCGGAGACCTGCTCGCGAGCGGGATCATCGTCGAGGCCGGTCTGGCGGACTCCGACGGGGGCAGGCCCCGGGTGCTGCTGCGGGTCAACACCACCCACGGCTACGCCGTCGGCGTCGACGTCGGCGAGACGCACGTGCGCGTCGAGCTCTTCGACCTGGACATGAACCGGCAGGCCAGGGCCGAGTACGCGCTGCGCCCCACCGGGCACGACGTCGATCAGGTCGTCCGCCACATCCTCGCGGGCATCGACGTGGTCCTCGGCGAGAGCGGCGTGCCCAGGGAACGGGTGCTCGGCGTGGGGGTGGGCGTTCCGGGGGTCGTCGAGACGGGGCCCGACGCCCTGATCCACGCCCCGACCTTCGGGTGGGACGCGGTCCCGCTCGGCAGGCTGCTGCGGGCGGGTACCGACCTGCCGCTCTTCGTGGACAACGGCGCCAAGTCGATGGGGCAGGCCGAGCTGTGGTTCGGCGTCGGGCGCAGGGCCAGGCACGCCGTGGTGGTGCTGATCGGCTCGGGAGTCGGGGCGAGCATCATCACCGACGGAGCCACCTACCTGGGGGCCAACAGCAGCGCCGGCGAGTGGGGCCACACGAAGATCATGGTCGGCGGGCACCGGTGCCGCTGCGGCGGGGAGGGCTGCCTGGAGGCGTACGTGGGGGCCAGGGGCATCCTGGAACGTGCCGGGGTCTGGACGGAGACCGTCGACGAGCAGGCCGAGCTGGCCGCCCTGGTGGCCGCGGGCTCTCCGGTGATCGACGAGACCGTCACCTATCTGGGCGTCGGGCTGGCCAACCTGATCAACCTGTTCAACCCAGAGCGGATCATCATCGGCGGCTGGGCCGGTGTGCTGCTCGGCGAGCACCTGCTGACGAGGATCAGGAAGGTCGTCGCGGACAACTGCCTGGCGCAGCCGTACAAGACGGTCTCCATCGGCCTGGGCCGCCTCGGCGTCGACTCGGTGGCGCTGGGCGCCGCCACCCTCGTGATCGAGGACCTCCTGCAGGCGAACCCGGCCGCGAGGCCGAACGGCCTCTCCCCGCGCCCCCGGAACCGGGCCGGGATCTGATTCCGGGGTCCCAGCCCCTGTTCCGACCTCGATCTTGGTCCCGGGACCCCGACGCCCCCTGTCCCGGGATCCGGGACAGGGGGCGTCGGGGCCGGGGTCAGCGGATGCGCGTGCTGGCCTTGATCTTGCGCTTGATCTCCTTGCGGAGCTTGCGGATGTCGGCGTCCGCGTCGGACGTGACGATCACCCCGAACGCGGCGGTGGCGGTGCCCCGGCGCGAGCCGGCCCAGGCCCGGATCCGCACGGTGGTCGAGTCACCCTTGTCGAGGGAGGTGATCCAGCACGACAGGCCGCGGCCCTTGACCGAGCACTTGACGCTGCGCGGCTTGGAGACCACCCGGATCTTGCGGAAGCGTTTCGAGAAGTCCCCGATGAGCGCCACGTAGTGCTGGCCGCGGGCCTTCCTGTTGCGGACCTTGACGGAGTAGACGAGGGATCCGCCCCGCTGGACGTGCTTGGGGAAGGTGATCACGTACCCGAAGTCGGAGGACACCGCGGCGGCGGGCGCGACCGCGGGTGCGGCGGACAAGGCGGGTAAGGCGGCTCCGGCGGCGTTGGCGGGGGTCGGGGAAAGAAGGGTGCCGCCCAGCGCCGCGGCGAGAGCCGCGGCGGTGAGCCTCGTGGCGAGGGGACTCATAAGCGGCATCATCCAATAAATTTCCTGGAATTCCTCTCACGTTTCAGGTCAGTGCCGCCTGTCCTGACGGCACGGTGAAGCGGGCGCCGGTCTTGGCGGGGGCTCCGCGCCTGCTGATGTAGTCGAGCGTGCGGAAGTCCGCGTGCAGTTCCTCCTGGGTGACCCGGCAGACGATGTAGCCGCGTCGCTGGTCGAGGTAGGAGATGTGCGGGTTCTCCGCGATCGTCTCGGCGATCCGGCCCTCGTCGCGGTAGCCGTCGCCGTCGCTGGCGATCGAGGAGGTGACGAGTTCCACCGCCACGCGGGGCGAGTCGGGGTCGTCGAAGTCGAGCTTGAGGTCCGCCGCGTGGTGCATGTGCGCGTCGCCGGTGAGCACGACCGGGTTGGAAGCGCCCGAGTCGCGGAAGCCGGTCAGCAGGCGGGTGCGCTCGGCGGCGTAGCCGTCCCAGGAGTCCATGTTGACCTCGGTTCCCGGCCCGACCTTGGAGTCGCGCTGGGCCATCAGGATCTGCTGGCCCACCAGGTTCCAGCGGGCACCCGAGCTCGCGAGGCCGTCCAGCAGCCAGCGCCGCTGGTCCTCGCCGAGCAGGGTGCGGCCGGTCGCGAGCCGGTCGTCGCAGCCGGACCTGAGCCCGTCCTCGCACGCCTGGTCGTCGCGGAACTGCCGGGTGTCGAGCAGGTGGAACCGGGCCAGCGGTCCCCAGTCGACCCTGCGGTGGACCCGCATCGCCGCCCCGCCGGGCACGCTCGTCCTGCGCAGCGGCATGTTCTCGTAGTACGCCTGGAAGGCGTTGGCCCTGCGCCGGGCGAACGCCGGGGCGCCGGAGCTGGAGACGTCCCCCGCCCAGTTGTTCTCGATCTCGTGGTCGTCGAAGGCCACCAGCCACGGCGCGACCGCGTGCGCCGCCTGCAGGTCGGGGTCGCTCTTGTACTGCGCGTGGCGCATCCGGTAGTCGGCCAGCGTGGCGCACTTGCCCCAGGTGTGCTGCCGGACGCTCCCGCCCAGCGCCGTGTATCCCTGGGGGGCGTACTCGTACATGTAGTCGCCCAGGTGCACGACCAGCTCCGGGTCCTGCTCGGCCAGTCTCCGGTACGCCGTGTAGAAACCGTGCTCGTAGTGGGCGCAGGCGGCGACGGCGAAGGTCAGCGGGGACGACAGGGACGTGGTGGACACGGCGGACGGGGCCGTGCGAGTACGGCCGGACGGCGACAGGTGACCCTCGGCGCGGAAGCGGTAGAAGTACTCCCGGCCGGGCTCCAGGCCGTCGACCTCGGCGTGGACGCTGTGCGCCCGCTTCCAGCGCGCGGTCTCGGTGCCCTCGCGGACCACGTGGGAGAACCGCTCGTCGGTGGCGAGCTGCCATTGGACGTCCACGTCCCTGACCGGCATGCCACCCCGGCCGTTCGTGCCCAGCGGGTCGAGGGCGAGCCTGGTCCACAGCACGACGCCGTCCTCGGACGGGTCGCCGGAGGCGATGCCGAGGGTGAACGGGTCGCGGGCGAGGGTCCGGGAGGGCATCCGGGAGGGGCCGAGCCCCGCCCCGGTCAGCAACAGGCCGCCCGCACCCGCGGCGGCGACGGAAAGGAACACTCTGCGTGACGGCTTCTGCTCCACGCCATCAGTGCACCCGTTCCAGCTTTCCCCGCCGTGGCCTGCGAATCAAGGCGAGATGAACAGCCGTCGCACAGCAGAGTCACCTACCCACGGTGATTGAACAACGGCCGACCCGCAGGCGACATCGTGGCGAAGGACCGGCCTCCCGCCGGTGGCCGCACGGCACCGAGAGCGACGACGGCCCGCGACGGTGAACGGGAGCGGGGACGGGAACCGGCGGGGCTGCCCTCGACGGCGACCGGCGGGACGCCCCTCGACGGCGAACGGGAGCGCGTGGGCGGCCCGGAACGGCGAACGCGCGGGCGGCCCGAACGGCGAGGAGAGACGGGTGTTGCGGGCGCGGCGGGCGCGGCGCGGGCGGGGCTTGGAGAGGTCGGGGCTTGGAGAGGTCGGCGCGGGCAGGGCTTTCAGCGCAGGTAGGGCTTGAGGTGCGGGGTGAGGGCGCCGCAGCCCAGGTATTTCTCCACGGTGTGGAAGTCGACCCAGTCGAGGTTGACCATGGCCTCCTGGTCGACCCCGGTGAAGCAGGCCCTCAGCCCCGGCGGGATCGCCGCGATGTCGTCCTTGTCGGCGATGTTGACCCACCGCCTGACCTTGCGCGGGCGCTCGCCCCAGCCGTTGACCGGGGCGGGCATCAGGCGCTCGAAGATCACGTTGCGCATGCCGAGCGGGCTGCCCAGGGTGATCAGCAGGTCGACCTCCAGGTCGGGGTTGGCCCAGAGCGTCTCGTACGTCACCACGCTGCCCAGCGAGTGCGCGATCACCACCTTGGGGCGGTTGCGCCTGATCACCTCGGCCACCGCCGCCCGGCACTTCGCGCGCGTCTCACCCCCGGCCGTCATGTAGGCGGCGACCTCGGGGCAGAAGAACGCGGCGAAGTCGGCGGCGTTGACATCCAGCCGCTCCAGCAGCCAGCCGGTCATCCGGTGCAGGGCGCCGGTCAGCCCCTCCCCCACCGCGTCGAGCTGCTTGGCCCAGGCGACGAAGACCTCCTGGGCGCCGACGTCCATGGCCCGCACGGCGCGCACGGAGTCGTTCTTGCTCTCGCCCAGCAGGTGGGCGTAGTAGGCGATCTCGGTGACGTAGCGCTCCTTGGCGTGCGGTTTGCCACCGGTCAGCCCCTTGTGCAGGTAGCGGTCCCACTTGTCGCGCATCGCGAGGGCGGCGCCGCTGACCGAGTTACCCGCGTCGCGGTAGTAGCGGTACTTGCCGATACCGTGCACGCCGACGATGCCGTCCATACGCCCCCGCCTCCTGCTTTCGGATGCCCGGTTCTCACGGGTGTCGATGACATACGCCCCCGGGCAACTGTGGCGGAAGCGAGCACCGTGCCACAAGGCCACCGCACCGGTGAAAACCACCAACGGACTCATGCTCCGTGCGGCGCGGTGCGCCTCCCATCCGCACGGCTCCACCGCCCCCTGCCTCACCCGGGGAACGAGGAAACCGCATGCTAACATCGAGGCTTGCGTACAGACGGTGATGATCTCTTCGACGTACAGCCGCAGAGCCTGCTGATGACGACTTTCGGGGCCTTCCTGGAGCCCCGCACGGCGCCGGTGTGGTCGGGCGGCCTGGTCACCCTGCTCGACTATTTCGGGATCACCACCGCGGCGGCCCGCATCGCGTTGGCGCGTCTCGTCCAGCGCGAGCTCGCCGAGCGGCACCGCAAGGGACGGCACGTCTACTACACGCTGACCAAGCGGAGCGTGCATCTGCTGGAGGACGGCGACGAGCGGATCTCCTCGCTCGGCAAGCGCCCCGGCGCGACCTCGACCTGGACGCTCGTCTGGCACACGCTGCCCGACAGCCGCAAGGCCGAGCGGTCCAACTTCGTGCGCCAGCTCCGCTTCCACGGCTTCGGGCTTCTCCAGGACGGCATGTGGGCATCACCTCGCGACTACGTGGCCGAGGTGACCGACCTGGTCGACAAGCTGGGCATCTCCGACGCCGTCACGATCTTCCGGGCCTCGCCCTCGGGGGACGTCGCCTCGGGGCCGCTGCTCGGCCACCTGTGGCAGCTCGACCAGGTCGCCGAGCGCTATCGCCACTTCGCCGCCAGATACGCCCCGCTGACCCGGCCGCCGCGGATGTCGCCGCGCGAGGCGTTCGTCACCTGCACCGAGATGATGCAGTCCTTTCGCTCGTTCGCCGACATCGACCCCGAGCTTCCCGAGGAGTGGGCGACCCACGCGGGGGCGCGCGAGGAGGCGATCGCCGTCTACTGGGAGGCGCTGGGCCGGCTCAGGGAGCCGGCCGCGGCCCACTTCCGCGAGCTGACCCGCACGTGAGGCGGGCGGGCCGGACGCGTCCGCTCAGGCGGGCTCGCCGGACGCCAGCCGGTGGTAGCGGCTGTTGAAGAACAGCAGCGGCGTGTCGTGCTCATGGTGGGTGCGTACGACCTGGCCGATGACGATCACATGGTCGCCCTTGCGCTGGGTGGACTCGACCTCGCAGAGCATGCCCGCGAGCGCGCCACGGATCACGGGCAGGCCGTCCACCAGCTCGAAGGCGGGGTCGTCCATCGCCGGCTGCGATCCGGCGAAGCGCCGGGAGTGCTCCTCGTGCTGCTCGGCGAGCACGCACACGCTGAACCGGCCGCTGCGCTCGATGGCCGCGCAGGTGTTCGAGCCGATCTTGAGGCAGACGAGGATGAGCGGCGGCTCCAGCGACACCGACGTCAGCGAGTTGACCGACGCGGCATAGGGCCGGTCCTGGTCCACCGTCGCCACGATGGCCACGCCGGTGGCGAAGCGGCGCATCACCTCACGCAGCAGGGCCGAATCGACGGGAACGGAGCCGGGCCCAGGGTGCGGCATGCCCATCCGCGCCTCCTTTCGCAGTGGCCCCTCGGGGGCGCGCCAATAGATTACAAGTCAGCATTGTGCACTGTCTACCATCGTGGCTAGGCTGCGGAATGTGCCAGATCCACACATCGCCCCGCTGCGGCGGCTGCTCGCGGCGTACTACCGGCCGGCAGGGCTTCGCCTGGGCATCGTGCTGTCGAGCGGGTGCGTCGGCGACGACGTCACCGCCGCCGCCGACATCCTCACCGCACACGGCCAGCCACCCCCGCGGCGGCTCGCACTGCTGCACCCGCGCCCGGGAGATCCTGACACGCGCCCGGACGACATCGCGGACTTCCTGCGCAGATACGGCCACGAGTACGCCACCGCGTGGCTGCCCGCGCCCGCCGACGTGGCCGACCTCGCCTCGATCACGGCCGCGGCCAGGGGCGCCGGCTGCGCGATCGGCTGGGACCTGACCGATGGCGGGCACCCCGGCCCGGACGGCGAGGCCCGGCTGCGCGAGTGGGGGATGGACTTCGCGCTCTGGTCGGCACCGGGAGACCCCGCGGGCGAGGTGCGCGTCTACACCCGCGAACCGTCCGCGCCGCTCAACCGATGAAACCCCTCAGCCGGTGAACTCACCGCCGGTCAGCCAGACCGTCTGTCCGGTGACCTGGTCGAACTCCGGTGACACCAGCGCCACGACGGTACGTGCGACCTCGCGCGGCGCCGGAAAGCGCGGCAGCGCCATCCGCCGCCGCAACGCCTCCGAGAGCTCCCGCAGCGCGGGATCGTCCGGCTCCTCGGCGCCCGGCTCGGCCACCCGGCCCGGGGCCACCACGTTGGCCGTGATCCCGTGCCGCCCCTCCTCGGCGGCGACGTAACGCGTCAGCACCGACGCCGCCGCCTTGGCCGCCGCGTACGCGCCCATGCCGGGCATGGGTCGGGCCATCAGCGCCCCGGAGACGAACACGATCCGGCCGAAGCCCGCCGCCCGCATGCCGGGCAGTGCCCGCCGGCACAGTTCGTGGTGGGCGCGCACACCGTCGAGGTGACGCTCCAGCGTGCCAGGCTCGACGTCCGCCACCGCCGCGACGCCCACCGCTCCGGCCGGTTCCGCGGCGTTGACGAGGATCGTCACCGGTCCCAGTTCGGCCTCCACGGTGGAGAGGAGCCGGTCGGCGGATCGCGGCCCCGGCAGTGCCGCGCACACGGCCAGGCCACCGCCGCACTCCCGGACGATCTCGGCGGCCGTGCCCGCGGAGCGGTGGCAGTGCACGGCCACCGCCGCGCCCGCCGCGGCGAGCCCGGTGGCGACGTGCCTCCCGATCGCACCGGTCCCTCCCGCGACCAGCGCCACCCGTCCCGTCAGCGGCCCTGTCAGTGGCCCCGCGCTCACGGCGCGACCCGGGCGCGCAGGCTGGGCAGCACGCTCTCGCCGAAAATCCGCATCGCGTGGGCGGGGTCGGGGCCGAGCGGCGGCCCGAAGGAGATGTGCCGCGCTCCCGCGGCGAGCAGCGCCTCGCACTGCTCCAGCACGTCGCGGGCCCCGCCGACGATGCCCAGGCTGAGCATCGACGAGGAGGAGAGCACCGCCCGGGTCGCCTCGTCCAGGCGCCCCTCGTCCACCAGCGCCTGGGTCCGGGCGAACTCCTCGGGGTCCAGGCCGTGGGCGGCGAGCGCGTCGGCCGACAGCGAGCCGCTGTAGCGGGCGATGAACCTGGCCAGGACCCGGCGGGCGTGCTCACGGTCCTCGTCCAGCGAGCACCAGACGCACGCGGCGACGTCCAGCTCGGCCAGGGTGCGTCCCCCCGCCGCCGCCCCGCGCCCGATCTGCTCCATCGCGTTGAGCACCTGGCGCGGCGGCAGGCACAGCGGCAGCGCGCCGTCGGCGTACCGCCCGGCCAGCTCCAGCATCTTCGGCCCCATCGCACCGACGTAGATCGGCACCGGTCGCGGCGACTCGATGCGGGCCTGCTCGTGCCAGCCCTCGCCCGCGCCCGGCAGCCCTGCGGGGCTGCGGCCCTCGGTGAGCGCGCGGATCGCCACGACCGCCGTACGCGTACGCGGCACCGGTCGCGGCGGCACGATCCCGGCGCGCCGGAAGAAGACGTCGGAGCCCGCGCCCAGGCCGAGGATGAACCGGCCGCCCGACGACTCCTGATAGCCGGAGGCGAGCTGGGCGAGCTGGACGGGATGGATCGACACCGGGTCGAGCACCGCGGAACCGACCTTGATCCGGCTGGTCGCCCCGAGCATCGCGGCCAGACTCGCGATCCCCGGCCCGCCGAACAGATCGTTGCCGGTCCACACCTGGTCGAAGCCCATGACCTCGGCGCGCACCGCGTGCTCGGTGATCTCGGCGATACCGCCCCCGCCGACCCGCACACTGAAGATCGGCCCCTCATGCCCGGCCATCGTCACCCACCTCTTCCAGACGCATGATCAGGTTCTCCGGCGGGTCGGGGCACGCGGCGAGCGGGCGCCCGGCCAGCCAGGCGTCGCCGTCCGGCGCGGCGAGCCGCCCGTTGAGCAGTGACGTGGCCGAGGCGACGGCGTAGAAGCAGAAGTGGCCGCCCGGCGGCAGCGACACCCCCTCGGGGCCGACCTCGAAGTAGTCGCCGACGCGCAGCTCGCACGCCGAGTAGTTCATTGACTCGACGGTGCAGCGCACCCCGCGGCCCGTGCTCACGGTGCCTCCTCCAGCCGGTCCACCCGGTCCACCCGGTCCAGCCGCATGATGACGGCGTCGGCCGGGTCGGGGCAGCAGATGAAGGGCTTGCGCTCCAGCCAGTGGTCGGCGGGCAGGTCGGACAGCCGGGACTCCAGAATCGGGAAGACCGCGGCCATGGCCTGCAGGCAGAAGGGCCTGCCCTGGGGCAGGGTGAGCGCGGTGCCCTCGACCTCGAAGTGATCACCGACGGCCAGGCCGCACCGCGGGGAGTCCGCCCGCTCGACCACGACGCGCACCCTCGGCGGCGCGGTCACGGCGCGGCGCCGAACAGGGTCGGCCCGCCGGCCGGGTCGTGCAGCACCTTCTCCGCCAGGGAGCCCCAGTGCACGCGCTTGGCTCCGACGTGCGCGAGCGCGCTCCAGGCGTCCCGCAGCACGCGCTGCATGGGATCGTCGTCGAAGAGATAGTGCGATCCGTACAGCTCCAGGCACAGATCGAGCACGCGGCGCAGCGTCTCGGCCGCCATGGTGTTGGTCGCGATCAGCCGGTGCTCCTGCGTCGGCGTGAGCACCCTGCCAGGGGTGAAGATGATCTCGTCGGTCCGCTTGGCGATGTCGGTGATCCCGGCGAGCAGCATGTCCACCTCGGCGCACGCCTGGCCGAGCACGCGCCTGGTCGTGGCGTCGGCCACGGCGGCGGGCCCGATCCGGCGGCGTACGGCCGTCAGCGCCAGGTCCAGCGCGTGCTGCGCCACGCCGACGCAGACGCCGGTCAGGCCGAAGAACGCGAGCGTGACGTGCTTGTTGAGCGGGTCGGCGCCGGGATTGGCAGGCGCCTCCCTGTCGAAGGAGTGCCGCTCGGGGACGAACACCGGCTCGGTGATCGAGTAGGACGAGCTCCCCGAGCCGCGCACACCGAGCGTGTGCCAGTTGTGGGCGTGCACCACCGCCTCGCGCGGCAGCCACAGGCCGAGGGTGAGCTGCTTGCCGTTCGGCCCGATCACCGGCTCGTCGCCGTCGAAGACCAGGCAGCCGCCGATGATGTGCTCGGCGACATAGCTGCCGCTGCCCCAGTCCCAACGCCCGGTGACCAGGTAGCCGCCCTCGGTCACCTGCGCCCGGCCCTTGGGATGGAACGCGCCGCTGGTGGGCATGTCGCGGGTCGGGTACAGCTCGTGGTAGGCCTCGTCGCCGAGCCGCCCGGCGTAGAAACCGGTGGCGTTGAGCACCGCGACGTTCCAGGCCGTGCCCGCGTCCACCCTGGCGACCTTGGCGACGACGGCCACCTGGTCGGCGAGTGGCATCTCCATTCCGCCGAGACGCGCGGGGAAGCCCATCTCGAACAGGCCCGCCCGGCGCAGCGCCAGCGCCGCCCGCTCGCTGATCCGCCCCCTGGCGTCGCCGTCGGCGGCCTCCTCGGCGACGAGGTCCAGCACCGCGTCCGCGTTGGCCGGCACCGCCTGCGCGGCCACCGGCGCACGCGGCACACTCCCCGCGGGCAGTTCGTCGATGGTGGTCATCTGAATCCTTTCAGCATGGAGACCCTCGCCTTCGGGCGTGGGCAGGAAACCCAACCCGTGAGGGTCGCGATCCCCCGGCTTCGGCCGTGGGAGGGAAGTCATCGCAGCACGGCCGACAGGAACGCGCGGCTGCGTTCGTGCCGGGGGTTGTGCAGCACCTCGTGCGGCGGGCCCTGCTCCACGATCCGGCCGCCGTCCATGAACACCACGCGGCTCGCGACCTCGCGGGCGAAGCCCATCTCGTGCGTCACGACGACCATCGTCATCCCGCGCGTCGCGAGATCGCGCATCACGTTGAGCACCTCGCCGACCAGTTCCGGATCGAGCGCGCTGGTCGGCTCGTCGAACAGCATCACCTTCGGGCGCATCGCCAGCGCCCGTGCGATGGCCACGCGCTGCTGCTGGCCGCCGGAAAGACGCGAGGGGTGGTCGTCGGCCTTGTCGGCCAGCCCGACGGCCTCCAGCAACTCCAGCGCGTGCGCGCGAGCGGCGGCCTTGTCCTCGCCGCGCACCCGCACGGGCGCGAAGGCGATGTTCTCCAGCGCCGTGAGGTGCGGGAACAGGTTGAAGTGCTGGAACACCATGCCGACCTGCGTGCGCTGGTGACAGGCCGCGTTCTCCCGCAGCTCGCGCAGCCTGCCACGGTGCACGCGATAGCCGACGAGCGAGCCGTCCACCAGCACCAGGCCGCGGTCGATGTCCTCCAGGTTGTTGACGCAGCGCAGCAGGGTGCTCTTGCCGCATCCAGACGGCCCGATCAGGCACACCGTCTCGCCCGCGGCGACGGTGAGGTCGATGTCGAACAGGACCTGGCGGTGCCCGTACGACTTGCTGACGTTCTCGATCGAGACCATCGGCTGTGCGTCGCGCGGTTCCGGCTCAGCGATCATCGTTCCGCGATCCTTCGTTCGAGGACGTACTGGCCGGCCGTGAGCAGGGCGATCACGGCGAAGTACCAGACGGTCGCGACCAGCAGCATCTCGATCGTGCGGTAGTTGGAGCCGGAGATGGCCTGCGCGACGGTGAGCAGGTCTCCGCCACCGATCACCGACACGATCGCGGTCGCCTTGAGCATGCTGATCAGCTCGTTGCCCATCGGGGGCACGATCACCCGCAGCGCCTGCGGCAGGACGATGAAGCGAGTGGTCTTCAGCGAGTTGAGCCCGAGCGCCTTGGCGGCCTCACGCTGGCCTCGGCCGATCGCGAGCAGGCCGCCGCGTACGATCTCGGCCATGTAGCCGGAACCCGCGAGCGTCAGCCCGATGACCGAGGCCGCGAACGGCGTCAGCACCTCCTGCACCGGCCGGCTGAACACCTGCAGGTCGGTGAACGGGACACCGATGGTGATCCGGTCCACGAACAACCCGAGGTTGCCGACGAAGATCAGCAGCAGGATCAGCGGGATGCCGCGGAAGACGAAGATGTACGCCGCCGCGGTCGCGCTGATGATCCTGCTCGGCGACATCCGCATCAGCGCGACCACCACCGCGCCGATCACGGAGAACGTCATGCCCATCGCGGTCATCAGCAGCGTGCGCATCAGGCCGGACATGATGTCGGGGTGGAAGAGGTACTCGCCGACGACCGGCCACTCGATCTTGGGATTCGCGGCGAAGGCGTAGGCCGTCAGCGCGACGACCGCCACCACCAGCACGGCGACCACGCCGCGCCCGTAGTGCCGCACCGGCACGGCGTCCTGGCGAGCGAGCGGCGACACGCCGTCCGCGAGGCCGGGAGCCCGGGATGCCTGCTCTGTCATCACGACCGCTCAGGGGGCGGGGGTGGCCGAGGCACCCTGCCCCGCGGGCAGGCCGGTGTAACTGTTCACCTTGATGTCCTCGGCCGGCAGTGCGGCGTCACCGGAGTCCCACTTGTCCATCACCTTCTGGTACGCCCCTGAACGCGCGAGCTCACCGAGCGCTCCGGCCAGCGCGTTCGACAACCCGGGCTGCTCCTTGGAGATCGCGATCGCCACGTTGCGCTCCATGTACGGGTCGATCTGGTCGTCCGGCAGCGGCACGTTCTCGAAGGCGGCGCCCGACTCCTTGGCGATGGCCCGGACGGAGACCGTCAAGTCCATCCAGGCGTCCACGGTGCCGCTCTTGATCGCGACGATCGCGCCCTGCGCGCCCGGGTAGCCGACCGGCGTGATCGCGGGCTTGCCCTGCCCGGCGCAGAACTTCTCGCTGTTGCCCTTGACCACGGCCTCCTGCTGGCTGCCGCTCGGTACGCCGACCTTCAGGCCGCAGGCGTCCGAGAGGCTCTTGATCCCGCGCGGGTTGCCCTTCTTGACGAGCACGGACATCGGCGAGCGGTAGAAGCCGACGAGGTCGATCACCTGCTCGCGTTCCTTGCCATCGCTCACCTGGCCGAACAGCGCGTCGACGTTGCCGCTCTGCAGCCCGGGCAGCTGCGCCGGCCACTGCAGGTTCTTCCACGCCGGCGTCACACCCAGGATCTCGCCGAGCGCGACCGCGAGGTCGGGGGTGATCCCGACCGGCTTGGAGGTGTCACCGGACTCGATCCCGATGATCGGCGGCGTCTCCCACAGCGCCCCGAACACGATCTGCTTGTTCTGCTTGATCCGGTCGGGCAACTGATCGTGCAGCGCCTGGTCGAACGCCGAGGCCGCGGACGACGCCGAGGCCTGTGCCGGTTCACCTTCGGACGAGTCGCTCCCGCAACCCCCGACGCCTATTGCCAGCGCGACGGTGGCGGAACACGCCACCAGGGCGCGCACCGAACCACGTTTCGCGTTTTGCACTGTTTTAGCGACCGGCACGGCTCACTCCTTCCTAAAGGTAACCTTTCGGGCACCGAGAGCTGAGACATTACATAGGAGTCAGCTGCACTGACAAGCATTTGGCCGGGGGACGTTTCCGGCGGACGAAACGCCGCCCCGCGCCACGGCGCCCTCACATTCCGAACAGGCGGGTGTGAGGGCGATGGGGGCGATGTCGAGCGAGAATCCCCAGGCCACGGTCGTCGACGTCCACACCGCCGGCGCCGCCCCCACCCGGCTGAGGCTCTCCGTTTTGCTACGCGGCAGGCCGAGCCGGGCCAGGACGGAGAAACGGAAGATCACCGGCCGCAGGGGCCGTCCACCGCTTCACGGCTCATCGAACATCGAGAAACAGGGCATAAAAGCAGTTGATCCATGCTTGTCACTCCTCGGTACCCTGAGAACCCGTCCCACCACGAGAAGGAAGTCACCGCCATGCCCGGTCCGCTCCAGATCAGCGGCTCGGTCTCGGTCCCCGAGGCCGAGCTCGGCTGGCGGTTCTCCCGTTCCTCCGGCCCCGGCGGCCAGGGGGTCAACACCACCGACAGCCGGGTCGAGCTCAGCTTCGACCTGGCCGCCACCGAGGCACTGGGCCCCGTCTTCAAGGCCCGCGCCCTCGAACGCCTCGGCCCCCGCCTGGTGAACGGTGTGATCACCATCGCCGCCTCGGAGTTCCGCTCCCAGCTGCGCAACCGCGAGGCCGCCGAGATGCGCCTCGCCCAGCTCCTGCGCGAGGCGGTCGCCCCGCCGCCCAAGAAGCGCCGCCCCACCAAGCCGAGCAGGGGCGCGGTCGAGCGGCGGATCGCCGCCAAGAAGCAGCGCTCCGACCTCAAGCGCCTGCGCAGGGACCACCACTAGAGCGTCGTTCCCGCCTCCCCCCGGGGCGCCCGTGCCGTACGGAAATCCCGGTTCCCGGGCCCGGATGCGGGTCGTGCCACCGGCGCGGTGACACAATGGCCCCATGTCTGCCGTGCCGAGCGTCCGCGCCGTCCTCCTCGACGACGACCGGTTGGTGCTGTTCCGGCGCACGGTCCCCGGCAAGGAGCTCTACTGGTCCATTCCCGGCGGCCACGTCGAGCCCGAGGACGCCTCGCTGGAGCACACCCTGCACCGCGAGGTCATGGAGGAGCTGGGCGCCGTCGTCTCCGGCGTCACCCCGCTGACCACCCTGGAGTGCCTGCGCGACGAGGGCGTCAAGACCCAGCACGTCTACGGCTGCCGCCTGGTCTCCATGGACCCCGCGCTGCGCTGCGGCCCGGAGTTCGACGACCCCGCCCGTGGCGAGTACGAGGTGGTGCGGCTCCCGCTCGACCCGGCCGAGATCTCCGCCATCAACCTCGTCCCCCCGGAGCTCGGCGCCTACCTCGCCGACACCGTCACTCGCCTGCCCGCCCTGATCGCCTGATCTCCCACTCCCGGAGGTCCCGGAAGGATCAGCGCCGCTCGCGGACGTAGAGGCCGAACCACGAGTAGCCGAAGTCGTCGGTGGACTTCAGGGTGAAGTCACGGTTGGCCATCAGGGCCAGATAGCGCTCGTCGTCCTCCACGAAGTCCCTGCTCTTGTGCTTCCTGCCGCCGGTGACCAGCCAGACGCGCTCGACGCCGTCCAGGGCGGCCGTGAACTGCGCGGCGGTCCTCGGCGTGCGCCGTCCGGGGGCGTGGGTGAGGTCGCGCAGGTTCCGGTACGCGTCCTCGTACACGGCGGCGAACAGGCGCCTGTTCTCCCCAACGTAGAGCACGGCGTCGCCCGGACGCTGCCTGGCCAGCAGCGTGGCCGCCATGTCACGCAGGTTGTCGGGCCGCCTGTCCGGCTCGCGGATCGTCAGGTGCGTCGGGACGGTCAGCGCCGCGACGAGGACGAGCCCGATCCAGCCCAGGGCCCGGGGCCGCAGGGCGTTCAGGCCCGCTCCGGCCAGCAGTGCCATCGCGGGGACGGCGAAGAGCACGTACCTCGGGTTGAAGACGGGATAGACGATGGAGATGGCCATGGAAACGAACGGCAGCAGCGCCCAGGGCAGCGCGACCGCCGCCAGCCGCCCCCCGGAGAACGCCCCGAGAAGCATGAGGGCGACCAGCAGCAACGCCACCCACACGGTGCCCGCCACCTCCTCCCCGAACCAGGCGACGTCGGTGAGCTTCGTCGGCTTCAACCACGACAGCTGGGCCTCGCGCTGACCGGCCGCCAGGAGCGCGAGCGGGGCGATCCCGGCCACGGCCACGGTCAGCGCCCCGGCGAACCACACGAGATCGGGCCGGGACGACGACGGTGACGGTGACGGCGCGCTGTACCGGAACAGCACCACCGTCACCACGTGCGCGACGACCAGGAGCAGCGCGTAGACGTGGAACCAGCCGAGCAGTACGAGGCAGGCCCCGTAGGCCAGATACCAACGGGGGCTCGACCGCCGCGTCGCCTCGGCCAGCACCCAGGTGGCCAGGACCGCCACCGCCGTCACGATCGCGTAGCTGCGCGCCTCCTGGGCGTACCGGCTCACCATCGGCAGCGCGGCATAGAGCAGCCCGGCGACAAGGCCCGCCCCGGGGGCGGCGAGCTTCCTGCCCAGGACCGCGACGCCGTACGCGGCGGCGGCCGTGGCGACGACCGAGGGCAGGCGCATGGCCAGCTCACCGGTCGAGAACGCGGCGAACGGCCGCAGCAGGAGGTAGTAGAGCGCGTGCACCCGGTCGATGCTGTCGAGCAGGTGCCACAGGTCGTCGAGGGGCATCGCGGCGGCCATCGCGCTGACCGACTCGTCGCGCCAGAACGAGGGCGTGGTGATGCCCCAGAGCCCGATCAGCAAGGCCGCCACCGGAGGGATCACCTCCGGCAGGCGGGACCGCTCACGGGGCCGGGCCCCGTCCTTTTCCACGACACCCATCACATCGTGCTATTTCACACCATGAACGCGACCGACGCGATGGTCCTGCGGAATCGTCCCAGGCATTCTCCGTCTCGTCTCCAGCGACGGAGATCTCACCCTCTCGGCCGCCCGGATCCGGGAATCCAGGGGTCCGGGGGGCCGACCTCACCGTGTACGGATTCGGTGAACGCGCCCCCTGTCCTTCGTCGCGGCGCGCGAGTGCTCGGCGAACGCGTACGCTCGTACACCCGCTCACGAGGCGAGGCGTCACCCGACCGGCCACGTCCGTGGGAGGCCCCGGACGACCCGGCTCTCCCCTACTCGGGTCTCGTCCGGACGGTCAGCATGCTCGTGACGGCCGCCAGGAGAAGGCAGGCCACCACCAGCGCGAGGATGACGGGCCACGGCACGACGAGAGGCACCGGAGCGCCGATCGACGTGGCCAGCCCCGCGCGCATCCTGAGCAGGGCGGGCAGGGCGACCATCGTGCCGAGGGCGGTTCCGATGGCGACCACCAGCGCCGATTCGGCCGCCATCACACCCAGTACCTGCCGGTTCGTCGCACCCGCCAGCCGCAGGGCGGTGAGGTCTCGTGTCCGGCTCGCCGTGGCCATCATCAGCGTGTTCGCGATCGCGACGGCGGTGTATCCCGCCGACGTGGCGACGAGCAGCAGCGTGAAGATCCATACCAGCCGGTCCTCCTCCGCGTCGGCCTCCACGGCGTAGGTGGCGAGGTCGACGACGCGTGCGCCGAGCTCGCCCGCCATCGGCACCGGGTAGGGGAGGTAGGCCTCGTCGGCGAGCGCCGAGGGGTCGTGCGCCCGCACCAGCTGCCGGGGCAGCAGCATGCTGAACGGCGCCTCCGCCATCACACCCACCACCCTCAGCGCCACGGTGCGCCCGTCCTCGAAGGTGATGTCGGCGACGTCACCGGGCCGCCAGCCGGTCTCCTCGGCCAGCCACTCCCTGACGACCATGGTTTCGCCGCGCAGGTCGCCGAGAGAGCCGGAGATCATCT
The DNA here is from genome assembly GCF_042428775.1 of Streptosporangium vulgare. Lineage (NCBI taxonomy): Bacteria > Bacillati > Actinomycetota > Actinomycetes > Streptosporangiales > Streptosporangiaceae > Streptosporangium > Streptosporangium vulgare. Next base: position 156,148 of record NZ_JBHMBS010000005.1, on the reverse strand, counting down.
TCGGTGTCCCCGACCTGGCGAGCACCTCGGGGGTGACACCCGCCGCCGGGACGGTGACGGTCTCGCCGTACACCGCCGTGGGCAGCGCCGACACTCCGCCCACGGCGTCGGAGAGACCGGGCGTGCCCGAGGGCAGCACGACCGCACCTGCCTGGAGCGTGGCGGTCCTGCCCGTTCCGTAGGCGGCCGCCGTCGTCTGTACCATGCCGGTGACCAGCACCGCGAAACCGACCGTGGCCAGGACGGGGGCGGCCGTGGAGGCGGTACGGCGGACCGCCGCCAGAGAGTTCTCCCTGACGAGCAGGCCGGTGGCCCCGCGCAGGCGGATGAGCGGCCAGGTGACCATCCGGATGACCGGGGGGATGAGGGCGGGAGCCAGCAGGGTGAGTCCCACGATCAGGGCCATCGCGATGTAGATCACGTAGGGGACCATCTCGGCGGCGCCGGTGGTGAGGCCGGCGACGGCCGCCGCCAGGCCGCCGAGCGTGCACACCGCGCCGGAGATCCACCGGCCGCGCGGCATGGGCCGCTCGTCCACCTCGGCGTCGCGCAAGGCTTCGAGCGGGCGCACCCCGGCCGCGCGGCGAGAGGCCGACCAGACACCGAGTCCGGCCACGACCAGCCCGCCCGCGAACGCCGCCGCCGGCGGCCACGCTCGCATCCGTACCGCGAAGGTCGCCGGCTGGAATCCCACCTCGACCAGCAGGTCACCGAGCACCGGGGCGAGCGCCGCGCCGAGCGAGACGCCGGTCAGCGCCGCGATCGCACCGACCGCCAACGCCTCGCCGTACATCATCCGCCGTATCTGGCGCGGCGTGGCGCCCACGGCGCGCAGCAGGCCGAGCTCGCGCCGCCGCCGCGCCACGCCGAAGGCGAAGGTCGAGGCCACCACGAAGATCGAGACGAAACCGGCCAGGATGACCATCGCGGTCAGGACCTGCGCGCCGATCCACCGGATCCGCGCGTCGTCCAGGGGTTCGAGCGCGGCGCGCGCCTCACCGGAGAGGACCTCGCCCCGGTCACCGGTCACCTCCCTCGCGGCCCGCTCGACCGCCGCCGGGTCCGCGCCGGTCTCGGTGACCAGCCCGATCGTCCGCACCCCGCCCGCCAGGCGTGCCGCCGCCGCGTCGGACAGGTACGGGCCGGCCTCGTCGACGGTGCCCGTCACCGTGTACGGTGCCGGCCCCGCCGAGGTGAGCAGCGTCACCCGCGTCCCCGGCCCGGCCCCGAGCGCACGGTCGAGCACCACCTCCCCGTCGCGCTCGGGGGCCCTGCCCGAGGTCAGCGGGTAGGGCGCCAGCGCGGCCGCCGACCAGGCGTGGCCCCGTCCGTCCCCGATCGGCCTCCCCCCGATGACGGGCTGGGCGTAGAAGACGTGGTCGGGTACGGCCGCCGCCACACCGGGAACGGCCGCCAGCCGCCCGGCCAGGGAGATGACCGTCTCCGGCGACCAGGGCCGGTCCGGTGTGAAGTCACCGTCGGCTCTGACCGCGACCGGTGCGCGGACCAGCACCGGAGCCCCGGCGAGCCGCGCGGGAACCTGAGGGTCGGCCGACGCGTACGCCAGCGCGCTCATGGAGGTGATCGCGCTTCCCAGGCAGAGCGCGACGAACGCGCCGGCGAACCCGCTCCAGCGTTCGCGCAGGGTGGCCGGGATCAGCATGCCCGTGCCTCCAGGCTCGCCAACCGGGTCGCGACCGATTCGGCGGTGATCTCGCGGGTCATCTCCTGGACCACCCTGCCGTCGGCCAGGAAGATCACCCGGTCGGCGTGGGCCGCCGCGACCGGATCGTGGGTGACCATGATCACGGTCTGGCCCCGCTGGTCGGCGAGGTCGCGGAGCAGGTTCAGCACGCCGTGCGAGTTCCTGGTGTCCAGTGCCCCGGTCGGCTCGTCGGCGAACACCACGGCGGGCCCGGTGATCAGCGCGCGCGCTATCGCCACCCGCTGCTGCTCCCCGCCCGAGAGGCGGCTGGGCCGGTGATCACCCCTGCCCGCCAGGCCCACCTCCGCCAGTGCCGCCCGCGTCTCCACCGGGTTCACCCGGCGGCCGGCCAGGCGAAGCGGCAGTGAGACGTTCTGCTCGGCGGTCAACGCGGAGACCAGGTTGAAGGACTGGAAGACGAAACCGATCCGCTCGCGCCGCAACAGCGTTAGCGCGGTCTCGTCCAGCGTGCCCAGGTCGGTGCCGCCGACCACGACGCCGCCCTCCGTCGGACGGTCGAGGCCGGCGGCGCAGTGCAGCAGGGTGCTCTTTCCCGAGCCCGACGGGCCCATGACGGCGGTGAACGTGCCGGCGTCGAAGCCGGCGGACACCCCGTCCAGCGCGAGCACCGGCAGCGCGGCCGAACCGTACACCTTGCGCACCGACGAGAGCCGGACGGTCTCTTCACCCCTCGGGGCGTGTTCGGAGTTCATGCGCCAAGCCAAGCGGCGTCCCGCCGCCGGCACACGGGCACGGGAACGAGGACGAAGCTATCCCCAGCACTAGTGCCGGCGGCGAACGGGCCGGATACCTTCTGGAGGTGCTCTCCCCCACCGCACTGGACGCCATGTCCAGACGACCGCTGCGCTACCTCGGGTCGGCCTGGCCGTGGCGGGCTCTGGCCTACCTGCTGATCAGCGCGGGAATGGGGCCGGTGGCGGCGGGCCTGGTCCACCTGGCGTACGTGCGGGGCGTGGCGGTCGCCGTACCGGCCGCGGTGGCACTGGTGGTGGTCCTCGCGCCGTGGCTGGCCCGATTCGAGAGGTGGCGGCTGCGGCTGGTCGACCGCGTGCCCGCCCGCGCCCCGCACGGGCCCGTGAGCTCCGGACCGCTGAACCGGCTCCGCACCCGCCTGCGGGATCAGGCGAGCTGGCGGGAACTGGGCTTCGCGGCGGTCTCCGTGCTCGCGCTGTGGTGGATCGACCTGGGGCTCGTCGCCCTCGGCCTGTGGCTGCCCCTCACGCTGATGAGCGCGCCGTTACAGCCGAGCGTCGACCTGCTGCCCAGCCTGCCCGTCGTGGCGGCGGGCCTGGTGATACTGCCGATCGCCGCCTATCCGATCACCGCCTGGGCGGCGGCGCGTGCCACCGTCGTCCGCGCCGTGCTCGCCCCGCGCGAGGCGGAGATCATCCGATCTCGGGCCCGGCTGGCCGACGCCTTCGAGAACGAGCGCCGCCGGATCGAGCGCGACCTGCACGACGGCGCCCAGCAGCGGCTCGTCGCGCTCACCATGAAGCTCGGCCTGGCCGAACTCGACCTGCCTCCGGGATCGGTCGCCGCCGTACAGGTCAGGGAGGCGTACGAGGAGGCGCACAAGGCGCTGGCCGAGTTGCGAGAGCTGATCCGCGGTGTGCATCCGCAGGTGCTCGCCGACCGGGGCCTGCCGGCCGCCGTGCTCGACGTGGCGGGCCGCTCACCGGTCCCGGTGGACGTCGACATCGTCCTGCGGGAGGGACGGCGGCTGCCACCCGCCGTCGAGGTGACCGCCTATTACGTCGTCTCCGAGGCGCTCACCAACGTGGCCAAGCACAGTGGCGCCTCCCGCTGCCGGGTTCGCGGGCGGCTGGTGAAGGGCGTACTCGTGCTGGAGATACGGGACGACGGGGTGGGCGGCGCGGATCAGGGCGGTGGAAGCGGGCTGGAAGGGCTGGCCGACCGGCTCGCCGTCGTCGACGGCACGATGTCCCTGCACAGCCCGGCGGGCGGGCCGACCGTGCTCGGGGCGGAGATCCCGTGCGGGTAGTCATCGCCGAGGACGCGGTCCTGCTCCGCGAGGGCCTGGCCGGGCTGCTCGAACGTTTCGGGCACGAGGTCGTCGCCTCCGTCGGCGACGCCGGCGCGCTTCTGGCCGCCGTCGTCGAGGACGAGCCCGACGTCGTCGTCACCGACGTCAGGATGCCGCCCGGTTTCACCGACGAGGGGCTGCGCGCGGCGCTGGAGCTGCGGGCCCGCCGGCCATCGCTCCCCGTGCTCGTGCTGAGCCAGTACGTCGAGCAGACCTACGCCGCGGAGCTTCTCGACTCCGGCACCGGTGCCGGTATCGGCTACCTGCTCAAGGACAGGATCGGCGCCGTCAAGGAGTTCGTCGACGCGCTTGAGAGGGTCGCGGGCGGCCACACCGTGGTGGACCCCGAGGTCGTCATGCAACTCCTGCGACGCCGTCGTGACCCGCTGACCCGCCTGACGCCGCGCGAGCTCGAAGTGCTCGGCCTCGTGGCGGAGGGCCGCTCCAACGCCGCCGTCGCCCGCGCCCTGGTGGTCACCGAGGCCGCCGTCGCCAAGCACATCGCGAACATCCTGAGCAAGCTCGACCTGCCGCCCGCCCAGGACGACCACCGCCGCGTCCTGGCCGTCCTCGCCTACCTGCGAGGGTGAGCGTCCGCGCCGCCACGCTCCGGGGGCCTTCCCGGCCACCAGCCTGCGGGGGCGCGGGCGTCACCCCGGCAACCGTCATGCCCGTGCCGGCTTCCCAGCCCCGGAGGACCGAGACCGCGGCTCCTCGCCGTCGGCGGCTCCGGCGGTCCGGTCCGCCTGAATCGCCGGACATGCCTCAGGAGCGACGGTCCTCCATCTCCCACAGGTGGTCGACGACGTGCCAGGCGATGCGGCGGGCGGCGTAGCGGACGGGCCAGCCTCCGGGGACCGGCGGACGGCCGTCGGAGGGCCGGGACAGCACCTCGACGAGGTCCGCGCGCATCGCCACCAGGGCCGAGGGCTCGTGGATGGGCTTGTGGCGGACACCGATCTTGCGGGCGTACGCGCGCTCGGCGTTGACGACGTGGGCGGCCATCTTGTCGCGGTCCCTGCCACCGCCGCGCGGGCCCTTGCGCAACTCCTCGGGCGAGGTGGCGGTGGTCTCGCCGAAGAGCTCCCAGGCCGCCCCGAGCAGCGCGACGGTCCGGGCCGCCTCGGTCTCGTCCACCGGTTCGGAGTCGAGCGAGGGAATCGCCTCGATGGCCCCGAAGTCCGTGGTGGTGCCGCCCTTGGCCCGCTCCACCACAACCGGGTCCCCCGGCTCGAAGACCAGCCCGGCCCGCTCCGCGACCACCCGGTAGCGCGGCGCGTACGTCATCAGGGCCTCAAGCGCCTCCTCCTCGGACCGGCCGATCCGGCACCACCCCGGCCACTCCACCGAGCAGGCGAAAACCTTCTTCGGGCCGATCTCCAGGTAAACACGTGTCATGGGCGACAGCATGGCACCCGTACCTGACAGCCCACGGCAGGAATGTGCCGGTCGGCGAGAAACCGGGAGCGGGGAACACCCGAGACCGGCGGCGAGCCGGCCTCGGCCGCTCTCGCGCCGATGCCCGGCACCGCCGACCGGCCGGGCGAGGTCCTAGTCGATGAGGCCGATCAGGTCGGCGACCGAGTCGACCACCATGGACGGGCGGAACGGGTAGCGATCGACCTGGTCCCTGCTCATGACCCCGCTGAGCACCAGGATCGTGTGCAGCCCGGCCTCCATGCCGGAGACGATGTCGGTGTCCATCCGGTCGCCGATCATGGCGGTGCTCTCGCTGTGGCCGTCGATGGCCCGCAGCGCGCTGCGCATCATCATCGGGTTGGGCTTGCCCACGAAGTAGGGTTCCACCCCGGTCGCCTTGGTGATCATCGCGGCGACCGCGCCGCAGGCGGGCAGCGACCCCTCGTTCGACGGGCCGACCGGGTCGGGGTTGGTGGCGATGAACCGGGCACCGCCCTCGATCAGCCGGATCGCGCGGGTGATCTGGGTGAAGCTGTACGTGCGGGTCTCGCCGAGGACCACGTAGTCGGGGGCGATGTCGGTCAGCACGTAGCCGATCTCGTGCAGGGCGGTGGTCAGCCCCGCCTCCCCCACCACGTACGCCGAGCCGCCGGGGCGCTGGCCGTCCAGGAATCTGGCCGTGGCCAGCGCGGAGGTCCAGATCGACTCCGGCGGGATCTCCAGGCCGGCCGCGCGCAGCCGTACGGCCAGGTCGCGCGGGGTGTATATCGAGTTGTTGGTCAGCACGAGGAACCGCTTGCCCGACTCGCGCAGGCGGCGGATGAACTCGTCGGCACCGGGCACCGGATGTCCTTCGTGGACGAGGACCCCGTCCATGTCCGACAGCCAGCATTCGATCGGCTTGCGCTCGTCCACCGTTCTCCCCTGTTCCCGCCGGGTACGTACCGGAACAAGGATGACAGGACCTGTCCGGTCATGTGTCATCAGACCCGTACATCGACCGGGAAGGCCGGTCACGCGGGTCCTCCGGCACATCGCGAGGCCCGCCCGCCGGGCCGGTTCTCCGGGCCGGTTCTCCGGGTCCGTCCACCGGGCCCGTCCACCGGATCCCTTCGCCGACTCCGTTCTCCGGGCGGCTCCCGGTGCGTCGAGCCGCGAGCCCGATCGGGACGCGAGTCCGCGTGCCCGGTCGGGCGCGTCCGCGTGCCCGGTCGGGGCGCGGGTGCACACCGGACCCGATCAGCGCGGGTGCCACAGCCCGATCAGGGCGCGAGTGCCTCCAGCGCCGCCTCCGCCCTGCGCATCGACTCCTCGGGGTCGGCGTCGGGCGATCCGATCTCCGGGTCGAAGTTGAGGTCGTGGAAGACGTCGGTGACCCCCTTGGCCGCGAGTTCGTCGACGTCGCGCCGGATCTCCTCGAACGAACCGGTCAGCGGTCCGCGCCCCTCCGCCCCCGGGGCCCGGACGCGGGTGACGCCCCGGGTGACGAAGCGCAGCGCCTCGGGGTCGCGCCCGGCGGCACGGGCCGCCTCCTTGACGACGGAGATCTTCTCGCCGATGCCGTCGAGGTCCTCCCGGCTCGAACTGATCCAGCCGTCCGCCAGCCGCCCCGCACGCCTCAGCGCCACCTCGGCGGAACCGCCCAGCAGGATCGGCGGCGCGACGGGCGGCTTGGGATCCTGGTGCACCGGGGGCAGCTCGTAGAACTCACCCCTGTGCTCCACGGTCTCCTCCGTCCACAGGCGCCGCAGCAGCGGGACGTACTCCTCCGCGCGCCGCCCGCGCCGCTCGAACGACATCCCGGAGGCGGCGAACTCCTCGGGCAGCCACCCCAGGCCGAGCCCCGCGTCCAGTCGCCCGCCGGAGACCGCCTGCAGGCTCGCCAGCTGCTTGGCCATCAGCGCGGGCGAGGCGAACGGCAGGTTGAGCACCGCCACCCCGAGCCGGACGCGGCTCGTCAGGCCCGCCAGGTAGGCGAGCGTGACCACCGGGTCGTGCACGCTGCGGTAGGTCGGGCCCATGGCGTGGCCCCGCGGGTAGAGCAGGCGCTGGAAGGTCCACAGCTCGTGGTATCCGAGTTCCTCGGCACCCCGGGCGATCCGCGCCATGTTGTCCGGCGTCGCCCAGGACCCCGACACCGGCACCGCGAAACCGATCCTCATACCTCGCACTTTATGCCGCCGGTCGGCAGGACCCGCGACCGGTGGTTCACTTGCCGGATGGACAGCGAGGACCTGATCGACGAACTGCGCCGGATCGGCGCCCGATACGGCGGCGTGCCCGGCACGGTGCTGCCGACCAGGCCGGACGTGATCATCGTGCGGGCCGGTTCCGTCGTGGTCAAGGCGCACGCGCCGGGGGCGGAGCGGGAACCGCTGGTGGAGCGGATGCGGGCCACCGCGCACCCGGCGCTGCGCGGCATCATGCTCGAACCGGTGACCGAGGAGGTCCTGACCGCCGGAGACCGGCTGGTCACCGTCTGGCCGGCCGGGACGCCGGTGGACCACGCGGATCCGGACGCGGCCCCCTGGGAGGCCGCCGCCCGGCTGCTGGCGCGGCTGCACGCCGTACCGGCGCGGGCGCTGCCCCCGCTGCGGGCCGCGGGGGGACCGGCGCGGGTGGCCGCGACCGTCGCCCGCCTGGGCGACCGCTCCGCCGCCGAGCTGGCGGTGCGCCGGGCCTTCACCTGCCTGCCCTCCCCCTCCCCACCCGGTACGAATCCCGGCAGCCCGCCCGGCACGAATCCGGGCGGCCCTTCCGGCACGGCTCCGGGTGGCTCTTCCGGTACGAATCCCCGCGGCCCTTCGGGGACGACTCCCGGCGGCTCTTCCAGCGGGGCTTCCGGTGGTTCTTCCAGCACCGCTTCCGGTGGCTCTTTCAGCACGGCTTCCGGTGGCTCTTTCAGCACGGCTCCCGTCGGCCTGACCCACGGCGACTGGCACATGGGCCAGATGGTCCGCGCGCCGGGCGAGTGGATCCTCATCGACATCGACGACCTGGGCGTCGGTGACCAGGCATGGGATCTGTCCAGGCCCGCCGCCTGGTTCGCGGCCGGACTGCTGGAGCCCGAGGTGTGGCATCGCTTCCTGGGGGCCTACCGCGACGCGGGCGGGGTCGCCGTCCCACCGGACGGCGACCCGTGGGGACGGCTGGAGATCCCGGCTCAGGCGATGACCGTGCAGCTCGCGGCGGCGGCGGTGGCCGCCGCCGGCCGGGAGGGACGTCCGCTGGACGAAGTGGAGGAGGTGCTCGTCGAGTCCTGCCTCAGGATTGTCCGGCATCGAAGCGCCTGCCATAGTGTGCCCACGCAGTAGGTTGTGGTTACTCGGTTACCACGCCAGAACAAGGAGACCAGCCAGATGCAGTGCCCCAAGTGTCGGGGCGCCATGCGCACCTATGAGCGCAACGGCGTCCACATCGACCAGTGTGAGAGCTGTCGCGGAATCTTCCTGGACTACGGCGAGCTCGAGACGCTGACCCGCATGGAGAGCCAGTGGTCGCAGCAGTCCCACGCAGCTCCGCCGCCGCCCCCGCCGCCCGTGCACGGCGCTCCCGGCTACGGCGCTCCCGCCTGGGGTGCACAGCACCACGGCCACTACGGCCACCACCGCCAGCGCAGCTGGGTCGGAATGCTCTTCTCGACCTGATCGGCCGAGGTGAAACCGGGACCGCGACCTCGTCACGAGGTCGCGGTCTTCGCGTTCCCGGCGCCGCTCAGATCGCGGTGCCGCTCGAGTCGCAGCGCCGCTCAAGTCACGGCGCCGCTCGGTTCTCCGCGCCTCTCCGCCCACGACGGTCCTCCGCCCACGACGGTCCTCCGTTCAAGACGGCCCTCCGCGCACGGCGGTCCTCCGTTCGGGGCAGCCCTGCGGCAGGACCGCCGCCCCTCCGGGGACGCCCTTCCCGGGGTCGCCGGACCGGGCGGGGAGGACGTGCCGGGGCGTGAGGAGGCCGCCCCCGGGAATCGGGAGAAGGCGGCACGTCAGGTGGGGAAGTCGCCCGGCTTGACCTTCTTCGGCTTCACGGTGCCGCCGCTCACGGCGTGCAGGGTGATCGTCCAGTCGGTCCAGCGGATCTGGGTCGCGGTATGGACGGTCCTGAACCGCACGGTCTTGCCGAACTGCTCGAAGGCGCACGACCGGGTGAAGGTGCGCGCCTTCGCGTCCCAGTCCTGGCCGAGGGTGTAGTAGATCTTGTAGCTGCCGTCCCGGACACCCCGGATCTTGAAGTTCGACTTCTTGCGGACGTACACGGTGACGGCCTTCTTCTTGCCGCGCACCAGGACGACGACGGCGTCCTGCCTGGTGCCGTTGCGCAGTTCGAGGTAGGCGCGGCCCGTCCGCCCCTCGGAGGCGATGAACCTGCCGTTGGACAGCCGGCGGTCGCGCTTCTTGGCCGCCTTGACCGGGATGACGCTCGCCGGGTACCCGCTCAGCGTCTTGGCGACGTCTTCCACGTCGGACAGCTGGTCCGCCTCGGCCATGCCGGTCAGCACGGCCGGGCCGGTGCACACCCGCTGCTCCTCGGCGTCCTGGCGGGCGGTGTCGAAGGAGGTCCGTAGCCGGCCCAGGGCCTCGACGTAGCTGTCGTGCTGGGTCTTCACCTCGGCGGGAGGTGCCAGCGCGGAGAGCCGGGTCACCGCGCCCTCCACCGCGCCGGAGGTCTTCTGCAGCTGCTTGCCGAGGGTCTTCAGGCCGCCGGTCGCGGCCAGCTTCTTCACCGCGGCGCGCACCGGGCCGCGCGCCTCCTCCAGCTCGGCCCGATACTCGTCGGGCGTCAGCGTCACGGCGGCGGGCGAGCCGGTGGGAGACGAGGAGCCTCCGCCCTCCGTCCCCCGTCCGACGCCCACCGTGCCGCCCGCGGTGGCCGGGCCGACCACGGGCTCACTCGGAGACGGGGTGCAGGCGGTGAGGGCCACCAGGGTGACCACGGCACAGGCGAGCAAACGGGGGGTAGTCACTTGCACAACTATTGCCGGATCGGTCACTGGGCGTCAAACAGTGCCCGGGAATCGGCAATCTCTGACAGCCCTCCCTCCCGGTCCACGGACAGCCACCGGGTGATACCGACCGATTCCAGGAACGGCAGGTCGTGGCTGACGACGACGAGCGCGCCCCGGTAGGCCTCCAGCGCCTGGGCGAGCTGCCTGACGCTGGCGATGTCCAGGTTGTTGGTCGGTTCGTCCAGCAGCAGGAGCTGTGGCGGCGGCTCCGCCGACAGCAACGCGGCGAGCACCGCGCGGAACCGCTCACCGCCCGACAGGGTGCCCGCCGCCTGGTCGGCGCGGGCGCCGCGGAACAGGAACCTGGCGAGCCTGGCCCTGACCTGGTTGACCGGGGCCGACGGCGCGAAGCGGCGGACGTTGCCGACCACGCTGAGCGTGTCGTCCAGCAGGTCGAGCCGCTGCGGCAGATACCGCACACCGGGCACGGACACCGTGACCGAGCCCTCGGCCGGTTGGAGTTCCCCGACGACGGTACGCAGGAACGTCGTCTTGCCCGAGCCGTTGGGACCGATCAGCGCGATCCGCTCGGGCCCCCTGACCACGAGGTCCGCGGGCGCCGCCCCGCCCACCGTGCGCAGGCCGTCGGCGGTCAGCACGATCCGCCCGGCGGGGACGGCCGTCTCCGGCAGCTCGACGCGGATCACGGCGTCGTCACGGACGGCGCCCTCTGCCTCGGAGAGCCGGTCGCGGGCCTCGGCGAGCTTGTCGGCGTGCGTGCTGCGGTACTTGCCGGCCGCCACCTCGGCCTGCCGCCTGCGCGCCTGCATGATCACCTTCGGTTCGCGTTTCCGCTCGTACATCTTGATGCCGTAGCGCACCCGGCGGGCCAGCTTGACCTGGGCCTCCTCCCATTCGCGTTCCTGCCGGCGCACGTCGGCGCCGGCGACCCTGACCATCCGCTCCGCGGTCTCCCGCTCGGCGGCGAGCATCTCCTCGTAGGCGGAGAGGTTCCCCCCGTACATCCGCACGGTGCCGCCGGTGAGGTCGGCCACGTTGTCCACCAGCTCCAGCAGGGCCCTGTCGTGGCTGACGACCACCAGCACCCCCGGCCACGACTCCACCGCGGCGTAGAGCCTGCGCCGGGCGTCGAGGTCGAGGTTGTTGGTCGGCTCGTCCAGCAGCAGCACGTCGGGCCCGCGCAGGAAGAGCGCCGCCAGCCCGACCATGACGACCTCACCGCCCGACAGCGTCGCCACCGTACGGTCGAGGCCGACGTGTGCCAGGCCGAGCCGGTCGAGTTCGGCGCGGGCGCGCTCCTCGACGTCCCAGTCGTCGCCGACGACGGCGAAGTTCTCCGCGGAGACCTCGCCGCGCTCGATGGCGAGCAGCGCGGCCCTGCGCTCGGCGATGCCCAGCAGCCGCTCGACGGTACGGCCGGTGTCGAGCGGCAGTCCCTGCGGCAGGTGGCCCACCTGTCCGGCGACGCCGATCGATCCGGAGAGCGGGGCGAGCTCCCCCGCGATGAGCCTGAGCAGGGTCGACTTGCCCGAGCCGTTGACGCCGATCAGACCGGTGCGCCCGGTGGGAAAGGCGGCGTCGAGGTCGTGGAGGACGACGGTGCCGTCCGGCCAGGCGAACGACAGGCCGTCGACGACTATCGAAGAGGACATGGGGCGGCTCCCACAAGGTGTCGAGATGGAACATGACACGGGAGACACCGCGGGCGCGCACGCGCCCATCCGGGATTCACCAGGGAAGCGTCATCACGACGATGACGAGATCCGCCGAGGTCAGATGCGCGCCGGGCCGGAAGGGCGGCTCGGGCGGCGCGGTGTCTGGAACCTCAGAACTTCAACGGACTCTCCCACGGACGGTGACACGGCTGTTGAGAAACTACCCGACGCGCCTCGGACCGCGTCAAACCCTTTTCCACGCCCCGCTTCCCGAGCCTGGGCGTGGATCCGTAGCGCGACGGTGGGCGTGACCCACCGGTGGCGGCGCGGTCACGACCGGGTCCCGGGTCACGGTCGGATCCCGGATCACGACCGGATCCCGAGTCACGGTCGGATCCCGGTCGTGGCCGGGACCGCGTCCGGAGGTCAGCCGGCCGGCCGGATCACGAGGAGCGACCGCGGGCGCTTGGTGAACTCCACCTCGCCCGTGACCGTGAACGTCTCGCCGTCGCGTGCCAGCGACAGCCTTCCCGAGGGCGCGGAGACGCGCAGCGTGTCGGCCTGCCACTGCTGGTAGTGGCGCGACAGCTTCACCCGCCCCGCCAGGAGGCTGAGGAACACCCGCAGCCTGGGCAGCCGGTCGGCGGCGGCGAGCACGCGGATGTCCAGCAGGCCGTCCTCCAGGCGCTGCCTCCTGGCGGGGGCTCCGCCACGGGCCTCGTAGCGGCAGTTGCCCACGAACACCATCCAGACGCGCCGGGGCGCCCCGTCCACGACGAGATCGACGGGTTGTGCACCCCCAGGGCCGAGCACCTCGGCCATCGCCCAGAACAGCGCCGGCCACTTGCCGATCCGGCCCTGCCGCCGCTCCCTGCGCTCCACCAGCGCCGGGTAGACGCCCACGCTGGCGGTGTTGACGAACGTCCGGCCCGCGACCTCGCCGACGTCGACGGCCACGAGGTCGCCGCTGTGGTAGGCCGTCACGGCCTCCTCCGGGGTCTCCACCCCGAGCGCGCGGGCGAACTGGCCGCGGACGCTCGCGGGAACGACGAGCAGCGGGGTCGCCCCGCCCACCGTCTCCTGGGCGGCCAGGTTGACCACGGTGTCTCCCCCGGCCACCGCGAGCACCTTGGCCCGCGAGGCGGCGTCCCGTACGGCGGCCCCGAGGTCGGCGCCCGGCGCCACCTCGACGACCTCGGCCCGGGGGAGGGCCTCGCGCAGTGCCTCGGCCGTTCCCGCGACGGCGTCGGCTGAGCCGTCGACCACGGCGACCGTCCCCTCGCCCTCCTGGTCGAGCCGCGCGGACGGCGCCGTGAGGGCGGCGCGCGCCTGCCCCGCCTCACCCGCGTCGGGCCAGATGCGACGGGTGATCAGCCCCGCCGCCACGCCGATCCCGGCTCCGGCGAGCACGTCGCCGGGATAGTGCACGCCGGTGTAGACGCGGGAGAAGCAGACTGCCGCCGCGAGGAGCGCGACGGGGACCGCGACCACGCGGGGCGCCTCCAGCGCCACGGCCGCGGCGAAGGCGCCCGCCGAGGCGGAGTGGCCCGAGGGGAACGACGCCGACGCGGGCATCTTGATCAGCCGGGCGAGCGGAAGCCCCTCGGCCGACGGCCTGTTCCTGCGGAAGGCCTGCTTGCCGACCAGGTTGACCAGCGGGCTGGCGAGGCTGACCGCGAGCAGCCCCCTGGTCGCGGCCCGGCGCAGCGGCCGCCGCCCGCTGACCGCCAGCGCCCCCGCCACCCCGGCCCACAGGAGCGAGTTGTCGGCCGCGCGCGACAGCGCGGGCACGACGCGTTCGAGACCGGGCAACCTCGCGCCCGCCACCATGGCGAACACCCGCCGGTCCAGCCTGCTCAGCCGCGACCCCAACCGCATGCGCCGCCCCCTCCTGCGATGAAGAAAAGCAATGACGAACCGCGACGATCGACCGCCCCGGCGAACCGCCCACGACGAACGGCGATGACGAACGACCGGGCGGCCATTCGATTCTGCCGCGCGTCCCGGTGTCCGGGGTGTTTCCGCCGCTCCCATACTTCTCACCGGAACGGCGCGAAACGACACCGGCACCGGCACCGACACCGACACCGACACCGACACCGACACCGACACCGACAGCGCCGATAGCACCGATGACGCCGACGCGGCCTCGCTACTCGTCGGCGGCGTCGCCCGCCGGGGAGGAGATCACCGGCTCGTGGCCCCTGGCGGCGAGTTCGGCCTCGACCGCGGCGCAGACGGTCTCCACGACCGTGACGCGGGCCAGGCGCTTGTCGTCGCCGGGGACCACGTGCCAGGGCGCCTTCGGGTGGTCGGTGCGGGCGAGCATCTCCTCCACCGCGACCTCGTACTGCGGGCGCCTCTCACGGTTGCGCCAGTCCTCGTCGGTGAGCTTCCACGCCCGCAGCGGGTCGTCGGCCCGATCCTGGAAGCGCCTGAGCTGCTCCTCCTCGGAGACGTGCATCCAGAACTTGACCATGATCATGCCCTCGGCGGCGAGGGTCCGCTCGAACTCCACGATCTCCCCGTACGCGCGGGACCACTGCTCCTCGGTGGCGAAGCCCTCGACCCGCTCCACCAGCACCCGGCCGTACCAGGAGCGGTCGAGCACGGCCATCCCGCCCCAGCCGGGCAGGACCGGCCAGAACCGCCACAGGAAGTGGTGGCGCTTCTCGTCGTAGGTCGGCGCGGCGAACTGGGCGACGCGGACGTGGCGGGGGTCCAGCGGGCGCACCAGCCGCTTGATGGCCCCTCCCTTGCCCGAGGCGTCCCAGCCCTCGAAGACCACGCACAGCGGCGGGCCGATGCGCTGCTCGCCGACCTGGCCGCCGAGCACGAGCCGCAGGTGGAGCAGGCGGTCCAGAGCGGCGTCGAGGCGCTCGGAGGCGTCCTTCTTGGAGAGCTTCTGCGACAGGTCGACCTTGGAGAGGCGGTTCATGCCGACAAGCCTCGCATGTCCCGGCCCGCGAGTGGCCGCCGCGTGCCGTCACCGTCAGGTCAGGCGGGCCCGGTAGACCTCCCTGGCCCGGTCGATCAGGGCGAGGTGGTCGGCGAACTGCCGGGTAGTCTCGAAGACGCCCTCTTCCCGCAGCAACGCCTCCAGGGCGTCCAGCCATTCCAGGCACCAGCCGACGTCCTCGGCCCTGGCCACGTGACGGCCGTCCACGTCGAGGTAGACCGGGCTGGTGTGGGCGTACACCTCGCCGGTGAAGGACCGCTCGTGCGGGCCGCCGGTGGCGACGGCGACGACGTAGGTGGGGGCGCCGACGACCAGTTCGGCGGTGAGCTCGCCGGGCGATCCCCCGGCGAGCACGCCGTCGGCGGTGCGGATCTCCAGCCGTTCCACCTCCGGGCCGACCGACCGCGCGGTGATCGTGACCCGCTCCCCCGGTGACAGGTCCAGGGTGGCACCCGGGCCGTGGCCCGCGACCGACAACTCCAGCCAGGGTCCCGTGGTGCCGAACGTATGGCCCCGCCTGACCGCCTCGGCGAACGAGACGGCGGTGAGCGGCCCGTCCACCCGGGCGTAGACACGCGCCCAGCCGGGCGGGTTGGACTGGTTTCCCCGCCGGGCGAAGGAGACCATCGCGTCGGTGCCCGCGGTGACCGCGACGCGGTTGCCCGCCCCGATCAGGCGCCGGTAGACGGCGGCGGTCGCGGTGATCGAGGTCTGGCTGAGCACGTCCAGGGTGTCGACGAGGCCGAGCGCCGCGTCGGCGACGATCTCCCGGGAGGAGCAGTTGCGCCCCCACCGCAGCGCCTTGTCCGGGGCGTCGGTGTCGGCGAACGGCGTGTGGAAGGGGTGGCTGTAGCCGGTGACGGCCCCCAGACCCCGGAGTTCCTCGCAGGCGACGCTGTTGGGCGGCCAGTCGGCGGTGCCGAGGAAACCGGTGTGGAAGCGCGAGGGCGGGGCCGAGACACCGAAGGCGTAGAGGTGGCCGAGCAGGTCGTTGCGGTACTCGACGCCGATCCGGGCCACGTGGGAGGCGTCGGACCAGGGCAGGTCCTTCCCGGCCCAGTGTTCGAGCGCCTCGGAGTCGTAGACCCGCTCGGAGGAGACGTTCCCGGCGACCAGGTTGAGGACGTGCAGGTCCTCGCCGTGCTGCATGATCCCCGCGAGTCCGGGCGTGCCGACCATGTCGCCCGCCCAGTTGAGGTGGACGTGCATGTCGCCGCCGTACCAGCCGAGGGCGGCGGCGTCGTAGAGCCGTTCGGGGGTCAGCTCGACGAGGGTCTCCCCGCCCGGCGCCGGAGTGACCGTGACCTGCGCGGAGTCGTACTCCATGCCCCTGGACGCCCGCACGGTGAGCGTCTCGGCCGGGACGTCCAGGACCAGGTCGTCGCCGTGGAAGTAGGGCAGCACGTGGTAGTCGTGCCGGTCGGGGGCGCCTTCGGGGTACCAGCCCTGGCCGTGCTCACCGTACACGCTCCACTTGCACGGGAAGCCCGCGCGCACCCGGAGGCGGGCGGCGGGGGCGGGGCGGGTCAGGGGCGACAGGTCGATCGGTACGCCGTCGGCGACCACCTCGCTCCAGCTCGTGATCTTGATGAGCCGGGCGCCGCCGGGGCCGACCACGTGCGCCCGCCCGTCCACCAGCACGGTGGCCGGCTCGGACCTGGCGGAGTCGACGAGCAGCGTCGTGCGCAGGGGCCTGCCGTCCAGCACGGCCTGTGTCCGTGCCCGCAGCGCGGTTTCCCCGTCGGTGAGGCGGAGCGCGGCGAGATTGTCGAGCACCCTGCCCGCGAGGACGCCGCGGACGACCTCGTCCATGTCCAGCTCGTCGAGGCGGTCCCTGAGCTCCTCGAACGGCGCCCCGGGATAGCGGGTGCCGAGCATGCCGTAACAGACTTCCCAGAAACCCGTCGTGCCCATCAGGTAGGCGTCGGTGGTCATGGACCTGACGTAGAAGATGGGATCCTCGCCCCAGGTGACCCCGTGCTCGTCCAGCAGCGCCCGGTACTCTCCGAGCGCCCGCGCGACGGTGAGGGGAATGTTCGGGTCGTCACACATAGGTCTCCCCACGCGGTAGGACGCCAGGTGATCGCCGCTATCGTGACACGCCGGGCACGAGGTGTTGCGTGCAGGAGTCAATTGGTGAGGGATTCATCCCTACCGGAGGGGCAAAAGCGCTCCCGGGGCGGTGATGATCCGCCCTGGAAGGCCTCGTCGTGTCAGCGGGACGCCATCTGCCCACGAGCCGGGGGCAGCGGGCCGCCACCTGTCCCCGTGGGGGATCGAGGTCAGCGGGCCGCCTGACCCGTGGGGACGGGGCCGGGGTCAGACAGGGCCGGGGTCAGACGGGCCGCCACCCACCCCCGTGGGAGACCGGGGTCAGCGGGCCGCCGCCTGACCCGTGGGGGGTTCGGCGCCCGACGGCTGGGACGTGGGGCCCAGCCGCATCCGCATCGCGTGCTCGACGAGGGTGATGAGCACCTCCTTGCCCGACTCCCGCTGCCTGGCGTCGCACAGCACGATCGGGATGTCCTCGTGCAGGGTGAGCCCGAGCCTGACCTCGTCGAGCTCGTAGCGGCGGGCCCCGTCGAAGCAGTTGACCGCGACGATGAAGGGCGTCTCGCGCCGCTCGAAGTAGTCGAGCGAGGGGAAGCAGTCGGCCAGCCTGCGGGTGTCGGCGAGGACCACCGCGCCCAGCGCGCCCAGCGCCAGCTCGTCCCAGAGGAACCAGAAGCGCTCCTGTCCCGGCGTGCCGAACAGGTAGAGGCGGTAGTCGTCGCCGATGGTGATGCGGCCGAAGTCCATGGCGACCGTGGTGGTCTGCTTGGTCTCCACACCCGACAGGTCGTCGACACCGATGCCCCGGTTGCTCAGGGTCTCCTCGGTGCGCAGCGGCTCTATCTCGGAGACCGCGCCGACCAGCGTGGTCTTGCCCGCGCCGAACCCGCCCGCGACCAGGATCTTGATCGCCTTGGGCAGCTTCACGCGCCCGGCGTCGCGACTAGAGCGCACGGAGTCCATCGAGCACCGCCCTGTACAGCCTCTCGTCGTGCATGTCCGTCTCCGAATGCGGTTCTTGCATGGCGATGAATCCCTGGTCGAGCAAGTCGCTGAGCAGGACACGGACCGTGCCTGCCGGAAGGTTCGTATGGGCCGCGATCTCCGCGACCGACTGGGCCTGCCGGCAGAGCCGGACGATGGCCAGGCACTCCGGGTCCAGCCCCGGTTCCCTCGACGAGACCTGCCGGATGGTCACCACCAGGGTGATGAGGTCGAACCGGCCGCGGCTCGGTTCGGTCCGGCCCCGCGTCAGGATGTACGGCCTGACGATCGGCCCCGCCTCGTCGCCGACCCACTGGGACTCGGGCTGCTCGTCGAAGATGCTCATCGTGTGCCGTCGCCCCTGGGGGAGTCGGTCCTGAGGGAGTCGCCCCTGCGGGGGCCGGCCTTGTAGGCGTCACCTCTGGGAGGGTCGCCCTTGAAGGAGGACTCGGCCGTCCTGGTGGGCGAGGTGAGGTACTGCCCCACCCGGGTGACGAGCATGGCCATCTCGTAGGCCACCAGGCCGACGTCGGCCTCGGCGCCGCAGAACACCGCGAGGCAGGCCCCCTGCCCGGCGGCGGTGACGATCAGGTACGCCGTCCGCATCTCGATGATGGTCTGGCGCATCGGCCCGCCGCCGACGCGGTCGCTGACACCGCGGCCCAGGCTCTGGATCGCCGATCCGACGGCGGCCAGATGCTCGGCGTCGGCCGGGGAGAACCCCGCCGACGCGGCCAGCAGCAGGCCGTCTGTGGAGAACACGATTCCGTGCTGAGCTTCCTCCACCCGCGAGACCAGGTCGTCCAGCAACCAGGCCAGGTCCGTGAAGGATCCTGTTCCCTGCACCACTCGTTGTCCTCTCCTTCTGCCTGCCGACTGTTACGTCGTCTGTTCCCGGCGGCTCGTCGGCGCCTGCCTGGCACTCGCGTCTTGGGGTCGTCCACTGAAATCACACGGCGGGTCCGCCCTCGTCCACCGGATCGCCCTCGCCGTCGAGCAGCTGGGCGGCGTCGTCGCGGCCTCGGCGCGTACCGGCCTGGAAGGACGACATGGCCGCGCGGATCATCTCCGGCGAGCGCTCGTCGGCGTCGTCGGCCGGGGGCGGGGCCACGGGCTCGTCCTCCTGCAGCGGGGCGGCGAGGTGGGTCTGCGGAACGCGTCTCGGCAGGCCGCCCGGGGTGTGACTGCTGTCGGGCGGGGGCAGCACGGGCGGCAGCGACGTGCCCGCGCCGCCCGGACGCGCGTGGGCGCCGGAGTCGTCGAGGCCCCCGCCGCCAGGAGCGCCCGGCGCGGCGGGAGATCCGGGGTGCGTGAAGTCGGGCAGCCGTCCGGGGGCTCCGGTCTCGGGCATCTGCCTGAGCGCCGAGGGATCGGCGAAGCGTCCGGGGAACGTCGGATCGGTGAACCCCTCCCCGGGCGTGGGGCCCGCGGAATGCCGCCCGGAGGGCGCCTGGTCGGCGAGACCGGCCGGAACGCCGGGATCCGCGGAACGGCCGGAGTTCGGCGGGGTGAAGAACCCGCCGGGGTCGGCGGGGCCGTCGGAGGGCGCCTGACCGGCGAGAAGGCCGGAGGACGCGGGGCCGGCCGGATGCGACCTGCCGTTGGCGGGCCGCGCGGACTCCCGCGCCTCGGACCCGGCGCCGGGAACGTGCTCGTCGATGACCTCTCCCTCCGCCCCGGCGGGCCGCCCGGGGCCGCCGGTGATGCCGAGCGGGTCGCCCACCCTGCCGCGGACCGCGGTCACCGCGGAGGTGGCACCGTTCATCTCCGAGCTGCTCGCCGAGCGCGCCTGCGGCACACCGACCCCGACGGAGGGGCCCGGGTCCTCCTCGCTGATCAGTTCCTGCGGGATGAGGACGACGACGGTCGTGCCGCCGTACGGGGAGGACTTGAAGGTCACCCGGATGTCGTGCCGTTCGGCCAGGCGGCTGACGACATACAGGCCGAGGCGGGCGTTGCCGGAGAGCTTGAGCTCCGGGGGGTTGGCGATCCGCTCGTTGGCCTCCGCGATGTCCGCGGGGCTCATGCCCAGGCCGCGGTCCTCGATCTCCAGCGCGTAGCCGTGCGCCACCGAGTATCCGCCGACCTGCACCGTCGTGTAGGGCGGGGAGAAGGAGGCGGCGTTCTCGACGAGCTCGGCGATCAGGTGGATGACGTCGCTCACCGCACGGCCGTCCAGCGAGACCTCCCCCAGGGGCATCACGTCGACCCGGGTGTAGTCCTCGATCTCGGCGAGGGAGCCGCGGACCACGTCGATCATCGGGACCGCGTCGCGCCAGGCGCGGCCCGGCGCCGCGCCGGAGAGCACGAGGAGGTTCTCCGCGTAGCGCCGCATGCGGGTCGCGAGGTGGTCGAGCCGGAACAGGTCGCGCAGCTCCTGGGGGTCGTTCTCGCGCCGCTCCATGACGTCGAGCACGCTCAGCTGGCGATGCACGAGCGACTGGGTCCGGCGGGCGAGGTTGCGCAGGATGTCGGCGATGTCGCGGCGCAGCTGGGCCTGCTCGGCGGCGACCTTGATGGCGGTCCGCTGCACGGCGTTGAACGCCTGGCCGACCTGCCCGATCTGGTCGTCCCCGAACTTGAGGGGAGGCGCCTCCGCGGCGACGTCCACCACCTGCCCGTGGCCGATCCGCTCGACCACGGCGGGCAGCCGCTCGTTGGCGAGCTCCCAGGCCGCGGCCCGCAGCTTCTCCAGCTGCTGGACCAGGGCGCGGGCCGTGGTGATGGCGAGGACGACCGAGGCGATGACGGCCACGAGGCCCAGGCCGCCGGCCAGCGCGAGCCGTACGATGACGCCGATGGCGACCGGGCCCGACCTCTCGACCACGCCGCTGCCGGCGGTGAGCACGGCCTGGGTGAACTTGGTCTGCGCGGGCTGGGCGTCGGAGCTCCACCGCGTGACGTCGATCACCCCGGCCTGCACCACGTTCGGGTCCTCGATGAGCTGGTCCTCCATGATGCGCAGCCGGGTGAACTGCTCGCCGGCGACCAGCCGCCGGTGGGCCTCCTGGTCGGCGGCCGGCAGCTCGGCCACCGCCCGCTCGGTGAGGAAGCGCCGCGTGCCGACCATCTGCGTGAACCTGATCTGCTCGCCCTCGGCGAACCGGCCCGCCGTCAGCGCGCCCATCACCAGGGCGTCCTCCTGGGCCAGCATGTCCCGGACCCGGTTCATCTCGATGAGCGTGCGGGTGTCCTGGGCGAGTTCCTCGTCGTCCAGCGTCGCCAGCGAGTCGTAGACACGGAAGATCGAGTCGACGATGGCGGTGAACTCCGCGGCCGCCCAGGTCCGGTTGACCCGGCCGGCGTCGATCGCCTTGCGCGCGGCGGGCAGGTCGTCCATCAACTGGCGGGTCTCGCCGATGCGGCGCTCCAGGGCGGGGGTTCCCAGCAGTCCCACCCCGCTGCCGCCGGTGAGCTTGCGGAAGTGCGCGTCGGCTGCGTCGGTGCGCTTGCGCTGGGCGGCCATCGCCTCGCGCCGCCGGCTCTCGGTGCCGACCGACCCCAGGGTGATGGCGGTCAGCCGCCGCTCGGCCTGCAGCTCGACGATGAGCCGCTCGCTCGGGTCGGCGACCTCGGTGTTGAGGGTCGCCACGCCCAACATGTTCAGACCGTCACGGACCGTTACCCATGCCGTGAACGCCCAGAGCGCGGTGAGCGACACCAGAAGTGCCGTGACCTTGGTCCGCAAGCTCGCGTTACGCAAGCGCATGGTATCCACCCCGGGAAGGATAAAGAAAATAGACGGCATTTTTCGTGGCGGTTGACAGACACCGGTCAAACAGGTCAAACGGTCGCCACATCGCTGGGATCAGCGGGACACCCCACATCACACCCGCCGAACCTTAGCAATGTCACTAAAAACCCTCAAGGCGGACAGAGTGGATGCACCCTTGTGTCCTGTTTTGAATTCACGGTCAATTCTCAATACGAGTCACCTGCCGGAATGGCGAGCGCGCGTCGCGCCAGGTGAAGCGCGCCCAGAACGGCCGCCCTCACGATCGC
This sequence comes from Streptosporangium vulgare, assembly GCF_042428775.1. Classification (NCBI taxonomy): domain Bacteria; kingdom Bacillati; phylum Actinomycetota; class Actinomycetes; order Streptosporangiales; family Streptosporangiaceae; genus Streptosporangium; species Streptosporangium vulgare. The sequence continues at coordinate 134,344 of NZ_JBHMBS010000005.1, read as the reverse complement.
AACCGGCAGATACAGGTCCTTATCCACCCAAAGCGATGGCGCCTCACCGTCACGGACGGTCAGCAGATGCCGGTACCCGCGCTCCACGGCCTCCCGCCACCGCTCCTCCCGCGTCGTACCGGCCAGCAGCAGGGTCTGCAACGCGTAGGCGGTCTCCTCGGCGGTGCCTCCCCACCGGCCCCACGACCCGTCCCCGCGCTGGGTGCCGAGCACCCAGTCCACGGCGGCGCCCACGGCGTCCGCCGACCTCCCGCCGCCGAACTCGCGCAGCGCGATCGCGCAGCAGGCCGTGGCGTAGTACGGCGAGACGTGCCAGCGGTCCGTCCAGCTGCCGTCCGCCTCCTGGCGGTCGCGCAACCAGGCCACCAGCTTGGCGACGACGGCCGCGTGGCGGGGTTCTCCCCCGCACCGGCGCAGGTACTCGCCGAAGGCGTCGAGCACGTGCGCGTTGGTCGTCGGGGACATCCCCTCCTCCCCGCGCCAGGTGCAGAAGTGGGTCTCCAGCTCGAACGGCCACAGCCCCTCCGGCTCGCGCGGCTCGCCGAGCAGCGCCAGCGCGTACAGGGCGACGGAGGTGGTGTCGGCGTCGGCGGGCAGGCCGGGGCCCGTGGCGACCCCGTCGGGGCCGAGCCCGTCCCGCAGGCTCGCGACCAGCTCCGGCGGCACGTCCACCGGGATTCCCGCGCGCCGCAGCCAGCTCAGCGTCCAGCCGCGCTCGAACACGGTGATGGGGGTGGTGCACGGCACCGGCCCGCCCGTGGAGGCCACCACGGCCTCCAGATACCGCCGTACGGCGGCCTCGTCCCCGTCCCTCCACGCGTCACGGTCCCCGGCGCCTGAGACGCGCCCGGCCCCGGAGACGGTCGCGGCCCCGGAGACGGTCCCGGAAGCGGCCGTGACTCCGGAGGCGTTCACGGTCCCGGGCCGAAGCTCGGACGACGCGGCCAGCCAGGCGGCGCTCGCCCCCGGGGAGGCCCCGGCGGCCGCCATCCCGCCGGGCATCGGCGTGGGGCGGATCCCGGAGGCGGCCGTCGCCTCGGGGCCCGCGACCTCAAGGGCGTGGACCAGCTTCTGCGGGATCGCCGCGCCCGACGCCAGCCACGCCCGCACGGCCGTCAGCTTGGCGTCGCCCATGCCGGGGGGTGGTTTCGGCCCCTCCCCGCCGAGGTGCCCGTCGATCAGGGCGAGCAGGGACGACACGATGAGCTCGATCGCGGGCGTGTCCGGCGGCCAGGTGGCGGTGAAGGACCAGTTCCTGATGGCCTCCAGCCCGCGGTCGGCGGCCTTGGCCAGGAGGGCGGGACTGGCGGCGCCGTCGCGGCCGAGCTCGGCCAGCAGCGCCTCCACCGCGCTCAGGGTGGGGACGAAGGCGTGGTCACCGGACGGGGACCAGCCGCCGTCCGGCCGCTGGGCGGCGAGCAGGAACTCGACTCGCTCGGCGTGCCCGGCCAGCCAGGGCGCCAGGCTCACCACCCGGCCGGTCTCGTACGGCGAGGCGGACACCTGGCCCCAGGGCTCGGCCAGCAGCCCGGCGACCAGTTCGCGCGCCTCGGCGGCCGCGTCGATCCCCGTGCCGATCCCGGTACCGATCCCGAGGCCGATCTCCGTGCCGATCCCCGGACGGTTCTCCGTGCCGGTCCCGGCGCCGGTTCTCGTACCCGGGCCCGTGGTGGCGAGCAGGCCGTCGACGCTCACAGGGCCCCCCAGTAGTCGCCGACCTGGTAGAAACCCGCGCAGAAATCCATCTGCCGTTCCATGTAGCCCGCCAGCTCCGGATGGACGGCCCGCAGCGGGGCGACCAGTTCCCTGCTCCGGGCCGCGAGCCCGGCGATCCGGCGCTCCACCTCGGCGCGGTCCACGCCGAGCAGCAGGACGTTGAGGTCGCCCCAGGCGACGTCCCGCTCGTAGGTGCCCAGGTCGTTGAGGAGGCGGATGACCCGCTGCACGGCCCGGCCCGCCTCGCGCAGCGCGCCGACGTCCGCGACGGCGCCGGAGCCCGTGACGTGGATCCAGTGGGCGGCGAACACGTAGGAGAAGCCGAGGTTGTCGGCGTTGCCGAGATACTCCTCGTAGGTCGGCGTGACCTTCTCGGTCTTCCAGCGCCACTCCGTGAGCATCCCGTCCAGCATGCGCTCCAGTTCGTCGCGCCAGACCGGCCCGAGCTCGGCGAACGCGGGCGAGGACGCGAGCTCGTCGCGGATGTCGGCGAGCATGCGGGTGAGGTCGTCACCGGGGACCGGCGGGGCGCCTCCGGCCACGTCCAGGCACCGCCGGGCGATCCCCTCCACCTCGGCCGACGAGGTGGCGACGTAGTCGACGAGCCAGTCCAGGCCGAACGCCCAGAGGGAGACCTTGTTCGCCGTCCGCAACTGGCCGGCGTCGAACCAGGGGCCGCCGAACGCCATGGCGAGCGAGAGCGTGCTGTACAGGGCCGCGTCGAACGGCTTGGCGGAGAACAGGCCGGGATAGGTCTCGGCCCACTCCCGCATGTCCCGCTGGGACCGCCCGGCGCGGGCGCAGATCGCCCCGGCCTCCCTGGCGTCCAGCCGGGCGCCGGGATCGAGCCGGGCATCCGGACCTGGCCGGACATCCAGGCCGGGCCGGGCGCCGGGGTCGTGCCGGGGCGTCATCGCAGGACCCCGCTCCGGTCGCGGCCGTTGAAGGACACGCCCAGCGCGACCTTCTGCCGGGGGCGCAGCGAGGCGGCCCAGCCGGTGTCGAACGGCCCGGGGGTGCGCACCGACATCCGGAACCGGCTGAGGATGCTCGCGACCACGAGCGGCGCCTCGACGTAGAACAGCGGCTCGCCCAGGCACCTGTGCGGGCCGCCGCCGAAGGGGAAGTAGGAGTAGCGGTGCCTGCGCTCCTCGCTCTCCGCCCTCCCCGGCGCGAACCGCTCGGGGTCGAACTCGTCCGGGCGCTCCCAGAACTCCTCCAGCCGCTGGGTGGCGTACGGGCTGACCAGCACCGAGGATCCGGCCTTGATCCGCACGCCGCCGACCTCCGCGTCCTCCATCACCCTGCGGGGCAGGAACCAGCCCGCCGGGTACAGGCGGAGGGTCTCCTGCAGGACCATGCGCGTGTAGACGAGGTGGGGGATGTCCTCGGGCACGGCCGGTCCCTCGCCGACCACCTCGTCGATCTCCGCCTGTAGCCTGGCCGCCACGTCCGGGTGCTCCTCCAGCAGCAGCCACAGCCAGGTGAGGATCATCGCGGTGGTCTCCGAGGACGCGGCGTAGACGCTGACCAGCGCGTCGCGGATCTGCTTCTCGGTGAGCCTGTCACCGTTCTCGTCGACGGACCGGCAGAGCACGGAGATGACGTCGACGTTGTCGTCGGGGTTCGCCATCGCCTTTCTCACGATGGGGAACACCACGTCGTCGATCGATTCGACGGCCTTCAGAAAGGTCCGGTCGCCGGGGATCCGCATGAAATACGGCATGAACGGCAGGAGAATCCGGTAAACGAGCGAATAGGACGCCTGTTCGAAGGCGGGGATGATGCGTTCGCCGTCCTCCCGGTTCAGCTTGTCCCCGAACAGCACCCGGTTGACGATGTAGCTGAGGATCCTGGACATCTCCGTGGCCGCGTCGAAGTCCCGTCCCGACCGGACGTAGTCGTCCCACTCCTCGACGCGCCCGGCGACGCGCCTGGACACCTCGTCGGCGATCGTGGCGACGTACCGCGCGGTGAACAGCGGCTGCAGGACCTTGCGGCTGTTCTGCCAGTGCTCGCCGTCGCTCATGATGCTGTGCCCGAAGAGCCGCTCCAGGGGGCGCCAGAACATGCCCAGGCGCTGGTGCTTCGTCCATTCGAGGCGCATCACCTTCTGGACGTGGTCGGGGTGGGTCACCAGGTAGGGGCGGAAGGGCCCCAGCTCCAGCCGGAGGACCTCCCCCCCGGACTCGCGAGCGAATCCGGCGAGTGCGCCCGCCGGTTCGCGAAGCAGCTTCGGCAGGGCCCGGTGCATCGGAACGGATCTCGCCCGGCGGCCGGTACGGGCGCGCACGTCCATGGACATAGGTAAACGTCTCCCACCTCGTGTGACGTGAATTCGCGCAGCACGAGACAACCGCCCGCACGGGTGGGTGCGGCGGTCTTCGGAAACGGGACATCCCACCTGCCCCGCGCCCGCCCGGGGCGTGGATAAGGACTGGTCAACCGACAGATCAGGGACCGGTCGGCCGGCAATCCCGGGACACTCCGGGCCTCCTCGCCTGTCTCATTCTGTGTTTTACACGCTAAAGCGCATCACATCACAACATTAGTTAATCTTCGCACGAAGTATCACATGACTCACTAGAAGTGATCAAGGTCGTATAGAATATAAATCTTGCCACTTTCGGACACGAGCCTTGTTAACATGCGCTTAACACAGGCGCTTTAATCGCCGGTCAGGCGCCAATCGCGCGATGACCTGGAGTAGCCCAGAGTGACGCCGGGGTCGCGCCCGGAGCCGTCAGCCGCCCTTGGTGAAGGCCGTGAGGATGCGGTCGGCGGCCAGCGACGGGGTGAGCGTGCCCTCCTGGACCTCGCGCTCCACCTCGGTGACGATCGCCGCGACCTCGGGGTGCTCACGCAGCCGGGTGAGCAGCCTGTCGGTGATCAGGGCCCAGGTCCAGCGGACCTGCTGGCGGCGGCGGCGCTCGGCGAGCTCCCCCGAGGCCTCCAGGGCGTCGCGGTGCCCGACGACCTGCCGCCAGAGCTCGTCCAGGCCTTTGCCGGTGAGCCCGCTGCAGGTGAGCACCGGGGGCGTCCGCTCCGCGCCCAGCAGGCGGAGCGCCCCGGCGAGCTCCCTGGCGGCCTTGCGCGCGTCCAGCTCGTGGGGGCTGCCCTCGGCCCCGTCGGCCTTGTTGATCGCGATCACGTCGGCGAGCTCCAGCACCCCCTTCTTGATGCCCTGGAGCTGGTCGCCCGTCCTGGCCAGGGTGAGCAGCAGGAAGGTGTCGACCATGTCGGCCACCGCGGTCTCGGACTGGCCGACGCCGACGGTCTCCACGAGGACGACGTCGTATCCGGCCGCCTCCACCACGACCATCGCCTCGCGGGTCGCCCTGGTGACCCCGCCCAGAGTGCCCGAGGTGGGCGAGGGGCGGATGAAGGCGTTCGGATCGACCGCCAGGCGGGCCATCCTGGTCTTGTCGCCCAGGATGCTCCCGCCCGTGCGCGTCGAGGACGGGTCGACGGCGAGCACCGCCACCCGGTGGCCCTGCGCGGTCAGCCGGGTGCCGAGCGCGTCGATGAACGTGGACTTGCCGACACCGGGCACACCGGTGATGCCGACCCTGCGCGCCGCCCCGGCGAGCGGGGTCAGCTCGGCGAGCAGCCGCTGGGCCAGGTCACGGTGGTCGGCCCGGGAGGACTCCACCAGCGTGATCGCCCGCGCGATCCACGCCACGGACCCCTCCTTCACCCCCTGGACGTAGTCCTCAAGCGTCCGCGTCATGGCCCAGCCGGGTGAGCAGTTCCGCCAGCAGTCCCCGGGCGGCGTCGGCGATCACGGTCCCGGGCGGGAAGATCGCGCTCGCGCCCGCCGCGCGCAGCGCGTCGAAGTCGCCCGGCGGGACGACCCCGCCGACCACGATCATGATGTCGTCGGCGCCCAGCGCGGCGAGCGCCTCGCGGAGCGCGGGCACGAGCGTGAGGTGCCCGGCGGCGAGCGAGTTCACGCCGACCACGTGCACGTCGGCCTCGACCGCCTGGCGGGCGACCTCGTCGGGCGTCTGGAACAGCGGGCCGACGTCCACGTCGAAGCCGAGGTCGGCGAAGGCCGTGGCGATCACCTTCTGGCCCCGGTCGTGGCCGTCCTGGCCCATCTTCGCCACCAGGATGCGGGGACGGCGGCCCTCCAGGCGCTCGAACTCGGCGCAGGCCGCGCGGACTCCGTCCACGCCCGATCCCACCTCCTCCCGATAGACCCCGGTGATCGTACGGATCTGCGCCGCGTGCCGCCCGAACACCCGCTCCAGCGCGTCGGAGATCTCCCCGACCGTGGCCATCGCGCGGGCCGCCTCGATCGACAGCGCGAGGAGGTTCCCGTCGCCCGCGGCGCCCTTCGTGAGCGCGGTGAGAGCCTCCTCCACCCGGTCGGGATCGCGCTCCTCGCGCAGGCGGCGCAGCTTCTCCAGCTGCTGGGCGCGCACCGAGGTGTTGTCGACCTTCAGCACCTCGATGGGCTCGTCGACGTCGAGCCGGTACTTGTTGATCCCGATGACCGGCTGACGCCCGGAGTCGATGCGCGCCTGGGTGCGGGCGGCGGCCTCCTCGATGCGCAGCTTCGGCAGCCCCTGGTCGATCGCCCTGGCCATGCCCCCGGCGGCCTCGACCTCCTCGATGTGGCCCCACGCCCTGGTGGCCAGCTCGTGGGTGAGCCGCTCGACGTAGTAGGAGCCGCCCCAGGGGTCGATCACCCGGCAGGTGCCCGACTCCTGCTGGAGCAGCAGCTGGGTGTTGCGGGCGATCCGCGCGGAGAAGTCGGTGGGCAGGGCGAGCGCCTCGTCGAGGGCGTTGGTGTGCAGCGACTGGGTGTGGCCCTGGGTGGCGGCCATCGCCTCGACGCAGGTGCGGACGACGTTGTTGTAGACGTCCTGGGCGGTGAGCGACCAGCCGGAGGTCTGCGAGTGGGTCCGCAGCGAGAGCGACTTGGGGTTCTTCGCCCCGAACCCGGACACCAGCCGCGCCCAGAGCAGCCGCGCCGCCCGCAGCTTGGCGACCTCCATGAAGAAGTTCATGCCGATGCACCAGAAGAACGACAGGCGCGGCGCGAAGGCGTCGATGTCCAGGCCCGTCTCGACACCCGCCCGCAGGTACTCCACCCCGTCGGCGAGGGTGTAGGCGAGCTCCAGGTCGCAGGTGGCCCCGGCCTCCTGGATGTGGTAGCCGGAGATCGAGATCGAGTTGAACTTCGGCATCCTCTCGCTGGTGTACGCGAAGATGTCGGAGATGATCCGCATCGAGGGGCCCGGCGGGTAGATGTAGGTGTTGCGGACCATGAACTCCTTGAGGATGTCGTTCTGGATGGTCCCGGCGAGCTGCTCGGGGGCCACCCCCTGCTCCTCGGCGGCGACGACGTAGAGCGCGAGCACCGGGAGCACCGCGCCGTTCATGGTCATCGACACGCTCATCCTGTCGAGGGGGATCCCGTCGAACAGCTGCCGCATGTCGTAGATGGAGTCGATGGCCACGCCCGCCATGCCGACGTCCCCGGCCACCCTCGGGTGGTCGGAGTCGTAGCCCCGGTGGGTGGCCAGGTCGAAGGCGACCGACAGGCCCTTCTGCCCGGCGGCCAGGTTGCGCCGGTAGAAGGCGTTGGACTCGGCCGCGGTGGAGAATCCGGCGTACTGGCGGATGGTCCAGGGCTGGTTGACGTACATGGTCGGGTACGGGCCGCGCAGGTAGGGGGCCGCGCCGGGATAGGTGTCCAGGAAGTCGAGCCCGGCCAGGTCGGCGGCGGTGTAGAGCGGCTTGACGCCGATCCCCTCGGGCGTCTCCCACACCAGCTCCCCGGGATCGCTCCCGGTGGCCTCCCGCACCGATCGCGCCCAGGTCTCCAGGCCGGGGTCCGGGGCCTGGCCAGGGGTCTCCGCACCGGGCCGGGACGCCGGGCCGGGACCCGGGACCGCCGGGCGGGGGCCGAGTTCGATGCCGGAGAAGTCGGGAATCATCGAGCCACCCCCAGGTCCTCGAAGGTCGTCCGGAGCACGCCGAGCGCGTCGCATCCCGCGTAGAGGTTGTCGTCCACGCCCTCGAACTCTCCCTTACCCGCCAGCCATACCTTTACCGCCCCCGCGCCCCGCAGCGCGGCGGCCACCGCCTCGGCGTGCCCGGCGTACAGCCGGTCGCTGGAGCACAGGCACGCGACCTTCGCGCCTCCGGCGGCGAACTCGGCGGCGATCTCGGCGGGGTCGGTGACGGCGCCGCCGGTCACGGTGGCGATGCCGCCCGCCTGGAACAGGTTGGCCGCGAACGACGCCCTCGCGGTGTGCGCGGCCACCGGGCCGATGGTCGCCAGGAAGACCTTCGGGCGGGTCTTCTGGGCGTCGGCCAGGTCGCGCAGCGCCTCGAACTCCTGCGCGTAGTGCACCCCGGTGCCCCCGGCTTTCCCTGCGGCGCCGGCGGGCCTGGGCCGCCTGCTGAGCGGCTTCTCGGCCAGGTCGGGGAACTCGCTGACTCCGGTGATCGGGTCGCGGCGCCTGGCGATCGCGGCCGCGTGCCGCTCCCAGGTGGCGGCGAGCCGTTTCGCGACGACCCCGGAGGCGAGGGCGTCGGCCATGCCCCCGGCGCGCTCGATCTCCTGGAACCACGTCCAGGCCCGGCCCGCCAGGTCCTCGGTGAGCCGCTCCACGTAGAAGGAGCCCCCTGCCGGGTCGATCACCCGGGCCACCCCGGCCTCCTCCACCAGCAGCGACTGGGTGTTGCGCGCGATGCGGCGGGCGAAGGCGTCCGGCAGGCCGAGCCGGGTGTCGAAGGGCTGCACGGTCACCGCGTCGGCCCCGCCGGTCCCGGCCGCGAAGCAGGCGAGCGTGGTGCGGAGCATGTTCACCCACGGGTCGCGGGCGGTCATCATGGCCGAGCTGGTCACCGCGTGCTGCCGCTGCGCCGCGCCGGGGACGCCGGAGACGCCGCACACCTCGGCGACGCGCGCCCAGAGCCTGCGGGCGGCGCGGAGCTTGGCGATGGTGAGGAACTGGTCGGCGGTGGCGGCGTACCGGAACTCCAGCTGCCCGAACGCCTGTTCCATCGTCAGACCGGCGCCGACCAGGGTCCGCAGCGCGGCGACCCCCGCGGCGACGGAGCAGCCCAGCTCCTCCGCGTCGCCGCCCCCCGCCTCGTGGTACGGGGTGGCGTCCACGACGACCGCCCTGAGTCCCGGGTGGTCCCTGACACAGCGGCGGGCCAGCTCGACCGCGGTCCGCGCGTCGGCGAGGGCGTCGGCACCCAGGCTCCCGGTGAGCGCCACCGGTCCGCCGCCGGGCGGGCGGCCGCTGCCGGGAGCGCGGCCGGTGTCGCCGGAGACCGTCCCCGAGGCGCCGCCGGACACCGCCGTGCCCGCGTCTCCGGGGGACGCCGGGGCTCCCCGCTCCGCGGCCAGCGCGAAGAGCGCCTCGGCCGCCTCGCGGGTCCGCTTGCCCGCGTCGAGCGTGATCGAGATCAGGTCCAGGTAGACCGGCGCCAGGGCGCGGGGCAGGTCCTCGGGGTCGAGGGTGAGCCACAGCGAGGTGACGCCGTTCTCCAGGTCCGCCAGGATCGCCTCGGGATCGGGCTCCTCGTGGCGCTGCCGCACCTCCCAGCCCCCCTCGGGGCGGGAGCCGCGGACGTAGGGGGCGGCCCCGGGAAGGCCCGGGTCGCCGGGCAGGTCGGACGCGTCGTAGATCGGCGCGATCGTCACACCGTCATGGGTGGTGGAGGCCAGCGCCTCCTCGGGGGAGCCGGTCTCGACACCGGACTTGCGCAACACCCCGAGCGCCAGCTCCCGCCACCGGTCACGGGTGACCGGTGGGAACTCGGCGGCCGATCGAGGTTCCTCAGGCGGCACCGTCATGCACCGGATACTAAGCGCCGCCCCGCCGGGAATCCCCCCCGGGTCCGGGACGGATACCAACAGTGGGGTCAACAGTGGTGCCAGTAGGGGGGTTCGTGGATCGTTCCGGAAAGAGGCGTGCGGGAGCGAGGGATCGCCGGGCGACGCCAAAGGTCCTCGCGGAGGGCCGACGGCCGGCCGGAGACGCCCCAGGTGGCAGGGCGGCCATCGCCCACGGAGGCCGCGATCGGCTGACGGGCTCCCACCCGGAAGGCGGCCCAGGCGGCGGGCCGGCCGCCGCCCGCGGGGGCCACGGTCAGCCGACGGGCTCCTGCCCGGACGGCGCCCCGGGCAGAGGCCGGTCGACGGGCTCCCGCCGGAAGGCGCCCCGGGCGGCGGGCCCGCACCTCACCACCGGCGGGAGCGGAGGTCAGCTGACGGGCTCCTGCCAGGCGGCGTCCCAGGTGGCGCGGTCGACGGCGCCGGTGACGGGCAGGCCCTTCTCCTTCTGGAACCTCCTGCAGACGTCACCGGAGGCGGGACCGTACAGGCCGTCGACGTCGATCGCCCAGCCCCGGTCGCTCATCTGCCGCTGCCAGGTGCGGACGTCCTCGCCCTTCATCACCGGCGGCTGCTTGAGCGTGCGGCCGGGAAAGGAGGGGTGCGGCTCCGGCGGATTGGGAGCCCCTCCGGGACGGGGAGCGCCCCGCTTGACCCAGGCGTACAGGGGCTCGCCGGGGCAGCTGGTCGAGTAGCCGTCGCGGTGCCCCTTGATCTCCCTGCCCGCGCCGCCCTTGTCCCTGAGGTATTCGATGGCGTCCAGGATGCCGTGCAGGACGCCGTCGGTCGGCTTGGTGAACCCCGAGGAGCCGACCAGGCCGAGCACCGCGTAGTGACCGCTGTTGAGCCCGGCTCCGTTGGCGGCCGGAACGTGGTGCGGGCCACGGCCCTCGAAGACCTTCCGATGCGGACAGACCAGCATCGAATAGCCGACGTCGATCCAGCCGTTGCCGTCCATGTGCTGGTTCTGGATGGATTTCACCAGCGCGACGCACTTGGCGTGGTCGTTCACGATGTCCGGGCTGACCTGGCCCCCCGTGTAATGGACCTTCACCCCCTTGGTGGAGGCGAGGTTGCTGTAGGAACCGCGCGGCTGGCGGGCGCCCCACTCACGGCGAGTAACGAGATCGATGGCCACGAACGTCTCCACTGTCTGAGTGATATTGCCCTACCGGAGCGTAATGGTTGGCAAGACACCGAATGAGGCCGTTAAACCAACTGATTCCTTGGCACGGTGTGGTGCGGAAGCGCTCCTGATGATCGTCGGGCAGCGGAACAGCCGTCCCCCTAACCCCGGCCGGACGTCCTAAACCGTTCGTCCATGACGCCTCTCATCCCGGACAAGACGGATAGCCTTGCCTCCATGGTCGCGACCCCCCTCGTCCCCGGCGATCCGGACCGGCTCGGCGTGTTCCGGTTGGCCGGAAGGCTCGGCGAGGGCGGCCAGGGCGTCGTCTACCTCGCGCACGCGCCCAGCGGCGAGCGGGTGGCGGTGAAGGTGCTGTTCCGCGGCGACACCGCGTCACGGGCGCGGCTCGCCCGCGAGCTGTCGGCCCTGGAGGGCGTCGCCCCCTTCTGCACGGCGCGCGTGCTCACCGCCTCCGTGGACGGCCCCCTCCCGTACGTGGTCAGCGAGTTCGTCGACGGCCCCTCCCTGGAGGAGAGGATCCGCGAGCGGGGCCCGCTGCGGGGCGGCGAGCTGGAGCGCCTGGTGGTCGGTACGGCGACCGCGCTGGCGGCCATCCACGCCGCCGGGGTGGTGCACCGCGACTTCAAGCCCGCCAACGTGCTGCTCGGCCCCGACGGTCCCCGGGTGGTCGACTTCGGCATCGCCAGGGCGGAGAGCGCGGCCACCACCGCCTCCGGCCTCATCGGCACCCCCGCCTACCTGTCCCCCGAGCAGATCAACGGGGCTCCCGCCTCGCCCGCCTCCGACGTGTTCGGCTGGGCGGCCACCATGGTCTGCGCGGCGAGCGGCAGGTCCCCCTTCGGGGCCGACACCGTGCCGGCCGTCCTGAACCGGATCGTCAACCACCACCCGGACCTGTCGGCCCTGCCCCCCGCGTTCGCGGGACTGATCGCCTCCTGCCTGGACAAGGATCCCGCCCGCCGCCCGACGGCCCGCGCGCTGATGGTCGGCCTCGTCGACCCCGCCGCGGCCGGCGAGCCGGGCGCGGCCAACCCCTCCACCGAGGACCTGGCCAGGATCGGCAGCCGGATCGCCGTCCCTCCGGGACGGTCGGCGCTCACGACCCAGGAATCCCGCCGCGGCTCCCGGGGGATCGTCGTCGGCGCGGTCCTCGTCACGGTGTCCCTGCTGGTCGCCGCGGGGATCGCCGCCTGGTTCGCGCTGAACGCCCCCGAGAGCGTCGCCGGGGACACCGGCCGGACGACGCCGTCCCCCTCGGCGTCTTCGCCCTCCTCCTCGGCACCTTCACCGTCCTCCTCGTCCGGGGGCGACGCCCCGCCCACCCCCGAGCCCTCCGGCACGAAGGGATCGGCCTCGCCGGGAGGCGGCGACGAGGTCCCCGCCTCCTTCGCCGGAACGTGGGCCGGCGACGGCGTCACCTCCACCAACCCGTTGTCCTCCGGCACGAAACGGATCGAGGTCACGCTCAAGGAGGGCGACGACGGAGCCGAGTGGGCGGAACCGGACAGCGGCTGCAAGGGACGGATCGCCCTGGCCACGGTCACCGCCGACGAGCTGACCTTCACCCTCGGTTCCGGCACCGGCTGCGTCCCCGGCACCGTCTGGCTCAAGCGCAAGGGCGAGGCCCTGACCTACACCTGGAAGGACGTCCCCGGCCCCGAACTGGTCACGGAGACCGGCGACCTGACCAGGAACCGATGACGCCCTGGCCGGTCATGATGCCGGCGACGACGACCACCGCCCCCACGGGCTGGTTCCACGTCAGCGTCTCACCCAGGACGACCACCCCGAGGACGACGCCCACCAGCGGGGTCAGATAGGTCACCGTCGAGGCGGTCGCCGCCCCCCAGCGGGCGATGACCGAGGTGTTCCACACGTAGGCGAGCCCCGTGCCGAAGACGCCCAGGGCGGCCATGCTCGCCACGACGGGGAGATCCAGGCGTACGGGACCGGTGGCCAGCAGCGGGCTCAGCGCGAGCATGATCAGGGCGGCCACGGTGATCTGGGCGGCGGCGATGGTGGGGGCGTCGTGGCCGTACGCCAGGACGAAGCGCCGCGTGTAGGCGAAGGCGAGCCCGTAGCAGAACGTCGCCCCCAGGCAGGCGGCCTGCGCCCACCAGGGACCGGTCTGCGCGCCCAGGTTCCACGGGGCCAGCACGACGACGACACCGGCGGCGCCGAGCAGCAGGCCGAGCACCCCGGCCGCGCCGAGGCGCTCCTGCCGCAGCGCGGCCAGGGTCACGAGCATCGTCATCAGGGGCGTCGTGGCGTTGTAGATGCTGGAGAGCCCCGAGGGGATGTACTGCCCGGCCCAGGCGAACAGCAGGAACGGCACCACGCACAGCATCAGGGCGATCACCCCCATGTGCGCCCAGAACACCGGCCGTCTCGGCCATCTCCGGCGGGTGACCAGCATGATCACGTTGAGGGCGAGCGCCCCCAGCGCGAGGCGCCCCAGCACCGTCTGGGCGGGCGAGAGGCCGGTGAGCGCCACCTTGATGAACAGGAAGCTGGCTCCCCACGTCAGGGCCAGGGCGAGGTACCGGGCGAGGACGGACCGGCCCGCGGGATGCGGCGCGGCGCCGGTCACCGGCGGGGGCGGGGAGAGGGTTCCTTCACGGGCACGGGTCACGGGAACAGTCTCGCCACCACCCGGATCATGCGTCCAATGAGTTGCCCGCCAGGTGTGATGAGATGTCCTCATGAGTGCGACGGTCGCGCAGCTCCGGGTCTTCACCGCCGTGGTCGCGAACGGCGGCTTCGGCGTGGCCGCCGAGGAGCTGGGCATGTCCCAGTCGGCGGTCTCCCACGCGCTCGCCGCCCTGGAGCGCGCCCTCGGCGCCCCGCTGGTGCTGCGGCACGGGAGCGTGCGCCCCACCGCGCTGGGCGCGGCGATCCTGCCACACGCCCAGGCCGCGCTCGCCTCGGTCACCGCCATCGACGAGGTCGTCTCCTCGCACCTGGGACAGCACGCGGGGACCGTCCGGGTCGCGGCCCCGCCCACGGTCTGCTGCGGGCTGCTGCCCCAGCTCATGCGGACGTGGCGCGCGGAGCTCCCCGGCGTCGAGGTGCAGGTCTTCGAGGGCGACGACGACGAGCTGTCCCCCTGGCTGGAGACGGGGGTCGTCGACGCCGCGATCCTCGTCGACCCGGTGCCCCCGCCCCCGGCGCACGTGGTGGTGGGCCGCGACGCCTTCCACGCGGTGGTCCGCGCCGACCACCCGCTGGCCGGTCAGGAGCACATCACGATGGCCGAGCTGGTGGAGGATCCGCTGCTGGTCTCCAAGGGGGGCTGCGAGCCCCAGACCCGCGCCCTGTGCTCCATGGCGGGCGTCCCCTACGCGCCCGCCCAGCACGTACGCGAGCTCGGCACGCTCATCGGCATGATCGCAGCGGGCATCGGCGTCTCGACGGTTCCCGACCTCGGCCGCGGCCTGCTGCCTCCCGGGCTCGTCATGGTCCCGCTGAGGCCGTCCCTGGAACGCGCCCTCGTCCTCACCGGCCCGCTGACCCGCCCGCCGAGCCCGCTGGTCGACGCCCTGCTCCGCGCCGCCCCCGAGGTCCCCGCGCCGGTACCGCCGGGCTAAAACCCGTCGACCGGCGGGCACCTCGCGAGGATCATTGGCGCCATGTCCGTACTCAAGGAGGTCGACTTCCAGCCGGAGCCGCGCCCGGTGGAGCTGCCGATGAAGATCTGGCTCGACGACGGCGACGCGGCGGTGGACGTGATCGACGCGCTCGCGCTGTCGCCGTTCGCCACCGGGGCCCAGCCGTGGTCGCGCACCGCGAGCCTGGAGCGGGTCCGCCCCGACGCCTCCCTCGCCCCCGCCTCGGGAACGCTCGTCAGGGCGGCCTCGGAGAAGGACGGCCGCGACTCGCGGCTGCTGTGCGGGGAGGGTTGGACGCTGCGCGTGGTCCGCTACCGCAACCGCGCCGCCACGGTCAGCGTGACCGCGGTCGACGAGGGGCTGGCCCGCTCGGTGATCGAGGAGGTCATCAGGGACGCCGAGGAGCCCGCTCCCGAGAGCGACCACGTCGAGATGGGCTTCTGGTGGCAGAGCCCCCGGGGCAGCCGCCGCTCGGAGAAGCCGATCACCGCCTCCCCCTGGGCGGAGATCTCCGGCAACTACGCCAGGTCGGTCAGCGAGCCGCTGTCGCGGCTGATGTCCGTCACCCCCTCCGAGGCGCACGGCCGGCTGATCCTGCTGCACGGCCCGCCGGGCACCGGCAAGACGACGCTGCTGCGCACGCTCGCCCACGAGTGGCGGTCGTGGTGCCAGGTCGACTGCGTGCTCGATCCCGAGCAGCTGTTCCAGTCCCCCGGCTACCTCATGGAGGTCGCGGTCGGCTCCGACGACCACGACCACGACCACGACGGCGAGGGAGGCGGTGACCGTTGGCGGCTCCTGGTGCTGGAGGACTGCGACGAGCTGATCAGGGCCGGCGCCAAGGAGGCCACCGGTCAGGGCCTGTCGCGCCTGCTCAACCTGACCGACGGGCTCCTCGGCCAGGGTCGTGACGTCCTGGTGGCCATCACCACCAACGAGGACCTCGCCCACCTCCACCCCGCCGTCACCCGCCCCGGCCGCTGCCTCGCCCAGATCGAGGTCGGCGCCTTCCCCTACGACGAGGCCGCCCGCTGGCTCGGCGGCACCGAGGGGATCTCCCCCTCGGGTGCGACCCTCGCCGAGCTCTTCGCCCTCCGCGACGGTGTCCTCAAGCGCGCGCCCGCCGCCCCGGAGAACACCGGTCTCTACCTCTGAGCGCCTTCTGACCACCTTCTGCCCCTCGCGGACCGGGCGGCGCCCCTGGGCGCATGGGCGGGGAGCCACCGGGTAACAGCAGCGCATGCTCGATCTCCTACCGGAGGAGACCCTCCGGCAGCTCGTCAACCTGCTGGTCCGCCTCGTCGAGGCGGCCGGGGCCGCCGTCATCTTCGTCGGCGCCGCGATCGCGTTCGTGCGGTTCGTGCTGGTGGCCGCACGGCGGCACGACGACGGGTTCATCACGGTGCGGCTGTTCCTGGGACGGTTCCTCGCCCTCGGCCTGGAGTTCCAGCTGGCCAGCGACGTGCTGCGTACGGCCATCGCGCCGAGTTTCACGCAGATCGGGCAGCTCGCGGCGATCGCGGCCATCCGCACCGCGCTGAACTTCTTCCTGAACCGGGAGATCGAGCGGGAGGGGCGCACGGTGAACGACGCCCGCGAACGCGGCTCGCAGGTCGCCCCGGACGGGCACGGCGGGCCGGACGACCCTGGCGGGCGCGTCCTTCCCGGTGCGGGGAATGGCTGACCTCGTCCGGATCCTCGTTCCCCTGATCGTCGTCATGGGGCTGGTCGCCGCGCTCGCCGTGCTGCTCTCCGGTGGCGGTTCCGGCGGCGCGCTCGCGGTGCTGCTCGACTTCCTCCTCGCGGCCGGGCTCCTGCGGCTCTCCCAGGCCCAGACCTGGGCGGCGATCGCCACGGCGGCGCTCACGGTGGTGGTCCGCAAGCTCGCCGTCGCCGGGTTCTCCGCGCACCCGGCGGGACGACGCCCGCCCGGCCGCCGTCCCGCCGCCCCCACCCCGAGCGGGCGGGATCAGGGTCGTACGAGATAGTCGTGCAGGCGGCGGCACTGGCGGCCGAACTCCGAGGAGGAGCGGCGCGACGGCGGGGCGAGCCCGGGGATCTCCCCGCGCGCCCCCGCCCACCGGGCCACCTCGACGCCCAGGGTGACGAGATCGGTCGCGCCCGAGCGCGGACGCTCCCCCTTCCCCGGCAGCACGTGCGGCAGCGCCGCCCGGATCACCTCCCAGACCTCCCGGTGGGCGCCCTGCCCGGCCGCCTGTCCGAGCCCGGCCACCGCGTGCGGCAGCTTCACCTCGCCCCGGTTCGTGAGCAGGGCGAGCTGCCCGCCGAGCGCCTCCGACGGCAGGTCTCCCCGCGCCGCCATCCGCAGCACCAGCCGCACCCCGTGGTCCGGGTCCCGCTGGGCCAGGAAGAAGGCGAGCAGCAGCGCGGTGGGCTCGCCGACCGGCCCGTCGCAGGCGGCGAGCGCCTCGACGTGGGCAGGCCGGACCTCGGGCCGATACCAGGAGTGGAGCAGGTGCGGGACATAGGAGGCGGCGACCACGTCGCGGTGCGAGGGCAGGACGGAGGGCCACCAGTCCATGTGACGGCCGTGCTCGTCCCAGTTGCGGTGCGGCACCTCGCCGAGCAGCTCGTCGACGAGGGAGAGGCCGGTCGGCTCGGCCCGCACCCAGGGGACCGGGCGCAGGTCGGCGCCGGGGGGCGGTTCGTGCTCGTCGGTGTGGCGTGAGTTCCCGTTGTCGGTGAACCTCCAGCGGACGCGCGTCTCCGGCTCGACCGGCCCCTCCGCCAGCCATCGCGCCGCCCGGCGCCCGGCCTCGGAGGTGAGCCGCCCGGCTCGGGCGGCCGTCTCGGGATCGGTGGTTCCCGGCAACCGCAGCAGCGCCTGCTGGAAGTCGGCGGGCAGCGGCTCGGCCCCGGCGGCCTCGACCGCCTCCAGGCGGGTGAGGAACGCGGCGGGGTCGAGGTGGCCGGTGGCGCGGGTCGGCGTCGCGAGCAGGACCGGCGGCAGGGTGCCCGTCCTGAGCGCGGCGAGCACCTCCGCGCACCGCCGGAGCACGAACCGGTGCGGCACGGAGACGTCGTGCTCGCCGGGGAGCCGATCGGGCCCGATCTCCTCGGGAGCGTGATGTCTCCGTGCGACCTCGTCGTGGGAAACTCGGTGCTCGGCGACACCGTCCTGGGAAACTCGGTGCCCGGCGCCGCCGCCGTAGGGAACGCGGTGCCCGGTGGCACCGTCGTGGCCGGACCACCCGAAGGAGCCCGTTTCTCCCGTCTCGCTGGGATCCCCCGTCTCCAGGGTCGTCACGGTCTCCCCGCCCTCGCCCGGATCCGCGGGCCGGCTCCAGATCCGGATCGACGAGTAGACGTCTTCGAACCCGGCGGCGTCGGACCTGATGCCCGGCGGCATGCCCCGGGAAAGACCGCGTCCCTCCCCAGGCCCGGTCACCCTGCCGTCGCCGTCGCCTCCGGTGAGGAACCGCATGACGTAGTCGCGCGCCCCGGCGAGAAAGCCGCCGAAGGACAGCTCTCCGCCCTCCCTCTCCCGCGCGCCGGTCATGACGCTCCCGAAGACCCATCCCTCCGAGACCTCCGGGGCCTCGCGGGCCGCCGGTCCGGGGTCGGCGCCCGGGGAGACGAGTTCCGCGGCGATCGCGGTGAGCCACTCATGGGGCGCGTACCAGTTCTCACACCGGTAGAGGTCGTGGATCTCGTGGACGCTCCCGGTGAGCGCGGCGCGCAGCTCCTCGCGGTCCTCCGCCGCGAACCTGACGAAGCCCGCGAGCCACCGCTCGGTCTCCCGCCAGTCGTGGGACGAGCGTGGGCGGACCAGCTCGGCGACCGTGCCCGGCGGGACGGGGAAGGCCCCCACGGGATCGGGCGGGGTGAGCGGCGGCGGGACGAGGACCTCCGGCTCCCACCCGGGCCCCGCCTCCCCTCCGACCGTCCCGGCCAGGAGCCCTCCCAGGTCCGGCGGGAGCGCGCCCAGCGCCGCGCGCAGCGTCTCCGCGCCGAGCGGGGTGAGGTGCGCCGCGTGCCTGACCGCGAGACGCGCGGCGCGTTCCTGCACGGCGTACGCCTCGTGGCCGAACGCGGACGCGAGGGCCGGGGCCAGTTCGTCGGCCCGTTCCGGCGACCGCCGCAGGGTCTGGTCGAGCCATGTCAGTCCGGTACGCACCAGCCCGACCTCGGCGCGAAACAGCAGGCCCTCCAGCGCCTCGGTGACGTCGGCCGGGTCGAGGCGGTCGAGGCGGCGCAGGTGCCTGAGCGCCAGCTCCGCGACCGGTCCCGGCGCGGCCGGCAGCAGGCGCAGGTAGTCGCGGGCGCGGGCCTCCACCTCCGCGGGCGCGGGTTCGAGCAGCTCGTGGAGGCGGACGAAGAACCGCAGGTCGGTGGCGTCCCCTCCGCGCAGGAACCGGCTGACGCAGCCGTTCACGAGCGTCTCGCGGCTCACTCGCCCCTCACCGCTCAGCACGGTCAGGGCTCTGAGCCAGGACCCGGCGCGCGGCGGGTCGCTCCGCTCCTCGCGCAGGGCGCGGCCCACACCCTGCGCCTCGAAGATCCTCGGCAGCAGGGTGTCGAGGAGCGGGTCCCGGCGGAGCCCGCCCACGCTGGGCGGCGTGGCGAGCCAGCCCAGCACGAGCGGGTCGTGCTCGGGCGGGGTCACGCCGGTACCGCGGAGCAGGGCCAGCACCAGCGGCAGCCCCGGCGAGGTCGAGGTGCGGATCCGGAGCACGAGCCGGTTGACCAGGTCGGCCCGCCACCCGGGCTCCCGCGCGGAGATCACCCGGATGAGGGCGTCGGTGTCGCCCGGCGTCTCCCAGGGGGAGATCGCGAGTTCGCGGCGGTTCAGCCAGGTGGCCGCGGCGGCGGCGCCGCCGAGCGAGCCCGCACCCGCCACCCGCAGGTGCTCGGCCCGTCCGCCCCGCCTTCTCCACGGGTCGAAGGTCCCCGCCTCGCGACGCGCCGGCCTGAGATATCCGGGCAGCTCCCTGGCGACCTCCCTGCGCTCCGCGTCGTCGAGCTCCACCATCCGGGCCGCGAGCTCGTCGAGGCCGCCGTTCTCGACGAGGTTCCGGACCTCGTCCCAGACCGTCATCGGGAGTCCTCCCGGGCGAGGGGGGCCGGTGCCGCCGGGGAGTCGGCGGTGCCGGAGGCCATCCGGGCGGCGAGCACGTGCTTGCAGGGGCCGCGCGAGCCCCGGTGGTCGTACCACCACGGGCAGGTGCACGCCCCCTCCGTCATCCGCACCAGACGGACGCCGCCGCCGGTGGTCACCTCGGCCGAGTCGGGGCCGGTGAGCCGTACGGCGCCCGAGGCGACCAGGGCGCGGGCGGAGCCGAGCCTGGGGTTGAGCGCCGCGACGTGGTCGCGGTCGTAGGGCAGCTCGCGGTGGAAGTGCGCGGCCTCGAAGAGGTCGTAGCCGACCCGGCCCGCCGTGCCGAGCTGGGTGAGCGAGGCCCGGACCCGCTCCGGCGCGAGCCCGGAGCGCTCGGCGAGCACGCCCAGCTCCAGGGTGGGCTCGAAGTCGAGCAGGATGCCGACCAGGTCGGCGTCGCCGGCCACCAGGTCCGAGGAGAGATCGTCCAGGACGGCGCCCTCCCCGGAGAAGCCGCGCCAGGCCTGCGGGGACAGCACCAGCGTGTAGCGCATGCCCGGCAGTTCCAGCTCCCAGGCGCTCGATCCCGAGCCGTCCGCCGGCCCATATACGCGCAGAGCCTTGGCGAAGCGCAGCAACGGCGTCATCGTCGCCAGCCTGCCGACTCCGGCGAGGTGGACCCCGCCCGGTACGGCCCGCTCCGAGAGCCGCAGCTCCCTGCCCGCGGGGACCGCCCACACCTCGGCCGCCGCCCGCTTCGGCAGGCCGCGCAGGAACCTGACGGCCTGCGGCCCGGCGAGCTCGGCGCGCAGGTCGAACCCGGAGGCGATCACCTGGACCTCCGCGAAACCGCGCAGCCACCGGTCGGGCAGCGGCACCTTCTTCTCCACGACCGCGCCGTCCAGGGTGGTCACGGTGAGCTCGTCGGGACCGACCCCGACGTGCAGCGGGTCACGTCCGCCGACCCTGGCCAGCGCCTCGCGCAGCGGGTTGTTGACGTCCACGTTGGTGGTGCCCCGGTCGAAGACCTCACCGTCGAGGGCGGGGCCCAGCACGTCCAGCCGGGCGTAGACGCCGCCGCAGGCGGAGAACGACTCGAACCTGAGGCGGTCGCCGCCGCAGGTCACGACCGGATCGCGGGTGAACCCCGGCTGCGGCCGGTGGTAGCGGGCCAGCGCCACGTCGGCGACCGCGAGCAGGCCGGACGCGGCGGGCGCGGCCTGGGTGAGCAGCCCGCTGAAGAACCGGGGGTGGTCGAGAAAGCCCGTCGTGGTCCGGCCTCCGGACGTCGACAGTCCCAGGTGTCCGTCGGAGAGCGTGGAGGGACCGGCGTAGGAGTAAGCCTGCACTGCACTTGTCATGGGCCGGACGGTAGAGATCACGACCGACAAATCCGATCACGACCGCGCGGCCGGTGTACGACCACCGGCCGGGGAGCCGTGGAGCCGGGGAGCCGTGGAGCCGGGGAGCTGGGGAGGCACGGGGGCTTGGAGGCACGGGGGCTTGGAGGCACGAGGGCACAGGGGCGTGGAAGCGTGGGGGCGCGGAGCCGTGGGGGCACAGGGGTGTGGGGGTGCCGGAGCCGTGGGGGCGCCGGATCCGGTCAATGTCCCTATCCGATCCCCCGGCCGGCTCGCGAACAATTCGGGGAACGCGGGTTGATTGACCCGGACGGACGATGGAACGGGCCAATGACCGTCAAGGGCCAAACGACGCCCGCCGCCCACGCTCCCCCACAATGCGAGACGCCCGGAATCAGACGTTCCGCAAGGCGAGTCTTGCCTTACCTCAGAGTGTCGAGACCGCACCCCAATGTGATCGGCCGCGCGCCTCCGAGGCGCCTTCGAAGACGCCCGGCACCGGACTCCGGCAAACCCGTGGACCGACGGCACGCATTCCGGACGCGGGTAAGTCATTTGTCCGTCAGAATCCCGGAACGCGTTCGGTTACGGACATCTGGCGCGCGTGAATTGTCACCGAGCGCCCGGGGCCGCGCCCGCGGGACCTCCCCTCCCCGCCTCCCCGGGACCCGGCCCGTCCTCCCGTTCCCTCCTCCCGGCCTCGGCCCTGCAGATACCGTGAACAGCAAAAACGGACCGAAGGACGCACCCGGCGGCCGGGCGGGACGGCGGCGGGATGCCACCGCGTCCGGTGCGGCGGCGCCCGGGAAACGAACGGCAGTGGAACGACGGACCGGAGTGGCCCCAAGTGGCGGAAGTCGATTTTTTCCGGGCGTCGATGCCGGAAACCACCCGGAGGTCATGAAACTCCAAAGCGCTCCGGCCCCCCTTCCGGAAAACCCTCCGAGGGCAACCGACAGATCTCGGCATACAAGGCGCCGGGGAACCCCGGCGCCACCGCCGTTTTTAATCCCTCGTGAGCGGGAAGCATTTCCCAATGACGTGGAGACGTCGGAGTTCGGCCTTGAGTAATTAACCGAAGGACGGATCTCCGACGGGCAGGGGTTTCCCAAGCGCGACGGCGAAAGGAGGGGCTAGAGTTTCGCGCGCGGGGAAGAGACGCGGGAACCATCGTCGGCCGGTTCACGACCGCACGCTCCGGCGCCGAGATTAAGGAGTCACACAATGGCACGTCAGCAAGTCGTCACGTTCACCGACGACATCACCGGCAAGAAGGCGGACGAGACCGTCTCGTTCGGCCTGGACGGCACCGCCTACGAGATCGACCTGAGCTCGAAGAACGCCACGAAACTTCGCGAGGCCCTCAAACCGTTCCAGTCCGCGGCCCGCAAGGCGAGCACCTCGTCAGGCCGTAAGGGCAGAGGGAAAGGCTCCGGCGGCAGCCGTGAGCGGAGCGCGGAGATCCGGGCGTGGGCGAAGTCCCACGGGATCGAGGTGAGCGAGCGCGGGCGCATCGGAGGGAAGGTCGCCGAGGCGTTCGCCGCCGGCGACCCCAGCGTGGCCAAGGGCTCGGCCAAAAAGCCGGCGACCGCGCTCAGCGACTGAGACAAGCTCCCGGACCCTTGGAGGGGTAGCGGCGTCGCAGCCGGCCGGGAGTGCTCGGCACGACGACCCGAGGTGCTATTTCCAACCCGGAGGGGTATGCACCTCTGATTCAGGTTTTGGATCTTTTCTCCGGGGGCGTTCGTTGATGAGTGAGGTCGCGCAGATCTGCTCGGATCTGATTAGGTTCGACACCACCAACCCCGGCTCCGGTGAGCGTCCGGCGGCCGAGCACGTCGCCGCCCTGCTGTCCGAGGCCGGGATCGAGCCGGTGGTGTTCGAGTCGGCCAGCCGCAGGACCAGCGTGGTCGCCAGGATCCCCGGCGACTCGCCCGAGGCCCTGCTGATCCACGGCCACCTCGACGTGGTCCCCGCCCGGCCCTCCGACTGGCGGATCCACCCGTTCTCCGGCGAGATCTCCGGCGGATGCGTCTGGGGCCGGGGCGCGGTCGACATGAAGGGCACCCTCGCCATGACGCTCGCCCTGGTCCGCGACTGGGCCCGGCGCGGGGTGCGGCCGGACCGGGACGTCGTGCTGGCCTTCCTCGCCGACGAGGAGGCCACCGGCGAGTACGGCGCGCGCCACGCGGTGCGCCACCACCGCGAGCTGTTCGACGGCTGCACCGACGCGATCAGCGAGTCCGGCGGCTACAGCGTCGAGGCCCCGGGCGCGCGGATCTATCCGGTCGCGGTGGGCGAGCGCGGCACGGCCTGGATGCGGCTCACCGCGACCGGCGTCGCGGCGCACGGCTCCCGCCCGCCGGTGGACAACGCGGTGGCCGAGCTCTGCCACGCCATGTCCAGGATCGCCTCCCACCCCTGGCCGGTACGGCTGACGCCCGGCGTGGCGACACTGATCGAGAATCTGTCGGCCGTTCTCGGCGAGCGCATCGACCTCGACCGGCTGGAGGAGGAGGCGAGGCGGCTCGGCCGGATCGGCGACCTGTTCGGCGCGCAGATCCGCAACTCTGCGAACCCGACGATGCTCCAGGCGGGCTACAAGGTCAACGTGGTCCCCGGCACCGCCGAGGGCCACGTGGACGGGCGGTTCCTGCCGGGATACCGGGAGGAGTTCCTGGAGACGATCGACCGCCTGCTCGGCCCCCGGGTGACCCGGGAGTTCGTCAACCTCGAGGACGCCCCCTCCGCCCCGATGGACTCGCCGTTCTTCGACCGGCTCGGCGCCGCCCTGGTGGCCGAGGACCCGGCGGCGCGGCCGGTGCCGTACGTGATGTCGGGCGGCACGGACGCGAAGTCCTTCGCGGGGCTCGGCATCAGGGGCTACGGCTTCGCCCCGCTGATGCTCACCCCGGACCTCGACTACTTCGGCATGTTCCACGGCGTGGACGAGCGCGTCCCCGTCGAGGGCCTGGAGTTCGGTGTCCGCGTCCTGAACCGTCTCCTCACCACCCGAGACTCCGGGGATCTTCGAGGCGCTGAGGCCCCGGCGTCCTGAGGCCCCGGCGTCCTGAGATCCCGAGGCCCCGGGCCCCTGAGGCGCCGCCCCCTGAAGCCGTGAAGCCCCCGAGGCCACGAAACCATGAGGCACTGAGCCCTGAGCCCTCGAAGCCCCGAGCCCCCGAACGGCACACGGAGAACCCGCCCGCCCCCGGGCCCCGGCGACGACCCCGGTGACCTTCACCACTCCCGCCCCTGCCCTCACCCCACGAAAGCGGGGCAGTCTCCATCACAATCGGGCCCTGCCGGGGACTTCCGGATACATGCCGGACACGGCTCGCTTGAAACTGGGGCATCATGACTCACGTGCCGATTCTCATGTACCCCTCGCTGACCGGCAGGTCTCGTGACGAGACGCGAACACCGGTGACGCGCCCTCCGGTGCCCGCCGGCGGGGCCACCGATTCGTCCCGCCCGAGCGATCCGCGGCACCCCCGCACCGCCTCCGGGAACACCGCCTGCGGGAGCACCGTCTCCGGGAACGGCGTCTCAGGGAACGGCACGGACCGGGAGCACCGGGGTGAGTGAGCACGACACCGGGCGGGGCCGGCACGCCAGGCCCGGTGACGGCGTCCACGTGCCGGGCACCCGGCCGGAGGGCCCCGAGCCGCCGGCGAACGCGTTCACCGGTCTCCGTACAGCGGGCGGCAAGGTCGATGCAAGCGGTCCGGCCGACGATGACGGCGTGACGCGCGACGGGAGCGACCAGGCGGCGGGCCGGGCGGCGACCGAGGAGCGCGGGGCCGGTCTGATGGACCGCCTGCGCAAGGACCTGAGGAACCCCCTGTTCCTGCAAGGGTACGCGCTGATGATCAACACGGGGATCACCGCCGTGCTGGGCCTCGGCTACTGGTTCCTCGCGACGCACCTCTACACCGCCGCCGCGTTCGGCGAGGGCCAGGCCCAGATCAGCGCGATGCGGCTGTTCTCCTCCCTGACCGGGCTCGCCTTCGCGGGCGCCCTGGCCAGGTTCATCCCGGTGGCCGGGCGCCGCACCGCCGAGTTCGTCCTGCGCGGCTACGCGATCGCCGGGGCCGCCGGTCTGGTGGCGGCGCTGGGGTTCCTGCTCACGTTGCCGATCTGGGGGGAGGTCTACGCCGACCTCGGCGGGATCGGCCCGGGGCTGTTCTTCCTCGCCTCGGTGCTCGTGTGGACCATCTTCACCCTCCAGGACGTGACGCTGGCCGGGCTGCGCAACGCCGTCTGGGTGCCGGTCAACAGCCTGGCGTTCGGCCTGGTCAAGATGGGCCTGCTCGTCGCGCTGGCGTACGCGCTGCCGCAGGGCGGCGTCTTCGGCGGGATCTTCGTCTCGTGGATCGTGCCGACGGCCATCGCGCTGATCCCGATCAGCTGGCTCATCTTCGGCGTGATCATCCCCAAGCACGTCAAGAACACCGAGGTGAGCGCCGCGAACCCGCCGCGCCTGCGCGAGGTGGGCCGCTTCCTCGCCGGAGACTTCCCCGGCGCGTTCTCCATCCTGCTGATCCTCTATCTCGTCCCGGTCATCGTCGCGGGCTGGCTCGACGACGCGCCGACGTTCGGCTACTTCTCGATAGCCCACACGCTGGGCTCCATGGTCGGGCTGCTCGCGGCCAACATGGCGGTCTCGCTGACCGTCGAGGGGTCCTTCAACGCCGCCCAGCTGGCGCAGAGCGTGCGCAACGCGCTGCGGCGCACCTTCCTGATCGTCGGCCCGGTCATCGCGGTGGTCGTGATCGGCGCGCCGCTGATCCTGAGCGTGTTCGGCCCCGGCTTCGCCGAGGCGGGCTCGCCGCTGCTGCGCCTGATGGCGATCGCCGTGCTCCCCCAGACGGTGATCGAGATCTGCCTCAGCATGCTGCGCGCCCAGAGCGAGGCGCGCAAGCTCGCCCTCGTCCAGATCGGGATGGCCGTCCTGGTCCTCACCTCGATCGCGCTGCTCTTCCCCCACTTCGGGATCGCCGCGGTGGGCTACGCCATGCTCGGCAGCCAGCTCCTGGTGGCACTGCTGATCTTCCCGAACATGCGCAGGGTGATGAACCATGGCAAAACATCCCAGGTGGGCACGGGTTAAGCCGACACGCGGGTCCCGGTTTGCGGTCTTAATGTCGTACGTGATAGACGGTCTCCAGTGACTCCTGAGCACATTGTGGCGAAGCGGACACATCGCCTCTGCCTTCCGTTGCCTTCCAACCGCCTGGGCCTGTATCTGGCCCTGCGGCACTGGTGTCGTCCCGGCCAGCGGCTGCTGATGTCACCCCTGTCGGCGGACGAGATCCTCTTCCTCGTGCTCGCGGCAGGGCTGCGCCCGGTCATCGCCCCGCTCTCCCTCGACGACGGCAACATCGACGTCGACCGCGTCGACCTCGACACCGTCGACGCGGTGCTCACCACCAACCTGTACGGCCTGCCCGACCGGGTCGCCGCGTTCGGCGGCAAGATCCTGATCGAGGACGTCGCGCACGCCATCGAGACGAGCGTGCACGGCAGGCCGATCGGCACCTTCGGGGTGGCCGGCGTGTTCAGCCTGTCCAAGCACGCGGGGGCGGGCTCCGGCGGGGTGATCGCGGTCGAGCACCTCTCGGACCTGCGCGCCCTGGAGCGCGACCGCGACCGGCTGCTGCAGCCCGGCGCCTTCAGGAAAGAGATCCACAGCGTGCTCACCTCCGCGGGCCGGCACGCCGCGCTGCGCCTGAACATGGTCCGCCCGGCCCTGAGGGCGATGCGCGCGCTCGGCATGGAGGAGGAGCGCGACGGCTACCGCATCGCCCCGCGTCCCGCGGAGCTGCTCAGGGCGCTGGAGCACGCACCGCAGCAGCTGCCGGCGTTCGACTCCTGGGTCCAGGCCGACCTGCACGACTACCGGGCCAGGCGGGGCCACCTCTCGCGCTGGTACCAGTCGAGGCGCCTGCACGCGCTGCCCCGGCAGCGGTCGCGGCGGATCGCCGGTGTCTCGGCGCTGGCCGCGCTGCCCACCGTGGCGCCCGCCGTCCGCCGCCATCTGGACCAGCCGCTGTTCCGGGTCCCGCTGCTGGTCTACGGCCGCGACGGGGCCATCGCCGAGCTGGAGCGGCACGGGGTCGCCACCGGATACCTCTACGACCCGCCGTACGACGGCTACCTGCCGGAGTTCACCGACCCCTCCCCCGAGCCCGAGGTGGCGCGCTGGTGGGGCCGGCACGTGCTGCCGATCGACCCGCTGTACGCCCACCGCGCCCTGCCGGTCATCGAGCGGCTCATCCCCGCGGTTCCCCCGATGCCGCCGAGGGTTCCCCCGGGCCCGGCCTCCTTCGGCGTCGCGTAGCGAACCTGTCGCGTAGCTAAGCGAATAGGGCGATACATCGCTAGATTTGACTTATTGATTACCGGCTGGCGGTACGGGGGATCGCCTCCTGGTTCCGGGATGGTTTCCGCGTGCCGTGACGCAGCCCCTTCGCGCCCGCGCCGGCTGGATCCCGTCCTTCGCTCCGACGCCGGGACCAGGCTTCGAGAAAGGACCACAGCCTCGTGAACGGTAGGTTTTCGTACCCCGCTGGTCGTCCCCGTCCGGCGGGGGCCGGCGTATGAGAATCAGCGTCATCCGGCCCGCGGAGCTGGGCCCGGCCGAGATCGCGGCGTGGCGGAGGATGCAACGCTCCAGCCCGCACCTCGACAACCCCTTCCTCAGCCCGGACTTCACGATCGCGATGGGCGAGGTCAGCGCGGAAGCACGGGTGGCGGTGATCACGGAGTCGGACGGGCCCGTCGGGTTCTTCCCCTTCGAGCGGCACGGCGGCGGGGTGGGCGCCGCGCTGGGCTGGTGGGTCTCGCTCTCCCAGGGGGTCGTCCACCGGCCGGGCGCCGAGTTCGACTCCGACGCCCTGCTCAAGGCGTGCGGGCTGAGCGTGTGGGAGTTCGGCTGCATGGTCGACCGCCAGCCGTGGTTCCAGCCGTTCGAGACGCTCAGGCAGGAGGCCGTGGTCCTCGACTTCGGCGGCGGCTACTCCGCCTTCCTCGACGAGCTGCGCGAGCGCTCCCCGAAGTTCCTCAAGAGCACCCTGTACAAGGAGCGCAAGCTGGGCCGCGACGTGGGCGAGGTCACCGCCGAGTTCGCGGTGCGCGATCCCGCGCGGTTCCGGCTGCTGCGCGAGTGGAAGTCCGCCCAGTACCAGCGGATGGGCCGCCCCGACCGCTTCGGCAAGGCGTGGGTCGTTGAGCTCGTCGAGCGGCTGCACGCCGTCGACACCGACGACTTCGCCGGTCCGCTGTCGATGCTGTACGCCGGGGGCAGGCCCGTCGCGGGCCACTTCGGGCTGCGCACCGGCACGACGATGATCGGCTGGTTCCCCGCGTACGACCCCGAGTACGCCAAGTACTCCCCCGGCCTGATCCAGCACCTGCGCATGGTCGAGTCCGCCGCGAAGCTCGGGGTCACCTCCCTGGATCTGGGCATCAGCAACGGCTCGGAGTACAAGGACGCGCTGTGCAGCCGGACCGTTCCAGTCACCGAGGGCATCGTGCGCCGCCGGTCGGCGGGCGCGGCGGCGCACTGGCTGCGCACCGAGCCGGTCCGCCGGGTGCGGCGGTTCATCCTCGACAACCCCGCCCTGTACGGCGCCGCCGACAGGGCGATGAAGCGGTACGGTCGGCTGCGCACCCGGGGGAAGACCGGGTGAGCCGACCGAAGGAGGGTCCGATGAGCGGTCGCCCCGGCATCCCCGGCATTTCCGGCCGCGCGGACGGCCGTGCCGAGGGCCGTCCCGACGGTCGCGGCGACGGCCACGCCGACGGCCGCCGCGCGCTCGAGGCGGCCATGCGCGACCGGATCGGCCAGGACTGCCTCCACGTGCCGTCCGCCAGGTTCGGCCTGCTGCTCGCGCTGCGCCACTGGTTCAGGCGCGGCGACAGGGTGCTGATCTCGCCGACGAACTGCGAGACGGTGCTGTTCGTCGTGCTGGCCGCCGGGCTGGAGCCGGTGATGGCGCCGGTCTCCTGGCGCGACGGCAACATCGACGTCCCCGCCGTCGACTGGACCGGCCTCGCCGGTGTCGTCACCACGCACCTGTACGGTCAGCCCGACCGGGTGACCGAGCTGCGGGCCGAGTGCGACCGGCGCGGCGTGCTCCTTCTCGACGACGCGGCGCACGCCATGCAGACGATCGTGGACGGCCGCCCGGCGGGCACGTTCGGCACCGCCGGGGTGTTCAGCCTCGCCAAGCACGGGCGGGCGATGTCCGGCGGGTTCCTCACCGCGGAGGACCCGGCCGCGCTGCCCGAGCTGGCGCGGGCCAGGGACGAGCTGCTGCTCCCCGGCGGGGCGCGGGCCCAGCTGCTCGGCACGCTGCGGCCGGTGCTGCGCGAGACGATCTACCGCACCGGCCTGGTCAGGCCGATGTGGCACGCCCTCAAGGCGCTCGGGCTCGTGCGGTGGACCGGTCACCGCTGCCCGCCCCGCGAGGAGGAGCTGCGCGCGATCATCACCGCCGATCCGGTCGACCCGCGCGCGATGGACCACTGGCTGCGGATCGACCTCGACGACTGGCGGATGCGCCAGGGGCCGCTGCTGCGCGGCTACCACCGTTCCCGGTTCCGGGTGGTCGACCGCGAGCGGGAGCGCAGGGTGGCCGGGGTCGAGCTGCTGCGCACCCTGCCCTGGACCGCCGAGGGCGTCCGCGACGCGGCGCCACAGCCGCTGCTGCGGGTGCCCCTGCTGGTCGAGGACCGCGACGAGGTCGTCGCCCGGCTGGAGAGCAAGGGCGTGGTGCCCGGTTTCATCTACGATCCGCCGCTGGACGACTACCTGGACCTGGTCCCCCCGGGGCCGACCCCGGAGATCGCCCGCTGGTGGACCGGCCACGTCCTGCCCGTCGACCCGCTCCGCGCCGCCCGTATGGCCGCTCTGCTCGCCGAGCTGGACGTCCGCCCGGCCACGCGGCCTTCCACGGCGTCGCGGCGACCCGGCTGAGCGGCCGGGTGAGCACGCGGGCGCGCGCGGACGGGCAGGCTCGCGGGTCCACCTGCCCGGACACGCCGGGCAGGTGGCAGAGTGGCCGGGTGCGCGTGAGCATTCTGGGGCCGCTACGGGTCGTGGCCGCCGGCGAGGTCGTCGAGATCGGGGGGACGCGGCTTCGCGTGCTGCTGGTCAGGCTCGCCCTCGGTGCCGGGCGCGTCGTCACGGTCGAGGAGCTGTCGGACGCGCTCTGGCCCGACGGCAGGCCGGGGGATCCGACGAACGCGGTCCAGTCGCTGGTGTCCCGGCTGCGCCGCGTCCTGCCCGGCGCGTCGGCGCTGCGCTCCGACCACGGGGGGTACCTGCTCGACGTGCCGCCGGACGCCGTCGACGCCCACCGGTTCGAGCGGCTGGCCCGCGAGGGGCGCCGAGCCCTGGGGAACGGGGATCCGGTGACCGCCTCGAACCTGCTGCGCGAGGCACTCGGCCTCTGGCGGGGACCCGCCCTGGGCGAGGTCGCCACGGCCCCGTTCGCCGTGGCGTACGCGGCCGGGCTGGAGGAGGCCAGGCTCGCCGCGACCGAGGACCGGGTGGAGGCGGAGCTGGGCTGCGGCCGGCACTCCCCGCTGGTGACCGAGCTCCAGGAGCTCACGGCCCGCCACCCGCTGCGGGAGCGGCTGCACGGCCTGCGGGTCAGGGCCCTCTACGCCGCCGGGCGCCAGGCGGAGGCACTGGCCGCGTACGAGGAGTTCCGCCGGGGGCTCGCCGAGGAGCTGGGCGCCGATCCGGGGCCCGAGCTGCGGGAGATCCACCTCGCCGTGCTCCGCGCCGACCCGGCCCTGCGCGCCGCCCGCGACGAGGCGCCGCCGGCCCGTACCGGCACGCGCGGCAACCTGAGGGCCGCGTTGACCACCTTCGTCGGCCGGACCGCGGAGATCGGGCTGATCGGCGCGCGGCTGGACGAGGGGCGGCTGGTCACGCTGGTCGGTCCCGGAGGTGTGGGCAAGACGCGGATCGCGACGACCGTCGCCGCCGGGATCTCCGGCCGGATGCCCGGCGGAGCCTGGCTGGTGGAGCTCGCGCCCGTGACCGACCCCGCCGACGTGGCGCAGGCCGTGCTCGGGGCGCTCGGCTTCCCGGCCCCGGCCGACGCGCGGGCCGGGACGTCCGACACGATGGCCCGCCTGGCGGAGCTGCTGTCGTCCACCGAGACGCTGGTGGTGCTCGACAACTGCGAGCACCTGGTCGACGCCGCCGCGCGCCTGGCCGACGACCTCCTGGGGCGCTGCCCGGGGCTGCGGATCCTCGCCACCAGCAGGGAGCCGCTCGGGATCGCCGGGGAGGCACTGTGCCCGGTGCCCCCGCTCGGCCTGCCCGAGCCCGGCGCCACGGCGGAGGAGGCCCTGACCGGCTCCGCGGTGCGGCTCTTCGCCGACCGGGTGTCCGCCGTGCGTCCGGGGTTCGCCGTCACCGACGGCAACGTGGACCTGGTGACGGAGATCTGCCGGCGGCTGGACGGGCTGCCGCTCGCGATCGAGCTGGCCGCCGCCCGGCTGCGCTCCCTCACCGTCGAGCAGCTCGCCGCGCGGCTGGACGACCGTTTCCGCCTGCTCACCGGAGGGAGCAGGGTCGCGCTGCCCCGGCACAGGACGCTGCGCGCGGTCGTCACCTGGAGCTGGGACCTGCTCGACGACGAGGAGCGCCGGTTCGCGGAGCGGCTCGCGGTGTTCCCCGCGGGCGTCACACCCGAGGCCGCCGAACGGGTGTGCGCTCCCCCGGAGCCGCCCGCCGGGCCGGGGCCCACGACCTCGAAGCCGGCCGCCGCCCCGAAACCCGGCACCGCTCCGGAGCCCGGCACCGCCTTCAGGTCCGGCACCGCTCCCGAATACGGCACCGTCCCGAATCCCGGCACCACCTCCGACACCGGCACCACTCCCGGACCCCGACCCGGTCCCGAGAGGGCGCGTGCGTGGCAGGAACCGGTCCTGGACCGGCTCGCGGCCCTGCTGGACAAGTCCCTGCTGCAGTTCGCCGAGGGTCCCCGTTACCGCATGCTGGAGACGATCAGGGAGTACGCGCTGGAGCGCCTGACCGAGGCCGGGGAGGTCACCCGGCTCAGGAGGGCCCACGCCGCCTACTTCCTCGAGCTCGCCGAGACGGCGGAACCGCATCTCAGGGGCCCCGACCAGCTGCTCTGGATCGACAGGCTCGTGGCGGAGCGGGACAACGTCCTCGCCGCGCTCCACTTCGCCGCCGACTCGGGGGACGCCGACACCGCGATGCGGCTCGCCGCCGCCATGAGCATCTTCTGGACGATCATCGGCAACGGCGCGGAGTCCGTCGGGTGGCTGCGCCTCGCGCTCGACGTCCCCGGCGAGTCACCGCAGGTCGCGCGGGGGATCGTGTCGGCCATGTACCTGCTCAACCTGGCCACCACCGGCGGCTACGCCAAGCTGGAGGACGGCATCGAGCAACTGGAGGAGATCTCCCGCGCGACCGCCGGTCACGCCGAGCACCCGCTGCTCGTGCTCCTCGAACCCGCCCTGGCGCTCTTCACCGACGACACCGAGGCGGGCCTGGCGGCGATCGAGCGGCGCCTGTCGCACCCCGACCCGTGGACGCGGGCGATGCTGCGGTCGATCCGCGCCTCCATCCGGGAGAACGACGGCGACATGGCAGGCATGCACGAGGATCTCGCCGTCGCCGTCGCCGCGTTCCGGGAGATCGGCGACCGGTGGGGGCTGGCGACCGCGCTGAGCCCGCTGGCCGAGGCGAACATGGCCTTCGGGGATTTCGACGGTGCCGTGGCTGCGCTGGAGGAGTCGATCCGGCTCCTGCGTGAGCTGAATCCCCACGACGACACCGGCCACCAGCGGGTCTGGCTCGCCATGGCGCGCATGAGCCAGGGCGACACGGAGCGGGCGCGGGCCGAGCTGTGGGAGATGACCAAACCGGGATCCTACGACTGGTCCGAGCGCAATGTCGCGTTCGCCCGGCTCGGTCTGGGCGACATGGCACGTCACGAGGGTGATCTGGGGGAGGCGGCGCTGCAGTACGACGCCGCCCGGACCGCCCTTGACAGGATGCCGTTCGTCGCGCCGCAGTTCCGTGCCCTCTTCCTCTCCGCGATGGCGTACCTGGCGATCGAGCTGGACGATCCCGCGACCGCCGGGCAGCGGATACGGCAGGCGTTCGCCAAGGCGCTCGAGGCGAAGGACATGCCGGTCGTGGCCAGGGTCGGGGTCACCGCCGCCACCCTGCGAGCCCGGCTCGGCGACGCGGCGGGGGCCGCGGAGTCCCTCGGCGCCGCCGAGGTCCTGCGGGGAGCCCCGGACCACCACCTCGACGCCACCCGGCTCGTCCTGCGGTTGCGCGAGGAGCTGGGCGACGCCGGGTACGAGGCCCGCCACGGCCACGGCCGCGGGCTGGACCGCGAGGCCGCCCTCGACCGCGTACGCATATAGGTCCGCGCGCACCGGCCGTCAGAGCGGGCCGCGAAGCGCGGCCCCCGCCCCGGGCGGCGGCGGATCCCGGCCGCCGGGCCCGGACCGGGCCGTCGAACGCGGCGGCGGGCCGGGACGCGAACGCGGCCCCGGCCGACGTGGCGGCGGAGCCGGGCCCCCGAGCCAGGGGCGCGGGCCGTCAGGCGCGGCGGCGGTAGGCGCGGACGGCCAGGGGCGCGAGCACCACGAGGATGCCGGCCGACCACAGCAGCGTCTTGAGGACCGGCCCCGCCACCGGCCCGCCCAGCATCAAGCCGCGGGCCGCGTCCATCATGCCCGCGACGGGGTTGACCCGCACCCACGCCTGTAGCCAGCCGGGCAGCGTCTCCAGCGGCGTGACCATGCTGGTTCCGAAGGTCAGCGGGAACAGCACGAGGAACGAGACGCCCTGCACCGCCCCCGGGCTCCGCATGAGCATGCCGGCCAGCACGAACCCCCAGCTCGCGCAGAAGGCGAACACGATCGTGAGCAGGCACGCGGCCAGCGCCGACAGCGGGTCGGTCTGGATGCGGAAGCCCAGCAGGTAGCCGAACCCGAGCAGGACGACGATCGCCAGCACGTACCGGATGAGGTCGCCGAGCACCGAGCCGACCAGCGGGGCGGAGCGGCCGATCGGCAGACTGCGGAACCGGTCGAAGACGCCCTTCTCGATGTCGGTGTTGAGGTTGACGCCGGTGGCCATCCCGGCGAACATCACCGTCTGCACCAGGATCGCCGGTAGCAGGAACTGCAGGTAGTCATGGGTGGAACCGGCCACCGCACCGCCGAGCAGATAGACGTACACCAGCACGAAGACGACCGGCTGGAGTGTCACGTCGAGGAGTTGCTCGGGGGTGCGGATCGTCTTGACCACGCTCCGCCTGGCCAGGGCGAGGCTGTGCCGCACCAGGGCGAAGGGCCGCTCGGCGGTGCGCGCGGGGATCAGGGCGGGGCTGTCGGTGAGGGTCACGCCGCGCTCTCCTCGGTGGTGTGGCGTCCGGTCAGGGTGAAGAAGACCTCGTCGAGGCTGGGCAGGCGCAGGGAGAGCTCGGTCACGCCGATGCCCTCGCGGTCCAGCCGCCGCACCACCTCGGTGAAGGCCGTGTCGCCGTCGACCGGCACGGTCAGCACGCCGCGGGCGGGTGACTCCGGGACGCGCCCGGCGACCGCACCGACGATGGCGGCGGCGTCGGCTAGCCTGGCCGGGTCCACGGGCCTCACCATGATCGTCTGCCCGCCCACGACGCGCTTCAGCTCGGCCGGGGTGCCGTGCGCGATGACCCGCCCGTGGTCGACGACCGAGATCTCGTCGGCGAGCGCGTCGGCCTCCTCCAGGTACTGCGTGGTGAGCAGCACGGTGACGCCGCCCGCGACGAGGGAGCGGACGATGCTCCACACGTCGTCGCGCTTGGCCGGGTCGAGCCCGGTCGTCGGCTCGTCGAGGTAGATGACGTCGGGACGCCCGACGAGGCTGGCGGCCAGGTCGAGGCGGCGGCGCATCCCTCCCGAGTACGTCTTGGCCGGGCGTCCCGCGGCCTCCGCGAGGCCGAACTCCTCCAGCAGCCGCGCCGCGCGGGCCCCGGCCTCGGCCCTGCGCAGGTCGAGCAGCTGTCCGATCAGGACGAGGTTCTCGGTGCCGGTGAGGTCCTCGTCGACCGAGGCGTACTGGCCGGTGAGCCCGATCAACCGGCGGACCTTGGCGGCGTCCCGTACGACGTCGAGCCCGCCGACGCGGGCGCTGCCCTCGTCCGGGCGCAGCAGCGTGGCCAGGACCCGCACGGCGGTCGTCTTTCCCGCGCCGTTGGGCCCGAGGACCCCGAGCACGGTGCCCGGCCGGGCGGCCAGGTCGATCCCGGCGAGCGCCGTGGTCCTGCCGAAACGTTTGACGAGCCCCTCGGCCTCGAAGGCGTGAAGCACTGGTTCCTCCTCGATGGCGGTAACCCGTGCACCCTCCCCCGGGCCGCTGTCAGACGGCGCACATATCGCTGTCACCCGCGACGTGGCGGTCCCGCACCGCCGGTCGCGGGCCGTTCGGCGCGTCCACCGCTACAAAATCCCACAAATAATCACAAAGAGACATGAACCCATACGAATACATATGGAACCGTACGAATTTGTTAATTCGCCTATCACGCCAGGCGGACACCGCGTTTCCCTCTCGTCAACCTCCCGTTATGCCGGTTCCCCGATGATCTGAAAAAGACATTCCCCCACATATCTCACATACGACGAGGTGCCCATGCGTTCACCTGCTCGCCTCTGCCTGGCGGCGCTGGCGCTCTGCCTGGCCGGATCGGCGCTCACGCCCACCGCGCTGGCCGACGGGATCCCCACGGTCAAGCCCCGGGTCGAGACCCCCGCCCTGTTCGACGACGCCGCCGGGGGCAACGCCAACGGCGACGACCCCGCGATCTGGGTGCATCCCACCCGGTCGGGCAAGAGCCTGGTGATGGCCACCGCCAAGGAGGGCGGCCTGTACGCCTACGACCTGGACGGCAGGCGGCTCCAGCACGTGCCCGCCCCCGCCGCCCCCGGCGAGGACGACGAGCCCGGCCGGTTCAACAACGTCGACCTGGTGTACGGCCTGCGCCTGTCCGGCGTCGAGACCGATCTGGCCGTCGTCTCCGACCGGGGCCGGGACCAGATCCGCTTCTACGCCGTCGACAGGGACCAGGCGGGACGCGGCCGGGCACCGCTCACCGACGTGACCGACCCCGCCGTGCCGTTCGTGTTCAGCACCGGCCAGGAGCAGGTCAACGACGCGCGGACCGCGTACGGCCTGGCCACCTGGCAGGACAGGACCGGCACCTACGTCCTGGTCAGCCAGCGGCACAGGACGCGCGTCGCGCTGCTGAAACTGACCGCCACCGCGCACGGGAAGGTCGGCTACCGGCTCGTCCGCACCCTGGACCTGCCCGGCTCGTTCCGGCTGCCGAACCGTACGACCTGGACGCCGTGCCTGGAGCCCGGCGAGCTGCCCCAGGTCGAGGGCATGGTCGTCGACGGGGAGCGGGACGTGCTGTACGCCGCCCAGGAGGACGTGGGCATCTGGCGGATGCGGGCCGACCTCACCGGCACGCCGACGCTGGTCGACAAGGTTCGCGAGTACGGCAGGCCGGGCGTCTACGATCCCGAGACCGAGGAGTGCGCGCCGGGCGCCGACCCCGGTTACGGCGGCAGGCACCTGTCGGCCGACGCCGAGGGGCTGACGATCTACCACGGTGGCGGCGGCGACGGGTACCTGCTCGCCTCCGGCCAGGGCGACAACACCTTCACCGTCTACGACCGGAGGCGCAACGACTACGTCGGCCGGTTCAGGATCGGCGCGGGCGACGGGCTGGACGGCGTCGAGCACAGCGACGGCTCGATGGTGGTCAACGTCCCGCTGGGCCGGTTCGACAGGGGCCTGCTCGTGGCACACGACGGCGAGAACACCCCCGGGGCGGTCGACGAGGACGGCGAGGCCAGGGAGAACACGAACTTCAAGTTCGTCGGGTGGGACGACGTCGCCCGCAGGCTCGACCTCGACGTGGACACCGACGGCTGGAACCCGCGGGACTGACGCCCCCTTCGCCCCCTTGACCCCGGCGGGCCGTACGCGAGGAGCGGCCCGCCGCCGATCCGCCTGGCCACCGACCCGCCGATCCAGCGGGCCACCGGAGCCGGTCGCGCCTTCGTGACCCGCGGGGCCGGACGGCCGCGGGGTCCCGCCCTCATCCGGGCAGGGGGCGGTCGCGGAGCTCGGATTTGCGGATCTTGCCCGACCCCGTCTTCGGCAGCGCGTCGACGATCTCGAAACGGACGGGGATCTTGTACTTCGCGAGCCGGGGACGGAGGAACTCCACCAGTTCGCCGGGGGTGACGGCGGCGCCCGGACGGAGCACGGCGAAGGCGCGGCCCACCTCGCCCCACTTCCGGTCCGGCATCCCCACCACGGCGGCCTCCGCCACCGCCGGATGCGCGAAGAGCACGTTCTCGACCTCCGCCGGGTAGACGTTCTCCCCGCCGGAGATGTACATGTCCTTGACCCGGTCGACGATGGTCAGGTGGCCCTCCTCGTCCACGATCGCGATGTCGCCGGAGCGGAACCAGCCGTCCTCGCTCAGCGCGGCGGCCGTCGCCTCCGGGTCACGCCAGTAGCCGGGGGTGACGTTCGGCCCCTGGACGAGGACCTCGCCGGGCTCCCCGGCCGGTGCCGGAGTGAGATCGGGGCGGACCACGCGCACGTCGGAGAAGAAGACCGGGACCCCGGCCGAGCCCACCTTGCGCACGCTCTCGCCCGCGTCGAGGAAGGTCGCGCCGGGCGCGGTCTCGGTCAGCCCGTAGCCCTGGCAGAAGACCAGGCCCCTCTCCTGGTAGGCGCGGATCAGCGTCATGGGGACGGCGGCGCCTCCGGACATGAGGGTGCGCAGCGACGAGAGGTCGGCGGTCGCCCAGCGCGGCGACCGGACGAGGTCGGCGAACATCGCGGTGACGCCGAACATCCACGTCACACGGTGCCTCTCGACGAGGTCGTAACAGAGCTCGGCGTCCCAGGACGGCATGATCACCGAGGTGCCGCCCTTGAGGAAGGTCGGCAGCATCGTCTGGTTCAGGGCCGCGACGTGGAAGAGCGGCGCGCCGATAAGCGTCACCTCGGTGCTCGTCACGTCCACGCCGATCATCATGTTGAAGCAGTTCCACACCAGGTTGGCGTGGCTGAGCATCGCGCCCTTGGGACGGCCGGTCGTGCCGGAGGTGTAGAGGATCAGGGCGACGTCGTCGAGCGCCACCGGGACGTCGACGGGATCGAAATCGCCCCCCGCCACCCAGTTCTCGAAGTCGTGCTCCCCGGGGGCGGGCGACCGCAGGGCCACGACCGTGTCCGGGCCGGGCAGGTGGCGTACCGTCTCCGCGCAGCCGGGGTCGTAGACGAGGAGCGACGCGCCCGAGTGCCGGAGCATGTAGGCGATCTCGGGAGCGGCGAGCCGGAAGTTCAGCGGGACGAAGACGCCACCCAGCATGTGGGTGGCGAACATCGTCTCGGCGAAGGCGACGTGGTTGGGGCCGAGGTAGGCGACCCGGGCCCCCGCCCGGATCCCCTCCTCGCGCATCCGCGACGCCAGGCGGGTCGCCCGCTCGTGGACGTCGGCGTAGCTGACCGACCGGTCCGCGAGGACGAACGCGGTGCGGCCCGGGCTCATCAGGGCCCGGCGGGCGGGCCAGCCTCCGAGCCCGGCGTTACGCATCGGTGGGGGCGGGGACCGCCGGGGCGTCCGAGGTGAGGTCGTCGGCGCTGGTCTCGCGCAGGGCCAGTACGCAGACCACGGTCAGCAGGCAGCAGGCGGCGATGATCACCGAGATCGTCGTCGTGCCGCCGCCGCCGGAGGAGGCGTCCAGCTGGGCGAAGAGCAACGGGCCCAGGCCGGCGCCGAGTCCGGCGATCTGGTAGCCGAGCGAGGCGCCGGTGTAGCGGTTTCTCGTGGGGAAGAGCTCGGCGTACAGCGCCGCGAGCGGGCCGAACATCAGCGGGTGGATGACCGCCTGGCCCAGCACCAGGGCGATGACGAGCACGGCGACGCTGCCGGTGTTCACCATCGGGAACAGGGCGAAGCCGAACCCGGCCATGAGCAGCGCTCCCGCCAGCACGACCGGACGGCGTCCGACCCGGTCCGAGAGCGCCGCCCAGGCGACGATGCCCACCACGGCCAGCGCGGAGGAGAGCGTGAGGCCGTTCAGCACGGCCTGCCGGGTGAAACCGGTCCGGACGCCGTAGGCGATGAGATAGGTGGTCAGCGTGCCCTGGGCCACGAACGCGGACAACCCGACGCCCACCCCGAGAAGCAGTGTCCTCGGATGGTGGCGGAACACCTCCAGCAACGGCATCCGGGCGGCGCGGCCGCCGTCCGCCTCGAACACGGGGGTCTCCTCGACCCGCAGCCGGACGAACAGGCCGACCGCCAGGAGCAGGACGCTGAGCAGGAACGGCACCCGCCAGCCCCAGCTCAGGAACGCCTCCTCGCCCACGACGGCCGCGGTGCCGCTGAGCACCCCGGTGGAGAGCACCATGCCGAACGGGGCTCCGGCGTTGGTGAAGCCCGCCCACAGGCCGCGGCGGCTGGTCGCGTGCTCGGCGGACATCAGCACGGCGCCTCCCCATTCGCCTCCGATGGCGACGCCCTGCAGCACGCGGAGGACGACGAGGGCGACGGGGGCGAGGGCGCCGATCTGCTCGTAGGTGGGGAGCACGCCGATGAGGAAGCTGGCGAGACCCATCAGGGTCATGGTCAGGACCAGCATGCGCTTGCGGCCGAGCTTGTCGCCGAAGTGGCCGAAGATCACTCCGCCGAGCGGCCTGGCGAGGTAGCCCGTGGCGAAGGTGCCGAAGCTGGCGACCGTGGCCGTGAGCGGGTCGAGCGAGGAGAAGAAGATCTTGCTGAAGACCACCGCCGAGGCCGTGGCGTACAGCAGGAAGTCGTAGTACTCGATGACGCTGCCCAGGAAGCTGGAGGCCACCGCGCGACGGAGCTGAACCTGGTTGGGGGGGTGGGCCGACGGGTTCGTCATGACCGAGCTCCTCAGTCCGAGAGCGAACTGCTGCGCTTGCTTGCCCGGAGGTTAGGCACATTCGTGACGGACGTCAATACTTTGCCCGATATTAGGAGGTGAGCCCGAGCAGGCGGGCGGCGTTGTCCTTGAGGATCTTCGGGCGGACCTCGGGTTTGATGTCGAGGGCGTCGAAGTCGGCGAGCCACCGGTCCGGCGTGATCATCGGGTAGTCGGACCCGAAGAGCACCTTGTCCTTCAGCAGCGTGTTGGCGTACCGGACGAGCAGCGGGGGGAAGTACTTCGGCGACCATCCGGACAGGTCGATGTAGACGTACGGCTTGTGCGTGGCGACCGCCAGAGCCTCGTCCTGCCAGGGGAAGGACGGGTGGGCGAGGATGATGCGCAGTTCGGGGAAGTCCACGGCGACGTCGTCGACCAGCATCGGGTTGGAGTACTTCAGCCGGATCCCGCCCCCGCCGGGCAGGCCGGCGCCGATGCCGGTCTGGCCGGTGTGGAACAGCGCGGGCACGCCCATCTCCTCGATCGCCTCGTAGAGGGGGTAGGCCGCCCGGTCGTCGGGCGCCATGCCCTGGACGCTCGGATGGAACTTGAAGCCGCGCACGCCATGCTCGGCCACGAGCCTGCGCGCCTCACGGACACCGGCCCTGCCCTTCCACGGGTCGACGCTGGCGAAAGGGATCAGCACGTCGGCGTGGGCGGCGCAGCTCGCCGCGACCTCCTCGTTGGAGATGCGCGGATGGCCGGTGGCGTGCTCGGCGTCGACGGTGAACACCACCGCCGCCATCCCGCGCTCGCGGTAGTAGGCGGCCATCTCGGGGACGGTGGGCCGGGAGTGCCCCTTGAAGTACTTCGCCGAGGCGCCGGCCAGCTCGTCACCGAGCGAGGCGTGCCCGTCGGCGGAGACCTCCGCGTGCGTGTGCACGTCTATGGCGACCAGTTCGTCGACGTTCATGAGCTCTCCTCGGGCATATATCTGACTTCCGTCAATTATGTGCCTGACATCCGGTCCGTCTACGCTTTCGGTGTGACCATCGGCGGCGAAGACGAACCGGCGGCGCCGGCAGTACTGGCAGTGCCGGTCGTGCGCCCGCAGTCCCTGATATTCAGCTTCCTCGGCATCTACGCGCTGGACCGCGGCACCGCCATCTCCTCGGGCAGCGTCATCGAGGTGTTCGCCCGCCTCGGCGTCTCCGAGGAGGCCGTCCGGTCCACGCTCGCCCGCATGGTGAAGCGCGACCTCGTGACCCGGCTCCGGGTGGGACGCAAGGCGTACATCGAGCTCACCCCGTACGCCGAGGCGGTGCTCCGGGACGGGCGCCGGCGGATCTGGGAGACCGGAGCGGTGAACCGCGACTGGGACGGCACCTGGACGGTCGTCGGGTTCTCCCTGCCGGACAGCCGGCGCAGCACCCGCCACGACCTGCGCTCCCGGCTTGTCTGGGCCGGGTTCGGCCCGTTGCAGAGCGGGCTGTGGATCGCTCCGGGCACGAAGGAGGTCACCGACGTGTTCGACGCGCTGGACGTGGACGACCACGTCACGGTGCTGACCGCCAGGGCGTTCAGACCCACCGAGGCCGCCGACCTGGTCGCGAAGGCCTTCGACATCGAGCAGATCGCCCGGCGCTATCGGGCGTTCCTCGCCAGGTGGGACGTCACCCGGCCACTTCCCGACGCGCCGGACGATCTCGTACGGCAACTGTTGCTGCACACCGACTGGCTGCAGCTCGTCCGGCAGGATCCCCACCTGCCGGCCGAGCACCTCCCCGCGGACTGGCCCGCGATCCGGGCCGAGCAGGTCTTTCACGCACGCGCGATGGAGTACGAACGGCCCGCCCTGAAAGTGGCCGGCGACCTCCTCGACGGAATCACCCCATGACGCAGGAGGTCCCGTTCAGCGCGAACGCGGCCGGGGTCGAGTTCGTGCCGCTGTAGGTGCCCTGGAACCCGAAAGAGGTCCGGGCCTGCGGGGCGATGGTGCCGTTGTAGGAGAGGTTGCGCGCGCTGACCTGGGAGCCCGACTGGGTCACCGTGGCGTTCCAGGCGCTGGTGACCCGCTGGTTCCCCGGCCAGCTCCAGGTCACGGTCCAGCCGTTGACGGGGGTCGCGCCGGTGTTCGTCACGGTGACGTCGGCGGTGAAGCCGTTGTTCCATGTGCTGGGAAGGTAGGTGACCCTGCACCCGGTGCCCGGGTCGGGAGTCGGGGTGGGGGTCGGAGTCGGTGAAGGAGTCGGGGTCGGTGAAGGAGTCGGCGACGGGCTCGGCCCGCCGGTGAGCCCGAAGAACTGGATCGCGGCGGCGGCCATCCCGCTCATCGGCAGGCTGTGCCCGGCCCCCTGGATGCTGTACGCCTCGACCCGCACCGTGCCGGAGGCGTCGGCGTAGCGGCGGCGGTTCCAGTTCGGCTGCGGCGTGTCCGTGGCGGTGGGCGTCTGGCTCAGGCCGAACACGTTGGTCCACTGGTCGATCGCCTGCTGGTGGGTGGCGTAGTACACGAGGTTGTCCGTGGTGCCGTGCCAGAGCTGGACACGCGGCCGGGGCCCGTTGTACCCGGGGTAGGCGGCACGGACCAGGTCCCCCCACTGCTGGGGCGTCTTGCTGATCCGCCCGGAGGCGCAGTTGCTCGCGCCGGGCGAGGGAATGTAGTCGGCCTCGTTCGCGAAGCAGCCGTACGGCACCCCCATGAACGCCGCCCCGGCCTTGAAGACGTCGGGATAGTTGCCGAGCATGATGTTGGTCTCCATGCCGCCGGCGGAGCTTCCGGTGACGTAGATACGGTTGGCGTCACCGTTGTAGCGCTGCCGCGTGTGGGTGATCATCGACATCAGCGAGACCGGGTCGCTGCCCCCGTCGCGTACGTGCGACGCGGCGGACCAGGAGTCGAAGCAGTTGCCCTTCTTGGACGCCGACGGGTAGATGACGATGAAACCATGCTGGTCGGCGAGGGTCCGGAACTCCGAACCCGAGTAGAAGCCCGGACCGGAGCCGCCGCAGCCGTGCATGGCGAGCACGATCGCGGGGCTGGCCTGTACGTTGTCCGGCACGTAGAGGTGCATCCGCAGGTTGCCGGGGTTGGCGCCGAAGCCGGTCACCTCGGTCAGGGTGGCCGCGGCGGCGGGCTGTCCGCCCACCAGGGTCGTGGCGGCGTACAGCACCGCCGCACCGGCGGCCGCGAGCACAGCGGTCAATCGTCTCATCGGCTCTCCTCTACTTGATGTTCGCTTGACGCACGAGACCGGGACGCCGACTCGTCCTGACATCAGCCGGTATAGAGACGACGCGGACGGGCGGTCAAGCCGCACCCGTTTAGGATCTTGACCCCTCATCTACGGAAAACCGCTGCTTGCGCTGGTTATCAAGCGATTTGTTATCAAGTAGCTTGATATTGGGGCCACGAAACTTACATCGCCGGTTATGGTCGTCCGGTGACCTCGCGCCGCATCCCCGCAGCCGACCAGCCGGTCAAACCGGCACCCCGCCTGAGCTACCTGGTCTACCGGCTGGAACGTCGCATCCGCGCCCGGCTCGACGAGACGCTCGTCCGGTACGGCATCACGACGACCGAGTACATGGCGCTCAGCGAGCTGCGCATGCGCGCCGGACTCTCCTCGGCCGAGCTGGCCCGCATCGCCTTCGTCACGCCACAGGCGATGAACCTGGTCGTCCGCGAGCTGGAGCAACGCGGCCTGATCAAGCGTGAGGCGCATCCGGACGGCGGCCGGGTGCTGTGCGCCCGTCTCACCCGTGAGGGGCAGGCGGCGCTACGGCAGTGCGACCGTTCGCTCGACGGCATCGAGGAGGACATGCTCGGCGAGGTCGACGACGCCACGCGCACCACGCTGGTGGAGGGCCTCACCCTCTGCACGCGAGCCTTGCGCCCACCCGCCTCGGGCCCGTGAGGCGGGCCCTGCCACCGCTTCACCGCTCCGCCGCTCCGCCGCTTCACTGCTCCGCCGCTTTACCGCGCTGTCGCTTCACCGCGCTGCCGCTCCGCCGCGAACGGCGAGGCCATCTCGTCGCATGGGTGCCGTCGCGTGTCAGCGGGCGCCGGCCAGGCTGCCCGCGCGCAGCCCGGCCATCTCCAGCACCAGCTCGAACCACACCTTGTTGGACCCGGCCTCCCTGACCATCCCCCAGCGGTGGGCGAGCGCCTCCAGCAAGGGCAGGCCGCGGCCCCCTGTCGCGTCGGCCGAGGCGCGGCACACACAGGGGGCCTGCGAGGAGCCCTCGTCCTGGACCGAGACCCGCACCCCCGTCGCGGAGTAGGCCACCGTGACGGTGAACGCCCCTCCGTCCCCCGAGCGGGAGTGGATCACCGCGTTGGTGGCGATCTCGCTGGTCAGCAGGACGCAGTCGTCGTGGAGGGGATGGTCTCGCCCCAGGGTCATCGAGACCAGGCGGCGGGCTCTGACCACCTGGTCGGGGGACCCCGCCAGGCGGAGAACCCATTCACTGCCGTCGTACTCCGACGAGTCCATACGCCCCCTCCGATGCTGTTTCACTTCTGGGAAGACGCGGAGCTCGACGGGGAAGATGTCTCGGAAAAGTAGGAATGCGATCACTTACCGGATAGACAGGTGGGGCTTGCCAAAGGCCCCTTCACCTGCGTGTCCGCACCTGGCGTACCGTGCGGTTCCATCCGTCACACGCGGTGCCAGCGAGCCTCGAAGAAACAGTAGGCCGCGAACAGCAGCAGGCCGATCGCGACAACGCCGAGCAGCCACGGACCGACGGGGGTCTCGGCCAGCGAGCGCAGCGTCGAGTCGATGCCCTTGGCCTTGTCGGGGTCGTAGGTGATCGCGGCCTGGATGACGAAGACACCGGCGGCCGCGGCGATCACGCCACGGGCGATGTATCCCGCCATGCCGAACTTCTCGGCGAGGTCTCGCGCCCTCGCGGGCATCTCGCCGGTGCGCAGGTCCTGGAGGAACTTCTTCTTCCAGCCCTGATTGATCCAGTAGGCACCCAGGCCGATCAGGCCCAGGCCCACCAGGCCCACGATGAACTGCCCGAGGGGCAGGTCCATCAGCGTGGCCGTGATGTCCTTCGACTGGCTGTCCATCGAGGCACCGGAGTCGCCGCGCAGCAGCACGCCGAGCAGCGTGGCCACGATCAGCGAGTAGACCGCCACCCGGGCGCCCGACTCCACCCGGTCCTTGGTCTGTCCGCGGCCCATGATGGCCT
This sequence comes from Streptosporangium vulgare, assembly GCF_042428775.1. Lineage (NCBI taxonomy): Bacteria > Bacillati > Actinomycetota > Actinomycetes > Streptosporangiales > Streptosporangiaceae > Streptosporangium > Streptosporangium vulgare. Next base: position 89,406 of record NZ_JBHMBS010000005.1, on the reverse strand, counting down.
CCGACAGCTGCCAGACGACCAGGGCGACGAACCCGACGACCATGAGCCAGAGCAGGAACGTGCCGAACGGCTGCTCGGCCACCATCTCGATGGCGCCGGTCTTGTCGGCCTCCTTGCCGCCGCTTCCCCCGCCGAAGGCGATCTGCAGGGCGAGGAAACCGATGACACCGTAGAGGACACCCCGGCAGGCCATGCCGACCCGCGCCAGCCTGTCCAACGTCTGACTGTTGGCCGCTCTGCGAGCGGCACCTTCCGCGTGTGCCTGAGGGCTGTTCATAACCATGCGCTCTTACCTGTGCACGCCCTGGTAAACCTCACCGTTCCGGCATCGCGTCCAGCCGGCGCAGGATCACTCCCTCACGCAGCGCCCAGGGACAGACCTCCAGCTGGGCCACCCCGAACAGGTCCATCGCGGCGTCGGCGACGATCGCCCCGGCCGGCAGCTGAGGCGCCCGCCCCTCGGAGACGCCGGGCAGCTCGGCCCGCTCCCTCGTGCTCATCCTGATCAACCGGTCGGTCCACCCGACCAGGTCCGCGTGCCTGAGCACCCGGCGTACGGACTGCCCCTCGTGCGAGGGTGCCGCCCCGGCGATCCTGGCGAGCTGCCTGAACGTCTTGGACGTCGCCACCGCGTGGTCGGCCTGGCCGTACCGGGACACGTTTCCCACCGTGCGGGCGATCTCGGTCCGTACGTGCCTGCGCAGCGCCCGTACCTCGTCGGCGGGCGGCGGGTCGGCGGTGAAGAAGTCTCGGGTGAGCCGGCCGGCCCCCAGCGGGATCGACACCGCCGCGTCGGGCTGCTCGTCGATGCCCGAGGCGATCTCCAGCGACCCTCCCCCTATGTCCAGCACCAGCAGCCGCCCGGACGACCACCCGAACCAGCGGCGCACGGCCAGGAACGTCAGCCTCGCCTCGTCCTGGCCCGACAGCACCTCGATGTCGACCTGCGTGTCGGCCTTGATCCCGGCGAGGACCTCCTCGCCGTTCACCGACTCCCTCACCGCGGACGTCGCGAAGGCCATGAGGTCCTCGACACCCTTGTCCTCGGCGAGCCGCAGCGCCTCCTCGACGAACTCCCGCAGCCGCGCGGCGCCCCGCGCGGAAAGGCGGTTGCCGTCCTCCATGTGCTCGGAAAGCCTCAGGTCCACCTTGTGGGAGTACGCCGGCAGCGGCCGGGCACCCCGGTGCGCGTCCATCACCAGCAGATGGACCGTGTTGGAACCGATGTCGAGAACGCCCAGTCGCATGGGATGAAGTTACTACTCCCGCGAGGCCCGTCAGGCAGCGGTGCGCGTGTGGACGCTCACCGCGTATCCGCCGCCGTCGTAGGGAGCGCCGTCCCAGGTGGCCAGGCGTCGCAGCGGGGTGAGCCCGGACGCCCGGCACCAGTCGTCGTAGTCCGCCAGGGTGACCGTCGCCGAGGCGAGCGGGAGGTGCGCGGTGTCCAGCCCGAACCCGCTCACCAGCAGCCCGCCGGGCCGCAGCAGCGCCGCGAGCCCCGCGACGGCCCGCGCCTCGGTCCCGGGGGCGAGCAGCGGGATGACGTTGCCCGCGGCGACGACCATGTCGAAGGATCCCCCCTTCCGTACGGCGTGATCCTCCCCGTCACCGAGGTCGCTGAGGTCGGCCAGGATCCAGGGCAGCCGCGGCGCGGCCCGCCGGGCGACGTCGAGCATGGACGCGTCGAGATCGACGCCCACGCAGTCGTACCCCAGCTCGGCCAGCCGGATCGCCACCCGCCCGGTGCCGCATCCGGCGTCCAGCACCCGCGCGCCCGGCGGCAGCAGCTCCGCGCACAGGCGCGCCTCGCCGTGCGTGTCCGCCCCGGACTCGGCCAGCCGGGCGAACCTCTCGGCGTACCGCTCCCCGGCGTCGTCCCCCGCGATGTCCGCCCAGCGGCTCCTCGGTTCTCTCACCGCACCAGGCTCTCACCTCCGGCGGGAGCCGCCCGCGGCGACCCGGGCGCGAGGACGTCCGGCACGGCTCGCGCCCCGGCGGACGGCAGGGCGACCGGGTCGCCGGGGACCGGAGGGGTAGCGTGATCCACACCGCCCCTCACGGGCGGCCACCTGCGGGAAGAACGGCGAGAGACCGGGGAGAGCCATCGTGACCCAGATGCGAGCGATCAGCCAGGACACCTTCGGCGGCCCCGAGGTGCTGCGTCCGGTCCGGGTGGAGCGCCCGGAGCCGCTGCCCACCGAGGTGCTGGTACGGGTCGTCTCGGCGGGGGTGAACCCGGTGGACCTCAAGACCAGGGCGGGCAAGGGCATGGCCGGGGTCCTGGGGGACCCGCCCTTCGTCCTGGGCTGGGACGTCTCCGGTGTCGTCGAGGAGACCGGCTTCGGGGTGAGCACCCTGGAGGCGGGGGACGAGGTGTACGGCATGCCGTGGTTCCCGCGCCAGGCCGGCGCCTACGCCGAGTTCGTGACCGCGCCGTCGCGTCAGTTCACCCGCAAGCCGCGCTCCCTGGGGCACGACGAGGCCGGCGCCATGCCGCTGGCCTCGCTGACCGCGTGGCAGGTCCTGGTGGACACCGCGAAGGTCGCCCCGGGACAGCGCGTCCTCGTCCACGCCGCCGCGGGCGGCGTCGGGCACCTCGCCGTCCAGATCGCCAAGCACCTCGGCGCGTACGTGATCGGCACCGCCCGCGCCGGCAAGCACGACTGGCTGCGCGGGCTGGGGGCCGACGAGCTCGTCGACTACACGGCCGTCCGCTTCGAGGACGTGGTGCGCGACGTGGACGTGGTCGTCGACCTGGTCGGGGACGAGCACGACGCGACGAGCACGCGCTCCCTCGACGTCCTCCGCCCCGGCGGGCTGCTCGTCCCGGTGCCCTCGGGCGCCTCCCCCGACCTGCTTCGCGCCGCCGAGGCGCGGGGGCTTCGCGCCCGCGCGTTCCTGGTGGAGCCGGACGGAGCCGCCCTGGCCCAGATCGCCGAGTTGATCGACGGCGGGCTGATCGCCCCCGAGGTCGAGGAGGTGTTCCCGCTCGACGAGGCCGCCGCGGCCCACGAGCGGCTCGGCGGCGGACGCGCCAAGGGCAAGATCGTCCTGCGGGTCGCCCCCTGACGCCCCCCGTCGCGCGCCACTCCGTCCGCCACGACGCGGACGGGCGGCGGGTGGATGACGGGCGGGGTGGCGCGCCCCCTTGGGCGCGTGCCGGTGACGACTCCGGACGGGTCCGAATCCCGGGCGGGCCGCGCCGATTCCCCCGACACCACCGTGCGGCCCCTGTCCAGGGGATTGTCCGGATCCGGCCACGATAAGTAATAGATCTTGTCAGTATGGGCGATTATTGCGAATACTTGCAATTTGTTCTTATTCGCAAGGAAGGTCAATAATGAAGCGTGTCATTGTCCACAAGCCTGGCACCATCGCACTCAGCGGCACGGCCAGTCCTAAGCACGTCGGCTGAGACGGAAACGCAGAACCGGCGTCCAGGGATGGGCGCCGGCTCCCGGCGAAGCCATATCATCAAATATCAGCTAATCGAGTTAAAGGAGTCCGGTGAGCCGGGGACCATACCCGCAGGGCAACCCGTCTCTTCCCGCACCGCCGCTGCCCGCGGTGGACGCGGACCGGCGCCTGCGCGGGCCGTACACCGCCGGGGGCGCGATCGTCGCCGCGCTGCTGCCCGCCGCCCGGCCCGAGCTCGTCGCCCGCTACGACATCGAACTGCGCGCCGTGGCGCCCGACCTGCGTGATCTGATCCCCGCCCGGCGCCGGTCGGTGGCCGCGAGCCTGCCCGGCGCGGAACGGATCCTGGTGCACGCGCCGCGCCGCACGCTGCGCCTGGCCAACGGCCTGGCCGAGTTCGTCCGTGAGCACCTGTCGGAAACCGGCCCCCGCACGCTCGTCGTCGAGAACGTCGACCTGGCCGACCCCACGGACCTGGAGCTCCTGACGGTGCTGCGGCGCCGTGTCCCCGGGGAGCTGCTGACCGTGGTGACCCGCGAGCGGACCGCCCCCGAGGAGCCGCCCGGCACGGAAGCGCACGACGCCCTCGCCGACGAGCTGGAGCGGGAGGGGACCGTCGGCGCGCGGCTCGGCGCGATCCCGTACCACCGCGAGCGCGGCGGCGACCCGGTGAGGGCGGTGGAGGCGTTCCTGTTCGCGGTGCAGTGGTGCCTGGACGAGGGCTACCACGACGCCGTGGTGGATCTCGGCCGGCGTGCCCTGCGTCTCACCGATCCCGAGGACGATCCCGCGACCTGGTGGCGGATCCTGCACAGCACCGCGACCGCGCTCGCCGCGCTGGGCCGCGAGGACGAGTCGGAGGCGCTGTTCGACCTGGCCAGGCGGGAGAGCCTCTCCCCCACGGTCCACGCCTCGGCCGCCTACGCCACCGGGATGCTGAAGGTGCGCCACCACGACCGGGCCCGGCGCGACCCCGAGGCCGCGCTGGCACTGGTGAACCAGGCGATCGCCATCTCCTCGCTGCTGCCCGACCCGCGTGAGCGGGCGTTCAAGATGGGGTTCGACCTCAACGGCCGGGCGCTGGTGGAGGTGCGGCGCGGCCGTCCCGCCAAGGCCCTGGAGCTGGTCGAGGAGGCCGTCGCCCTGGCCGATCGCGACCTGCGGCCCGGCGAGCACCCCATACACCGGCTGGTGCTGCTGGCCAACAGGGCGCAGCTCGCCGTGATGCTGGGCCGCCCCGAGGAGGCGCTGGAGGACCTGGACGCGGTGATCGCGGCCGACCCCGGCTATCCCGACTACTACATCGACCGGGGCAACCTGCTGCACCGGCTGGGCCGGATGGACGCGGCGGTCGCCGACTACGAGACGGCGATGCGGGTCGGCCCGCCCTTCCCCGAGCCCTACTACAACCGGGCCGAGATCCGCTTCTCCGCGGGTGACCACCGGGGCGCGCTCGCCGACCTGGACCACGCGCTGGAGCTGGACCCGGAGTTCGTGGACGGCCTGGCCAACCGGGCGGGCCTGCTGGCCGCGCTCGGCGAGTACGCCGCCGCCAGGGCGGACGCGGAGAGCGGGCTCGCGATCGATCCCGCCAACCCGTACCTGCTGTGCGCGCTGGGCCAGGTGGAGACCGCGGAGGGCCGTTACGACAGGGCGCGCACCGCCTTCGACCGTGCCCTGGAGCTCGCGCCCTCGCTCTCGGCGGCCTGGGCGAACCGGGGGCTCCTGTCGTTCGAGACCGGCGACCCCGAGGGCGCCGTCGCGGACTTCACCCGGGCCCTCGACGCCGGGGACGACCCCGCCCTGCTGTTCAACCGGGCGATGGCGCTGCGCGCCGCCGGACGCGACGAGGAGGCGGCCGCCGATCTCACCCGCGCGCTGGAGCTCGCCCCGGACGACGAGGACATCAGGCGCGAGCTGAAGTCCTGACCTCACCCGACCCCCGGCCGGGGCCGGGACGAGGGCGCCGGAAAACATTCCGGATTCGGGCGGAAGCACCGCCTTATCGGCCGGGAAAGTCACGGCCGGTAAGGCGGTGACACCATCCGGGATAATCCCGTTATCCGAATATCCGTTATACACACGGTGATGTACGCGGCGTCTGATATTTCCCCTCCCGTATCCCCGATACCGGCGGGTGGATAGGAGCGATTTCCCGATGCGCGGTCACCGTGCGCCACGCCACCGGACGCCCCGTACGCGAATGCCGCGCCCGCGCGGGGCGGACGGAGATGGAAGGAGACAGGCGGAAGCGAACGGAGGCGGAGACGGACTGAGACGTGTGACGGGTGACGGTGCCGACGGATGATGGGCGGCAGGCAGGTGACGGCGACGGGCGGCGACGGGCGGGACCGTCAGCCGAACGAGCCGCCGAGATAGCGTTCGGCCAGTTCGCAGGTGCCCTCGGTGTAGCCCGCGCCGAGTTCCGCGGCGATGTCCGCGCCGCCGTGGGTGCCGATCCAGGCGACCAGCAGCAGGCGGCGGAACAGGACGAACGTCCAGATCTCGGCCTCGTCCTCGGCCGGGAGGTCCAGGACGGTCCGGTAGCCCCGCACCCACGCGTCGAGCAGCTCGGGCACCTCGGGGCGGTGCTCGACGAAGCTGACCGCCGCGGCCAGGTCGTAGAGGTACCAGCCGAAGCCGCAGTCGTCGAAGTCGATGACGCCGGGCGGGTTCTCACCCTCCACGAGCAGGTTGGCGGCGCGCAGGTCGGCGTGGATCAGGCCGTAGCGTTCCGGGCCGCGGCCGAAGCGGTGGAGCCGCTCGCGCACCTCCTTGTCCAGCCGTCCCAGCACGGTCCGCGCCTCGGCCCCCACCCCCAGGCCGTCCTGCCAGCGGCCCCACCGCGACTCGGCGCCGAGAGCGGCCTCGTGGTCCCAGTGGAAGCGGGTGAATCCCTCGGGCCGGGACCATCCGCGCGCGTGCCGGTGCATCCGCGCCGTGAGGGCACCGAGCCGTTCGAAGCCGGGCACCGGGTCGTCCTGGGACGGCTCGGCACCGGGCAGGAACTCGAACATCACGCAGTCGCGCGGCTCGGGGCCGGGAACGGTCAGCACCCGGGCGCCGCCGGGAGCCGGGATCACCCGGGGGGTGCGGATCCCGGCCTGCTCGCGGAGCGCCTCCAGCCAGGCCAGCTCGGACAGGATCGCCGGGGTGGAGTGGTAGCCGAGCCGGTGCACCCGCAGGATGGACCGCGTCCCCGTGGCCGGGTCGTCCACCCGGTAGGTGGCGTTCTCGGACACGTTGACCAGGGTGACCTCGGCGCCGGTCAGGCCGTGGATCCGGGTCGCCTCACGGGCCACCGCGTGCACGCGGGCCAGCACGTCGCCTCCGGCGGACAGGTCGTGGGCCCGCATCGGTTCCTCCAGGTCAGTCGCGCGAGGCGCCAGATCATATCCGAGATTCCTCCCCGGGCCCCGGCGCCGCCCGCCCGGCCCCGCGGCCGAGGCCCTCCATGGCGGGGCCCTCCACGGCCTGGTCCTCCACGGCGTGGTCCTCGGAGGGCGCCGGTGCCGGGAAGGTGACGCGGATCTTGGACTGCCGGTGCGGGAGCCGCTCCCAGTCGTCCATGAGGGTCGCCCGGAGCCCGCACGCGGTGGCCAGGTCGATCAGGGTCTCGGCGCGGTAGTAGAAGTCCTCGCGCAGGACGTGGTGCTCCCTGCCCTCGGTGCGGTCGAAGGTGAAGTCGAACCAGCCCCCCGGCCGCACGATCCGGCCGACGCTGCGCAGGCACTCCTCGATCACGTGGAGCGGGGAGTGGGAGAAGACGCTGTGGGCGTGGACGACGTCGAACGCCCGGTCGGGCAGGGCGGTGAAGCGCAGGTCGCCGACCGGCAGGAGGTGCGGGAACCGGTCGCGCAGGCCGTAGGTGACGAGGGTCTCCTGGGCGGCGATCAGGATGTCCGGGGAGATGTCGACGCCGTAGTAGTTCCCGGGGTCGAGGTAGGCGATGAACAGGCGCCCGGCCCGCAGGTTGCCGCAGCCGATCTCCAGCAGGCGGTGCTCGGGCCTCAGGCCGTGCCGCACGAGATAGTCGAACTGCATCTTCCCCAGGGCCACCCAGCGCCGGTACGACCTGCTGCCCACCGCCCCGCGGGGGTTGCGCGCGGTCTCCGACCTCATGACGGCCCGGTAGTAGGAGATGTGGTCGCGGTTGCCCAGGCGCAGCCACGTGTTCCTGGTCAGCCGTCTCAGGTGCCTGGGGATCCGCCCCGGATGGCCGAGGGCGTACCTGAGCTGGTGGACGACGCTCGCGCGGTTGTGACTGTGCATGCCTCTCCCCCCGTCGGGACGACACCTCGACGATCCCCCGGTGACGAGATCGTAGCCCTGAGCAAGGCAAATATCACTCTTGGTGAACATCGTCGGAATGTCGCCCCGGGGTGCCACTTCCCTCTCGGGACGACCCTCCCGGCGCGTTCCGGTCCTCCGAAGGGCTCGCGCGGGCGTCCCATCGTTATGACATCTCGCACCACCCGAACGGCGGCGCACGCCCACCCGGCCGCCCATGCCGAAGACCGCCGAAACGGTTTCGAAACGGTGAGGAGATCGGTGAACCTGGAACTCGCGCTGCGCATGTGTGAGGCCGCGGTGCGGCAGGCCGCGCGGGAGGGCGCGCTCATCTCGGTCGCCGTGGTCGACGCGGGCGGGCACCTGGTCGCGTTCCAGCGGATGGACGGCGCGCGGATCACCGGCCCCGTCCTCGCCCCCGGCAAGGCCTACACCGCGGTGGCCCACCGCATGCCCACCGCCGACCTCGCGCCGCTGGTCCTGCCCGGAGGCGAGCTGTACGGCCTGGCCGGTGACCGGTACGTGTGCTTCGGCGGCGGCGTCCCGCTCGGGGAGCCCGGTGACGGGCGCATGGGAAGCGAGGTGGCGGGGGCGGTCGGCGTCAGCGGCGGCACCGTTTCCCAGGACGTCGCCTGCGCCGAGGCCGCCGCGGCCCTCTGGGAAGGGGCATAGCCGGATATATCGGTAAAAAGCGGGTCGATGGAAATCGTCCTTCCGATGAAACAGGGGCGCGACGTGTTACCTCCGATGGGCAAGGGGCAGTGAGGGCTTGCCCCAGACGATGATCGTCTGGGGGTGACCCTTTGGAGGATTCCCGTGGACGTTCTCGTGCTGCTCGCCCTGGTCTGTTTCCTGGCCGCCGCGATCTGGTCCGCCATCAGCCGGTCCTGGCCGATCACGCTGCTCGCCGCCGGGGCCTTCCTGCTCACGCTGTCGGAGACCTCGCTGATCAACGGCTAGAAGATCCCCGTCCCCCGGCGCGCCGAGATCAGGTACCGGCTCCGGGAAGGCTCCGGTCGATCTCGGCGCGGGTGGGCATCGAGGTGCTGGCACCCGCGCGCTGGACGGACAGGCCCGCGGCCGCGGTGGCGAACCGGACGGCCAGGTCGGCGGGCTGCCGCTCGACGCGGGCCGCGGCGAGGGCGCCCACGAAGGTGTCGCCCGCGGCGGTGGTGTCCACCACCGGCACCGCGGGGGCCTCGACGCGCACGGCGGACCCGTCGCCCGAGGCGGTGAGCGCTCCGCGCGACCCCAGGGTGATGATCACCCAGCCGACCGTTCCCCTCAGCTCCTCCAGGGCGCGCTCGTGGTCGGCCTGGCCGGTGATCGCGGCGGCCTCGTGCTCGTTGGCCACCAGGACGTCCACGGCCTCCAGCAGCTCGGCGGGGAGCGGCTGGACGGGCGCGGGAGTGAGGACCACGGTGGTCCCGGCCGCGCGGGCGGCCCTGGCGGCGGCGGTGACGGCCTCGATGGGGAGCTCCAGCTGGAGCAGGAGCATGTCCGACCGGGAGATGACCTCGATCTCGGCCTCGGAGGGGGCGGTCACGGTCCCGTTCGCGCCGGGGACCACGATGATCGAGTTGCCGCCGTCGCCGTCCACCACGATCTGGGCGATGCCCGAGGGGCCGGGAGCGGTGCGCAGGCGCGTCACGTCGACCCCCGCCTCGGCCAGCGTACGCCGCAGCTCGGCGCCGAAGGCGTCGTCGCCCACCGCCCCGAGGAAGGCCACCTCGGCGCCCGCCCGCGCGGCGGCGATCGCCTGGTTGGCGCCCTTGCCACCGGGGACCGTGCCGAAGGAGCGGCCGGTCACGGTCTCGCCGAGCGCGGGGGCGACGTCGACGTAGGCCACGAGATCCATGTTGGCACTGCCGAAGACCGAGATCACTGTTCCTCCTCGCGGCCGGGAACGCCCAGGTGAGGGCGCGGGCGTGAGAGCGCGGGCACGGAAACGCGGGCGCGAGGGCGCGTGACCGGCACGGAAGCGCGGATGTGAGGGCACGCGAGCGGAAACGCCGGCGCGGAAACACGGGCGCGAGAGCGCGGATACGAGAGCGTGATCACGGGAACGCGGCCTCGAAAGCGATCAGGAACGCAGGTAGGCCAGGACCGCGAGGACCCGGCGGTGCTGGTCGCCGTCCTCGGCGTACAGGCCGAGCTTGGCGAAGATGCTGCGGATGTGCTTCTCCACGGCCCCGTCGCTGACCACCAGCTGGCGGCCGATGGCCGGGTTGGACCTGCCCTCGGCCATCAGGCCGAGCACCTCGCGCTCTCGCGGGGTGAGCTGGGCGAGGGGATCGTCGCGTCGGCGTCGCACCATCAGCTGTGCCACCACCTGCGGGTCGAAGACCGTCCCCCCGGCCGCGACCGTGCGCAGGCCGCCCATGAAGTCGTCCACGTCCACGACGCGGTCCTTGAGCAGGTAACCCACCGCGCCCCTGGCGTCGGCGAGCAGGTCGTCGGCATAGGACACCTCCACGTACTGGGACAGGATCAGCACCGGCGTGCCCGGAACCCTCCGGCGCGCCTCCACCGCCGCCCGCAACCCCTCGTCGGTGAAGCCGGGCGGCATCCGCACGTCCACCACCGAGACGTCGGGACGGTGCTCGGCGACGGCCTCCACCAGCCCGTCGCCGTCCCCCACCGCCGCGACCACCTGGCAGCCGAACTCCTCCAGGAGCCTGATCAGGCCCTCCCTGATGAGCACCGCGTCATCGGCCACAACTACCCGCACGGAACCTCCGCCACTATGACCGTCGGTCCTCCGGTAGGTGAGTCGACCACCAGCTCACCGTCGACCGCCTTCAGGCGATCACCCAGACCCGACAGGCCATGCCCCTTGGCGACATGGGCGCCGCCGACCCCATCATCCCCGATCGTCAGCATGAGGAAGTCACCCGTCCTGCTCAGCGTCACGGTACAGACCGTGGCGTGGCTGTGCTTGGCGACGTTGGTGAGCGACTCGGCGACGACGAAGTAGACGGTGTTCTCCACGGCGGCGGGGAAGCGGCCCTCCACCTGGACGTCCAGCTCGACGGGGATGGTGCAGCGCCCGGCGAGCGCGGCGAGCGCGGGGGCGAGGCCGCGGTCGCTGAGGATCGGCGGGGCGATGCCGCGCGAGAGGGCGCGCAGCTCGTCCAGGGTCTCGCGGGTGGAGGTGATCGCCTGGCCGAGCATCTGCTCGACGCCCGCCGGGTCGCGCCTGAGCTGGCGCTGGGCCCGCGACAGGTCCATGGCCAGGGAGACCAGGCGCTGCTGCGGCCCGTCGTGGATGTCGCGCTCCAGCCGGCGCAGCGCGTTGGCCTCGGCCGACACCGCGGCGGCCCGGCCCTCGGCCAGGTCGTCGATGCGGTCGTGCAGCTCGGCGACCCCGGTCAGCATGGCCCTGCCGAGCCCGGCCTGGACGAGCGCGGCGCCCCGCACGATCACCGGGAGGGTGAGGGCGAAGAGCACGCCGATGGTGGTGTTGATGATCACTTCGACCCACAGGCTGCCGCCCAGGCCGAGGAGCATGCCGAGTCCCCCGTCGTTGCCGGGGATGGCGTAGACGATCCACCCGTAGAGCGGGTAGGTGAGGCCGGCGATCGATCCGACCCACCAGGCCACCGCCAGCACGAAGGTGACGATGGAGATCGGGAAGGCCACGATGCCGTAGAGCAGGTCGAGCCACGACTGGCCGTTGGTGAACGGGTTGATCATCCTGCGGAACCATCCGGCGTTCTCCGGGGCCGGCCGATACCTCGGCCGGGCGACCGGACGGCCGAGCACCTCGGGCAGCCAGCGCCGCTCGACGTCCGCGAAACCCCGGGCGACCAGGAGGGTCGTCGCGAGGATGGGCAGCCCCACGAACGCGACGGCCGAGCCGACCCCCGCGGCGAAACCGGCCACCATCAGGACGAACCAGATGATGGACAGCGGGAAGCCCACGACCAGGTAGCGGGTGTCGGCGCCGATGCGGCTGAGGAGGGTTCTCATGCCGCCCACGCTACGAGGAGCGGCGCCCTCTATCGACCCTGCGTGCCCGCTTACGGGGGTGGGGCCAGCACTACCCGGGTTGGTGGGGGGATCGGGCGAGAAGACTGCTGCGCGCGTCACTGTGCCGCCGGGCTCCCGGCGGGAGGCTTCTTCCATCGCGATCCCTTCGTCTTTCCCTCGCGATCCCTGAGATCTTCTCGTCCCCTCCCGGAGAATCGAGCTCCCCTTGACCGCCGTGATCCCCGGCCCGGCAGTGCGGCCGGCAGTGCTCCCGACAGTGCCTCCGACGGTGCCCCCGACAGACCTCTTGACGACGACTCCCGCCCGCCGCACGGCGCGCACGGCACCGGCGCCCGCCGGGCGTGACCCGTTCATCGACGTGCTCCGGGTGTTCGGCATGGTCCTGGTGGTGCTCCAGCACTGGAGCATCCCGCTGCTCTCCTTCGCCGACGGGCGGATCTCCACCGGCAACGCGCTGGCCACGGGGAACGCATGGATGATCACGTGGATCAGCCAGGTGATGCCGCTGGTGTTCTTCGCGGGCGGCGCGGCCAACGCGATCAGCCGGCGGAACGCGGCCCGGCGCGGTGACGCGACTCCCGCGTGGCTCGCCGCGCGCCTGCGCCGCCTGGCCTGGCCGGTCGTCCCGCTGGCGGCGGTGTGGCTGCCCCTCCCCCACCTGCTCCTCGCGCTCGGGGTGCCGGAGCAGCCGGTCCTGACCGCCTCGCGGCTGGCCGGGCAGCTGCTCTGGTTCCTGGCGATCTATCTCGTCGCGGTGGCGGCGACCACCCCGATGCTCAGGCTCAACATGGTGTACGGCTGGCGGGTGCCCGCCGCGCTGGCCGCGGGGGCCGTGGCGGTGGACGTCCTGCGCTTCACCAGCGGCCTCGACGTCGCCGGTCTCCCCAACATCGCGCTGGTCTGGCTGGCGGTGCACCAGCTCGGCTTCCTGTACGCCGACGGCAGGCTGGGCCGCCCCTGGGTCCTCGCCCTGGGCGGGTACGGCCTGGGCGCGGCGCTGGTGGCCTTCGGCCCCTACCCGCTCAGCATGATCGGGATGCCGGGGGCCGTCTCCAACATGGCGCCGCCCACGGTCGCGCTGCTCGCGGTCGGGGTGGGCCAGATCGGGCTGGCGCTCGCGCTGCGCCGGTGGATCGTCTCCTTCGCGGAATGGCCGGGGGTCTCGCGGGCGCTGGGCTGGGCCGGCGACCGGATGATGACCCTCTATCTGTGGCACATGAGCGCGCTGTTCGTCATCGTCTCGGTGGTCGTGGTGGGCCTGGGCATCTCCACCCCCGAGCCGGGCACCCCGGCCTGGCTGTCCGGCTGGCCGCACTGGCTGCTCATGCTCGCCCTGGCGATGTGGCCGCTGCTGCGGGGGTTCGCCCGGTTCGAGACGCCCCCCGCGTCCGGGCCGTACACCGGTGGGACGGTCAGGGTCCTGGTGGCCGCCGCGCTGGTGGGACTGGGCCTGCTCACGCTCACGGTGACCGGCTTCGTCCCGGGGATCGCGCCCCTGGCCGGGGCGGGCGCGATCGCGGCGGGCCTGGCGCTCACCCGCTCCTCCCGCTCCCCCCGCGGCACCTCGCCGGGCTCGCCGGGTATGCCCGTCTCGCGGCCGGGCGAGCGCGCCGGGGGGCTCCGCGTCTCGTCCGCCCGGTGACGGGTGGCCCGCTTCCTTCATGGCGTATATGGACAGCATGCTCATATACGTGTATATGTACATAGTGTACACAAACTCGAAGAGGGAGTATCGATCATGAGCACCGCACCGGCCCGCGTCGCCGTCGTCACCGGAGGCTCCCGAGGCATCGGCCGCCAGGTCGTGGAGCGGCTCGCCACCGAGGGCTACGCCGTCGTGGTCAACTACGCGAGCAACGAGGCCGAGGGGCAGGCCGCGGCCAAGGAGGCCACCGCGGCCGGAGGCAGGGGGCTCGCCGTACGGGCCGACGTCAGCGACCCCGACGCGGTCTCCGCGCTCTTCGACACGGCCGAGGAGACCTTCGGCGGCGTGGACGTCGTCGTCCACGCCGCCGGGATCATGGGCCCGCCCGTCCCGGTCGCCGACCTCGACTTCGAGGCACTGGACCGCATCCTGCGCGTCAACGTACGCGGCACCTTCGCCGTCGCCCAGCAGGCCGCCAGGAGGCTGCGCCGGGGCGGCGCCCTGATCACCTTCTCGACCTCGGTCATCGGGCTCGCCCTTCCCGGCTACGGCGCCTACGTGGCATCCAAGGGCGCCGTCGAGGGCCTCACGCTCATCCTCGCCCGCGAGCTGCGCGGCAGGGACGTCACCGTCAACACCGTCGCCCCCGGGCCCACCGCCACCGCGCTCTTCCTGGACGGCAAGGACGAGGAGACCGTCGCCAGGATGGCCGCCCAGCCGCCGCTCGAACGGCTGGGACAGCCCTCGGACATCGCCGAGGCCGTGGCGTTCCTCGCCGGCCCCGCCCGCTGGGTCAACGGGCAGGTGCTTCGCGTCAACGGCGGCATCATCTGATTTGATCAGCATTTATGCCGAAAAAAGCAGCTATAACTGCACAAAGTCACGCACTTTACCTGCAATGTAAGGTGATCCACGACCGCCTCCGGTCCGACCACCTCAAGTTCTTCGGCAGTATTGAACCGTGAGCCTCGTAGACCGCCTGCCAGAAGAGATCGACGCCGACCCCGACGCCATCTTCGACGCCTTCGTCGAATGGAACTCCGAGCGGGGACTGACCCTCTATCCGGCGCAGGAGGAGGCTCTCATCGAGGTGGTGTCGGGAAACAACCTGATCCTGGCCACCCCGACCGGCTCGGGCAAGAGCCTCGTCGCCGCCGGAGCCCATTTCACCGCGCTCACCAGGGACGTGCGCACCTTCTACACCGCGCCTATCAAGGCTCTGGTGTCGGAGAAGTTCTTCGACCTGTGCGCGGTGTTCGGCACCGAGAACGTCGGGATGATGACCGGCGACGCGAGCGTGAACCCCGGGGCGCCGATCATCTGCTGCACCGCGGAGATCCTCGCCAACGTCGCGCTGCGCGACGGCGCCGCGGCCGACATCGGCCAGGTGGTGATGGACGAGTTCCATTTCTACTCCGAGCCCGACCGCGGCTGGGCCTGGCAGGTGCCGCTCCTGGAGCTGCCGAACGTCCAGTTCATCCTGATGTCGGCGACCCTGGGAGACGTCACCAGGTTCGAGGAGGACCTCACCCGGCGCACCGGCAGGCCCACCGCGGTGGTGAAGAACGCCGAGCGGCCGGTCCCGCTGGTCTACTCCTACCGGCTCACTCCCCTCCACGAGACGCTGGAGGAGATGCTCACCACCAACCAGTACCCCGTCTACGTCGTCCACTTCACCCAGGCCTCGGCCATGGAGCGGGCGCAGGCGCTGATGAGCATCAACATGTCGACCAAGGCCGAGAAGGAGGCGATCGCCTCCATGATCGGCCACTTCCGGTTCACCACCCGGTTCGGCAAGGCCCTCTCCCGCCTGGTGCGGCACGGCATCGGCGTGCACCACGCCGGGATGCTCCCGAAGTACCGCCGCCTGGTGGAGCGCCTCGCCCAGGCGGGCCTGCTGAAGGTCATCTGCGGCACCGACACGCTCGGCGTCGGCGTCAACGTCCCGATCAGGACCGTGCTGTTCACCGCGCTGTCGAAGTACGACGGCAACAAGGTGCGGCGGCTGCGCGCCCGCGAGTTCCACCAGATCGCCGGACGGGCCGGCCGGGCCGGGTTCGACACCATCGGCTACGTCGTCTGCCAGGCCCCCGACCACGTCGTGGAGAACGAGAAGGCCCTCGCCAAGATCGGCGACGATCCCAAGCGGCGGCGCGGCTTCGCCCGCAAGAAGCCGCCGGAGGGCTTCGTCGGCTGGAGCGAGGAGACCTTCGAGAAGCTGCAGGCCGCCGAGCCGGAGCCGCTGAACTCCCGGTTCAAGGTCAGCAACGCCATGCTCCTCGCGGTGATCAACCGTCCCGGCGACTGCTACGCGGCGATGCGCCACCTGCTCACCGACAACCACGAGGACCGCAAGTGGCAGCGGCGGCACATCGGCCAGGCCATCGCGATCTACCGGTCGCTGCTGGCCGGAGGCGTGGTGGAGAAGCTGAGCGAGCCCGACGAGCACGGCCGGATGGCCCGCCTCACCGTCGACCTGCAGGAGGACTTCGCGCTGAACCAGGCGCTGTCCACCTTCGCGCTCGCCACCCTCGAACTCCTCGACATGGAGTCGCCCAACTACGCCCTGGACATGGTCTCGATCATCGAGTCCATCCTCGACGACCCCCGCCAGATCCTGTCGGCGCAGCTCAACAAGGCGCGCGGCGAGGCTGTGGCGCTGATGAAGGCCGACGGCATCGAGTACGAGGAGCGGATGGAGCTCCTCGCCGACGTCACCTACCCGATGCCGATGGCCGACATGCTGCTGGGCGCGTACGAGACCTACCGGCGCGGCCACCCCTGGGTGGGCGACTACACGGTCAGCCCCAAGAGCGTCGTCCGCGACATGTACGAGCGGGCGATGACCTTCGCCGACTACGTGCAGTTCTACGAGCTGACCCGCTCCGAGGGCACCGTGCTGCGCTATCTCGCCGACGCCTACCGCACCCTGTCGCGGACCATCCCCGAGCACCTCAAGACCGAGGACCTGGTCGACCTCATCGAGTGGCTCGGCGAGCTGGTCCGCCAGGTCGACTCCAGCCTCCTGGACGAGTGGGAGCAGCTGCAGAACCCGACCGGGGAGCTGGAGGCGCCCTCGCTGGAGGAGAGCACCAAGCCGGTCACCGCCAACACCCGCGCGTTCCGGGTGCTGGTCCGCAACGCGATGTTCCGCCTGATCGAGCTCGCCTCCCTGGAGAACGAGCAGGAGCTGGAGCAGCTCGCCCCCGACGTCGACTGGGGCGCCGCGCTCGACGCCTACTACGACGACCACGAGGAGATCGGCACCGGCCCGGACGCCCGGGGCCCCGGCCTGCTGCGCATCGAGGAGGAGAAGGAGTTCTGGCGGGTCCGCCAGGTCGTCTCCGACCCGGCGGGCGACGGCGACTGGGGCATCGACGCCCAGGTCGACCTCGCCGCCTCCGACGAGGAGGGCCGCGCGGTGGTCCACGTCATCGGCCTGAACCGCCTCTGACGACCCCGGGCCGCCACAGCCGCCGTCCTCTGGCGCGGAAATATCGGACGGGACCGGCAAGAATGGCGAGATGAGCGACGACGCGATCAGGCAGGTGCTGGGCCTGCTGTACCAGGAAGACACGTTGAAGGTGCTGGCCGCCCTGGTGCTGGGCGGCAAGCCCGAGGAGGAGTCCGGCCTCGACAGGGAGGCGGTCAGGCGCGCGCTGGACCGCCTGGAACGCGGCGGGCTCGCCGTACGGGAGGAGAGCGGCGAGTGGGGGGTGCGGCGCGAGCGCTTCCGTGAGCTGCTGCACGCCACGGCGAGGCCCGCCACCCCGGTCTCCCCCGAGGAGAGGGTGCTGCAGTCCTTCCTCGTCGAGGGACGGCTGCGGGCGATCCCCACCAAGCGCGACAAGCAGCTGGTCGTGCTCGACTACGTGGTCCAGGTCTTCGAGCCGGGGGTCCGCTACTCCGAGAAGGAGGTGAACGTCGCGCTGCGCGCCTTCCACGACGACCACGCGGCGCTGCGCCGCTACCTGGTCGACGAGGGCATGCTCAGCAGGGAGAACAACGTCTACTGGCGCAGCGGCGGCTCCGTCGAGGCCTGAGGGCGGGCGCGGACGGCGTCCGGAGACCGCGGCCCGAAGGCGGGCTGACGGCGTCCGGACACCGCGGCGAGCGTCTCTCCCCGGTCGGCGTACCTCAGGGAGCGCAGGTGACGCGGACGCGAGACCACGAGGTGTTGGCGTACCCCTTGGGATTCCACACGTCCCGGGCCGAGTCCGGCTGGGTGGCCCCGCAGCTGTCCCAGGCGCGGGCGGCGATCACGGTCTCGCCCTCCCCCAGTTCGGCGGTGGTGTGCCAGTGCCGCCACGCCCAGGGACCCGCCTGCTCGCCGAGGTCCGCCTGGATCCAGCTGTCGCCCCCGTCGAGGGAGACGTCGACGCGGGCGACGGTGCGGCCGTCCCCCGCGTAGGCGTAGCCGGTGATCCGCGTGAGCCCCGGCCGGAGGCGGTCGCCGTCGCCGGGGCTCAGGATCGCGGTGTTGAGGACGACGGGTCCCAGGGAGATGCCGTCACCGGGTCCCGCCTTGGCGGGGTCGGCCTCGGGGGGCAGCAGGCGGTAGGCGGTGGCCTGGAAGTAGTTGTCCGACGGTTCCTCCCGGGCGGTGACGCGCTGGAGCCACTTCACGCTGCGGGCGCCGATCCAGCCGGGGACGACGACGCGGAGCGGGGCGCCGTGGAGCGGTGACAGCGGCCGGTCGTTCATCGCCCAGGCCAGCAGGACGTCCCCGCCGACGGCCTTGGCCACCGGGATCGAGCCGCCGTAGGGCTGGGCCGGGTCGGCGAGCCGGGAGACGTCGGGGGCGGCGAAGGCGATGTGCGCGGCCTCGGGGAGCAACCCGGCGCGGGCGAGGACCCCGGCCAGGCCGACACCGCTCCAGCGGGCGGTGGAGGTCGCGCCGGGCCCCCAGGGATCCTCACCGGGAATGTCGCGCACCTCGACCAGGCCGGCACGGCGGTTGCCCGCGCACTGCAGGGTCGCCACCAGGCTGAGCTCGGGGAACCCCGAGCGCAGGTCCTCCAGGGAGAGCGTCAGCGGACGCTCGACCAGGCCGTCCACGGTGAGGCGCCAGGACCCCGGATCCAGGTCGGGGACGGGCCCGTGGTTGCGGCTGTAGAAGGTGTCGAGCGGGGTGATGATCTGATCGGCCAGGGCACCCGGCGGAGCCTCGGCGTTGTACGGATCGGTCCCGTGGACCACCATGTCATCTCTCTTGTCCCACGTGTTCACACGCTTCGGGATACCCGGGGAGGGGGACACGACACGGCCCCCGTCCGAGACGGAGGGCGAAGCTGGAGCTCCCGGACACCGCGTACGGCACACCGTGCGGCGCGGCGTGCGACGTCCGGAACGCCGCGCCGGGACACGCGAGGCCCGCCGCCCGGATCGGCCGTGCCGTCCCCGGCGGTCCGACTCCAGGCGGTCCGTCCCCCGGCACTCCGACTCCCAGTGGTCCGGCTCCCCGGGGCCCGGCGACCGGCGGGGCGCGAGGCCGTGGAGCACCCCCGGTCAGCCCGTGGTGCTTCTTCGCACCGCTCAGCCGTAGTACTTCCTCGCGCCGTCGTGCAGGGGCACCGGCTCGGTCTTCCGGGCGTTGTCACGGGTGACGTCCTTGGCCGCGGGGTGGACCTTCTCCAGGTCCGCCTTGCGGTCGAAGAGCAGCTTCGTCAGGCTCCCGGCCAGCGCGGGGTCCATCTTCTCGTTCACGACGAGCAGGTTGGGCACCGAGATCGTGGACACGTCGGCCGGGGTCTGGTAGACGTCCTTCGCGATCGTCCCCGCGGCGTAGACCGGGCCGTGCTCGGCCCGCATCGCGGGCAGCACCCCGTCCAGCGGGACGAAGGCGACCTCGTCCTTGAGCGAGGTGAGCAGGTCGGTGAGGCCCGGCGTGGGCAGGCCGCCCGACCAGACCAGGGCGTCGAGGTCGCCGTCCTTGACGGCCTGCACGCTCTCGGGCAGGCCCAGCGACTGGCGGGTGACGTCCTTGTCCGGGTCGAGACCGGCGGCCTTCAGCAGGCGCAGCGCGATCACTTCGGTGCCGGAGTTGGGCGAGCCGGTGGAGACCCGCTTGCCCTTGAGGTCGGCGACGGACCTCACCCCCGAACCCGCGGTGGCGACCACCTGGGTGTAGTTGTCGTACAGGCGGGCGAGGGCGCGGATCGGCTGGGGCGCGGTGAAGGCGCCCTTGCCCGCGACGGCGTCGGCGGCGGAGTCGGCGAGGGTGAAGGCGATGTCGGAGTCGCCCCTGACGACCCGCTGGATGTTCTCCACCGAGGCGCCGGTCGCCTCGGCCGTCGCCTGGTAACCGGGGAGGTTCTTGCCGATCTGGTCGGCCAGGCCCCCGCCGAGGACGTAGTAGACGCCGGTGGTGTTACCGGTGGCGATCGACAGCCGCTTGCCCGCGGCGGCGCTCTGGCCCTCGCCGCGCTCGGCCGACCGGTCTCCGCCGCACCCGGTGAGGAACAGGACCCCGGCCGCCAGCAGGACGGCCACGCGTTTGACGGTCATCGAACCACCTCTCGTTCGCGCATCACCAGATGGAGGGAGACGGCCACTATCAGGAGACCCGCCCCGACGAGGGCGGGCAGCGGCGACAGGAACAGCAGCAGCACCGCGGCCACCGCGCACAGCACCCGCTCGACGAGCCCGGCCGGGCCGACCAGCCGCCCGCCGGTGGCGGCGGCCAGCGCGGCGACCGCGAGCGCCGAGACCCCGGTGGCCGCCAGGATCTCCCCGATCGGCCCCTGGGCCAGCAGCCCGGCCCCGCCGGGGGTCAGCACGAAGGCGAACGGCACCAGGAACGCGGGCAGCGTGTACTTCCAGGTCGCCATCATGGTCCGGTAGGCGTTGCCTCCCGTGATGGCCGACGCCGCGAAGGCCGACAGCGCCGTGGGCGGGCTCACCTCCGACAGCACGGCGTAGTAGAAGATGAACATGTACGCCTCGGCCTGGCTGACGCCGAGGTCCGTCAGCGCGGGCCCGATGATCACCGCCGCGATGACGAACGACGCGGTCACCGGCACGGCGAGGCCGAGCACGAGCACCGCGACCGCGCACAGCAGCGCGGTGACGGCGAGGATCCCGCCCGAGGCTCCGACGATCAGCGAACTCGCCTTGAGGCCGAGACCGGTGAGGGTGACGACGGCGACGATGAGCCCGGCGGC
The DNA here is from genome assembly GCF_042428775.1 of Streptosporangium vulgare. Lineage (NCBI taxonomy): Bacteria > Bacillati > Actinomycetota > Actinomycetes > Streptosporangiales > Streptosporangiaceae > Streptosporangium > Streptosporangium vulgare. Next base: position 68,898 of record NZ_JBHMBS010000005.1, on the reverse strand, counting down.
GGCGCAGGTCGCCGCGACCGGCAGCACCCCGGTCGTCCCCGCGGCCAGGGCCCTCGCCGCCCTGCGCGGGGTGAGGGCGTGCTCCCTGTCGAGGAAGGAGAGCGCGACGGCCAGCAGCGTGGCGTACACCACGGCGCGGAACGGCGACTGGCCCAGCGCCATCAGGACGACGATCACGAAGAGCGAGCTGAAGTGGTAGCCGAACCGCCTGACCAGCGGCCAGAACCTCGGCGCGTCCACCTCCACGGCCCGCGTCCCGTACTTGCGGGCGTCGATCTCGATGGCGAGGAAGATGCCCAGGTAGTACAGGACCGTGGGGATGGTGGCGTAGAGCAGCACCGTGAGGTAGCCGACCCGCATGTACTCGGCGATGATGAACGCCGCCGCGCCGAGTGTGGGGGGCGACAGGATCGCCCCGATGCCCGCCGCGGCGAGCACTCCCCCGCCCTGCTCGGGCGGGTATCCGGCCCTGCGCAGGATCGGCCAGGCGACGCTGCCCACGCTCACCGTCGTCGCGACGCCCGAGCCGCTCACCGTGCCGAGCAGGAACCCGGCGAGGGTGACCGTACGGCCCGGCGCGGAGCGCGAGCGGCGGAACGCGGCCAGGGAGACGTCGACGAAGAACCTCCCCGCCCCGGAGTGGTCGAGGACCGCGCCGTAGACGGTGAACAGGATGATGTAGGTGGCCGCCACGTCGAGCGGCACCCCGTACACGCCGTCGGTGCCCATCACGAACGAGACGACGATCCGGTCGATGTCGTAGCCGCGGTGGCCGATGACCCAGTCGAAGGGCAGGTAGCCGCCGTAGTAGGCGTAGAGGGCGAACCCGACGCAGACCGCGGGCAGTATCCATCCGACGGTGCGGCGGCAGGCCTCCAGGACCAGCAGCACGATGACCGCCCCGGCCGCCACGTCGAGGGGCGTCGGCTCGAAGGCGCGCCGGATGAAGTCGTCGAAGACCGCCAGCGGGTAGAGGCAGGCGGCGAGCGCGAGCAGGGCCAGCGCCCAGTCCACGACGCCCGGCCGGTCGGTGCCCCGCCGCCCCGGCTTGTAGCAGACGAAGACGAGCGGCAGCACGACCGCGAGGAAGACCATCCGGTACGGGAGCACGGAGCCGGGCCGGAAGGCCCGGTACAGGACGTACAGCGACAGCCCGAGGGCGACCAGCGTGACGGCCCCGGCCACCCGGCCCGACAGCCGCCGGGCGGGCCGCTCCGCGTCGAACTCCGCGATCAGCTCGTCCGCCGACGCGGCGTCCGGCGTCGTGCCGCTCGCCGATCCCGCCGATGTGGTGCCTGTCAAACCGCCGTCTCCACGTGTGAGCCGCGACCTTTGACCGAACATTACATAGATCGCTGACGCCCGTCTGTCAGGACGCGGTCACATTCGCGTCACACCTGCCGTGCGGGCCGCACCGGGCCACACCGGGCCGTACGGAACACACGAAGAGGCATGAAGAGGCATGAAGAGAGCGAGATGTCCGGAATGAGGTATCGGAACCGGGGCGGACGGGAGCGAGCGCCGGGGGACAAGGACCCGGTCGGTCCGCCCCGGCACCACCGGCCGCCGGGGCCGTCAGCCGCCCGAGGTGTCGTTCTCGGCGTCCGCGCTGGGAACCGCGAGGTCGTAGGGGTCGTCCAGCCACCCGGCGGGCAGGTGGACGCGGTCGCGCGGGTTGGTCTTGCCCCGGGGGGTGTCGACGCCGTCGGGCCACGGCTGGGTGACGTCGAGCTCGGCGAGGCCCTCACGCAGACCGGCCAGGCTCTCCGCGGTGGCCAGGCGGCGGCGGAGCTCGGCGCCGACGGTGAAGCCCTTGAGGTACCAGCCGACGTGCTTGCGGAAGTCGACCACGGCGTGCCGCTCGCTCTCGAAGCACTCGGCCATCAGGGTGGCGTGCCGGTCCATGGTCGCGGCGACCTCGCCCAGCAGGGGGCGGCTGCGCTCGTCGCCGCCCTCGCACATGGCGGCCAGGTCCGCGAACAGCCACGGGCGCCCCAGGCAGCCCCGGCCCACGACGACCCCGTCGCACCCGGTCTCGTCCATCATGCGGCGCGCGTCGGCGGCGCTCCAGATGTCGCCGTTCCCCAGCACCGGGATCTCCGTCACGCTCTCCTTGAGCCGCGCGATCGCCTCCCAGTCGGCGGTGCCGCCGTAGTGCTGGATCGCGGTGCGGCCGTGCAGCGCGATCGCGGAGACGCCCTCCTCGACGGCGATCCGCCCGGCGTCCAGGTAGGTCAGGTGGTCGTCGTCGATGCCCTTGCGCATCTTCACGGTCACCGGGAGCGTCCCCGCGTTGCGCACGGCCTCGCGCAGGATCGCCCGGAACAGGTTCCGCTTGTACGGCAGCGCGGAGCCGCCGCCCTTGCGGGTGACCTTGGGCACCGGGCAGCCGAAGTTGAGGTCGACGTGGTCGGCCAGGTCCTCCTCGGCGATCATGCGGACGGCCCTGCCGACGGTCTCCGGGTCGATCCCGTACAGCTGGATGCTGCGCGGGCTCTCCTCGGGCTCGAAGCGGATCATCTTGAAGGTCTTGGGATTGCGCTCCACCAGCGCCCGCGTCGTGATCATCTCGCAGACGAACAACCCGCCGCCCTGCTCCCGGCAGAGGGTGCGGAACGGCGCGTTGGTGATCCCGGCCATCGGGGCGAGGACGACCGGCGGCCATACCTCCAGTGATCCCAGCTTCAACGACTCCACCTGGCTTTTCTACCGCACTGCGACGAGCAGGACGAATCATCGCTGGGTATGGTGTCCCTGGCGTAGATCAACGTGACACGGGAGGCCCCGGATGCTGCTGCGACTGCGGATCGCGCTGCCCGACCAGCCGGGTTCCCTGGGGAAGGTGACCCGTGTCCTCGGCGTCGCGGGCGCGGACATCACCCAGGTGGTCGTCCTCGACCGCGGCGAGGGCCGGGCGCTGGACGACATCACCGTCTACTGGCCCGACTCCGCTCCCAGGGAGAGCCTGGTCGAGGGGCTGGAGAGCGTCCCGGGGGTGACGATCGAGGGCATCTGGAGCACGCGCGAGGCGCCGGGGACCTACCCGGAGCTGGAGATCCTCAAATACATCACCACCGCGGGCGACCGCGCCCTCGCCACCCTGATCGACTCCATGCCGGTGCTGTTCAGCGCCGACTGGGCGGCGGCGGCGACCGAGAAGAGCCCTCGTACGATCGTCCACTCCAGCTGGCGTGCCCCCGAGCAGGTGCCCTTCCCCGACGAGACGCCCGTCCGCCCGGCGGCCTTCACCCTCGACTCCGGCCTGCACGTGATCGCCGCCCCGCTGCCGCCGCTCGCCCTCACCTTCCTGCTGGCCCGCGCCGACGGCCCCGCCTTCCACCGCATCGAGGTGCACCGCCTCACCCGCATCCTGGAGATCTTCCTCACCCTGCCCGCGGTGGAGCGCGTCGTCGCCCGCCAGCTGCGCCGCCCGCCCGAGCAGGACGGCTGAACGACCGCCCGGACGGGCCCGCCGCACGGGTGCCGGGCGGGCGGGATCGCGTTCCCGCGGGCGGGTTCGCCCGACGGCCACGGGTCCGGCGGCTGAACGCGCGGTTACGCAACCGCCGGGAAAACCCGCTAGAGTTCTCTCGTCGCCACCGGGTACGAAACCCGGGGGAAACACGCGGAAGTGGCTCAGTGGTAGAGCATCACCTTGCCAAGGTGAGGGTCGCGGGTTCGAATCCCGTCTTCCGCTCGAAGGGTCTTCGGGCTCTCACTCCGGTGGAGTGGCCGAGAGGCGAGGCAACGGCCTGCAAAGCCGTCTACACGGGTTCAAATCCCGTCTCCACCTCTGGTCTTTCCCCATGCGGACGATTAGCTCAGCGGGAGAGCACTTCCCTGACACGGAAGGGGTCACAGGTTCAATCCCTGTATCGTCCACCACAGTTTCCCCAGGTCAATGGCCTGGGGTTTGCTGTTTTCCGGGGTGGACGGAAGCGTGTCGAAAGGATCTGGGCACAGGTTCGGCCAGGAGTCCGAGGACGAGGCCGTGCGCACGGTCCTCGGCGGGCCGGCCGGTCACGTGTTCGGGATCGGCGAGCGCGGCTCGTCGGCCGTGCCACGAGCGGCCCCGCGCCCGGCCCCGGTCGCGGAGCCGATCTGACGGGAGCCGACCTCACCGACGCCGCACTCGACCAGGCCGACCTCACCGGCGCGCTGGCGCTGTCACCCGGTCCACCGTGATGCGGAAGACGGGGCTTCCCTGACGTACGGCTCCGTGGCGGGCAGCGTCACCGGGCGGGAGAGCGGCCCGGACCGCTCGGCCGATCGCGGGCCGGGCCTTTCGACCGGCGCGGGCCGGTCCGCTCACGCGGGCCGCTCAATCGGCCGCGGAGCGGACGACGGCGACGGCGCTGCCGGCGTGCAGCAGCACGGCCCGGCTCACCGAGCCAAGTATCGCCGAGCTGACGGCACCGCGGCCGTGGGAGCCCACCACGACCAGGTCGGCCTCGGCCGAGGCGCGGGTGAGGGCGTCCACCGGGTGCGCGCAGACGGTCTCCTGGACCACCTTCACCTGGGGGTGGCGCTCCTGCCGGCCGCGCAGCCTGTCGGTGGCGGCCTGCTGGTGGGCTTGGCCGACCTCGTCGAGATCGTAGGTGATCTCTGGCGCGTAGACGTGCACCGGGGCCTGCCAGGCGTGGATGGCGCGCAGGGTGGCGCCGCGCAGCGCGGCCTGCGCGAAGGCGTAGGCGAGGGCCGGCTCGCAGGCCGGGGAGTCGTCGATGCCGACGACGATCTGACCGTGATCGCTCTGCCACCCGGGCCGCACGACGACCACGGCGCCGTGCGCGTGCCCGGCGACGTGGGCGCTCACCGAGCCCATGACCGCTCCGGCGAAACCGCCCAGCCCCCGGGCGCCGACGACAAGCTCGTCGGCGTGCTCGGCCTGGGCGCGCAGCACCGACACCGCGGTGCCCTCGATCGACTCGGTGGTCACCTCGATGTCGGGCTGCCGCTTGCGCGCGACCTCCTCCGCCTCGGCCAGCACGCGCCGGGCGCCACGCTCCAGCACGTCGCCCATGGCCGGGTTGGGGAACCTGGAGATCTGGTACGGCCAGCGATCGACCGCGTAGACGATGCGCAGCGGCCGGTCGGCGCGGGCGGCGTCGTCGGCGGCCCATTCCACGGCGGCGGTCCCGGCGGCCGAACCGTCGGTCCCCACGACGATCACGTGAGTCATGATTCCTCCTTGTTTTCCTCCATCACACGCCACGCCCGCGAGCTGCCGAAGAGCCATAGGTCCCGAGTTCCCGGGGCCTTGGGGCACCGGCGTCACGCGCACGACGGCCGGGGAGCAGGCGGCGTGTGCGCATGCGCAGCGGTGCCCTGGGCCAGGCGCATGCCAGCGGTGCCCTGAGTCAGGCACAGGGGCGCCCGGCCGCTGACGCGGTACTCGCAGGTGCCGCAGGTCAGCCCAGCCAGGGCACGGCCACGCGCTCGCCGAGGGCGCGCTCGGTGACCCTCGCGCCCAGCCGCTCGACACGGCTCACTCCCTCGTGGCCGGAGGGGGGAGGGGCACGACCGGCTTGACCGGCCGGTCGCCACTGGCGGTGCGGATGCCGGTACGGCACAGGCCGCCGGCCTCGACACGGATGAGGACCTGGCCGGGTCGGGCGACGGGGACGGGTACCTTCCGCGGGTGCAACGGCTGGTCTAAAACGGTGACACGGGCGGCTCGCACGGTGTTCCTCCGGAGTGCGGACGGGTCGCGCGAGGACGCGCGACCGGGTATCCGCGGGAGAGGGAAACGCGTCGTCGCCCGCCCCTGCGCGGGCGGGCGACGGCG